>JBAYGC010000036.1:0-2611 GCA_041666845.1 Patescibacteria group bacterium | reverse complement strand
ATAAGTTCGTGGACTGGGACGCCCCCATCCGCGACGGCGACCTCGTAACCCTTCTCTCGCCTTTCTCCGGAGGGTAATGGGGTCAGGTCTTTACTTTTGACATATTGTTAAAACCGCCGGGGAAGCCCGGCGGTTAGGTTTATGCGTTCCGTAAGTGAAGGTCAAAAGTAAAGACCTGACCCCGAACGCAAACCGGCCACGCATTGAATGCGTGGCCGGTTTGTTTATGACAACTTTGACTTATTTCTTCTGTACGGCCTGGATGGCGGCGAGCACCTTGTCGGGGGTGAAGGGGAACTCCCGGATGCGGGCGCCCGTGGCGTTGTAGATGGCGTTGGCGAAGACGGGCGCTGGCCCGTTGATGCAGATCTCCGACACGCTCTTGGCGCCGAAAGGCCCGGTGTCCTCGTAAGACGGCACCAGGATCGCCTGCACGCGCGGTCTGTCGCGCATGGAGTAAATGTGGTAGTCGGCGAACGAGGCGTTCCTCATGCGGCCGTTCTCGAAGAGGTACTGCTCGGTGAGGGCGTAGCTGATCCCGTTGAGCGTGCCGCCTTCGGTCTGGCCTTCGCAGAGCGCCGGGTTGATGGCCGTGCCGCAGTCTATGGTCGAAACGTAGTTGAGCACTTTGATGAACCCGGTGAGCGTGTCCACTTCGATCTCGGCGAAGTGGGCGGCGAACGGCGGGGGGGACTTCTTGGTGATATGCGAAGCGGTACCGATGATCTGGTACTGGTTCTTCTGGTAGAGCGAGTAGTTGGCGATGTCGCTGTACGAGACCTTCTTGCTGCCGTCCTCGTTCAGCACGTGCGCGTCCTCGCAGCGCACTTCCTCCACCTTAAGCCCCAGCATCTCGGCGCCGGTGAACAGGATCTGCCGCTTGGCGTCGGCCGCGGCCTTGCGCACGGCCTCGCCGGAGAGGTACGTGGTGGACGAGGCGTAGGCGCCCACGTCGAAGGGCGTCATGTCCGTGTCGGAGGAGTAAACTATCATCTTGTCGGTGGTAGTTTCCAGCTCCTCGGCGGCGATCTGGGCCAGCACCGTGTCCGAGCCGGTGCCCAGGTCGGTGGCGCCCACGTTAAGGTTGAACGAGCCGTCCTCGTTGATCTTGATCATGGCGCCGCCCATGTCGATGTCGGGGATGGACGAGCCCTGCATCAGGCAGGCCATGCCGAAACCGCGGCGGAAGCGCCCGGTCTTGCCGCGCCAGTCGGAGCGGTTCTTCCAGCCTATGGCTTCGGCGCCCTTTACTATGCACTCGGCAAGGGCGTTGGAGCCCACGGTCATGGGCGTGCCTTCCCGGCCTTCGCCCAGCGCGGCGAAGATGGGGGAGCCTTCGCCCTCGCGGATGTGGTTGATCTGGCGGAACTTGAGCGGTTCCATGCCGATGGCTTCGGCCATTTCGTCCACTACGGATTCCATGGCGAAGAAGGCCTGCGTGGCCCCGAAGCCGCGGTAGGCGCCGCCGACGGGCAGGTTGGTGTAGTACGACTTGCCGTCGAAGTGGATGTTCTCGCAGTGGTAGAGCGGCAGCACCTTGGAGCCGGCGCAGGACACCACGGTAAGGCCGTGGCCGCCGTAGGCGCCGGTATTGTTGATGGCGTCCATGGCGATAGCTGTTATGGTGCCGTCCTTCTTTACGCCGGCGCGGATGCGTATGCGGAAAGGATGGCGGGTGCGGCCGGTGCGGAAGGTCTCCTCGCGGTTGAACTGCCAGAGGCAGGGCTTGCCTGTGCGCAGCGCGAACATGGCCGTAACGTCTTCAAGCAGTATTTCCTGCTTGCAGCCGAAGCCGCCGCCGATGCGGGGCTTTACAACGCGGATCTTCTGCACGGGAATGCCGAGGGTCAGCGCGACCACGCGCCGGCAGTGGAAGGGGACCTGCGTGGAGGTGGTGATGAGGAGGCGCCCCGAGGGCGCTATCTGCGCCAGCGTGGTGTAGGGCTCGATGGGGCAGTGCTGCGCGTAGGGGGTCTCGAAAGTTTCGTCGAACCGGAAGTCCGCTTCCTTCATGCCCTTCTCGAAGTCGCCGGCTTCGCACGCCACGTGCGCTACCAGGTTCTTTTTTGGCTCGTAGGGGATCGGGATGGGTACGTGGGCTTCGGGCTCGTCGTGGATGACGGGGGCGCCTTCGGCCATGGCTTCGTCCAGCGAGAAAACGGGCTTGAGGACTTCGTATTCCACCTTTATGGCGGCAACGGCGGCCAGCGCCTGGTCCTCGGTTTCGGCGGCAACGGCGGCCACGCGGTCGCCTACAAAGCGCACCTTCTTGTCGAACATGAAAGTGTCGTAAGGCGAAGGCTCGGGGAAACCCTGGCCGGCGGTGCAGTGCGCTATGCGCGGCACGTTGCCGTACCAGAGCACGGCTTTCACGCCGGGCATCTTCTCCGCGGCGGAGACGTCTATGGCCTTTATGATGGCGTGGGCGTGCGGGCTCCACAGCATCTTGATGATAAGCGTGCCGCGCGGCACGAAGTCGGCCACGTAGGAATCCTTGCCGAGGGCGAGCTGCAGGGCGTCGACCTTGGTGACCGAATGATTTACCTGCTTGAATTTGGCGGCGCGTTCGTCTTTCATTATTTGGCCCCCTTGGCGGAGGATTTGCCGGCCT
>JBAYGC010000035.1:0-2642 GCA_041666845.1 Patescibacteria group bacterium | reverse complement strand
TATGGAAGGCGATGTGGCTAAATTACCGGAAATAGTGGAACTATCAAAGAAATATAACGCCTCCATTATGGTCGACGAAGCGCACTCACTGGGTGTTTTCGGAAAGACCGGAGCTGGCATCTGCGAACATTTCGGTGTTTCTGATGATGTAGATTTGATCATGGGTACTTTCAGCAAGTCGTTAGGTACCATCGGTGGATTTATTGCAGCTGATGAAAATATCATCAATTTCCTGAAACATAACTCACGAACATTGATTTTCAGCGCCTCCATCACTCCTGCATCTACGGCTTGTGTTATCGAAGCACTGAATGTAATGGCCGATGAAACATGGAGAAAAGATACTTTGTGGGCAAACACAAAACGCGCCAAGGAGGGTTTCCTGAAAGCAGGTTTTGAAATAGGAACAACGGAAACACCGATTATTCCGCTTTACGTTCGGGATAATACCAATACATTTGCTATGACACGGATGTTGATGGACGATGGCGTTTTTGTAAATCCTGTTGTTTCTCCTGCAGTTCGTTCTGAGGATTCTCTGATACGCTATTCCCTCATGGCTACGCACACTTTCGACCAAATCGATGAATCGATCGAGAAAATATCGAAAGCAGCACGTGCCCTGGGAGTTATTGAGTAAAAAATTTTATTAATATATATCTTAATTCTATTTACCATTTAAACATTTACTATTTACTATTTGTTCGATAAGAATATCAAGCATTTGATTTCTGAATAAAGTGGTAAATACTAAATGTTTAAATGGTAAATTATTTCAACAAATGATTACAGTTTCAAATTTAGCTATTCAGTTCGGAAAAAGAGTGTTGTTTTCCGATGTCAATCTCAAGTTTACCGCCGGCAACTGCTACGGCGTAATCGGTGCCAACGGTGCCGGAAAATCCACCCTGATACGTATTTTAAGTGGCGATCTCGACGCAACACGCGGCACCATACATTTCGGACCGGGGGAGCGTTTGTCGGTACTTAAACAGGACCACTTTGAGTTTGACGAAGTCACTGTCATCGAAACTGTGATGATGGGACACGATATTCTCTGGAAAGTTAAAGAGGAGAAAGATGCCATCTATCTGAAAGAAGATTTTACGGATGCTGATGGTATAAGGGCTTCAGAATTGGAAGATAAATTTTCGGAAATGAACGGATGGAATGCCGAGAGTGATGCTGCTTCTTTGTTGAGTGGTTTGGGTATCAAAGAAAACTCACATTATCAGCTGATGAAAGAGCTCAGTGGACAGGAGAAGGTTCGCGTATTACTTGCAAGGGCATTGTTCGGAAAACCCGACAACCTCTTGCTGGATGAGCCTACCAACGACCTCGATGTGGATACAGTGATGTGGCTCGAGAACTATCTGGCTAATTATGACAATACGGTACTGGTAGTTTCCCACGACCGCCACTTTCTGGATGCCGTGAGTACGCATACCGTGGACATTGATTATGGCAAGGTGCAACTCTTTGCGGGGAACTATTCTTTCTGGTACGAATCAAGTCAGCTCGCCCTGAAACAGCAGCAGACGCAGAATAAGAAAGCGGATGAGAAACGTAAAGAACTGGAAGAATTTATCCGCCGTTTCAGTGCCAACGTAGCCAAGTCGAAACAAGCGACCAGCCGTAAAAAAATGCTCGAGAAACTTAATGTCGACGAAATTCAGCCATCAACCCGAAAATATCCCGGAATAATTTTCACCCCCGACAGAGAACCGGGAAATATGGTTTTAGAAATTAAAGGATTAGGAAAGAAAGCGGATGATGGCACCGTACTTTTCAAGGACATTAATTTTAATGTAGAAAAGAACGATAAAATTGTCTTTGTATCGAAAGACCCGCGTGCCATGACGGCATTTTTCGAGATCATCAACGGTCACGACAAACACCATGAAGGCACATATAATTGGGGAATTACCATCACCCACGCTTATCTTCCGCTGGATAACTCGGATTTTTTCAATACAGATTTGAATTTGGTGGACTGGCTCGGACAATTCTCGAACGATACCCTCGAATCATTTATCCGTGGCTATCTTGGGAAAATGCTTTTCTCGGGAGAAGAAATATACAAAAAAGCCAGTGTCCTTTCCGGAGGAGAAAAGATGCGTTGCATGATTTCGCGGATGATGTTGAAAAATGCTAACGTGATGATACTGGACTCACCGGCAAACCATTTAGACCTGGAATCTATTCAGGCGTTCAACAACACACTTGTGAACTTTAAAGGTAACGTATTAATGTCATCGCACGACAGGGAATTCATTCAAACGGTTTGTAACCGCATTATTGAATTAACTCCACGTGGGATTATTGATAAACAAATGGATTTTGATGATTATGTAACCTCTGAGGAAATTAAAGCAGTCAGAGAACGATTGTATAAATAAAATAACAAGTGAGTGATGAGTGATAAGTGATAAGTGATATTGTTGAATCGTTGAATCGTTGAACTGTTGAATTGTATAATATGTAACTGTGTAAACGTTTTGCTTCGCAGCACTTATCACTCATCACTCATCACTTACTTATCACTCTCAACTATTTTTAATAAAAAAAATGCTATTATGGATGTCAACCCCGTTTTTTGGATAGGATTTATTGTCTTTGTCCTGATCATGTTAATACTTGAT
>JBAYGC010000034.1:0-2795 GCA_041666845.1 Patescibacteria group bacterium | reverse complement strand
TTCCCAAATCTAAGTATGGATGTACTAGAAAAAGGTCGGCAGGGAGGGAATGCACCTTATTACTTCTAATCAGTAACGATAAGAAAATGGCTGAAGCTCACCAAGACCAGACATTCGTTGAATACGTTGTCAAAGCATTAGTGGACAACCCTGATGCTGTTCAATCAGAACGTACAGTAGACGAAATGGGCGTGCTAATTACTCTGAAAGTTGATCAAAAGGATCTCGGACAGGTAATCGGTCGCAATGGTCAGACCGCAAAGTCAATCCGCACTCTTCTGAGAGTGGTCGGAGCAAAGAATCAGGCAAGGGTAAATCTGAAGATTTACGAACCGGAAGGATCTCGTAAACCAGCCCGCCCGATGACTTCTACTCCATCACCAGTTCAGGAAGAAGACACCAGCGCGATTGATGATCTAAAGTTATAAAATAGCGTTTACAAGAAACGACAGGGACCGTATTCTGTGATATACTACAGATACGGTTTTTGTTTTTAGACACATTATTTTCCTATGAAATTTGATATTCTGACAATTTTTCCGGATATATTTGATTCATATTTTAACGAAACAATCCTAAAAAGAGCCCAGTCAAAGAAACTGGTCAGTATCGGCGTGCATGACATCCGGAAGGCAACACAAGATAAGCATAATACTGTAGATGACCGCCCGTACGGTGGCGGGCCGGGGATGGTTTTGAAGATTGACCCGATTTATAAAACATTAAAAAAAGTCAGGCAAAAAAAGAATGCCAAAATCATTCTGATGGATCCGGCCGGCAAACAGTTTGACCATGCACTGGCAAAAAAATATGCTACGCTTAATCAGCTGACATTTATCTGCGGGAGATACGAAGGAGTTGATGCGCGGGTGGACAAACTGATCGATGAAAAGGTTTCAATCGGCCCGTATGTTTTGAGCGGAGGAGAACTGGCTTCTATGGTGATAATTGAAGCGGTGGCCCGTCTGATTCCCGGGGTTCTGGGTCACGGTGAATCAGCTTTAAACGATACATTCTCCAAAGGAAAAGATTACGTGGAATTTCCGCAATATACGCGTCCTGAGAAATTCAAGACTTGGTCCGTGCCGAAAATATTACTGTCGGGCGACCACAAAAAGATTGCCGAATGGCGGGAGGGACAGGTAAAGAAAAAACAATCAAACAGGAAAAAAAATGGCTAAATTCAAAATACTAGGAGACAGTACAATTTTTTCGGACAAAGATTTTGTCAAACTGTGGCTTTCGCAGGTGCTTTCCATGCCGGCCAGCCACATGCTGAATTTCATCCTGGCCATCCGGGTTTTTGAAATCAGCGGATCAAATTTTATTGTCAGTCTTTTGGTTGCCTTAATCACAATCCCGCCGATATTGTTCAGCAGTGTGGCGGGTGTCTTGGCGGACAGTTTGAACCGCAAGGTTATTTTAATAGTTTCCAATTTGTTGCGCGCGGTAGTTGTCGCCGGCCTGATTTTTTTCGGCGATTCCTACCACGCCATGCTGGTTGTCGCTTTTTTAATCGCATTTATTTCGGTATTTTTCGGTCCGGCGGAAAGCGCCAGTATCCCAGCTTTGACCAAAAGGGAAAATTTACTGATGGCCAATACATTATTCCTGTTCACACTGTACGCGGGTTTCCTACTGGGTTACTCGCTGGCAGGACCGCTTTTGGTTTGGTTCGGTGATGATGTATATTTTGTTTTAATCCTGGCATTTTTACTGGCGACGTTTGTTGATACGCTACTGCCTCCAATCCGTAATATTGTGATCCAAAAAGAGGAGATAAAAAATGATGTTAAAAAGGGTCTGCGGAGTATGGTGGAAAAATTGAAAGAAGGCTTGGCATATATCAAACACGAACCTTTGCTTTTGATGGCCATGCTACAGATTACCTTTGTTTTTTCCATAGAAAGAGGTGTGGTGGGATTGGTCCCTGATTTTGCCTTAAACTTTTTACACATTACCGTCGGACAGATCGGTTACTTCCTCATTGCGCCGATCGGTTTAGGAGCGATGACCGGCGCATTGCTGGTTAACCGTTACAAGCATAAAGTATCAAAGCGGAAATTAATCAATGCCGGTATTTTGGTGGACGCCATCACCTTATCACTGCTGCCTTTGTACGGATTGATGGAAAAGCATGCGAGCGATTTCGGTTTTTCAGAAAACTATTTCTGGATGATGATTTTCTACGTTATGGTTTTAATGTTTTTATCCGGTGTTGCCGATGTGGCAATCATCGTTTCAGCTCAAACGATGTTGCAGGAGGAGTCACAGTCGGAAAAAAGGGGCAGGGTATTCGGGAATCTGACGATGATCATGAATCTGGTCGGTTTGCCTGTGATTCTGATTGTCGGCTGGCTGGCAACGCTTTACCCGGTCGGGCGCATCATCCAGGTATTCGGGCTCATGACTCTAGTGATGGGAATTACCAGTGTTATTGTCAATAAAAAGAAGATAGACCCATTATTGCAAAAGTAGAGGATGTGGGTTATTTGTGGACAGAAATATCCTTGACACGATCATCAGAATGGTCTATTATTCATCTGCGCACAATAAGTATCGTTATTTCGCTAATGTTAGCTAAATCTTAACGAAAACGCCCTCATAAACACCCCAAAAGTACATTAAATGTTTTGGAGATAAAACAGTGGTGCCGAATATCGGATTAGACATCTCTGTTTTTTCTTCACTCCAGATGAGTTATTAAAAACGCGTGAGGAAAACGGACTTTGACAATTGAAAGGTGATAGAAATCACAAAATACGTCAATTCATTAAAATTAGAATTGGTTACTT
>JBAYGC010000033.1:0-3120 GCA_041666845.1 Patescibacteria group bacterium | reverse complement strand
TTTTGCAAACTCAAGGTGTTTACCTTTTAGTAAAAAATATGCTGATACGCCTGCGACAAAAAATGCTCCACTTATTAAAGAGGCATCAATAGTATGATAAAATCTCGGTAAAGTAGAAGGATTAAAAACTGCAGCCCAAAAATCGGTTAATTCTGCACGTCCGTTTTGAACAACAAACCCGGCAGGAGTTTGCTGCCAGGAGTTGGCAACTAAAATCCAGAAACCGGAAATAGTTGAACCGACGGCAACCATCAAAATAGAAAACCAATGCACACCTTTTGAAACTTTTTCTCTCCCAAAAATATAAAGACCGAGGAAAGTAGATTCGAGGAAGAAAGCGAAAACTCCTTCGGCAGCGAGTGGCGCACCAAAAATATCTCCAACAAATTTTGAATACTCAGCCCAGTTTGTGCCGAACTGGAATTCCATAACAATCCCGGTTGCAACTCCGACCGCAAAAATTAATCCCAAAATTTTGCCAAAGAATTTTCCGATTATAGCATATACCTCATCATTCTTTTTCCATCCGATTGCTTCGAAGATTACGAGCATCCAAGCCAATCCAATAGTAAGTGGTGGAAATATAAAGTGGAACCCGATTGTTAGTGCAAATTGAATCCGAGCTAGTAGAACTTGATCCATAAATGTTCCCTTAGGTTTTTAATCTATTGAAGACAATTGATTTTTATCTTTCCATTTAGATGATGTTTAACAAGTCTCATTTAATCATAGTTAAAAGCATTTTGGATTTTACCGTCGCTTTTAATCCGTGAGGAATATTCGGCGGCATTACTATCATTTCACCTGCTTTAACATCAAAAAGATTTGCGCCAATCGTAATTTCCATTTCGCCGTCAACCATATAAACAACAGCTTCAAAAGGTGAAGAATGTTCGGTAAGGGATTCGTCTTTATCGAACGCGAACAGCGTTATATTTCCGTTCGGTTTTTTGATGATCTGCTTGCTCACAATTGAACCGTTTTGATAACTGATTGAATCAATTAATATTTCTTTGTTTGTTGTTTCTGACATTTTTTTCACCTTAATGTTTATTTGTTTCTTCACGCATGAATTTGACGGATAACTGAATGATAAAATAAACGAGAACCAGAACCCCGGCTGCAAATATGGTATCACCAAAAGCCCGGATCCATCTTAACGTTTGCATTACGTCTGTTTGTAAAAACTCTGAACTTCTAGCGTACCAATAACCATGTTCAACAGACGCCCAAGTTTGCATTAATCCAACAGGCAACAAACTAAAAATGACCATGGCAAATAATCCAAAATTGAGTAACCAAAAAGATAATTTAATCGGTTTTTCATTCCACTCAATGTCTGGTCTAATTCCTCTCAGGCAGAATAACATTAATCCAATCCCAAGCATACCATAAACACCAAACAATGCAGCATGCGCGTGAACAGGAGTAGTATTCAATCCTTGCATATAATAAAGTGCAATCGGTGGATTAATCATAAAACCAAACAAACCGGCTCCGAGCATATTCCAGAAAGAGACGGACACGAAAAAATAAATAGGCCATTTATATTTTTTAACCCATGGGGTTGCTTTAGATATTTTTATATTTTCCCATGCTTCGTACCCTACAAAGACTAAAGGAACAACTTCAAGCGCGCTGAAAACAGAACCAAGTGCAAGTACCACCATTGGAGTTCCTGAAAAATAAAGATGGTGGAGCGTTCCGATGATTCCACCGGATAAAAATATTGTAGCCGAAAGTACCGTTGCTTGCCCTGCTATTTTAAGCGAAATCAATTTTAATCTTGCAAAAAGAAATGCTATTACAACCGTTGCAAAAACTTCAAAGAATCCTTCAACCCAGAGATGTACGACCCACCATCGCCAATACTCAGCTATAGCAAGATTGGTATGTTTTCCATAAACTAAAGCGGCAGAATAGAAAGAAGCGATAGCAATTGTAGAAATTAGAAAGAGTATTAAGATCGGTTTCTGATCATCATTTTTCTTTATGGCAGGTTTGATTGCCCTTGCCATTAAAAACAACCAGAGAAATAATCCAATCAGAAGCGCAATCTGAAAAAATCTTCCTAGGTCGATATATTCATATCCGCTGTGACCAAACAAAAACCAATATTGATCAGGTAAAAGATTTTTTATACTTAACCATTCGCCTGCCATTGAACCGAAAACGACCACCAGGAGTGCGATAAAAAGTATGTTCACTCCGAGCTTCTGTCCCTTGGGCTCATAACCGCTTACTGCAGGGACAATATACAAACCCGCGGCAAGCCATGCGGTTGCAATCCAGAAAATGCCAAGTTGTGTATGCCAGGTCCTCGTAATAACGTAAGGGAAAATTTCTGCGATCGGAATACCATAAAAAGCTCCCCCTTCAACACCATAATGTGCAGTTATTACTCCCAATACTATTTGCAATAAAAACATGAAGGAAACAATCCAAAAGTATTTTAAAACCGCTCTCTGTGAAGGAGTGGCTATGGCATCCAGAAGCGGATCATCTTTGGGGAGTTCACCATGTTGTACTCCACCTCTGTGAGAAGCATAGTACAGTGCCATCCCACCGATACCAAGGAGAAGTATGATAATACTTACACCTGTCCATACAACCGTATCAGGCGAAGGGACATTATCTATCAATTCTTCATGAGGCCAGTTATTGGTGTAAGTAATATTATCGTTAGCCCTATTTGTGGAGGCAGCCCAAGAGCTCCAAAAGAAAAAGGCATTTAACTTTCTCAGTTTTTCAGGATCAGTTACCGAGTTTTTGGGAATAGCATATTTATCTTTACCATTTTTAAATATATCGCTATAATAAATTGTATTCAGTTTGATAGCTTCAACGCGTGCATTATTAAGAGTAATAATTCCATTTGTTTCATTATAAGCATTTGTTCTAAATATATTTTTTAGATGGGCTTTAAGAGATGACTGTTGTACCGTATTTAATTTGTCGAATTCAGAATTGTAAGAATTTTGTGCCCAGATATTCAGGACACCAACTGCTTCACGATGAAGCCAGTCTGCAGTCCAATCCGGAGCCACATAACTTCCATGTCCCCAAACAGAACCGACTTCCATTCCACCCATTGCCTGCCAGATATTTTGACCATCTTCG
>JBAYGC010000032.1:0-3270 GCA_041666845.1 Patescibacteria group bacterium | reverse complement strand
CAACGGAACTGTATTTCGGATCCGTGTTAACATATCTGCAATTGGATCTGTGGTAGTCATAGAATACTAATAATAATTACTGTTTAGATCAATATTTTACCAGCTTGATTTTCTAATTCCTGGAACTTCGCCTTTATTTGCTAGTTCCCGGAAGCAAATCCGACATAAATCAAACTTTCTCATATAACCATGCTGTCTCCCGCAACGCCAACATCTGCTTACTTTCCTGGTTGAGTACTTCGGATTGACAAGAGACCTCTTGGATTTAGCAATTTGTGATTTTTTTGCCATACTTTATTCCTCTTGAAACGGTAAACCTAATAAGGTAAATAGGGCTAATCCCTCTTCTTTTGTTTTTGCTGTTGTTGAAATATTTACTTCCAGACCATGAATTGCTTCAATTTCGTCCGGATGAATTTCTGGGAAAACAGTATGCTCAACGAAACCAATGCTTAAACTGCCTTTATCACTGACTGATTTTTTTGGTATACCTCTGAAATCTCTGACCCGCGGCAAGCTGATATAGATCAGTTTGGTTAGAAAATCATACATTCTGTCACCACGTAATGTGACCATAATACCCACGGTCATTCCGGCTCTGATTTTAAAATTAGAAATTGATTTCTTAGACTTGGTAAAAACTGGTTTTTGACCGGTAATACGTTCCAGATTGTGTTTTACAACGTCTAAAAACTTTGGGTCATTGATCGCCCTACCGACTCCGACATTCAGTGTCACCTTGTCAATCTTAGGAACTGCCATAGCATTTTTATACCCTAACTTCTCCATTAATGCTGGAGCAATTTCCTTATTGTATTTTTCTTTTAAAATATTCATAGATCTACTAAATTACCTCTTTACATTTTTTACAGATTCTACTTTTTTTGTTTTCAATTAATTTATGTCCGATCCTGGTCTGCTTACCGCATTTCGGGCAGATTAGCATTACATTTTCTTCACGCATCGGAGCACTGAACTGAACCTTCTCCCCTTTCTGGCCTTCCTTCTTTGGTCGAGCATGCTTAATACGCAAATTCTGTCCTTCAACCACTACAAAACCTTCTTTTGGAAATACTTGGGAAATCTTTCCCTTCTTTCCTCGGTCTTTGCCTTTTACAATTTTTACCTGATCGCCTTTTTTGACTTTCATAATTTTATTATTAAATGGTTTCCGGTGCCAATGACACAATCTTATCGAAACCCCTTGTTTTTAACTCTCTAGCAACCGGCCCAAAGATTCTGGTTCCTTTCGGTTCTTTGTTTGCTTTGTCGACAATCACTGCGGCATTTTCATCAAATCGGATATAGGAACCGTCTTTTCTTCTTAGCTCTTTATTCTGGCGTACAATTACCGCCTGCAAAACTTCTCCCTTTTTTACCATGCCATACGGAGTGGCTACTTTAACAGCAACGGTAATGATATCGCCGATATATGCATACCGTCTTTTATTACCGCCGAGCACGCGAATACACTGCAAAACTTTTGCTCCGGTGTTGTCTGCTACTTTTAATCTGGTTCCTACTTGAATCATAGTATTAAATTTTGTAATCGGTAATTAGCAATTGGTATTTCGTAATTATTATATTTCACCAATTACTAGTTACTTTATTACTAATTACTTATTTTTATTAACCACTCTCCATCTTTTGTCCTTAGAAATCGGACGGCATTCAATGAATTCTACCGTATCGCCTTTTTTGAACTCATTTTTTTCATCATGTACTTTGTATTTTCTTGAAACTGTATATTGTTTCTGATACTTAACATGTGTTTTAACCCGGTCAACGCGTACAACGATTGTCTTATCCATAGCATCACTAACAACTAATCCAACAAATTTTCTCGTTTTCGGAAGTGGTTTGGTTGATTCGACTAAACCCTTTGTGGTAATTTCTTCGTTCATACTTATATTTTTTTAGCAGAAGTCTTAGCTTTATTTTGTTTTTGCTTGATCAATGTCAGAATATTTGAGATATTTTTTCTTTCCGTTCGGATCTCCCTTACGTTTTTCAACTGATCATTATTTGTTTTGAAACGCAATTCTCTCAAATGTTCTCTTGAGGATGCCAAGAGTCTCTGCAGTTCAATATCGTTTTTTTCCTGTAATTCTTTCCACTTCATTTTTATATTCCTTCTTTAACAAGTATTTTTGTCTTCACCGGCAGTTTATGGGAAGCTAGTCTAAATGCCTCGCGGGCAACTTCGTCGGTAACACCATCCATTTCAAACAGGATTGTTCCGCTTCTTACTGAAGAGACATATCGCTGTATTGCTCCTTTTCCACCACCCATTCCGACTTCCCCGCCTTTGCCAGTAATCGGGTTATGGGGAAATATCCTTGTCCAAATCTTTCCGCCGCGTTTTACCGATCTGGTCATAGCTCTTCTGGCGGATTCAATCTGTCTGTCTGAAATCCAAGCATTTTCCAGCGATTTTAAGCCATAGCTACCAAAAGCTAATTCCGTTTTCCTTGAAGCTGTGCCTTTTGGATTCGGTTTAAATGGTTTTCTGTATTTTAATTTCTTTGGAGTCAGCATGATATTTCAGTCTATTTAGGATTTTTTACTATTTTAATATTGTCTTTTCTTTCATCTTTTTCAAATATTTCACCTCTATAGATCCATACTTTTATTCCTATCGCACCATAAGTGGTCCGGGCAGTACCACGGGAATAATCAACATCGGCACGTAATGTGTGTAAAGGAACCTTGCCCTCTGAAAGAGTTTCTGTCCTGGCAATTTCCGCACCGTTCAATCTACCGGCCATTACCACTTTAACACCTTCCGCTCCGGCACGCATTACCTGCTCTATCCCCCTCTTCATAACCCTTCTGAATGGAAGTCTCTTTTCAATTTGGGTAATCAAACCCTGCAAAATCAGTTCAGCAACGATATCCGGTTTATTTACTTCTAGAATATTGATATTTAAAGAAATTTTTTGACTGCCCAAGAATTTCTGTTTGATAATTTTTTTCAAATCCTCAATTCCTGCTCCCCCGCGCCCGATCACCACACCCGGCCTGCTGGTCTGAATAATAATGGTGATAGTGCCCGAAGAACGTTCAATTTCAATTCGCGCAATACCGGCTTCGCGTAATCTCTTTCTTATAAAATCGCGGATCTGAACATCTTCCTTCAAAAAGACACTATAATTTTTTTGCGCAAACCATTTTGAGCAAGACTCATTAATGATTCCGATTCGAAATATTCTTGGATTTACTTTACGTCCCATGGTTATTTATCTCCTGAATGAATAAGCATACCTCTTT
>JBAYGC010000031.1:0-3347 GCA_041666845.1 Patescibacteria group bacterium | reverse complement strand
TCGTGTCAGATGCCCGTAAAAGAAAAATGATATTAACTGATGATGAATGCATTGAACTAGGTAGATTTAATGAAGAACATGACCTAACTTGTATCGTTCATTCAATGTATTTAGATATTCCTTGGAGGAATGATGAAAAAGACGGATGGCTCGCGTACCCAGCGATGCGTTTTATCAAAAAGGAACTCAAAGTTTGTGAAATAATTGGTTCAATTGGGCTAGTTATTCATCTGCTTGAAAAAAATAACTACACAAACCTCGAGGAAGATATTGTCAGTCTGGGTAAGATTGAAACTGAAGCACTTATATTTTTGGAGGTTATCGCTACTACTCCAGAAAACGCATTCTATAACACGTTTGAACATATCAAATTACTATTTGATATAATTAACAAACATGGATTAAGAGATAAATTTGGGCTTTGTATTGACACCGCCCATTTTCATAGCATGGGTGTGTCGCTTAAAACCAAAAATGACGCTGATGTATTTCTTAACTGTATCAGAACGCTTAATCTTGGCGAAAAACTAATATTTCATCTTAATGATGAAAATCATGAAATTGGAAGCGGGCTAGATAAACATGAATGTTTGTTGAGAGGAAAGATGTGGGAGGGGATTCCCATAAATGATTCAGGATTGGCATCTATCGTTAAGTATATTAGAGCCTATAATAGTGTTTGTATATTTGAACATGGCGATATTGATGATTATGAAAATGACTACGGAGTCTTTAACTCATTCCTAGGTTAAATTTGAACGTTTCTTTTTTATGTATAAAGTATGGATGTTTTATCTGAGGATATCTGGTATCTAATTCTAGTTAAATACTTAAAGGGGAGTGATGCTAATCAAATTAGAAAACTAACTAAGATTCCATATCCACATCTAAATAGGTTTATAAAATATGAAGATGTCCGCAAACTAATGAAAAGCCCAACGAAAATCATAGATAAGTATATGACAAACATAAGACACACAAAACTTGGTAATGTTAGCCACTTTGACCACCCACACCATATCAACTATGATTTCTCTTCATTCTGGAAAGATGGTAATTTAGATAACATTACATCGTATTCTTTTATACGCGACCCACCCAAATGTAATGGGTATTGGAATTTACACGTTAATTCTAAGGGAGATATTTTATCTTGTATAATCGTAGAAGGAGAAGACATAACTAAGATTTCAATTAAAACTATACCTGATATTGAAGTTTATAGACGACATTTTATGAACAACAGACTAATCAGAGTATGCCCATGTAATGTTGGTTTAATTTGTGGGTGGAAAACTTATTATCGACATGAATTTTATATGAAGATAACAGCAAAACACATAAAAAATGTCTGGTGTAAATACATACAAATAAATGATTTAGAACATATCAGGCTTTTACCACAATTTACAACTCCACATATCTTCTTTGACAAAAACAATCATAGAATAACTACAAAGATGATTTATAGTCATGGATTAGTTAGTTTAGTCTGAATCAATTCTACGTCTCTTAGAACAACGAGGTTCCAAGATGTTAATCATGTTGTCTTCAAATCTTTCTATGAATTTTCTAGACCCTTCTTCTTCAATTTCCTTTAGTTTATCTTCTCCGCCAAATTCTTTAATCCACTTCTCTTCATTCAGTCTGGTGGCTTCCGTAGCTTCTTCTTCCGTTTCAATAAATCTAGGAATCGTCTTTCCATTTGACAATTTCAAATCAATGTTATAGTATTCATATTCAACAGAAATCTCATCTGGTAATGGTTGAGGTGAAACACATTCTAACTCAGCATAATCACAACGTGAAAAGTTAAATGATTTATTACTAATATCAGGATCAAATCTCTTAATTACATTAATTTGATGATTTCCCATAACTAAATTGGTTTCAGATAAGCTACCAATCATAGTAGATCCGGTTTCATCATCAAACTTAAATAATGGAGATAACCTTCTTCTTTGAGAAGTTAAAATACCAACAGTAGTGGATATATAACGAATGTTAATCTTAGGAGTTAAAACTCGAATTGAACTAACCTGATTAAAAGGGCGCTTTCCATAAGTTTTTAATACATATCTACATGGCCTATGTTGCGATTTATGGATGGTAATTGTAGCTGAGCGCTTAACTAGCTCATAGCTAATGAGGGTTGGCTTCTCCATGACAAATATGTTATATGAATCATTTTCATGTCTTTAATTTGATGGAATGTCTTCTTGGAGCATCAATCTAACCTTGGCGATTTCTAGAATGGAATTAATTTTTTGTCTCTTCACATCTTCGGTTTCATAATCAGCATAACCAACTCTAACTAGTTCAATCATCTCTTGCTTGAACTTATCCTTGTCATTTGTAGCCAGTGCCACAATTGATACGTCTCCCTTGTAAGTAATGAAGTAGATGAATTCCTTTTGGCAATCGGGATTGAGCATATACACTCTAACTAGAAAGGGATAGTTAGGAAAGCGCTTAATGAAGTTTTTGACTCTAATTTCAGAGTCAAAATTTGCTACGTACCCAGTACAGTCAGAGATTACGAATACAGACATGTTGTATAAAAAATTGAATGTTATTTTTCAATTAACATATTACCGCATAAAATGACTGACGACGTAGAAGATAACTCTGACTTTGACTCGGACGCTGAAGTTGAAGATGACCACGCCCAACCAGAACCCAAGCCAGCCCCACTGCCACGCCCACCTCAACGCGCACTTGAAATTGCAGAGCACCCAGAAGATCCAAATCTAATGAGGTTCGTAATCATCACTAAGGATGATAAAAAATATAACTGTCCAGAAAAGCTAATCAAAGAATCTAAAGTAATTCAATCTAACATCAACTCTCTAAAGGTTGATACATTGAAAAGTTCTGAAATTACATCAGGTGATTTATACTACATCTATCAACTGGTCTCTAAAGACAAATTAACCGTTGATGATTTGCCTCATAGCATGGATTACATTCTGAGAATGATTCAAGTTAGTTATCTTCTTGGATTAGAAAAAATAAACAATGAATTATGTCAATTCACTTCAGAATATATTGATTTCCAATTTGATACAAAGCGTGATATTAACACTAGACTGATTTCTGGGTTTTAATCGCATTCATAATCTGGTCAGAATGAATTCTATTACAATGTAATTGATTTTTTATGATTAACTCTTCGCTTTGTGTTGCGGTGCTATCTAAAATGAACAAGTTCTTTAACTTCTTCATGAACGCCATATGGTCGTTATCGCTTACAAACTCTTCTAATTTCGCTAAGCTATAAACTGGGTCATCAATGATAATTCTCTTAAGGTAAATGTTTCCATTTTTACTATTATAGATGTTAATTA
>JBAYGC010000030.1:0-3421 GCA_041666845.1 Patescibacteria group bacterium | reverse complement strand
ATATATCTATAAACCAGGAAATGCTTACCGTTGGTTGAAATAATTTGTCATTCCCTATTTTTTTTGAAGGGAGGGAAATATGGTAAAGCGATATACACTTGAGCAATCAAAGATTATAGAATCCATTTCAGATCTGGCGCACGTGCAGGTGTATGTCAATCTTGACGAGAACGAACGGCGGTATCTGATTGAAACGTTATCAATAGATGAACATACGCTTAATTCCGCAATGGATCCGGATGAATTATCGCGTTTGGAATTTGAACCAAATCATCTTGCTCTGATCTATAAAAGGCCGAAGAATTATTCGGGTAAAGACGGATTTGTTTTTAAAGTGGCGTCGGCTGGGCTTTTTCTTTTTAAAGATCAATTAATAGTGGTATTGCCGGAAGACATCCCGTTGTTCGAAGGAAAACCCTTTGCTAAAGTGCAATCCTTAAATGAGATCATGATAAAATTGATCTACCGGTCGATCTTCCATTTTTTGGAGCACTTGAAAGTGATCAATATGATTTCCGATGATCTTGAAAAGAAGATCAACGCGTCAATGGAAAACAGTTACTTGATCAATTTATTCTCGCTCGAAAAAAGTCTTGTCTATTATCTGAATGCTGTTAATTCCAACAGTGTTCTTATTGATAAACTGAAATTAATGAGTACCAAAATCGGATTATCAACGGAAGAATCAGAATTTCTTGACGACATGATTATTGAAAATAATCAATGCTATCGTCAGGCAGAAATATATTCTAACATTCTCGCCAGTTTAATGGATGCTCGCGCCTCAATTGTCGGCAATAATCTCAATGTGTTGATGAAAACACTCAATATCATCACCATTGCTATTATGGTTCCGACATTTGTTGTCAGCGCTTTTTCAATGAATGTATCCATTCCGCTTCAACAACATCAATGGGCATTTTGGATTATCATGAGCTTGGCAGGATTGTCGGTTGCTGTTGTTACATATGTGTGGAAACATAAAAGATGGTAAAGGAAAAGAAAGTGCAATGAATATTCTCTGTGTTCCCTTCGATCCAGTCCACGATGTTGGAATAAAATTGATCGGTGCCGAGTTATCCAAACACGGTCATAAAACAGAACTTCTCTCACCCGATCTTCCAGTAGAAAGTATTATCAAAAAAGCAGCCAGTCATCATTACGATTACATTTTAATCAGCCGAACAATTGGGTATGGGGTGGCTGAACTTCTTGCGCGTTTTGTCGATCTGATGGATGCCGCCGGTATCAGGGAGCATTCAAAAATTGTTATTGGGGGAAAAGCCATTACGCCTGAACTTGCCGCCGAATTAGGTTTCGATAAAGGATTTGACGAGCACTCTTCAATGGAAACCATTCTTGCCTACATTGAAGGGAAATCGATAGATGAACACGAAAAAAAAGCGGTAAAAATTAAACCATCTATTGTACGAAACCATACTTATGAATTTCACCATAAAGAGATAGAGACACTTCTCACAACCATTGTCGAAAAAACACTTCGCTGGTCTAAAGGAAAAACGACTCCCGGAATACAGCGTGCACGGCTTCGGGAAAAATTACTTCACACGAGCAACACAAAAGAGCAAGAACATTTGCAATCGCAGTATCATATGTTGTGCGATAAGGAAATTGTCGAGGGAAATTCCCATCATCGTTTTCCTAAAGGAGTTCGTTTTGTTGACAAGCAGGAATTGCAAAATCTTGAACGGATGCTAAGCGGCCACACGTCTTTCCATTCCGTAACAATGCAGCACAATACGCGTCAACCGCTCGTATTTAAGTTCTTGGGAAGTGGATGTCCAATTATGGATATAGTCCATGGAAAAATATGTGAACGTTGGGGCATTGATGGATTTCTCATTATCAATCCATCATGGGAAGCACGCTACGAAGGATTGCTGGAGGGAATGTTGACGCATGAGAACGACGGAACCATTACCTCGTTCGATAATATTCGTTTAATGAAACGATGGCTCGATCCGGCAACATTATTGACGGTGAGAGCTCACAGGGGACTGAACACGCCGGAAATTGCACTGCTTGCCGGCGAAGCCGGGGCAGATTTAACGAAGATTGATCTGGTGTACGGATCCCTCGGAGCTGGGACAGATCCTGAACGATTAACCATCGATGGAATCGAATCAATAAAAATTGCCGGGAGATACAAAATGGAATTCGATATTCCCGGTAATGATGAATTAAGCGGTGTACCCGCCTGGAAAACTCTTGCCGGATTACTGATTAATGTTATGCTGGGGAAAAAACTCGGAGCAAAGGCAATTCTCAAACCGCTGTTCTGTTATGGACCTCACATTGTGTTGCATGGCCAGATGAAATTAAATTATGTCGATTTTAATGCAGCAAAAATTCTTGCTCTGAATGAAATTGTTGATTGCCCTATATGGCCGGGTGAACCAATTGCGTTTATGACGCAAACGGAAGATCGTGTGCAATCGGCAAATGCTACATCGTATCACGCATCGCTTGCCGCATCGTTAGGCGTTGATGCCATCACCATCGCATCGACAGATGAAGCGTATTCGCGGGGACCAATCTGTATTTCATCCCGTATTGACAGCATTCGTGCAGTGACAGATGCATTCAATTTTATGGGTGATGCATATTTTTCGCCGACACCCGCAATGCAAATATTTAAGGATGAACTTGTGCAGAAGATAACAGAAACGCTCCGTTTAGTTGCGAACGAAAATAATCTTCCGGATGCGATCAATAAAGGATTATTAGGTAATGAAGAAGATGGTGCTTATCCCGGAAAATTTGGCAAAGGAACCGTCACTTGTGTGGAGACATAATCCAAAATATCCGTCACGGAGGTACACTATCATTGGAATTGCCGGAACCGCAAAAAACACCGGAAAGACGACAACACTCAATTGTCTATTACAGGAAGCTTCACGACGGAATTATTCTGTTGCCGTCACAAGTATCGGATTTGATGGAGAAGAAATAGATAATGTAACGTCCCTTCCCAAACCTCGCATTACCGTTTACCCAAACTTCATTGTGACGACATCTCAGAAATGCCTGAACCATTCAACGGCAAACGTTGAAATACTTCATCGTACAGGATTGTATACTTCGCTTGGTGAAATTGTCATTGTCCGTGTAATTCAGGAAGGACTAGTTGTTATTGCCGGACCAAACAAAACGAACGAGTTACGGATGATCGTGGAAACAATGAAATCCTATCCGTGCGATTATATGTTTGTCGATGGTTCACTGAATCGTATAGTGCCAATGACAGTAGTGGATTCAATTATTTTTACTACCGGAGGAGCACGTTCAACGGATATTCCTGAATTGTGTAACGAGATGCTAACAATTGAATCGCTGTTTCAATTTTCAATTATTGGCAATGATGCAATTGATGCAGCTGATACGTTGAGTGTTTCGTTGT
>JBAYGC010000029.1:0-3700 GCA_041666845.1 Patescibacteria group bacterium | reverse complement strand
TGCTTTTAGCCGCCGCTTTCGCAGAAGCCATCGCTATTTATGCTTTGGTTATTGCATTCGGTATCAAATAGTCTTATGACGAACAGGGGACTGAAAGTCAGATCCCCTGAGGTTAGAAGATTAAATTAAAAAATACATATGGATGAATTAGTAAAAACATTTCACATCGATTGGAAACTGATTATCGCCCAAGTAATCAACTTTGGTATAGTCCTGGGAGTTTTATGGTATTTTGCTTTAAAACCGCTGATGAAAGTAATGAATAAACGCACAGAAGATATTGACCAGAGCCTGAAAAACGCTGAAGAGATTGAAAAGAAACTGAAAGTTGCCGGTGAAACCAAGGACAGAATTGTAACAGATGCCAAGAAAGAATCTCAGGCGATTATGGAAAAAGCCAGCAAAGAAGCGGAGAAACTGAAAGCTGACAAGATAGCGGAAACCAGATCGGAAATGGAAAAAATCGCCGCAAAAACCAAAACAAGTTTATTAGCTGACAAGGATCAGATGATTGCTGATGCCAGAAAAGAAGTGGGCAGTTTGATTATTGAAGCCAGCTCAAAGATTGTCGGCAAAAATTTAGATTCAGAAACTAACCGGAAAATGGTGGAAGAGACTGTTAACCAAATCAAAAAATAGTAATGAGAAAGATTACGCCAAAAAAATACGCCCAGGCACTTTATGAATCGCTGGAAGGTAAAGACAAAGCAGAAATTGCAAGTGCTATCACTTCATTTATCGAGGTTCTGGTGCGGAATAAAAGTATTTCAAAATCCGACAAAGTGATCAGCGCTTTTCATGATTATTTGAATGAACAAGAAGGCGTACAAGCGGTTTCGGTTTACTCTGTAAAAGAATTAAGTAAGGATGAAAAAAACGAAATCAAATCCGGTTTAAAACAGGCATTAAAGAAAGAGATTGAACTGATTGAATATATCAATCCGGAATTAATGGGAGGAGTGATATTGAAATACGGTGATGTAATTGTCGATGGGAGCGTTAAGAGTAAAATTGAGAATTTAGCAAATACTATAGGTTAAAATATTTAATATTTGAAATACAATTAAAAAAACAATTATGGCAAACAAGGACTACATTATTGAGGAGCTAAAGAAACAAATCACTGATTATAAAACTTCAGTTGCGAAAGAAAAAGTTGGCACGGTGGAAGAGATTGGTGACGGCATCGCCAGAATATCCGGTCTTTCCGACACCATGGCGTCGGAGATGCTTGAATTTCCCGGCGGGAAGTTCGGGGTGTCTTTAAACCTGGAAGAGGATTCCGTTGGAGCAATAATCTTAGGAGAATACGAGACAATCCAGGAAGGTGACACGGTAAAAAGTACTGGTAGAATTTTGGAAGTTCCGGTTGGTGAGGCTTTAATCGGCCGTGTAGTCGATCCTTTAGGTCAACCGATTGACGGTAAGGGTCCGATCAAAACGGATAAATTTTACCCGATTGAAAAGATTGCTCCCCGTGTTATTACCAGACAGAAGGTAACAGTGCCGGTTCAAACTGGAATAAAGGCAATCGATGCCATGATCCCGATCGGGCGCGGACAACGCGAATTGATAATCGGCGACCGGCAAACCGGAAAAACCGCACTGGCTATTGATACAATCATCAACCAAAAAGGACAGGATCAAATTTGTATTTATGTTGCAATCGGACAGAAGGAATCGAAGGTCGCTAAATTAGTAGCAGAACTGGAAAAGAACGGTGCAATGGAACATACAATCGTCGTAGTAGCCGGCGCGTCTGATCCGGCGCCACTGACCTTTATTGCCCCTTATGCCGGATGTGCAATGGGTGAATATTTCATGGATCAAGGTAAAGACAGTCTGGTAATTTATGACGATCTTTCTAAACATGCCTGGGCTTATCGTCAGATTTCGTTGTTATTAAGACGTCCTCCAGGAAGAGAAGCATATCCGGGTGATGTTTTCTATTTACATTCACGTCTGCTGGAAAGAGCCGCAAAACTGAACAAAGATTACGGTGGGGGTTCTCTTACTGCATTACCAATTATTGAAACACAAGCAGGAGATTTGTCTGCATACATTCCGACGAACGTAATTTCTATTACTGACGGACAGATTTATGTTGAATCAGATTTATTCAATCAAGGTATCCGCCCGGCATTAAACGTCGGTTTGTCTGTTTCCCGTGTTGGTTCCGCGGCTCAGATCAAAGCTATGAAACAGGTAGCTGGGAAACTCCGAATGGACTTGGCGCAATATCGTGAACTGGCTGCTTTCGCTCAGTTTGGCTCGGATTTGGATGAAGCAACCAGAAATCAGTTGGAAAGAGGCAAGCGGTTAACAGAAATTTTGAAACAGGTGCAATATGTTCCGATGGCGGTTGAACACCAGGTTGCTATTCTTTATGCGGCGGTTAACGGTATGATGGATGATGTTCCGGTTGAACGGATTGCAGAATTTGAAACAGAATTCCACAAATATCTGGATACTTCGAAAAAAGATGTGCTTGAACAGATCGCCAAAGAAAAAGAACTTAATGAAGGCTTGGAAAATAAACTGAAGGATGTAATCGATGAATTCAAAAAAACCAAAGATTTTAACCAAGTTACAGCGGAAGAAGTAAAAGCTTAACCCAAAAAAACAGTATGCCAGTAGCAACACGAGATATTAATAGAAGGATCAAATCCATTTCCAATACCCGGAAAATAACCAAGGCTATGGAGATGGTTTCTGCTGCAAAAATGCGCAAGGCTGTTAATGCTGTTTTGGCGACCAGAGAATACTCAAATTCCGCTTGGGAGATTGTAAAGAATCTTGCCGCAAAGACTGATCCTGCATTACACCCACTTTTGCAGAAAAGAGAAAAGACTAAAAATGTCGGTGTTATTCTGATTACGTCCAACCGCGGATTGTGTGGAAGTTTTAACCGGGAAGTAATAGATATGGTTGCCGAGTATATCAATAATCACAAAAAAGAACATGTTGATGTTGAAGCCGAAGTCGTATTAATGGGTACTAAAGGTCAGGATATTATGTTCCGGCACGGACATAACATTGTTGCGGAATTCACAAAACTGGATATGAATGCCAGGATATCAGAAATAACCCCGATTTCCAGAATGATTATCAATGACTATTTGTCCGGAAAATATGACAAAGTTGCGGTAGCCTATACCGATTATAAATCTGCAATTTCACAGAAACCACGTATGAGAAAAATATTGCCGATCGATCGTGAAGATCAGGAATTGGGTTATGTGGGAAAAAACACTAGTGATCAACCGGATAGTATCTTTGAATCCGGATTTGAATATTTATTTGAGCCTTCGCCGGATGCTGTTTTGGACCAGATGATGTACCGTTTGATTGAACTGCAGATTTACCAAGCATTGTTGGAGTCCAATGCTTCTGAACACTCAGCAAGAATGCTGGCGATGCGTAATGCATCGGATGCGGCTGAGGATATGATTGATGATCTGACACTTTACTTCAACCAGGCGAGACAGCAGGCGATTACAGCGGAGCTAGCAGATATCAGCGCCGGCCGGGCAGCCGTTGAATAGTTTTTATATATTATAAATTATTAATCATTATAAAAAAGTATGTCACAAACTACAGGAAAAATATCACAAATTATCGGTCCGGTTGTTGATGTGAAATTCGACAAAGACCTGCCACTTATTTATACCGCTCTGGAAGTGTATAAAGAGGAAAATGG
>JBAYGC010000028.1:0-4532 GCA_041666845.1 Patescibacteria group bacterium | reverse complement strand
TTGCCAATGATGTTTATATCGACGATAAAGAGCAACAGATTATCATAATTACCGGTCCAAACATGGCGGGTAAATCAGCCCTACTGAGGCAGACTGCGCTGATTACGCTTATGGCGCAAATGGGTTCGTTTGTTCCAGCGCAAAGTGCTGCTATCGGAGTTGTTGATAAAATATTTACCCGAGTGGGTGCATCCGATAATATCTCTCTTGGTGAATCAACTTTTATGGTTGAGATGCAGGAGGCAGCAAGTATTCTTAATAATCTATCAGCTCGAAGCCTTATCCTACTCGATGAAATTGGTCGTGGAACATCAACCTACGATGGGATTTCCATTGCCTGGGCAATGGTTGAGTATATCCATGAGCATCCAACAGCCAAAGCTAAAACCCTTTTTGCTACCCATTACCACGAATTAAATGAGATGGAGGCAACATTTTCCCGTGTGAAAAATTACAATGTTACCATTAAAGAGCAGGGGAATAAGGTAATCTTTTTAAGGAAGTTGGTGCGCGGGGGAAGCGAACATAGCTTTGGAATCCATGTTGCTCGAATGGCCGGCATGCCACCAAGCGTGGTTAAACGTGCAAATGAGATACTTGCCGATATGGAGAAATCTCAACAGGGTCAATCCCTCCACAAACCAGTTGAGGAGCTGGGGAAGCATCGTGAGGGGTATCAACTCAGTTTCTTTCAACTTGACGATCCTGTTTTGAAACAGATACGGGATCAAATTAAATCGCTTGATATAAACAATCTAACACCCGTTGAAGCGCTAAATAAACTTAACGAGATCAAGCGAATATCAGGTCTGTAAAGTCCTTAAACAACTTGATTACATGTGTTTTTGCATAGCCCTTTTTCAGTGCTGCTATACCCTAAAACCATACAGTAAAATCACTTTACAGCAAAACAATTACACCAGTTTCCTTCATTTCTTAGCGATAAACCTTTTTGGTAACATAATCCACATTATAGACCTAAACTTTTTTCGAAGTTATATGTTTATGATAATAAGTTATTTGTGCTGAAAAACAATGTTGTATAGCATAAAAAACGTTAAACGTCTGTTTTAAAACATAAAAATTATTTTATCTTCGCCCCGGATTCAATGCAAATATTATATGATTAAAAAAGTTCTAATAGCGAACAGAGGTGAAATTGCTGTTCGAGTGATCCGCTCGTGCCGTGAATTAGGCATTAAGTCAGTAGCCATATTCTCTGATGCCGACAGAACCGCAATGCACGTAAGGTATGCTGATGAAGCATACCATATTGGACCTTCTCCGTCAAAAGAGAGTTACCTGAATGGGGATAAGATTATTGAGGTTGCTAAGCAGTGTGGAGCAGATGCCATTCATCCTGGTTACGGATTTCTATCTGAGAATGCTGAGTTTGCAAAGAAATGTGGTGCTGCAGGGATAATCTTTATCGGCCCAACATGGGAGTCAATTGTAACCATGGGCGATAAAATTTCTGCACGATTGAAAATGATCGAAGCGGGTGTTCCCGTTGTCCCAGGAACTCAACAGAAAGTTGGAGATATCGAAAGTGTAAATAAGGTTGTTAGCGAGATAGGATTACCTATAATTATAAAAGCATCCGCCGGTGGTGGTGGAAAAGGGATGAGATTGGTTCGTAAGAAAGAGGATTTGGCCTCTGCCATTAGAATGGCTCAGTCAGAAGCCCTTTCATCATTTGGAAACGATACCGTTTATATTGAGAAGTATTTAGATTCTCCTCATCATATCGAATTTCAAATTCTTGCCGATAAACAGGGAAACACCGTTCACCTATTTGAACGGGAATGCTCGGTACAGCGTCGTCATCAAAAGATGATTGAAGAAACCCCATCCCCTTTTATCACCCGTGAACTTAGAGATCAAATGGGGGCTGCTGCTATTAAGGCAGCAAGAGCCGTTAATTATGAGGGTGCTGGTACCATTGAATTTTTGGTTGATGCAAATCGTAATTTTTACTTCCTTGAGATGAATACCCGTTTACAGGTTGAACATCCAATAACTGAACGTACAACGGGTATCGATTTAGTTAAGGAGCAAATTTATATCGCCTCCGGAATACCCGTTTCATTCAAGCAAGAGGAGTTGGTACAATTCGGTCATGCTATTGAATGTCGTATTTCTGCTGAAGATCCCTTCAATAACTTCATGCCATGTCCAGGGAAAATTAGGCATATCAGCGAACCTAATGGTTTAGGGGTAAGAACCGATGGTTATGTATACGAAGGATACGAAATTCCGATGTTCTACGATCCCATGATCACAAAGATTATCACGTGGGGCAGGACAAGACCTGAGGCCATTGAGAGGATGAAACGTGCTCTATTTGAGTATAAGATTACTGGTGTTAAAACATCAATAAAATTCCTCGAGAAGATAATGGATAACAAAGACTTTAACGATGGTAACTACGATACCCATTTTATCGAAAAACATCTTGACGAACTTCTCGATATCCATTCTGATCCACACCCTAGAACTACCGATATGGCATTAATCGGAGCTTATATCGATTACACCTCTAAACTTGAGAAGATTGGGATGAACGATTTCGCTGTTACTGCAAAAAAGAATGAGAAGTGGAAAGAGTATGGTTTAATGAAATCGTTACAAAGGATTTAATTACCTCCGGGGTAATTAATATTCTATTGATTTTTCTCAAAATTTGATTACTCGAGAATGGAGCACTGGAAGAATAAAGAGAAGAGACCGAATATTCCTGTTCAGTATCGTAATACATTAAAAAACAATATGGCACTTGACATAAAAATTGGAGATCGCGAAGCCCATGTCCGCATGATTAAGAAGGAGGGCTCTAAAGCAACTATCCAAATTGATGAAAAAATTTATGAAGTTGATATTATAATGGTTGAGGAGGGTGTTTACTCCATCATCCATGAGGGCAAGTCATATAATATTGAGATGATTCAAGGGAATGGCCCCAAGAACTACTTTGTGAATACCTACTACTCGTCCCATGAGCTTGACATAATTGATGCTCAAAGTCGATATCAGCAGAATAGGAACAAGGATGGTTTGCATAGTGGCGAAAAAATTATTTCAACCCCAATGCCCGGAAAAGTTGTTCGAATTCCCGTTAGTGAGGGAGATCCTGTTGAAAAGGGAGCTACGCTAATTGTTATTTCTGCAATGAAAATGGAGAGTGAGTACAAATCACCCGCAGATGGAGTTGTTAAAAAAATATTTGTAACCGAAGGGGAGACCATTACTGGACACCAACCTCTTATCGAAATTGAATAATCAACTTTATTTATGAAGACTTTAGAAGAAAAATACAGCCAGTTTGAGCAAAAGATTAAGGAGGCCACGCTGGGTGGTGGTTCTGCTCGCATCGACAAACAGCATGAAGCAGGTAAGCAAACTGCTCGGGAACGTATCCTTGAGTTCTTAGATACAGGAACATTTAACGAGTTCGATATGCTGGTAACCCATCGTTCGAATGATTTCGGGATGGACAAGATCAAAACTCTAGGAGATGGTGTTATTTCAGGCTATGGGAAGGTTGAGGGGAGATTAGTTTACGTTTTTGCATTCGATTTTACAGTATTTGGAGGAACATTAAGCCGAGCAAATGCTGATAAAATCATTAAGGTTCAGCAATTGGCACTAAAAATGGGTGCTCCCTTGATCGGTCTAAACGACTCTGGGGGTGCACGAATTCAGGAAGGCGTTCAAAGCCTTGCCGGTTATGCTGAGATTTTTCATAACAATGTTCGGAGTTCAGGAGTAGTGCCTCAAATTTCATGTATTATGGGACCCTGTGCTGGTGGTGCTGTTTACTCACCTGCATTAACCGACTTTATTGTAATGGTTAAGGATACTAGTTATATGTTTGTTACAGGACCCGATGTGATAAAAGCTGTAACCCACGAGGATGTTACCAAAGAGGAGCTTGGCGGGGCAATTACCCATAATTCTAGGAGCGGAGTTGCACATTTTGTTGCCGATAACGACGAGCAGGCCATGATGCTAATTCGTGAGTTGCTAGGGTTTATACCTTCTAATAACATGGAGGAAGCACCCCTTATACCAACTACCGATGATATTCATCGTGAGGATGAGAGTTTACAAACACTTGTTCCCCTTGACCCAAATAAACCATACGATATTAAGGATTTGGTTGAGACCGTTCTCGATGATAAAAACTTCCTCGAGGTTCAACCTCACTACGCTAAAAATATAGTTATCGGATTTGGCCGTTTAGCTGGACAATCAGTAGGCATTGTGGCAAATCAGCCCATCTTTTTAGCAGGTGTACTTGATATCGATTCATCGATTAAAGGAGCTCGATTCGTGAGATTTTGTGATGCGTTCAACATCCCAATAATTACTTTTGTCGACGTACCCGGATTTCTTCCCGGATTAACCCAGGAAACAAACGGTATTATTAAGCACGGCGCTAAACTGCTTTATGCTTTCTCTGAGGCTACAGTTCCATTGATTACGGTCATTACCCGTAAGGCATACGGTGGTGCGTACTGCGTTATGGCGAG
>JBAYGC010000027.1:0-5216 GCA_041666845.1 Patescibacteria group bacterium | reverse complement strand
TCATTAGTGTTGCAGATATCGTCGTCGCTGCGGCCTCACGCAAACCGCCGACCTCGGGTAAAAACTTTAAGAGACGACTGAATATCGGCGACCAGCTCATCAACCCGATCGTCGCCAAAAATGAAAGCGCAAATCCCGCGTCAAACGCCAGCATCCACGGATCCAACAGGCACAAAGCAAATGCGGACACGAGCAGCACATGCCAAGTTTTTGGACGGCGCCCGATGTAGCGCGCAAACAAAACCAGCCAACCGATCACGGCCGCGCGCGCGACCGAGGCGGAAAAGCCGGTAAACGTAACATACGCAAGCAGCGTCACGGTCGTGACCCAAAACGCCTGTCTGCGCCACAATCCCATACCGAGCAAAATCGCAAACACAATCGACGCGACAATTGTGATGTTAGAGCCGGAGACTGCAATCAAGTGAGTGAGACCCGCGTTGCGAAAAAGATTGTTTGATTGCTGCGACATACCGCGCTCACCGTAAAGCATGCCGGCAATCAGCGCTCCTTCGTCGCCGGGCAATATGGATTTGATGCGCAAATTCGTCCACGCTCGCAGCTCGACAAAACTCTGCCTCACATCCCACCACGCGGGAGATTTAATGACGGTGAGATCTTTTGGCGTGCAAGTCGCTTGAGCAAAATGCAGACGATACGCGAACCGTCGATCAAGCTCGTCAGGTTTTTGCGTTACGGGTTTTGGCAGGCAAGAGAAGCTGATGGTGGAGCCGATGGGGACGGAGGTTTTGAGGTTGATAGTTAATCGAAAATCCCCCTTCCCCCCTTTATCGAGGGGGCTTATCGTTCCTTGTTTGCCATAGAGTCCGTCGGTGACGGAAGTGAGTTTGCCGACAAAACTCTGCGAGTATTTGATGTCGATCATGCGCGGAATCGCGATGTCAAAACGGATGAGGCCGAACGCGCAAAAAACAATAACCAGCCAACGGAGCCCTCTATCCCCCTGCCCCTTTCTCCCACAGGAGCAGGAGAAAGGGGTGATCGTGTGTTTGTCGTCATCCCACCGCTACGCCCTCACCCCAACCCCTCTCCCTCCGGGCAGAGCCTCTGGGCGGCGCCCACAGATGCAGGAGAGGGGCTTTCTGAACATAAGATAAATCAACATCATCGCCGCAATACCCCACCAAGCAAATGTCGGGACGGGAGTCAAAGGAAAAAAAGAGTGAATGACCACTCCGCATAAATATGCAAACATAATCAGCGCCGCTTTATTTCTTCCGACCAAATCAACGATTTTCATAGCGGACTAACAATCCGCCGCATCGCCGGATTGGTTATGTGCGTATAAATCTGCGTGGTCCTGATATTTTGATGACCCAACAATTCCTGAACATAACGCACGTCAACGCCGTTTTCCAACAAATGAGTCGCGAAGCTGTGGCGTAAAGAATGAAAAGTCGCTCCCCGACCAATTCCGGCACTTTTAAGCGCCCGCTCAAAAATGATTTGAGCCGTTCTTTCCGTCAATCTTCCCCCGCGTTCGCTGGCAAACACAAAATCGCCCGACAACCTATCTATCGTCAACCTCCTTAAATCATCAACCAAAGATGTTGGCAAAACCGTAATTCGATCCTTATTTCCCTTAGCTTGCTTAAGATGGATAGTCAACTCCTCCAAATTCAAGTCCCCGATCCGCAATTTAACAACCTCACTCACGCGAAGGCCTGCGCCATATGCCAAAGCGACCATCATCCTATGTTTTGGATTGTCGATAACATCAATGACCTTCAAAACTTCACTTTTCGACAAAACAACTGGCAACCTTTTTGTCCTTTTTGCAAATTTCAAATCAATCCGCTGATTCAAGCGCAAAACATCGCGATAATAAAACTTAATCGCATTGAGATAGAGGTTGATCGTCTGCGGCGCCAACCCCTTTGACTGCTTTTCCAACAAAAATTGACGGATCAGCTCTACGTCACATCGATACATACCCGTCTGATTCTGACTTAAATATTCTTTTATACAGCCAATATACGCTTTAATCGTTTTTTGGCTGTAATTGCGCAAACGCATATCTTCAGATGCCCGTTTGAGTTGTTCGGATAACATAAAACCTCACTTTATTTAATTAGTGAGGCCGTCAACTCTTCACACCTATTACATTCTATACATTTTTTCGCCTAAGTGGCAAGATGTGGATAGCTATACGAAGTGTTTTCGTATAGAAACGAGTTGTGTGACATTTTATTTGTGCTAACATTCAAGAAAGTTAATTTCTAATTAAAAAAAATGAAAAATTTAGCTCCCAACATAACACGTTTGAGACTAATGGTTGAGGGATTTTACTCAATCGAAGTCGATAAAGAAGTTATCAAAAACTATTTCAGTCAAATCACAAGTGAACTGGAATTAAAAATGTATGGTGATCCAATTATTTTCTCTCCTGGTGGAGAAGGAAAAGAAGAAAATCAAGGTTATGATGCTTTTGTACCGCTTATCGATTCCGGAATCTCATTATATATTTGGTCAAATGCTAAATTTTTGTCAGTTATAATCTATACTTGCAAAACTTTTGATACAGATAAAGCTTTAGCAGTAACTAAAGATTTTTTTGGAGTTGTTGAAGCAGAATCAATGGAATTTTAAATAACGCATAAATAAAACAGCACACAACAGCGTGTAAACGGTTCGCTTCGCTCTCCCAAATTTACTTTCCACTTCGTTCCAAGTAAACTTCGTTTACACGCTAACGTTAGATGAAATACCAAAAGAAATAATGGGCTTGGCACATCATCTAACACGGGATATCCGACTCACAAGCATTAAGAATAAAATTATTTTTTCAAATTCATATGAAAAAAGACAATCTAAACAGCAACCCAGAATTATCGTGGACGTTTCTTGATGGAAGCAAGAGAACGGCTGGGATTCTTGAAACCGTCGCTATTGGCAAAGGAGAGTATTTGCCAGGGTGGAAATGGTCAACGCACGCTGGTGCAATGACGGGCAAAGAATCAGAGAGGCATGTCGGCTATGTGCTTTCTGGTGAAATGGTAATAAAGAATTCTAACGGAGATGAAATCACAGTTGGTCCTGGAGAAGCTTTCGAGGCAGACCCTGGACATGATGCGTGGGTTGCTGGAAACGTCCCTTGTGTTGCTTTAGATTTTACACATTTAGGATTGAAAAAATAATTTTTATTCTTAACGCTTGCTCATCCAAATTTGTCTCCGCTACGCTACGCCAAACTTCGGATATCCCGATACGTTATGTGAAATGCATGTTTTACTTTTGGGCTATCGCCCAGCTCTAAAAAAGAATTTTAATTTTGTTTTTTTATTTATTAGAAAGGGGTATAAGGTGTTTTCTCCGCTCCGCTACGAAAACGATTTATTTATAAGGGGAAAACGAATACAATAATAATAACTCATAATCTTACAGTAATAATATGGAAAATATACAACTATCAAAACTTGTAAAGTCAGATGGGAAATATGATCTCACTATTTTTTCTCCTGAAAGTATCGACAGGATTGAAAATAGTATTTTTGAAAAAGGCGATAAACTTTTCCTCAAATGCTTTAAGAGAAATAAAGACATTCAAGTAAAACCCGAAGAAATAGTCAGACAGCTCATGCTTGATAAACTTATCAATGAATATGGTTATTCTGTTGATTTGCTTGATGTTGAATACACGGTAAATTTTGGAAGAGAAAAGAAATTTGCTGATATCGTGATTTTTAACAAAACCGATAAAACCAGTATCTATTGTGTTCTTGAAATCAAAAAACACAGTGCTAAAGATGGAAAAGACCAGTTAAAAAGTTATACAAATGCAACCGGGGCGCCGCTCGCTGTTTGGACTAATGGTGTTGAGATAAATTATTATGAAAGACTTGATCCAAATTACTTTGAGCCACTTTCAGATATCCCTAAAGCAAATGTAACGATTGACGATGTAAAAAATGAAAGATTCACCTATCTCGAATTGATGGGCAAAGATAGGCTTACAGAAGAGAGAAAATCATTAAAAGACTTAATTCAAGAAATGGAAGATGAGGTTTTGGCAGGTGCGGGTGTAGATGTCTTTGAAGAGGTTTTTAAACTGATTTTTACGAAACTTTATTACGAAATGGAAAGTGCGGATGACAGAGTAAACATTGAAACGCAATTTAAGCTAATAAAAAAACAAAATTCAGGGTTAACTGATAAACAGATTTTAGAACAAATTGACAATGAGGATTATAGAAAACTAGAATTTAGAAGTCGTTGCGATGCGCACCACACCAAAGAAGTCATTAATGCTTTGTATCAAAAAGCTAAGGATAAATGGCAAGGGATTTTTGAAAAAGGCGAACCGCTTCGCATTACAGATGAAAACCACCTGCAAATTTGTGTTGGATTTTTACAAAATGTAAAACTATTTAATTCAAATCTACAAGTCATAGATGAAGCTTTTGAATATCTTGTAAACAAATCGGCCAAAGGAGAAAAAGGACAATATTTCACACCAAGAAATGTGATTGATATGTGTGTATATATGATGAATCCTCAATCAAACGAATATATGATCGATACCGCTTGTGGAAGTTGCGGATTTACCGTTCATACGCTTTTTAATGTTTGGCAAAAACTCGTTAATCAAGGCAAGGCACAATTTGCCAATTTCTCAAACCAAAAACTTACGAGCGAACAAAAAAACTTTGTTGATAAGGTTTTCGGAATAGATTTTGATGAAAAATCTGTGCGTGTAGCTCGTACTCTTAATATGATTGCAGGAGACGGAAAAACAAATGTTCTTCATCTCAATACTTTAGATTACACGAGATGGGAGGAAAAACTCAAAGATAGCTCATGGGCAAAAACTTATTTGGACGGATATTATAGACTTCTTGATCTTGCAAAAAATCGTCAAATCCCCAAAGAATTTAATTTTGATATTGTCATGGCAAATCCTCCTTTTGCTGGGGATATAAAAGACGGTAGACTTATTTCAAATTACGAAGTGGCGTTTAACGGCAAAGGCAAAAAAGCAAACAAAGTTTCTCGTGACGTTTTGTTTATTGAGAGAAATTTAGATTTCCTTAAACCCGGTGGAAGAATGGCAATAGTTTTGCCACAAGGAAGATTTAATAATACAAGTGATGAAAAAATTAGAAATTTTGTGATGGAAAGAGCAAGACTTGTGGCTGTTGTTGGGCTTGATGGTAATACCTTTAAGCCACATACAGGAACAAAAACCTCGGTTCTCT
>JBAYGC010000026.1:0-6410 GCA_041666845.1 Patescibacteria group bacterium | reverse complement strand
AGAAATGGATAGTGCCGATGCAGCAGCAAAAGCAATCTCTATGTTCAATGATCAAGAATTTGAAGGACGCAAACTTACAGTCAACGAAGCTCGTCCTATGGAAGCTCGTCCACCACGAACTGGCGGTAACGATAGAGGAGGATACAATGGCGGAGGACGAAGAGAATACTAAGAATTAGTTTCTAGTTTCTAGTTGCTAGGTTCTAGCTACAAAAAGCTACTCGCGAGAGTGGCTTTTTGTTTGCTAAAAATTATTATTTTTGTTATATTTTAAACGACTTGAGCGTGTAGTTCAGTGGTAGAACGCTGTCCTGATAAAAAACAAAAAATGAATTCTAAGTTATCTAGGCTATAAATAAGGGTTATTCCAAAGGTTCAAGGCGAAATCGGCTACACCTACGCAGAAGAGTGGCCCTCGGCTTAGCTAAATATTCATCAAAAATAAAAGAAAACACTGCATAAAATAGAAGTGTTTATGGACATTAAAATGTTAGCTGAGAGGTTTTATAATTACTCGTTACAAATCCGTGGTTTCTCTAAAAAAACGGTTTATAGATATAAAAGTACTATAGATCCGTATTGTGAATATTCTAATATATCAGAAATAGAACAGGTTTCAGAAAAAAACATAAGACAGATGTTTTTTCATGGGCGGACAGATAAAAAATGGTGTTCTGGAACTTTTATTTGCAATTATAGGGGGCTAAAAGTATTTTTTGACTGGTGTATCAAGGAAGGACATATGAAAGATAATCCTATGAAGTGTTTGGAATTACCTAGACTAGAGAAAAAATTACCAACAAAATTAACGAAACAAGAGGCATCAAAATTATTAGAAGTTGTTTATAATTATCCATATGATTATGAATATTTAAGACACAGGAATTATGCTATTATTTCTTTATTTTTATTTGCTGGTCTTAGGAGAAGTGAGTTATTAAACTTAAAACTAATGAATGTTGATATTGAGAATATGACTATCTTTATATCACAAGGGAAGGGGGCAAAAGATCGCATTATTCCAATGAATTTTACTCTTGCTGAAACTTTAAAAAGATATTTAGTGGAACGCAAAAGATTAAACAAAACATGTCCTGAATTTTTTGCTTCACTGAATCGTAATATGGGATATACTGAAAATGGGCTTAGGCGATTAGTAAAACAAATTAAAGAAGCATCTGGCATAGACTTCGTATGTCATAAACTTAGACATACTTTCGCCACACTTCTATTAGAAAGTGGGGCAGATATTTATAGTATCTCCAAACTAATGGGACACTCGGACATAAAGACCACCACAATCTATTTAGCAGCTAGTGTGGAACATTTAAGAAGTCAGATGTCTAAGCACCCCCTAAATATTTAGATACAAAAATACCCCCTTTGTATTAAGGAGGTATTTGTTGTAGCAAACACAAGAGGGTAAAATTACCTTTCTAATAAGTATTTGCCATATTACCATCTTTAATTTCATAGTTAGAAACTAACACAGTAACATGGCAATACATTATTAAGATGCTAAGTTAGAAGTTGAGAAGATTATCTTGTTGATCATCCTGCATATCTTCCTTGATAGCATAGAAGTTTTGATGTCCTTTCTTTGTATAATCTATCATTCCTCCTTCAGTAAGTTCTTTTAACGCTGAACGTACATTCTTTTCACCGATCTTCTTCTGATTTCCAAGGACACTACATACTTCTTTAGTTGTTTTCCCAGATTCTTGAAGTAATTCCAAAATGCTTTCCTTGGCTTCGTCTTTCTTTGTTTCGTCTGCCTCAATCAATCCATCATAAACAAGTGAGGTTTTTTGGACACCATTTCCCGTCATATTATCCTTCATAAGAATTTTAAATGGTTCTATTTCTCTGTCTAGACGATTCTTAGCTTGATAAACACGTATTTCATCACTTCCACTATCACTAGAAAGCTGTAGAAGCACTTCCACACTGGCAGTCTTGTCTTGGCTACCTAATAATTGCTCTTTCTTTGGTTTTTTACCTTCAAAATTTTGAGGTTTTCGTCGGTGATCCAACCAAACAACAACTATCCCTCGATCTTTAAAGATTTTGAAACGGTTAAAGAACATTCTGACATCTTCTGCTTTGTCCTCTTTAAGTCCTCCCGCTACTGCGCGAAAAGTATCAATGAAAACAACTTCAATATTGTGGTCTAGAATAAATTTAATAAATTTATTGGCAATATGTTCGTCATTCAAGTTTAGAGAATCTGGACGGAAAATAAAAAGATTTTTATTTTCTTCAATTCCAAGCTGTTTGCCTCGACGAACAATATCGCGCTCTGGGTTCTCTTGATCTACATATAAAACTTTACCCATTTTAGTTTTATAAAGATCTGTACCTAGAAAATTAATTCCTAAAGCGATACATTTTGCCATTTCAAGAGAAACCCAAGTTTTCTTCTCTCCAGATATAGCAGACAAGATAACGAATCCCTCCATAGGTATGAGATTATTAATTCTCCATCGAATTTCTGGAAATTCCTTCCTAAAAAATTCATTCCAAGAAGTTAGTTGAAACTTGTCGTGTATTACCACATCTTGTGTTTTTTCCCTTTGTGTATCTATTCCAACACTTTCAATTGCTTTGCCAATTGTTCTGTCACGATAATCTTTACGTATTCGCGTCTTAGTTCTTTCTCCAAGTGGTGAACCAAGCCATAGACGTTCTATTTGTTCTGCGTTGCAGTCTGTCCAATAAGCTAGGTGTGAGCATAAAGCTAAATCAGCCACAGAGTCATCATTATTGTGTGCAGTTGTATCACCGTTATACAGTAATTTAATTTTGTTTCCTTTCTGGGATGCAAACATCTTTGAAAGAATAATTTCATCGTCTAATACAGGAATAGCAACTGGAACTATTGCAGTTTGTTGCATTGCTTGTTTGCCCCACGGATAACCAATGATAGAGAGAAGTGCTATTGCCTCGTTAGGAGTAATTGTGCGTACAGGCAATGCCTCATAGTATGGATTATTAGTCACAGTGAAATAACGACCTGCTGTATAGGCCTCAAAGGATCCCTTTCTATTTGCTATAAGTTGAAGTGGTGTTGTAAGCGATAGGTAGAGATGCAATCCATTATTTGATGGACTTACTTCTGTGTAAGTTTCTGCTTCTTTAATAAGCTTAATAATGTTGTCTCTTTCTTCATGCACGATTTCATTACCCTCCAAGCAATGATCTATATCAATACCGAGAAGTAGCTGGTCTGCTGTAAAGACTATTCCAATATTTTCTGATGCATTTTCTACTTCTTTGTATGTACTCCAATTTGATGGATCGGTGATTGATGCTGTTCTGTCATCCAAACTAGTTGGTAACTTTGTGACTCTGCCTTCTTCTACTTCTTCATACTTCCAGTTAACCCATCGCTTTTGTTCGCCAAAAGTTGAAGCAAGTACATTATTATATTCTGTTCTATTTTCTATTTTATCTGTTTTATTCTGCTCTATTATTTCAGCTTTCTTAGCTTCTTCTATAGAACTCATAAACTTTAATTGTTAAACCCTCTCTCAATCTACTGAACACACTTTTTGATTGTTTACTCATATATTTTTATATATTAGTTATTAATAAAACCTTACTCCACCATCGTAGCTCGTTATAGCGCCATGTATAATCTCGACAGGTTATAATGTGCCACTCGCTACTTTTGGGTACCTAGAATGGCCCCTTATGTTTCATATCTTTTAGCTATTTAAAGATAAATGAAAATAAAAAAGCACGAACTTTAATTCTGCTTTTAAATGACTTAATTCTGTTTTATTGCTGTCTTTGGTTCTGCTCCTTTTGAATGATTTTAAATATGTCTTTATGAAGTCTTTAAACTATTTGTTCTGTACTGATACTATCAATATATACCTTTTTATTCAATTTGTCAATGTGGGTGTTTAGAATATATAAACTTTCCAGATAGGTTTTGAGGTGTGTTCGGATTTCTCCGACCCCTAGTCATATGGGTGTACAGCTGCATAAATAATTACAGCAATTAACCAAATACTACCCCTATTTTATATATGGATCCCCATATATCGTATTAACCACCAAATAACCAGTTTAAAATGTCTTGAAACCCCAAAACGTGGTAAACGAACCATATATAATAAGGCTTAAAATACCCTCTAAGTGGCATAGAGCTATATAGACACCTTATTTGGTTTTAGATGGCCTCTATGTGGCGATATTTTGAACTGGCATCTCTTTTACCAACAGATCTCAGGCGATTCTTTGATTTCTTGCTCTAAATACTTTTGAATCTCAAGTAAACCTCCTATTTCATCTATCAGGCCGATCTGTTTCGCTTGAGCTCCTAAGAAAGTGGATCCGTCTGCGTTTTGCCTAACCTTATCAATTGGTATATTTCTGTTCTGTGATATTGCTTTTACGAAGTTGTTAAAAGAAATGTCTATATCTCTTAACATTAAAGCTTTTTCCTCTTTGGTAAGTTCTTTGTCGGGGGAGCCACTATCTTTAAATTTCCCCGAAGACAATTGCTGATAAGTATAACCATCTTTCTTATTCTTTTCTTCGTTGGACAAATACGACATTGTTACACCAATACTGCCTATAGTTGAGTTCTCTGATGCATATATTCTATCTGCGCTACTTATGGACAAAAGAGATGCCGAGGCCCCTATATCTCGGATAAGAGCGATTACAGGTTTTTCACTGTTTTTGACAGCTTTATCTATTTCTTCACCACCTACCATACTTCCACCAGGACTATCGACTTCTATAATAATAGTTTTTATATTTGAATCTTCATTAGCTAATTTAATCTTACCTGTTATATCTTCACTAGAAACAGAATCATAATTGAAAAACGAATCATTTTCAGCATGATTAGGTAAGTAAGTTTTGAGTTCACCATGGAGGTTTATACCTATAACATTACAGTCATTTTGTTCGTTACTGGAATCGCTTAAAGAAGAGTCTTCGTTATTAGGCCAAATTGATTGAAATGCTAAATATAGCAATACTGCAAATACAATTATTAATATAAGTTTTACTATGGCACTAATTATGTAACCAAAGATATTAACATCACTCCATTTTCTAAAGCTTAACCATAAGTTGTTTATTTTATTGAAGATTTTTTTCATATATTATATTTTATCATATTATTTACCCTTAATCTCCCATAGGCCCATTACAATATATATTTCCCGTTTCTTTTAAACAAGTAGCTTTTTCTTCTGGACTAACATATTTTGGTGTGCGTAATCCTAAATAGATAACTAAAATAATAAGTAAGGTTATGATTATCGTTGTTGTTTTCATATATTTAAAAGCCTAACCAATTCTTAATCTTGGCCCAAAAGCTTTTAGGTTTTATTTCTTCCGCATTGGTGACAACTATTTTATCTAAATTCATTGGATCTAGTTTAGTAATATCAGTCGTATTTTCTTTTACCTCTGAAACTTTTTTAATTACAGGAGTTATTGTTTTCGTTTCTGCTTTTGGAATAGCTAAACAAGTAGTTCCTCCTTTATTCCAAACATAATTAATTTTACAGTCGCAAATTGGGCCATTTTTCTCATTTAATTTACCAGACCATGTGCTATTTATTCCATAATCCTCTATACATATTTGATCATTCGTTTTTACTGGGGCAGTCGGTGAGACAGTACACTCTCCATTTTTTTGAGTGTAACCATCAATACATCCACAATTTAAAAACCCTCCACTGTTTTTAGTACCATCCCATTTCCAGCTTTGGCCAAATTTATCACTACATATTTGATCGTTTGTTTTTACTGGTACAGCAGGCACAACAACACAGCTTTTTGCTTGATCGTTCCATGAGTAGCCAGTGTTACAACCACAATTTATTTTTCCGTTGCTGTCTTTCGTACCATCCCAATTACTATTTACTCCAAAACTGCTCTGGCATATTTGATTATTTGTTTTTGGTAAAACAATTGGTTTAATAACTGGAGCATTCGGGGAAGAATATACGGATGGATTTGTTGGATTTGATATATAGGTAGGTTTATATATACAGCTTGAACCGTTAGATTCATATCCACTGTTGCACTTACATTTTTTTGTTACAAAATCGAAAGAAGAATTATACGGACATCTATCTAGAGACGTGGTGTTTCCAATTTGGCTATACATAGTTCCATCACTGCCATATGTGGTGTTACCGACTTGACTGTAATATGTTCCATCATCACAAAATGTGGTATTCCCAACTTGACTACAGCTATTAAAAGCAAAAACATTTCTTGAATTAAATAGAAATAGCGCAAGAAGAGCAAAGATTAAAATTTTTTTATATATTTTCATGAATTTATTTTTTTAATAAATCCCATGAAGTAGGAATCAAAAAACCTACCACATAGGTGAGAACTTGCGTCCTCCATACCTGTTTCCAGATATGACTCGT
>JBAYGC010000025.1:0-11722 GCA_041666845.1 Patescibacteria group bacterium | reverse complement strand
TAAATATTAGTTATAAAAGCCGCAATATCAATGTGATCAACCTTTAACTTAGCCTTTAAAACATCATGAGCGATATGACTATGCACCACGTCACAATAAACAATCCCTGTATTTTTTTTATTTGCCTCACCCAGCATATATTCAACAAATCTGATAACATAGTAATTATCGTCATTTGTAAACAAGAGGAATTCGCCATCTGCAGGATCAGCTGCCTCTAACATCATTTTCCTGTTTATATGACCATAACAACCATTAGTCTGGGGAGTCTCTATAAATCGGATATTTGGAACACCGGCATTTATATAACTATTTACTACGTTTTTTACATCAACAGGAGCAGGGCCATCATGAACAATAGTCATGAACCAGTGCGGGTCAGTCTGCAATATAAAGCTGTCAATAAGAAGTCTTAATGGAATCGCCCTTTTATATGCAACTACAATAACATGAAGTTTTTTCATCAGGGATTATGAGGTTTTAATCAATTATGAACAAAAAGGGTTGTGTTGACATGAACACTTTTTAATCCTCTCTCAATGCATTTTGCATTACACTCTTCCGCAAAAAGACCATCGGCCCAACCTACGTCATGAACAAAACCAACCTCCTGAGCTAATTTCAACTCGACAATAAAAGCCCCCATATCAATACAGTTGACCTTGGGCTGACTTATCATATTGATATATCTTAAGGAATGATGCAGAAAATCACAATAGACCATGCCTACACCGCCCTTGGATGCTTCTTCAAACATATACTCGACAAACCTTGGTATGTAATAATTATCGTCATTGGTGATCAAAACATAATCACCCGGATCACCCATAATGACCTGTAACATACGCTTACGATTAGCATGACCCCAATTACCTTCACGGCCTGCCGTCTCAAGAAAAGCTACTCTCCTGTCATTCTCATATAAAGAGGCTACCTGACGTACCGCAAAAGAAGCGGGACCGTCATGAACGATGGTCATTACCCAATCCGGGCAGCTCTGGAGAATAAAACAGTCTATCAGGCCACGTAAAGCTACCGGCCTGTCATAAGCAATAACAATAACATGTAACTTCATATCTCTTCCTGTGTTTTATTCAATAAGGCACGATTGACCTTAATCGAATAATAGAGGTTAACCAACGAAAGACCTATAAAGGCTATAATGCCAACTTTGACAATAGTAAGCATAACGGGCTTGTCTTCAAACAATGTTTGCATAACTCAGGGTATTAGATCCATATTCTGAAATATCCTACCATCGGAAGCCTTCTTCCTGATCCGTTCTCCCAAGAAACAAGAGTATTGACACCCTCTTTACCATGTTTTTCCAAGTGACCATCAGGGATAACCTCTGTTCCTATTGTGCGTAAGCTGTTAATATCAATAACAGCTGACCTTAGCTTCTTTTCTGCCAGTGCCAGATCATTAGATACCACGGCCCCAACTGCAGTCTTTTTAAAAGATGAATCAGTACCAGAAGGTGAAGGAGATCCACCGGCACCACCAAAATCACCACTACCACCATATTCTGCACCGGCAATCTTAAATTTCTGAAACATCTCACTGGCCTTAGCCTGAGCTTCTTTGTGTTTAAGTTCCGGATTTTGCTTTTTTACGATTGCTAACATGTCTTTGTAATCCATGACAAGAGATTTTAAGTTAAAAATCAAAATTATATAATTATTCCTTAATAAACAAATGTGAATTCATCCGGCTGAAATATCGCTTCTTACGCCCCTTATCCAAAAAGATAAGACCAGCCAAAGCAACACCCGGAGATATAAGCCAGAGAAAAACCTGCCTGTATGCAAGATCTTCCCTCTCTGCCCTTAAAGCAGAAAGTAACCCAAGCACAATGCTTAAGGCTATCCAGAGAAATATTATAAGCTGAAAAATCATTTTCATTTTAAAATTGCTATTGTTCCTATTGCTACTATCAACCCTTTCTGGGTCCAGTTCCAGAATGTCTTCTTATTAAGCTGCTTCTGCGTTATCTTTAGCTGGCTGTCTTTTAATCCTATCTGCTGATCACAATTACTTATCTGCTTATTGAGATTGTCAACCTGAGCCTTATAATTAGCCTCAGATGCTTCATAAGTCTTATTAAGAGTATTGCACGTAGTTAGAAGGATGCCCTGCAGGCTGTATTCCTTTTGAAGCATAGGGTAAGAAATGGCCGTAGTATAAATCTGGCGTATCTGGCTGCCACTGAACGGGTATTTTAAAGGACTATTATCATAATTCGGATAGATAGGCTGTAATCGAATATAAACAGTATCGTCAGGGATGTTAAGCAGTGAATCAATCTCTTTTTTGTGCTTTATCTTAATGCGCTCCAGCTCTCTCTCCTGCCGGTCCTTTATCAGTAATATAGAATCTTTCTCATGGGAAATTTTCTCTTTCTCTTTAATAAGACCATCATTCTCATCAACCAAAGCCTGTCGCCGGCCCTGTAACTCATCAATACGCATCTCCAGCTTAACTTTCTCTTCCGTCATTGTTATGATCTGGGATTCACGGATAACGGAATATACAATAACAGCAATAGCTATAAGCAGTATTATCAAATACTTTGCATTTTTTTTCAGAAACTCAATGATTTGGTTTTTCATGGTAAGGTTTTTAAAGCTGCAAGTTATTTATTTTACATTTACTGTGCAAATATTTTTATGGGTTATCCTGATTGTCCCTTAATAACCTATCCCTATCTGCCTGTAATAACTTAGATGTACGCTTGCTGGTCCCGGCAATACCATCACTGCCAAAACCTATAAGAAACGCAACATATTCACTCAAGTTAGATCCGCTTAACTCTTTGAAAAAGCGGAACTGGATATAAATAAGAATACCTGTAGCGATATATCTTCTTAGATTATCAAAGACAAAGAATTTCCAGCGAAACTTTACCGGGGTCTTAACAGAAGCTTTATCCCTATTCTTTACTTCTATCCATGAGAAAGCTGCGGTCCCAAGTAAAGCAAAGAAAGAATAAGCAAACCACATCGGCACCGAATAATCACCAAGTATAGACTTTAAAAACTCTTCCATACTATTTAAAGTTAAGCTTTCTGAATCCAAGTAAACCGAAATCCATTGATGCAACAGGATAAGCACGTACCCCAAGCATATTCCCCTGATTACCTCCAAGAGTAAAGATCTGGGATTTGTCTTTATTGTAGCCGGCAAACAAGCCTACATGACCCTGCCAGCCTGTCTTATTGCCTCTCCAGAAGACAACAACATCACCGATATCAGGATCATCAGTTGGTTTGCCAATCTTCATCCATGACCTTGCATCGAGCTTGCCAGTGTATTCCAGCCCGGCACGTTTAGCCATAATATTCAGGCAGCATGAACACCAAGCCGTTTCATCATCCTGAATAGAATCGTAACCAAGCTCTTTAAACCAGCCGACAATAACAGGATTATCCACCGGGCCGGGGATCTCTTTTAAGCCGTGATCCTTAATCATCTCCAGCCATATCTTTTTACTTGTTTCCATTATTTAGTCTTTAAAGTATCAGGTCTCAGTGTATTTGGTATTGAATCCAGTCTTGATGGCTGTGCATAACCACCACGGGTAGTTTCAGGATATTCATGTGTCTTATAATACTCAGCACTTTCTTTGTGTTCTTTTTTTTGCTGGTATGAATAAATACCCCTTTTAATCATAGGGGTGAGCATCATAATCAATATGATTGTAAGAATACTTATTATACTCTTAAGAAATGCAAGTATAATATCGTATTTATTTTTGCATTTCATCACTGCCTCCTATTATTATTCCTTTCTGATCTGCCATTATTTTTTTTCGCAACTCAGAACTTGTTTTATTGAATTCCTTTATAGCTCCCTGAATATCATTAGGTAAAAATTTATCCATTACCTCTGTCTGGTTATCAAAGGTAGAAACAAGCCTTTCTATTGAAACCTTTGATGCAGCCTGCTTAAGAATTTCTGTTTGAATAGTTTCTAATGTAGCAACCTTTGTCCGGGTCTCCCCGTCTTTTTGCAGGTGTGTAAAAGCAATTCCAACTATTGCAGTAAGTAATATACCAATAATAGCAAGCAGGAATGTTCTCATCCTGTCATATTCACGCCTGACATCTTCTTTGAAATCCTTAAAGTCTCCTCTAAGTTGTGTCATGAATGTATTTTCCTGTTCGCTCATTATATGTTATATTAATCAGTTCATATTGGACTTGGAAAATTATTTCTTATCCTGTCGTTTCTTATTCCAATGTGTTTCTCAGGAAAGTTCAAAGAGGCAAACTCCCCAAATAATTCAATAGCTTTTATGTCGTATGCTTCGGCTGCTAATTCAGGTGTTTTAAAGGTACCAAGCCAATAAGATTTACCGTCCTTTTTAATCTTTGCGACAATAGGGAAAGATTCTTTGCCAGATTTAAGTTTGCGTCTATGAGGATAGACACCCTTATAATTTATCTTTCCATCAACATCATGTGTATTAAAAGCGTTCTGTTGCCTGCTTGAAGTCCGTAAATTACTGCGCTGATTATTAAGCCCAACTCCCTCTCGGTGGTCAATTAATACTCCCTCTGGATCTCCTAATATCTCACGGTGCATATAAATATACTTCCGCTTCCCATTTTCATCCTTGCCGTTGCGGGCAGCATACACCGACTTGCCTATTAACTGAGCAAACCACTTGGATTTATTTAAAATATCATAATCCTCATCATCGACTTGTGTCTTAAACCCCCGTGTTAATTCAATCTCCATCATTTCAGAGTAAGTTTTTGGATTGGTAATATTTTGCTTTGTGTGTTATTCGTTTTTTGTTTATGCTTTTATCCGTAGGCGAGTTGCAATTCATCCTAACGATTCTATTTAGTTATATTGATACCGACTAAACGATTCTTGGGGCCATTAGTGAGTACAATTCTGACATTGTAGTAACTTTAAGTCCTGCTGCAATAGCATAATCCAATATTTCTTCAAAATGTGCCGTTGATACATTATACCCCACTCCATCAATAGTTACCCCATGTGTATATATTATAATAGCTGATTTATTTGTAACAACAGTATCCATCAAAGCTTTTAAGGTTACTATTGCAGCATCATCAATTTCATCAAGTGTTTGTGCCTCAAAAGTATATTTATCTGATCTTCTATATTGTTGATCTAATGTAGGAGGACTCCCCGTATCCCTACCCGTTACTCTTAATCCCGAATTGATAAGTGCGTCCCTTACAGTCGCATTATAACCACCACCCGGATAAGAAATATGCCTTGGCGTTGGTAATCCATTGGCAACAAAGGCAGCATTTACAGTTTGAAGCCTCGTTATTATCTCTGCTTCGGTTAATGTACTTAGGTCTGTATTATCTGTACTATGACATTGAATGTCCATCCCTGCATTATGCAGGGTAATTAAATTTGCCCATGACATCCTTCCACCTATACCTGTCACCCAGTCAGATGCACAATAGAATGTAGCCTTTGCTCCTTTCGCTGTTAATATAGGAAAGGCAGTATCTATTTGAGTTGACGTATTATCATCAAATGTCATTATCAATAAACCTTGTTCAAAATTATACTTGCTCTCTATCCATGTTGTAGATTTAGTATAATTCATAAGATACACTAAATGACTTGCTGTTGGGGTTTCTGATACTATAAAAAATGACTCTATTAATGTTGAAGGAATAGCATTGTTTTTGCACCAAAATAAATTCTTATAAGCAGTTTCAAAAAATGTGTCTAAAACAGCATACTCTAATTCAGAACAATGATATTGACACTTAGTAATAAGTGATGTTGCTGAATAATAGGAAGAAGCTCTTGATACTGCTGTTTGGATTGTTTCATTTGATCTATCAAAATGAGTTAATAATGCGCTATCAGAAGCAGTAGGATTAAACCCTACAAGTGACGGTGCTTTATTATACCCTGTTGAACTTCCTGCATAAGTAAGAATATTCGAATATCCTTGAGTTGCTATGTATGTTGTATCACCATCATAAGGAATATACTCATTAATAGCACCAACCTTTTGCCACATACTAAATCCTGAATCAAGTAAATATGTTGAAGCTGCTGCATCAAAAGCGTAATGAACTCCCGTACCCACCCATGTACCATATTGACTTCCTGCAATGTCATATTCAAATAAGCCATGTCCGGTTATCTCAAACCTATTTAAAATTGTAGAAGTATCAGTATCAGTTACTTTAAAGTATGCAATATTACCGGGAAATAAAAAAGTACCCGGCCCGCCTATACTCGCATATTTGAAAGGTTTTACAGAAGCAACGTCAAGCGTTCCTGTAGCACTTTCTGTACCATCTATCCAAACCCTTACAATTGTTGTTGCTCCTTGAATAAATCTTACTTTGTAAATATGCCAAAGTTTATCATTTGTTGGTCTTGCAAATGTTAATATAGTGCCACCTACAGTAACACGCATTGTAGTTGCACTTCTTAGAGAAATATAATCAGTACTTGAATAAGTACAAAAACCATAAGCCACATTGGATGCGATAGTCGCAGTACATTTCGCTTTAAACTCTATCTCAATATTCCCTGCATATTCTTGAGCAGCACCCCCACTAATCGTAAGAGTATCATCTGTACCATTATATGCTCCACACGAAGGAATGATTGCCCCATTCAATCCACTTGCCTCATTCAGAACTAATCCAGTACGTCCTGTATAGTCAAGTACTTTTAGTGGATTCCAGTAACGACTCCCACCTTCAGGAGTCATTACGCCTCTCCCGGATGCCGGAATCTTCGCACAATTTAATATGGAACTCCTGCCGATACCCATTATTTAAAGTATATAGCGGAAACATTTAAAGTACCTGTGTCTGGTGCAACTACCGTAATAGGACCAGCTGCCTTGCCAGCCTGCCCGGCAATACTTATTGATGTACCATTTGGAACAACGATAACATTATCATTCTCATCTTTTAACTTGAATCCGTCACTTCCTGCATCAAATAACAGTATTGAATCAAATTGTTCAAAAGTGTATTCAGCATCAATTGTTAAACAATTTGGTGCTTTCTTTAATCTGTCATCTACTGCCATGGCTATAAGTATTATTTCATTAAAATATCCTGAACTTCTTTATCCGGAATAACTCTCCAAATTTTGTTTTCGGTTTTAGAGTAGGTCATTATTAGCATTGATCCAGCGTCATAGGTTATAATGATGCTTAGATCTGTTTTCTCACAATGATATTTTCTTGCTTCATGAACAAAAATCTTATCAATGTACTGTTTGACTAATGTTACATAGTCCATTCCACCTGTTAATAAACTTAGCATATTCATGTTATAGAGGTTTAAATGTAAAACACAAATATAATAAATCTACTTTACCCAAGGAACATATTTTCTTAGATAAACATCAGGTACAAACAACAAAGCTGCAATAACCACAAATCCGGTTATCATTATCACCTTTTTGTTTCTCTCAAAAAAGTTCTTCTGTTCAGGGTTTTCTGTTAATGCTGCCATGATTTCTATTTTTAATTAAACCAATAATTTATGCAATCCTTACAAATCCAACAAGCCGTAAACCATTTTTTGTTGTGTAGTCAATGTTTCTGGTCTTCTCGGCTACCGTATATCCCTCGTTAGTCCCCGTTGAGCTGGTATTCCCTTCAATAGTCGTGAAATTACCATAACCCAGATGCTTTACTATGCCTGCATGACCGTTCCATGTAGGCTGACCATCTTTATATGTTCTCCAGATAGCCATGTCCCCGGCTTTTGGTATGGCCGAAACTGTGAAACTGCTATCATTTCTCAGGTTCTCCCATGTCTGCCATGAGGACCCTGATACTTTTTGAAGGATCTTGGGCCTTAGATATTCAGGTGCCATGTTATACCATGCCAGCTTTGCAAAATATACACACCATGCATCACCCGGCTCCCAGCCTACTTCTTCCATCAATTGCTGAAACTTCTCATTTGTGAATCCTGAGTTACCGGCAATCTCTGTCTGACCAACCAAACTTTCAGAGAACTTAACAACCTTCCTGCGGCCACGTATGGCAAATAATAACCCTATCCCGATCAACGCCCCGGAAACACCTAACCAAAAATAAGTACGGTCCTTACCGGTATTCATTGATCTTATTTTTTAAAAAGACTCTGTATGCCTCCTGCAATCAATATCCCTGCCGTCACACCTACTATCACTATGATAGTGACAATAGGAATAGTAGCTGGTGCTATCTTTACTGTTACGTCTGTCTTAAGACCTTTCTCTCCAACAAGATTATCAAGTGTCTCAGAGAATGTTGCGTTTTTATATCTCTTTTCCATGGCTACATAAATAAATTAAGTGAATTTGGTGCAAGATCATTTTTTACTACCTGCGGGTCCAGACTGCTTTTATAAGAAGATGTTCCCGGAGAAAGTAATGAAGGAACCGGTGTTAAAAAGCTTTGCATCTCTTTATAAAAACTGAAAGATACTTCTTTTACACTGGCAAGTTTGTTAAGAGCTGACTCAGTAGCCTCACCAAAAATACCGTCTTCTTTTAGGGAGTTTATCTGCAGCCACCAATGAACTAAACCCTTGGCATTGATATAACGCTGAACAACCTTAATGGCATTTTTTTCAGCAGTGTTAGTGCCTGAGCCTCTCTTTAGCGGAAACAGCACTGCTGTAGTTGTCTGTTTTGCCGGTTCGATAATATCAGGAGAGCCGGACTGAATCTGAGCCTGCAGCTTCTTTCTTTTGCTTCTGATAATTAAAGCACCTGCCAGAATTGCTATAGCTCCTATTATGGATGTCGCAATGACTATTTTCTTCATCTTTGGCTGCATAACGTAAATATTATAAGGGTACACCTAACTTATCGTACATCTCTTTTATTATTGTGAGATTATTACCGCTGACCTCTGAACGAATCCAGCCACCAAGATTTTTCATGACAGCCGCTACCTGACGGGATAACCAAGTATCAGCAAGTCCCATGCCATCATAAGGCATGATACCAAACTTCTGGGTTATAAGATAAAGGTCATCCTTGGTCTTCGCCTTCATGATGTTATCAACAACAGCATCTTCATCCGTTCCCCAGCGATTCATAGCATTGAAAAGATTCTGGGCTATAATGGTTGCCTCACTGTCTGTTAAGGTGACATTGCTGTTTTTTATCTGGAGATTAGCAAGCTGCTCTGTCATCTCTTCATAGTTCCTGCCAGATGTATATTTCCCGGCATTCTTGCTCTTTATCTTTTTATAGATAACAAAACCCGTGATACCCAAGACAACAGCGATACTGGCAAATATCACCAGCTTAGGATTCTTAACGCCCTGCTTTTTTAAAAAAGCTTCCGGGATAGCCATTATTGCGCCCATAATAATTAATTTTCAGGTATCGCCTTCAAAACATCATCACCAACAGTAACATCATCTGCCGCTGGTGCATATTTCTTAATAAGATCATGGACCTTGTTGCGGATCTCATCAATCTTCTCAGTTTCCTTGTTTTTATAGTCCGGGGTGTTGAGAACAACATACCGGGCAACAATGAAACCAACACCAAACCAGAATATTTTTTCGAACATGACAGTAAGTATTAAATTAAATGGCTTCTCTCCCTATCTTTAAAAGCTGTGCAGCTCTCTCTTCTGCGACTTTTTTTGTTCTGTATCTGTCAATAGCAATAAATCCAACAACAACTATTGTAGCATAAACAAGAACATGTCCCCATCCACTTTTCCACATAATCTTATGTTTTAAAATTTATCGCTTTAACTTATTCTGAACCAGATAAAGATCTGATGCAAAGTTCTTATCAACGTAACCTCTTTCATAATCAAGCAGACTGCCAGTGTCTTGCATGTAATACTGAACAGCGGCAAGTGTTTCATTATCATAAACACCCATGTTACCCAGCTTTACACCGGTGAGGCTTGTCAGGGCATATTGAAGTCCGTAAACCTCATTACCCTTATCACCCGGCTTGATTATATCAACAGGCTCAGGGACCTTCTTTTTTTTGGCCGTTAAAACTACTATAAGAAGAATCCCTGCAGTAAGCAGTATAAGATGACTCTTCTTCATGCTTATTTGACAGCCTCGTTAGCTGCCTTTTTTGCCTGATAAAGCTTGTAGCCTTTCATTCCTGCAAAAACAAGCGCACCTAATACAACAGCCCAAATTCCGTACTTAACAATTGGTTTCATGGTTTTAAATTTAAAGTTAATATTATGTTTACTATTTTAAGCCTTAAGCATTTTTGATGTTATCATCCCGCCAGCTATCAGCCCTGCAATAACAAACAGGTTCCTTGTAGAATCACTTGTCTGTAGTGATTTTGCAAGCAGGTAAGCTCCCATAGCCGGTAAAAAAGTACCTCCAATCATAAGGTATGCTTTTTTATTTTTCATTAAGAATTCCATAACTACATATTTACTAAGTTCAACATCCGCTGGTAATTATCGTCAGTGTCTTCCATAATGTCACCGAAAGCATTTACAGCCTCAATCTTGGGATAACCAAGCTCATTATAGATATTTAAAGCATGCTGATCACTCTCCTGCTCATTATCCTGATCGTTATTGATAAAGTTATGGGCAAACTCATGAAGAAGGATAATGACCCTTTCCGGGACCGTGTTTTGATCAAACTTAGCTTTTGACACCTGAATGATAGGTAATTCTGTATGAATACGTGCCGGGGTTGGATGAACCTCACCGCTATCAGTGTATATGTTTCTTCGTACCTGAATGACAAAAGGAACATTGTCACCAACATAATTACCGGGACGTAACCGGCCAGCAACCCTGCTGAAATACTCGATCCACTTTATAACAGGATCTTCGGTTTTGACTACCGTTAAAGGAATAAGCCGCACTGATGGCAGCTGAAACGGTAAATCATCCTCGGACCAGACAATTATCTTCAAGAGCCTTGGAGACTGAGGACAGTTAAGTGTTATCTCTTCTGAACCTGATATTAAAAAACGTGAACGAAAATAAAGAGTGTTCTTGTTAATAGGATCATAGCCGATAATATATATAGGCACCTGAGATCCGTCTGTCGTTATTGTGAAGTTAACAGCACATGGTTCTTTTTTCGTATTAACCAGATATCGCTCCATTTTCGTTTTTGTTCTTTTTGTACCACCAGATACCAGCTATAAGTGCTGCTCCAGCTAACAGAATCCACGGCCAATAACTTTGTTTTTGTGCCTTTATCTCACCGGTCTTTATCTTCTCTTCATTCTGCTCGCTTATTACCTTAGCGAAACTCTTATTCGATTTAATAACGTCTTCAACTGTAATCATGATTTAAGGTTTTAATAGATGAATAGCAAAAATAAACTATTTCTATCAAAACTATATAAATTTTGAAAACAATTTTTGCCGAAGCTTACTTCTTAATACCAAGCTTACTTCTGTATTTCCATGCCAAAGCAACTGCAGCAATAACGATAGCACCAATGAAAAGGTATTTCATTGTGCTGCTCGTTTTTGCAGTAGTTTTTGGTGCAGCTGCGGCTACATAATGTGAATAAGTTCCTGTACTCTGTCTTGGACCTTTTATATAGTCCACACTTGGATCTAAAACAAAGTAAGCAGAAGAATTTGCAGTTTTGTTTCGGTAAATTTTACTTATCTTACCTGTGAATGTCCTCAGAGGCGTTACTACAGGAACCATATCGCCAACCTGAAATGTTTCTGGAATATTTATCGAAGAAGACACCAAGGTTCCTCGATTTGAGATAT
>JBAYGC010000024.1:0-17737 GCA_041666845.1 Patescibacteria group bacterium | reverse complement strand
TGGCTGGGGAGGAGGGATTCGAACCCCCGCATCACGGGACCAAAACCCGTTGCCTTACCACTTGGCTACTCCCCAATATTCTTGTCTATCGTAGGATAGCCAAAAAATAATAATACGTCAATATCATATTCTATACCCTTAAATACCTGCTGATTGCAATCATACCGCTGATTACGCTGATCACTATCGAAATCAATATCTGTAAACCAAGCATTGCCCAGAAATTGGCAGTGAAATATGCAAACATATTGAAATCGTATCCCTCAAATAGAGTGTCAATGTATGGTGAGACAGCAGAAAGCAACGGGAATAAAATCAGGATCGTAATTACACTCGCTAGAATTCCATACAAAACACTTTCTAAAACAAAAGGTAGACGGATAAACATATTTTGTGCACCCACTAGCCTCATAATCCCTAACTCTTCTCTTTGAGTGTACATATTCATTCTTAATGTATTGAAAACAACAAGAATAGCAACTAGAATGAAAATCGCACTCACACCGATTCCGAACTGATAAATACGGTCTGTGATTTTAGTGAGACGTTCAATAACAATTTGGTTGTCCTCAAAGTTCCTGCTAGCAATCAAATCACTGTATTCCGAGTTGTCTAATTTTACAACAATTGATGAATAGTCCTCCAGATTAAAGGCTTTTACTACCAACGCGGAAGGTAATGGATTTTCTTCAATTTCAGATAGTGACTCTTGAATTTGTAAATCATCCTTATGCGCCTCCTTAAAATTTTCTAGAGCATGCTCCTTAGAAATGTATTCAACATTTTTAACCTCTGAAATTGATTCTAAATATGCTTGAACGGCAACAACTTTATCTTCAGGGACAGTCGGATCAAAAAAGACGTCAATATTAACCTGATCTTTGACTGACTTGATGGCATTATCCGCTACGACATTTAGAGTAAAAACAACACTGATGGAAAACAGTGTTAACACCAGAATAAAAACTGTAACTAAAGAAAGCCAGAAATTCCTTTTGAAATTTTGAAAGCCGAATTTTAATATTCTACCGAGGGTCGTTAAAATCATTTTGGTATTATAAAATATATCTTCCTGATTTTTGGTCAGAGATTATCTGGCCTTGATCTAAAGTAATTACTCTTTTTCTTAAACTATTTACAATGTCCGGATTGTGCGTTACCAGAATAATCGTTGTTCCGAATTTATTAATCTTCAACAGTAAATCTATAATTTCTCTGACATTAATCGCATCCAAATTTCCGGTCGGTTCGTCCGCCAAAAGAATCTTGGGCCGATGAACCAGAGATCGGGCGATAACCACCCGTTGTTTTTCTCCGCCGGAGAGCTGGTCCGGAAACCGATCCGCTTTATCTTCCAAGCCTACAACTTTCAAAACCTGTGGCACTATTGTTCTGATCTTCTTGGTCGGCGCACCACTGACTTCCAGAGCAAATGCTATATTCTCAAATACCGTTTTCTTCGGCAGGAGTTTAAAGTCCTGAAACACCACTCCGATCTGGCGGCGCAAAACCGGAATCTCATGATTTTTAATCCTGGTGATATCCCATCCTCCGATTATTATCTTTCCCTTCTCCGCCCTCTCTTCTGCAATAATCAGTTTAGCCAGCGTTGTCTTACCGGTTCCGCTTTGACCGACAATCGAAACAAACTCGCCCGGTTTAATATGTAAATTAACATTCCTAATTGCAACGTGGGTTCCGGGATATGTCTTTGTAACTCCTCTAAGTTTAATCATGATAATCTATTATAATTGTTCAACGCGCACTTTGATCACTCCATCCATATATAAATTGGCGATTGCACCAAATGCTTTACTGGTTAGATCTATTATCCTGCCGGTGACAAACGGACCAGTGGAAACTACTGTAACATCTACCCATTGATCATTAGCTAGATTGGTAACTCTTAATCGTGAATCATACGCATAATCGTTGGAAGCTGCTCCGTACGTATATTTGGAACTGCGATACCAACTGGCATAACCGGTCTCCATATACCGGACATCTTTCAATACTACTATTTTAGCATATTTCAGGTGAATATTAGCACGAACCTGATCTCCACCCAAAGCCGTCTGCGATGGCAGTGGAATCCAGGCGCCTTTATTACTGTCATAATAATATATTGCCTTCCTATGGTCATCAGGAATTGCTAATCCCATGCTTAATACGACCGGCCGGGCAAATACTAGCGGGTCTTTTGTTTTAATTTCAAAGGAATAGATATCACTCACCCGTTCCAATCCCTCCGGAAACGCAACTGGTCCCTGATCAGCTATTTTGAAAACAATTGTAGCCGGCTGGTTAATGGTATCCGGATAAATTCCCAGTTTGAAATTGGAATTCTCAGTATTTGTAACTGTAAAACCCTTTTCCAGCGTAGCTGTATCCAGATTGATCCGGAATGCGCTTTTTTCCAAAACAGCCACTTTAGCAGATACTGAGGTAATCTGCCCTTTAAGCAAATTATCTTTCGATGTTGAATTAATTTCCACCCAAGCACCTTCAGTTTCATTATAATAATACAAATATTTTGGTACCGAATTGTTCGACTCATAATTTATCGCGACATTAACCGGATATTGAAGCTCTGAAGTCTGAACACCGGATAGTGAATACTGATAAATACTACTCACCGCGGTTGTGTCTTTTGGTAGATCCGGATAACTTCCTAATTTATACAAATTGACAGTCATTGCATCGTCATGCAAACCGGGAACAACGCCAATACTGAATTGATTATCTGTTAATGAAACTGTATATCCCCTCGCAACTGTATCGGCATCCAAATATAAACTGGTCTCAACGGCCAGTGTTTCGTGGGAAATAAAAAAAAGGCTTACTAACGCGATCCCAAATATGATCTTGTTTTTGGCTCTTGTCATGTCAAATACTATTCTAGTATAATGTTACTGTTTAGACAAGCGGGTATAGTTTAGTGGTAGAACATGTCCTTCCCAAGGATAAAGTGCGGGTTCCCTGCCCGCTCTCGACATGCGAGAGTAGTACAATGGCAGTATACTAGCTTCCCAAGCTAGAAACGCGGGTTCGATTCCCGTCTCTCGCTCCACTAGAGCATGGCAGGCGGGGATTCCCACTACCCGCTCCAAATAGGCCTGTTATCTGGGCTTATTTTTTGTTTAAAACCTTTTTTGCTGTTTCTACCACTTCCTTCGGCAGAAAGTTTGCTTTAATCAAATAATCCACAGCTCCCAGACTGCTGGCTTTTTTTCTGTCTTCCGGGCTGTCCAGATTGGTCAATGTAATCACCGGAATATTCTTTGTCTTTGGATCTTTCTTTAACCTTCCCAACAAATTAAACCCTACCCTTTTACTGAATTCTATTACCTTTCCCTCCGCTTCAGGTATAATAACATCTAATAATACCAACGATACACCATTTTCCTGAGCAAGTTTCAATCCGCCGGACGCATTTGTAGCAACTAAAAGCTCATATGTTGAATTACGAAAAGCGGCCTGATACATTGAAACCAAACTTGGTTCATCTTCTACTAATAAAATTTTTTTACTTGCTTTTGATGCCATAATGATATCGTTATGTATTTATAGTACCAAAATTTGATGATGATTTCAAATCAATCCTATTTAATAGGGATTGTTAAAGTAAATTTACTTCCCTTGTTCTTACCCTTACTTTCAGCAGTAATTGTCCCGCCCATTGCCTCCAGCATTTTTTTGGCAATAAACAACCCCAAACCAGTACCGTTCGGATGAACCTGGAGAATACCTTCACCTCTTGTGAATTTAGTGAAAATATTCCGTAAATCGTTTTTGGTCATACCAATTCCGTTATCACTAACTTCAATTACAATCTGATTTTCTTTTCTTCTGGCAAAGATATTTACATTGCCACCCGCGGTATAATGAACAGCGTTGTCAACAATATTAGTAATCGCTTCTTTAAGTTTAGTCGGATCGGCAAGTGTTTTAGGAATCGGTCGAACCGGCTTATCAAAAACCAATTTTACTTTTAATTGGTCCGCCAGCGGCAACAATCCATGTACAATTTCTTCTATTATATTTTCTATCCTAACTTTCTTGAAATCCATTTGCATTTTTTTACCTTCCAGCTCCGTGGCGTTCAGTAACTCATGAATAATTCTCTCCAATCGGTTAATCCCCTCATACGCTTGTGAGATAAATCGCTCCCTTTCATCGTTTGGCAAATCTTTCTCTTCAATCACAAGTGATAACATGCCTCTTACAATACTAGTTGGTGTTCGCAGCTGATGTGAAGCCACAGTCAAAAAGTCTGATTTGATTTTCAAAAGCTCTCTCAATCGTTTCGTCGCATCATCAACTTTATATTTCAGCGTTTCATTGAAACCCTGAATTTCATTATACAAACGTGCGTTCTCGATTGAGATTGCCGCATGATTAGCCAGTGATTCAAGCAGTCTCATATCTTCCTTAGTATATGCGTCACGTGAAATTTTCTTACCGAGAATAATGCAGGATATCAAATCACCCTTTGTGACTAACGGAAGTACAATTGCAATATCCATATTTTTCAGCTGTTCCTTTGCGTAATCAATATTTTCCTGTAAGGTTTTATAATCCTGAGCATTGCGCACTAATTCATCATAGACCAGTGGTTTTTTTAATGACGATATAAATTCAGTGCAACGGGAATTGCTGACCATCCTGGTCAGATTCGATTCATTAAAACCAATTATCTTCATCGGCTCATAATGCTTATTTTTCACAAACAGACCGATGTTGTCCATCTGCATTGTTTGTTGGATAGTATCCACAACCACATTGGCAACTTCTGTTAAATTGATTGTGGAAGAAACATCTTTCGAAAATTTATCCAATGTCTCCTGATAGTCATATAGACTGGCAAAAAAATATTTGTTGCTCAACTGCTTCAGCTTTTTGCTCATGAAGACAAATCCCGCTAAAAACAATGGCGCAAAAACTATCGCAGTTAACAAAGCACCCAAGGTAAACGGTCCACCGAAGTTAGAGTAATCAGACCATGCCACCAGATAATAAGCACCGACAACAAATATTCCAAGACCGGAATAAAAAACGCCACGTCTAATAACCAAACGAATGTCCATTAAACGATACTTTGTAATAGCATAACTTGTTGCAGCAATAAAGAAAACAGCCCCATATATCCCATATTTTGATATATCAGTTGGACCTTCGGAGAGTTGAGGAATTATAAGATTTGTCACAACTGCAATAAACGAAGTTAGCAGTATTCCGTATAAAACAAACTTAATTTGCAGTCTCTCAATGCCTGACGACTTCCTTCTCTTACCAAACAATATATAAAAACCCCAAATAAACTGGAAAATAATTACCGCTGCATAGACAAAATATAATGGCCCGGATACAAATTTTATTCCATCCAATGAATGCTGTACATCCTGAATAACAAGATTTGTGGACAAAGTAATAGCCACAATAATTAATATTGTTGGAACTAGAAATATCAAATATCTTTTTGAAAGCTTGATATTTTCTCTTGGAAAATTAAATGTAAAAAGTAGAAAGAAAAAGCCAATCAGCGGTGCAACACCAAAATCAATTCGCCATAGAATAGATATTATTGCCTCAGAAGATAAAACTTCTTCTAAATAACTAGCATTATTCCATATGACAGTTATTGCGGATAGAGCAAAGAATGCTCTGTTTAATATACTTCTCGTATTCCTTAAATAAACTAACAATCCCAGTATAAGAATTGATAAAGATATTATTTCTAATACTAAAATATCTGTAATCATAAATAATTCACTAGTTTAAATAAATATTTTTTCGAAATCTTCTGTATAATTTTATTCTTTGAATAAAAAGGGTTCTTCCACCTAAGTAAAACACCATAATTCATGCTTTCTGGATCTTTGAAATAGTCAGGAATTAATAATACAATCTCGAGTCTATTCTTTTTATAAAAACGTACTTCCGGATCAAGTAAATTTCCTTCGTCATCTTTTGCGTTAAGATATTCCTCTGCTGAATACTTATTTGAATACTTATAATAATCAGGTATTCGTCCTCCAAGGATCCCACACTTCAGATTGTTCATTATAGCAATTGCACCTACCTGTCTGAGTAATTTTGCTCCGACGCCATGCGGTGCATCTGGTACAACACTCAAATCAACTCCAAAAATCGAATCTCCGTCTACCTTATGACTTTTCTTTATATAACCGTTATCAGTTGCCTCATACCAATTATGGATACTTAAAAATTCTTCATAGTTGACTCTCTGAAATACGACTACCCCAATTATCTTATCATTTAAAACAGCTACGAATATTCCGTCGGGAAATGTGTTTATCCTCGATTCCATTATTTCTTTTGTTGCTGCCCCTTCTTTTGACCAGGCTTGCTTTTCTACATATACAATATTATCAACATCCGCATAATTTGCTTTTCTAATTACTAATCGATTATTACCCATTGAACTAATTTTTTGAACTTTTATTCCCAAATATATTACAATATATAACTCAATTAGGATTGCTAATATTACAGGCCACGGCAATTTATCATATCCTAATAATAATACATATAACCAAGGAATGACAGCCGCAACCCTATTCATCAAAAAACCCCAGTAAGAAAGGGGGTTATTTAAATCTACATTTTTTATATGAAATTTTATAAGATCGCGAATTTTTATTTTTAGTAAACCGGAGCCCTTTAGCATTAGAAATATTCCTAAATTAAATGCTACTTCACTTATAATAAAAACATATGCGAAATGCATAACATTTATTCCATATTTCTCATTTATTACATCATATCCTGTAATAAAATAATCAATAAGAAACATTGAAAAAAGTATTATGAGTACATAAAAAAATATTTTACTACTTACAAATTTTTTTATACTTTTCATTTAGTAATACTTTTTGCAAATATTATCGAAAAATCTACCAACAAATATTCCGATTTATTGCTGATCATCAATAATTGATATAACAAATTATATTATAACAGATTTATTGTAAATTTGGTATTTTATAATTATTATTGACTTTATCTTAGCCAAAAGCTATACTGAAGCCGTCGCAATTTATATAGCCGTCTTTAATAATTATACTATAATTATGAATTATCACGGCATTGCATTAATCGTTATTGGAGTATTAGAACTTATACTCGGAATAAGCTTTCTAACAAAGAAAAGGATCGGTGAAGCTGTACGTTGGTATACGCTTCTCATATTCAGCGTATCTTTGTGGGTTTTAACTAATGCTGTGGCAGCACTGAATGACAACTATATTATTCAGCGTTTTTTTATCGAAATGACCTACATTAGTGGTGGCTTCATTGCTACAACCTTTTTGCTTTTTACATATAATTTTCCGTCAGTAAAAAAGATTATTTCACCAATCAAAATATTTTTACTTTTCTTACCTGCAATAATTAATATATTTATTATTTTATTGACGCATTCTTATGTAAAAGGAATCGAAATAGTAAACGGCGCTGTCCAAGAAGATTTTGGTTTTATGATATATATATTTTCTGCATACTTTTTAATTTTTTGGTCATGGGGAATGTGGAATATTATTGATTCATACAAAAAAGCTGATGGTTATCATAGATGGCTATTAAAATATCTTTTAGTAGGAGTTATAATATCCGCAACGCTTGGAATTACTGCCGATATTATTTTACCAATTATTCATGTTACGTTTCCTGGCCGGAATTTCTTAGGTGCAGAATTCTCAATAGTATGGCTTGGCTTTACTTCATATATTCTTGTTAAAAAAACCTAGCAATGCCTACTCCCCGCAAAAAAATTGGCTTAATCATCTTAGGTGGGACAGTATTGTCTGAGGAAAAAACGGATAAAAACGCTGTTACCGTCAAAGGTGATATCAAACCCTGGCTCGCCAAAATGCCGGAGATTAACATTATGGCAGAAATTGAGCCGATTTTCATATTGGGAGAAAAGGACAACGAACCCGACTTAAGTCATTGGACCAAGCTCGGCAAAATCATTGCGGATAGAATTGATGAATTCGACGGATTTGTCGTCACCCACCACGTACACTCACTCCTTGCGGCTGCCTGCGCGCTCTCTTTTATGCTGTTGAACGTTTCCAAACCGGTGGTTTTTACCGGATCACAGATCCCATATATGCTAGCAAAGAAAAAAACCGACAAGAAAATACTCAAAAAGTACAAAGGACTGGGAATTAAAGCCAACCTGATCAACGCCCTGCAGATTGCCATTCAAGGACCGGCTGAAGTTTCCATTATGTTCGGCAATAAACTGGTACGGGCCAACCAGGCACACATCACAAAAAGTCTGAGCTTAAATCTGTTTGACGCTCCATTAAAAGCTGTGCTGGCGACAATCGATTTCGGTATTAAAATATCAGAGCACGCTCATACGGGCGACAAGGATGCTTTGAAGTTTAGTGCGAATTTTGATGATAATGTTTCGGTGGTCGATTTCAACTCCGAGCAAAATGCGGATTATTTGAAATGGGTGCTCGAAAAGAAACCCAACGGTATAATCATCCAAACCCATAATCCCGAATCTGCACTGGCACTGTTAGATAATCTAATTCCGGTAAGTTATGATATGCCGATCCTGATTCATACAGATATACCATATTCCCACAGCGCAAGCGCTTCATACATTTTCATTGACAATATGACCTTTGAAGCCACAGTCATGAAGCTCAAATGGGCGCTTGGTCAAACAAATAACCGCAAAAAAATCGCCGTTTTAATGAAAGAAAATATTGCTTCAGAATTATTGGAGGGAGAAGAATAAAATGAAAATATATTTCTTCGGACCGACAACTGAAATAGCAAACTACAATAAAGCCTATGAGCAGATTTTAGAGCAATTAACCAAAGCCGGCCTGCAAACATTCTCCAAAACAGAAAGCAGTTATGTCACACCAATCAGCGAAGATAAAATGGCGGAAATACAGGCAGCCGGACAGAGTGTATTAAACCACGTTGACGGTATAGTAATCGAGGCAACAGCGCCTGATTCTGAAGTTGGCTATTTGTTAGCACACGCCATCCTGCAGAAAAAGCCAACCTTGTGCCTGTACCAGAAGGGCGCGCAAATCAAAAAGACGCTGAGCCACTTGGGACAGAATATTCCGCCCTTTATCATTGCTAAGCCCTATCAGAAAAGCGATCTGGAATCAATCATTGCGGAATACATTAATCTGTTCGGGATTGATCCGGAATATAATGATGTACCGAATATTAAATTCACCTTGCGCATCTCACAAAAAATTTCCCATTACCTGCACTGGAAAACCCACAATACCAAAAAGACCAAAGCGGATTTTCTGCGTGAAATGATTCAAGAGATTATTGAGAATGATGAAAAGTATAAAAAATATATTATAAATCGCAAAAAGTAAGTAAAAACTAGCTTGTTAAAAAAGGGCGTCCATAAGACGTCTTTTGTTTATTAACCTCCCCATCCCCTCCTTTGAAAGGAGGGGTCGCATGAAAAATAATTTTGATATATCAATATACAGATAATTAATAAATAAGCATAATTAATTGATCCTCCCCTTCATAAGGGGAGGACAAAGGTGGGGATTATGATATGACAAAGATATACAATAGATTGAATACAAAAGATAAAAGAAGGTACCTGCGAAGTAATATGACTCGTCCTGAGCAAATTCTTTGGGTACACTTAAGAAAAAGAAGATTGAGCGGTTATAAATTTAGAAGACAGGTAAGTATTGGAAATTATATTGTTGATTTTTATTGTCCTCAACTCAAATTAGTAGTAGAAGTAGATGGAGATTCTCATTATACCGAAAAGGCAATAACGTATGACATACAACGAGATAAATGGATTAGTGATCTAGGGATCACAATCATCCGATTTACAAATTTTGATGTGAGTTCAAATACTGAGGGGGTTGTAAATACTATTGAGCAAAATATTGAACGTCTCAATAAAATTATTTAACCTTGATTAAAGCAAAATAACACTTGACTATCCGCACACATCTGATAAAATTTAGGTAGAGATAAGCCGTCGCTAAAAGTAGCGCCGTCGCATAAATCATCATTAAGAGGCTTATCCCAAAAAAATGCAAATTGTCAATTAAAAAGATAAAAAAATAAAAGCCGTCTCATTTCAGCGCCGTCGGATAAAAGTGTGGATAGTTTACCGCCACCGCTGGGAATAAAACTTTTGCCCTCATGAGGCCTAGAAGATGGCTCCTAAGTTCCCTCCTCCACTTTAAAAGAGGACGCCCAATAATCTTTTTTGGGGGAGGGGCTTGGAAGTCAAATACAATATAATTATGCTGGCACTATGCCAGTCTTTTTTATTTTCTTCCCAAAGTTCTACATCACTTGCGAAGCAGATAAATTATGGCAAAGAAAATGAATCATCCCGAATATTTTATATAAATACAATCCTTAACTTATTACGGAGAGGGATTCGTTAAAAATTGATATATCTTTTCCAACAAAGAGTCCGTTACCTCATCAACGAGTGGATCATGATATGAATCCTTGAGCCAATAAAGTTCTTTCTCTTTTGATCCCAGCATATTGTAAATCAGTTCCGCGCTCTCAGGTGGTATAACCACATCGTCCTGTGAATGAATGATTAGGGTCGGCACCAGAACATGCGGTAGCTCATTTTTCGTAAAATTGTTGATAAAATAGATAAAACTCGCATAGCTATCCAGCGGGATCCGATCATACGTACGTTGCATAAACGCAGAATCTGAGCTCATATCCTTAACCCACTCTTTCTTATAATACTTCTTAAATCTTTTTATATACGGGACTACATATTTGTTGAGTCGCTTTTTTTTAAGTAATATTGGCGTGCCGATTGTAACAATCTTATCAATTGTTTCCGGGTAACATCGCGTGAGGTTAAAGGCTAGATTGCCCCCAAATGATAGTCCGACTATAGATATATGATTGTATTTTTCTCTAACCTGGTTATATGCAACCCGCACGGATTCCTGCCAGTCGCGATAATCCGTTCTAGCCAGGTTTTCGACAGTCGTTCCGTGACCGGCTAGTCTGATACCGTACGCATCAACCCCTCTATCCGCCAAATAAGTACCTAAAATTCGCATGCTATATGGATTACCAGTAAATCCATGTATCAATAAAACGGCAGAGTCCCCTCCGCCGTTATATTTGAATGCTTTGCCGGATTCAATAACTTGATCCTCTTTTTCTACAATTTTCATGAATGTAATTAGTTGACCTTCGGTTTTGTTTTCTGTATAGTAATAGACGCGACCTGTTTATTTCGCCACCTTAGCTCAGCTGGTAGAGCAATACTTTCGTAAAGTAGAGGTCGTCGGTTCGATTCCGACAGGTGGCTCCAAGGACTGCGGGCAGGTAAAGTAGAGGTCGTCGGTTTCCGCCTCGGCTCAGCATCGGCGAGACGGGCGATTCCGACAGGTGGCTCCATAATCCCCTTTTTTACGGGGATTTTATGTTTTTATCAGGTGGTAGACTTTTGCCTTGGTAACCTCACTTGCTAACCAATCATCAATAGAAGGGAAGGCGACCAGAATGTGACTGGCTTTTACAACCTCTTTCGCCGCATCACCCTCTCCTTGTGTTGTTTTTTCATCTACCTTAATAATATGGTAGCCGAACTGTGTGGTTACGATATCACTTACCGTACCGACCTCCAATCCAAATGCGGCGTCCTCAAACTCTGCTACCATTTCACCTCTGCCAAAATATCCGAGATCACCACCACTTGTCGCAGTTGCATCGTCGCTGTACTCAAGTGCCGCTTCAGCGAATGTCAGCTCACCTGATTTAATTTTTGCTAATGCTTCTTCGGCTTTGGCTTTGGGCTCTGCAATAATCGCCGGGTCTTCTTTGATGCTTGTTTCTAATTTGCTACGCAACAGGAACTTATACAGGACTTTATCCTTAAACTGGTCAGGTGTCCAGCCATAAAGGTCAAGGATGGTTTTTTCCACCTCTTCCTGAGACGTTGCCTGGCTGACAATCAAGTTAAATTCATTATCCACCTCTTCCTGAGAAACAGTTATTCCTTTTTGTGATGCAATCTGTGACGCCAATTCATCTTCAATCAGCCGGTCCATCACGTTTTTCCTCACTTCTTCAATCGTCCAATCAGCCGCCTGGTCAGGATAGAGCTCTTTCTGTTTTTCATAAAAATACTGCAATGCGTCTACATCTGATTTATAGTCCGCATATTTTATAATTTTACCATTAACAACCGCGACAGGATAAGGAAGAGCTTTAACAATTGTTTGGGAAAAATTATTATCCCATTGATATTTGTATACCCCGATTCCCATAGTCGCCAATCCACCTATAATTACTACAACAAACAGAACCACTGAGAGAATTATTACTTTCTTATTCTTTCTTTTTTTCTTTGGTTTCAATTTTCCCTCACCATCAACGGTTTTTGGTATTTCTGCTGTATCCTCTTGTGCCGGTTTTTCAGCTTCTTTCTTCGTTTCAGGTTTTTTGATCGAATCTTTTGCAACGTTGTTTCTTAACGCTTCTTTGGAAACCGACTTCTCTTCTTTCGGATCTTCCATCTTTTTATTTTTTGTTGTTTTACTGGGCATGATTTTGCTATTAGTTATTATTGATTAAAAAAATATGCGAACCAGCGCTCAGGATTGGATAATTCCTCTACGTTATCCGGGGCGCCTACTGCCTCGGATTCAGTAGTATTTTCATCTTCCACCTTTACGTCGGGAATTACAACTACCTTTTCACCAGCTTTTGCCATTCCTAATTTAGTACGCGCCTCTTTTTCCTTAAAGCTGTTAGTATTTAAATATTGGATGAGATCGGTCAATTCAGCATTCTGCTTTTCCATTTCCGCCACTTCCCGCTCCAACGCCTGAATATCTTTGTTTACTTCATATCTTCTTATTACTTCTTTGCCCAGTGATACCGAGAAAAACACAAGTACTGTCACCCCGATTATTAGAAACAAGCGCGAAGGTAAAAATCTATTTAGCTTATTTTTCTTGGTCACCCTCAGGCTCATTCTTTTCTTCTTTTGGTAAAGAATTAATGTTTTGTGATTTTAAGAATCTATCGAATCTTTCCTTGCCTAATTTTTCCTTTGTCTGTTCCAGAATATCGATCAGTTCGGCCGCGGACATTTCCTCCTTGCCTGCCCGTTCATTTTGCAGGGAATCTTTCTGGATTTCCATTATGGCATCTTGAATTTTTTCAGGTTCAAAAACATTACGTATCTCCAGATTGGCGTTAGCCCCCGCAGTCTGAATTACAATAGTACCATAATTAAAAAGCGTTGAAAAGACACCTTTTTTATTGAAAGTAATATCCTGAATTTTATCATATGTGGCAACTGATACCGTCTTATCAAAAAGACCGCGCTGATCAAAATCAATTATCCTTTTGTTGGTAATCATAAAGGCGTTATAGTACCAAATAATGACAGTACGCGCGGTGAAAGCAATCGCAACAGCCAGTAGGACAAGAAAACCAATTACCCCCCAAAAACCTTTCTGGAAGAGTGGAAAAAGCAAGAAAAATGGCAGGAGCACCAGGATGATAATAATTGCAATTTTCAGTATCTGGCTCAAAGCATATGCCCGCACTATTTTGATGGTTTCTTCCCCTTCTTTGAGATGTTTGGTAAAATATTCCTTAGACATACAATAAACTAATTAATAAGTTATGACCAAAAAGCAAAAGAAGATTTACAACATTATTTGGACAGTTATTTCTATAATCGGCGTAATCGCGATGGTCTTCTTTCTGGTATATCCGGCATTTAGCTAAACTATTTACCTTTCAATACCGACAGATATACTTTTGAAGGGATATCGACTTTTCCGAACGAACGCATTTTCTTCTTACCTTTCTTCTGTTTCTCCAGAAGCTTTCTTTTTCTAGTTACGTCACCTCCGTACAATTTTGCCGTTACGTCTTTTCGGAGCGGTGAGATTCTTTCGGAGGCAATCACTTTCCCGCCCGCCTGGTGAGTTCCTTTCTGTTTCTGATAGCCAAGCACTCCCTGGATCCGGATTTCGATCAGCTGTTTGGGTATTGCTTCTTTTAAGGTACTGACCACCCGGCGTGCGGTAACATGCGAAGAATCCTCATAAACAAAAGTAGCCAATGCCTCTACCACGTCCCCGTTTACCACAATATCCAGTCTACGGATTTTAGCCTCATGATAGCCGAAAAACTCATAATTCATCGAAGCGTACCCCTGGGTTACGCTTTTCAGTTTATCATAAAAATCAACAATCAGAGAAGTTAGCGGCATTTCAAAATGTAGAATAATCCTTTCCATTTCCAGGTATTCCGTCGTATCATACGTTCCCCTTTTCGCCAATACCAGATCCATCAGCGCGCCTTGATACTTCGCGGGAGTAACTAAATCCACCTTCATCCAAGGCTCCTCAATCGAAAGGATTGTTTCTTCATCCGGAAAATCGGCCGGGCTGGTTATTACTATTTTTTCGTTGCTCTTTAAAGTCACATGATAAGCAACGGATGGAATGGATACAATGACTTCTAAACCGTATTCCCTATTCAGTCGCTCCTGAATGATGTCTAAATGCAGAATTCCTAAAAATCCGCACCGGAATCCGAGCCCCAGTCCCGTGGATTTTTCCGGTACATAATCAAAAGCTGAATCGCTGAGATGCAGTTTTTCCAGCGCCTCACGCAGTTTGCCGGAATCATCGCCTTCTTTGGGAAAAAACCCGGCATAGACCATCGGTTTTACCTCTTTATATCCCGGCAGCGGTTCCAGATCCGGTTCATGATTTAAAAGCATTATTGTATCGCCGACTCGGCAGTCTTTGACCGTTTTTAATCCGGTTATCACGTAGCCGATTTCACCGGCGGAAAGACTGTCTTTTTCGTGCAGTTCAGGTTTCAGAACACCGATACCAAGCGTTGCACCCTTTTTTCCGGTAGCCGGTAAAAATATTTCGTCGCCTTTTTTAAGCGTACCATCAACAATCCGGATTAGCGAAACTACACCCTGATATTCGTCATAGTATGAATCAAAAATGAGAGCACGCAGAGAATCCAGTTTGCTTTCTGCCGGTTCTGGAACAACTTCAATAATTCTTTTCAAAATTTCCGGAACTCCTACTCCGGTCTTCGCCGATGCCAAAATTATTTCCGCCGGATCAATACCCAAAAGATGTGACAGTTCGTTTGATACTCTTTCAATATCCGCATTCGGCAAATCTATTTTATTGATGATCGGAATGATTGTCAGATCCTGGTCAATCGCCTGATACAGGTTGGCTAGCGTCTGCGCTTCGATCCCCTGCGTTGCATCGACTAAAAGCAGGGCACCCTCCACAGCGGATAAAGACCTGGATACTTCATAGCCGAAGTCCACGTGACCCGGCGTATCAATCAGATTCAAAATATAATCCTTCTGGTCAAGCATATAATCCATCCTGACGGGCTGTAATTTAATGGTGATCCCCCGCTCCCGTTCCAGATCCATCCGATCCAGCAACTGTTCCTTCATCTTTCTTTTCTCCACCGTTCCTGTAAATTCCAAAAGACGGTCAGCGAGCGTGGACTTGCCGTGGTCAATATGTGCAATGATGCAGAAATTTCTGATATTCGTTTTTTCGGTCATTATTTGCGTAAATTAGTGAACTGATTTTTTGCTTTTTGCAAAAACTTTTTAATAATATCCACCTCATCAAAATTCAGTTTAACGGCCAACAGAACGTATACCAACCCTCCACCGAGCGTACTACCCGCGGTTTGGATTAATACTCCGAAAAACGTCTGCATATCAACCCAGGGGCCGATAACGTATTTCAAGGCCTGGATCGTCAAACCCATCAGTAAGGAGAGTAATATTATTTTTAAAGTCGAATTAATAATCCGCTGATCATCCAAATCCCCTAATCTAGTACGCAGGGCGGTCAATAATAGTATCATGTTTACAAAACTTGCAATGGAAAATGCCAAAGCGAGTCCTAGTACGCCCATCGGTTGGACTAACAATATGGATCCGACTATATTGATTACCATGGAAATTACGCTGATGATTACCGGTGTTTTGGTATTTTGAAACGCATAGAACGAGCGGGCCAGCATCGGAATCAGACTCTGGGCAAATAGTGATATTGAGAAAAACCCGAGCGTCTGTGCCGTCAGAATAGTATCTTCCCAATCAAAATTGCCCGATCCTAAAACCAAGCGGACAATCTGGGCGCGTAACAACAGGATCACGATACTGATTGGAATGACTATGAATAATATTCTGCGGAATGTCTGAGAGAAATGCAGAACAAACTTTGATGTGTCGTTTTCAATGAATGCTTGAGAAAAAACCGGAAAGGCGGAAAGGGCCAGCGAGACCCCAAACACGCTGATTGGAAAATACTGTAAATTATTTGCCAGATTAAAGACCGCCACACTGCCGACCACCAGAGTTGAGGCAATAGTGGTAGTTACAGCCTGATTCAGCTGGGTGACTCCCAGTCCGAACGCGCGTGGTAACATGAGCCCTCCTATTTTTCTGACACCCGGCAGTGACAGGCTCATTGCTAAGCTGTATTTGTATCCGGACCTGTAAACTGAAGGCAGTTGGATTACTAAATGTAGAAAAGCCCCCAGGATCACTCCGTAGGCCAGCCCCATGATTCCGTATTTGGGTACAAAAACATAAATACCGAAGATTATTCCCAAATTATACATAATCGGCGCCAGTGAATAAGCCACAAACCTTCTGAATGAATGCAGTACTCCCGAGACAATATTGCTTGCACCGAAGAAAAGGACGCTGATATACATGACTCTGACCAGTTCAGCGGTTGTTTTTCTTTTTTCCGCATCAAAACCGTAAGCAATCAAAGTTACCAGCTGGTCTGTAAACAGGAAGACAAACGCCCCGGCGACCAGCAGAATAAGCGTAATAATGTTTAAAAGTGAATTGGCAATCCTATAACTTTCATAATTGACATTTTTTTGCTCCTTATCCTTATTCCAGTACTCGATGAATACCGGAATAAACGCCGAGGAAAGCGCGCCCAGCACGATAATATTGAAGACAAAGTCCGGAATTTTAAATGCGGCATAGTAAATATCCAGCGTCTCACCCGCGCCAAACGTGGATGCCAGTATCCTTTCCCGCAGTAAACCTAAAATACGGCTAACAACTTGTGCTAGCCCTATAATAATTGCACCACCCGTAATGGTGGCCTGAAATTTCCTAAAAGCTTCACTTTTCATACGAACATAGTTTATAACATATTATCATGATTTATTCAAATGATAAAGCCCCTGATTTTATATAATATTTAGTTTAGGGTTCAGTTCTCCAGAAAACCCACTGGCAGTAAATATCACGTTCGCATGTCTCGCGCGGTTTCAAAATAATTTTGGAACATAAGCTTCAGCTTTATGGGCAGGAGTAAGGCTAAAGCCTTACATTCCATGATATCCCCCTTGAACGTGAATTCCGGGATAACACAAGGCTGTAAACATGTCATTTCGAGCGAAGTTGCACTAAGCGCGACGAAGCCAAGAAATCTATAGACTTCCCCTACTCGACCTGATCGAGAAGCAGTAATCTAGCCTTCCAAACAAAAACCCGTTCAGTATTTGAACGGGCTTCTGTTTAGATGCAATATTCTGCTGAGTGGGTCATGTAGGTATTACGAGCTTAAGTTTGAAGTATAGGTCTTTAGCAAAACCTATGAGGAGAGAGATTTTCATTCTTGAGTTCGATCTATATGTTTAATCCCAC
>JBAYGC010000023.1:0-18582 GCA_041666845.1 Patescibacteria group bacterium | reverse complement strand
GAATGCAATAACCAAAGCATAAATAGCGATGGCTTCTGCGAAAGCGGCGGCTAAAAGCATAGGAACCAGGATTTTTCCTGCAGATTCAGGGTTGCGTCCGATTGATTCCATGGCTTTGGCACCGATTTTTCCAATTGCCAATGCAGGAGCAATACTCCCGATACTGATGGCAAATGCTTTTGCTAATGGTACTAAATCCATATTGTACGACCTTTCTTTTTGATTCACGAGCTACTCGACTGTTTTATTTTTGGTTTAAAGTCGGTGCCGGCAAATCATTAATAATTAATGCTCTTCTTCGGTTGATGCAATAGTAAAATATACTAATGTCAGCATCGCGAAGATTACAGCTTGAATAATACCTACAATAACTTCCAAAAACATAAACGGGATCGGTAATATAAATGCAAATATCATAGCGATTGAGGAAAGTAAAACTTCACCAGCAAAGACATTCCCAAAGAGACGAAACGAGAGTGATGCAACTTTCGCCGCTTCACCGATAATCTCCACAATTCCTACGAACACTTTGATCGGATTTACAAAAGCGATTGAAGGATCTTTAATAAATTTTTTTGGAATCTCCATAATCGCTTTGAAATTCAAAAATTTATTCATATATTTCCATGCTCCGACTATTAAAACGCCGAAGATATTTGATCCAACAACGGAAAATAATCCCAGAGCCAAAGTTGTATTTAAATCAGCGGTTCCTCCTCGGAAAAATGGTACAAATACAGACTGCCCGTGACCTTCTTCAATAAATCCGATTGAGCCAATGCCCGGGACTAATCCCAGCCAGTTATTCAATAAAACAAAAATAAAGATTGCAAACACAATCGGGAATATCTTCAGACTTTTTTTACGGTCTCCAGTGACTGAATCAGCCATGTTTAATGCCCCGTCAACAATGATTTCAAATGCATTCTGGATGCCGGTTGGGATCCTTTTGATCTGTTTTTTTAGAGCTAAAGAAAATAATACAATAATAATGACAACTACCCATGAATTGATCAAAGAATTTGTGACCGGAAAACTGCCGACATGAAATACCGGCTCGGCAAATAAAGTAACCTCATGTGATACCTCACTATGTGTTTCCGTTGTCTCGGTTGCTGAATTATCGGCTACATTTTCCTCATGCACACCTTCATTCACTATCTCTGTTGTTTCTGTCTCGTTGCTCATTATTCGAGTTCTGATTTAGTTTCTTCTTGTTTTCCTTTTCGATTTGTTTAATGTATTTTCCGGCGATGATTGTGATACCGATACAGGATATAATAAACGCCACACCAGTCAGACCGAGAAAATACCATGGCTCAGTGCCTTTTTTTTCATCTAAATATTTACCCAGAAATAAGGCGCATATTATCGGCACAACAATCCACCCGGTTACCTCTCCAAATATTGCCAGAGCCGGCTGCCACCACGCTTTTTGTGGTTTATTTTCTTCCATCACATTAAATATAAAAATGCAGAAATTGACTTATTTATCCACAATTTCGCATCTATAATAATACATCTTGGCAAAAATATCAAGCCCCCCCATTTTTGAATCTGGCCAGACGCTGTTTTACTGGGATATTTGCAGTTTTCTGTTTCTTGCATATTTAGTTTAGTATTATTTACGGATTTTATCAGTTTTTTATTGTTAATAATTATCAAATCGGATAATATCCAACCACAAATAATTCACTGATTAAAATGCTAAAAATATTGCAATGTTAGTACAGATATGATAATATCCGGACATAATTACTAACGATTCGGTATGAAAAAACTTCATTTAGGACTAATGTTTATTCTTACATTAAGTTCAATTATTCTTCCTAATGCGGTTCAAGCATTATCATGGGATAATAATATTGGTGCAACATTAGGATTGGGAACCATTGACCTGCAAAAAGCAGCGCTTAATATCATCCGGTGGGTGCTTGGGCTGTTGGGATTGATCGGCGTTGTAATGGTAATGTATGGCGGTTTTACTTGGATGACCGCCGGTGGAAATGAAGATAAAATTGAAAAAGCAAAAAAGGTAATCTCTGCTGCCGTTATCGGCATGGTCATTGTAATTCTTTCCTGGGCAGTTGTGACCTTTGCACTCGGTGTTTTGTCGAATGTAACTAAATAATATTTTTTTGAAAATCTATTTCCTAGAATTAATTTTCAGACAGTATCAAACAAGAGAAAATATTTTTTCTCTTGTTTTCACGCCTATTCATAATAAATTATGATGACTGTATTCTGCTGATCAAATTTTCATACACAGCACTCAGGTTGTCACTTAATCCTTCCGCGTTGTAACCTTGACCTGACTTATTCTGAATTCCAATGAATGTATAAAATTCACCGTCTTTTTTATAATCATTAAGACATAGGATCAGATATCCCTTTTCATGAATTGTTTTTTGAAATTCGGTAAAATTCATATTATTCCGTTTTAGGTTTTTCTATTTCAATCGGTTCAACTTTTGATTCACCACCGGTGAGTTTAACAACATCCTTATCAATCTTCTTGAATTCCTTGTAGGCGGAGTTATACATGTTAACGGTAGTACCGAGATGGCCACCCAATTTCTTTAAATAATCCTCGTAGGCTTTGATATGCAGATCCAGATTACCGACCTGTTTCAGAATCTCCTTTGTTTTTTGCTGAACCTGGTACGCGCGCATCCCCTGCCAGAGTGACTGCAGTGTGACATAAAATGTTGTCGGGGAAACAATATGCACTTTTTTCTCGTTAATAGCATAATCAATCAAATCCCTGGTATTCACTTTGATCGCCCCGACTTTGTTCACCAGTAGATCATAAAATATTCCTTCCGCCGGAATAAACATAAAAGCAAAATCGATCGTCCCCTCGTTCGGTCTGATGTATTTTGCTGTCTCGTCAATTCTGTTTTTCAAATCAGTTTTAAATACTTTTTCTAACAGCCCTCGCTGTGTACTATCGGTTTCGTCAACAATTCTATTGTAATTTTCCAGAGAAAACTTGGAATCAATCGGAATAATCTTTTCTCCCAGAAACAGCACCGAATCCACAATCACCCCGTCTTTAAATTTATACTGCATTTCATACTGATTGGGTTGAAAGGAATTTTTTAAAAGCATTTCCAGCTGATATTCACCGAATATCCCCCTTTGTTTCGGATTGCTTAATGTATCCTGCAGTTTATTCAGCTGATCAGAAAACTCCAACACCTGTTTATTTGTTTCATCCAGCTTGGTAAGTTTTTCCGTGACATCCTGGATGATCTTCGCCGACTGACCGAACTGCTGCTGCATCATTTTTGTTGAATCACCCATTTTTTGGTCAACAGTTTTGTTCATATCTTCCAATCTCTGCTGTAATAACAAAAATCCGTCCGAATCTTTTTTCGTATCCTTCAATTCGGTAAATTTTTTATTCATTTGAAACATTAACAAACCCAAAATCAGGACTGCGAATATTGCTAATGTTATTACTAGTGTTACAAGTTCCATATGCTTATTCTAACTTAATATTAACTCTTTAGCTACCCCCGGACTAAAAACCACCAAGCCAGGAATGCAAATATCATATACGGAACATAGAAAAATGGCAATCCGTATTTTTTTCCGAATTTCAACCACGGAAACCAGTCAGCTTTGTCTGGACGGAAATGTTTGAACGGCCACTCTGGATTTACCACAAACCATAGAAAATCCTCAATCACCTGCCCCAGAAAATAGCCGATCAGGATTAATCCCAAAAGACGCGGGGAATAGTCGACCACCAAAGGCAAAGAAACTAACAAAGGGTATGTAACTGCCCACAACCAGAAATGATAGCCGTTCAGATTATATTTTCCTACCTTAATTTTCCAGCCGACCTGCCGTTTTGCTCCACCGTACTGCCCTTCAATATAGGCTTCCCAAAAAGCAGTGGCTACAAATGCCATGATAATCCATAAAACTATTATCACATCTTTCATCGGAATAAATAGACAATAATTATTACCGCGGAGAATATTAAGCGATACCAGACGAAAGGACTGTAGTTTCTGGTCTGAACAAAGCGCAATAAATATTTGATGCTCAAGAAACCACTGATCGCCGCCACCAGTGTTCCAATAATGACCGAGGCAGAAATTCCCTCAGAAATAATATCCGGCAGTTTCACCAATCCTGCACCCAGAATAATCGGTGCCGACAGCAGAAAAGAAAATTTGGCAGCCGACTCACGATTGATGTTTCTGAATAAAGCCGTGGTGATTGTAGCACCCGAACGTGATACCCCCGGGATAATCGCCACCGCCTGTGATAAACCGATAATAATACTGTCAGCCAGTGTAATTTCACTGATATCTCTTTTACCTTTACCTTTTCTATCCGCAATCGCCAATAGGATACCCATCACAGCCAGCGTCGAGGCAATCAATAATGGCGCGCGGAATGAAGTTTCGGCCCAGCTGTCCAAAAGATAACCGAAGAGTGCACCGGGAATTGAAGCAATAATAATAAATCCGATCAGCTTCCGGTCTTTTTTAATAATATTATTATTCTTCTCACGGGAGATCAGCGATTTCAGCAAGCGAATCCAGTCTTTCCAGAAATAAGCGACCACTGCAATTAATGTACCCCAGTGTAATGCAACGTCAAATGCTAATCCCGGATCTGAAAAATTAAAAAGCCACGGCAGGATAACCAGATGACCGGAACTAGAAATAGGTAAAAATTCTCCCAATCCTTGTGCTAAACCCAGTACAATATCTTGTATATATTCCACAAATTTGTTTTTTAGATTTTAAATAACTTCTTGGCGTTGGCGGTTGTCACCTCCGCGACTTTTTCAAAAGAAATCCCTTTAAGTTCAGCGATCTTTTCCGCAACAAACTTAACATATGATGGCTCGTTTCTTTTCCCCCTGTAAGGATCCGGTGCAAGGTACGGGGCATCGGTTTCCACCATCATATTTTCCAGCGGGATTTCCCTGACTACAGTATGCAATTCTTTGGCATTTTTAAAAGTAACTATTCCGGTAATCGAAATATTCAATCCCATATTAACAATCTGCCTTGCAGTATCTAGATCGCCTGTGTAGCAATGAACCACTGCACGGATACCCGGATAATCTTTAACAATATTCAGTATATCCTGATAGACACCCGACGGATTATCTTTTGTACCGCGGCTGTGAATAGTGACCGCTTTATCCAGTTCCATCGCCAGAGTAATTTGTTCCCTAAATACCTGTTCCTGCTTTTTCTTAACAGCTTCTATTGTTTCGCCTTCCGGCATATGGTAATAATCCATACCGACTTCGCCAATCCCCACTACTTTCGGATCTTTGGCTAATTCAAAATATGCCTGCTTGTCATATTCTTCTTTACGAGAGCTGAAATCTATCTCGTCTTCGTCAACGTGCATTTTAAACAGATGGATCGGGTGCAGACCGACCATCGCATAAACACCCTCTGTATAGTCCTTAGCAATATTTACCGCCCGCTGGCTGGTTTTGTACTGACTGCCCACATTTATCACCCAAATATCATTTGTCAGCGCGCGGTCAATGACATCCGGTCCGTCGTCCTTGAACAAATTAAAATTTACATGTGTATGGGTATCAATCAGCATGTTATAAAATTGTATCTAATTCTCTAATAACTGTCGGCAGTAAAAAAGAGATCAAACTGCCGATTTTTTCAAATACGGGAATCAAACTGGAGTTACCCAGTGTTACGATAATCTTGTCCGCCAATTCAAAATGAAGAATGAAGAAAACACCAATACCGAGAAATAACACACCTTCGATAAAACCGAAAATCAATCCGCCTAATTTATTAATAATTTTTAAAAATGGAAATGCAAAAAGTAATTTTAGTGCTTTGCTGATGATATGGGATATGATTCCAATCAGCTGACTAACAATAAAAAATATTCCAAAGAATGCTACTATGTTCGCCCAATCAGCTCCATCGCCCATCACTTGTGCCAATGGTTCATAAAATATTCCGGCCACAAAAGCGCCGATAATCACACCTAGGAATGAACCGAATGAATAGATAAAACCGCCCAGAAAACCAGAAACAGCAAATGCACCCAGCAAGAATATTAAAATCCAATCGATATATGTCATTTAGTAAAGTTGAATATTGGAAAGTTCTTATTAACCAGGAACAGTTCCGCCGAACCACCGCAGAACTTTTCAACATACGCTGCTAAATCCTGCGCCGCCTCTTTTGTCTCAATCGCATTTACTGGAGGGATTCCTTCAATATAGATAATTGCTTTTGTAGTTTCTTCCGTTATCTTCGATTTTTCAGCTTCCCGCCAATTAAACCTTCTGCACAATACGTCTTTGTTATCATCAACGTACACAATCTCTCCTTTAAGCGGCGGGTCATTTTCCTCAGCATAAATCGCATGAAATTTTTCTTCACCGGTCGCGAATGTTAATGTCAGATCACCTTTGATCTTTTTTAAATCTTCCCCGCCGACCGGCAACAGATGTTTCAGGGAAACCAGATTATAAATATCCACAAGATTATTGATCGACGGCAGACTTTCACCTTTTGAAACCCTTTTGGTCAGTGCTTCAACTGACGAACGGTAATGCGAGCCGGCACCGAATTTCGTATAGGCTTTCCGCCAGTTTTGGATGTTCGGATGTTCCGATACTTTCAGCTCGCTGAAAATACTTCGGCAAAACATTTCTTCACTGCGCAGAAGCTCCGCTATCTTTGGCACTGCTTTGGAATTATCAATACCCTTGAAAACCGCGACAGCAATCTGTAATTCCGGGAATATTTCAAATACATTTGGGGAAACAGTAAACTTCATAAACTATATCCTCGGGAAAAGCGGTTTTCCTTTGGTTATTTTTTTTGCCAGGAATCTTTCCTCAATTTGTTTCGCCGTGTCTGGCATAAACGGCCAGATTGCTTTGCTTACCGACAAGAGTTCATTCGCTACCCGCTCTAAGAATTTTACCCGGTCATCACTGTCGCTCGGCATTTCCCAAGGTTTTATTTTCTGCAATTCCCCATTCAATTCACTAATTACACTAAAGATTTTCTTAATCGCATCATGGAATTTGAGACTACTGATATCTTCAGATACTTTATCAAATAATTCATCCGATCCTTTTGGCACTATTTTACCTTCGCTCAGCTCAATCAGGTTTGCAACTCTGGAAACAATATTACCCAGCCCGTTCGCCAGATCGGAATTAAACTGCTCATCAAATTTCTCCTGCTTGATATCTCCGTCCTGCCCAAAAGGAAATTGTGAAATTAGAAGATAGCGCGTGGCATCCGCCCCATATTTGGTCACCAGATCATTCGGATCAATCACGTTGCCGATTGATTTACTCATCTTCTGTCCGTTGATGGAGAAAAAACCGTGCAGAAAAAGCTGTTTCGGCGGTTTTTCACCGACTGCCAGTAAAAGCGCCGGCCAGTATACACAGTGAAACTTCAAAATATCTTTGGCCATTATATGAAAAGGATTCTGCCACCATTTTTCAAAATTCTTACGGTCATCACCGTATCCGATTGCCGAGATATAGTTCTGAAGCGCCTCAACCCAGACGTAGGTAACCTGTGATTTGTCGAAAGGCAGGGGAATTCCCCACTCCACATTTTCACGCGATACGGAAAAGTCAGAAAGTCCCTGTTTAAAGAGACCAAGCGCTTCCTTTTTTTTGTCTTCCGGCAGGATTTGTATTTCATCTTTTTCAATCAGCTCCTGAACCTTGGCGAGGTATTTAGTCAGTTTGAAAAAATAGTTTTTTTCGGAAATTTTCTCCGGTACTTTCAGATGATCGGGGCACTTACCATCAACCAGCTCCTTTTCTGTTATAAAATCCTCACACCCCGTACAATATAAACCTTCATAAGATCCTTCGTAGACATCCCCCTGGTCATACAGCTTCTGCATAAATTTAGCGACTGCTTCCTCATGTCGTTTATCCGTCGTGCGGATAAAATAATCATACGACAGATTTAGATTATCAAAAGCATTACGGAACAGCTGGCTGTTTTCGTCACAAAACTGCTGAGGCAGTTTATTTGCCTTCTTCGCTGATTCTGCTACTTTAGCCCCGTGTTCATCGGTGCCGGTTAAAAAAAAGACCTCATCGCCTTTTTGCTTGTGCCAGCGCGCCAGAATATCCGCGGCTACAGTCGTATAAGCATGGCCGATATGAGGTTTATCGTTGACATAATAGATCGGGGTTGTGATATAAAAAATACTTTTGTTCATCTTGCTGTATCAAAAGGCATTAAACTTCCAAACGCTCTTCTTTTTCTTTTCTATCCTCAAAGAAATCGCTCAAAAATATTTTTATGATTGTAGCGGTAGGAACAGCCAAAATAATTCCGGCAATTCCGGCTATTTTAGCCCCGATCAACATAACGACGATTACAACCAGCGGGTTCAGGCCGACGCTTTTCTGCATAACTTTCGGCACAATAATCTGGTTCTCCAGCTGTTGAATAATAATATACAAAACAACTACCATCAACGCTTTAATCGGTGAGTCAGCAAATGTCAAAAATACCGCAGGGACCGCGCTGATGATCGGACCGATATATGGTACAAATTCGGCCAAACCGGCGAATAGCGCCAGTATTAAGGCATACTCAACCTGCAGAATAGAAAGACCGATATAGGTTAATGTAAATATAATTAAACCGAGTATCAGCTGCCCCCTCAGCCACATTCCCAGTTTTCTTTGCACCTGATTTATTTTATGGACAAAATACGGCTGATATTTGCTCGGTGCGATAAACAGGAAAAATTCTTTCATACCCGCTTCGCCGATAGTCATATAGAAAACAATCACCAGAACCGCAAACAGTCCGAAGATCGCGCCGAAGAAACGCGATGAAACCGAGAATATTCCGCTGCCCAATTGGGCTAAGGTATTATTAATATTATTCAATGAATCCTGAACAGTCGATTGGACACCATACTCATTGGAAAATTGCTGGAAATTAGTGTAGAGCTCTGATATCTTTTCAAAGTATTCAGGGAATGAATTGGTAATCTGTTTTGTCTGTTCAATGATGGGAGGAATAATCAGAGCAAAAGTCAAAGAGATAACTGCAATCATGACCAAATAGATAATCAGTATACCAATTCCTCTGGGGATTTTCCTTTTTTGTAGCGCATCGATCCAAGGATCCAGTGCGGATGCCAAGACAAACGCAATAAATATCACCGCCAAAATATCCTTGATAATATACAAAAACCAGAACAACAAAATAATTGCAAACAATTTTAGGATTGATCTTGTCGATATGCTAATTTCGTTTTTCGGCTTAAGCGGTAACATATGCCTTATTTTGTAAGATTATTATATGTTTATTATAACACGAAACTGACAATCACACCTATACCTTCAATAAAGATGCAAATTCACCGTTTTTTGAAAAAGGCCCAATAATTACCAGGTTGATCAGTTGAGTTTTAAATAAATCATTTGCCACCCGACTGATATCTTTCAGAGTCACTTTTTCAATACTGTTTAATTTTTCCTCAATGGTATGTGTCTTGTTTTTCAATAATTGCTGTGATCCATACCACCCCGCGATACTCTCAGAATCCTCCATTTCAATCGTAAGCTTACCGCGCAGAAAATCCTTGGACTTTCTTAATTCTTCCGCTGTTACCCCGTTTTGTTTTACATCCTTCATAACTTTCAGTATGGCGGTTGTTGCCTGTTTCACCCGCTTGCGGTCTAAACCGGCCTGCACAACAAAATTTCCCGCGTCCTCATAAAGATTGGCTGACGAACGGATGAGATAACAGAGCCCTTGGCGTTCTCTTAGATTAATAAACAGCCGCGAACTCATATTTCCTCCCAGGATAATATTAAGTAGCGCCAGTGCATCAACATCCTTGTGAAAATATGAATACGCGGGAAAGCCGATACACAACTGCGCTTGTTCTGTCTTTCTGAATTCCAGTTTGACTTGCGGTTTCTTTTGGTTGACTGTTTCTTTTTTAAATACCGGGACTTTTTTTGCTTCTTTGGGAAATTTAAAATACTTCTGGATCAGATTAAATCCTTTCGCCGGTGTAACATTACCAGCCACGACTACCAATGTGTTTTTCGGTTTGTAAAACTGTTTCTTAAACTGCATCATCTGCTGTCTGGTAACATTTCTGATTACCGATTTCGGACCGCTGATTTGCTGACCCAAAAAGCTTTTTTCGCCGTATACCAGCTCCTCGAATAGAGAGTCAATATGCATCTGGGGATTATCATGATACATATTTATTTCCTCTTCAATCACCTTTCTTTCCCTGTTCAGTTCAGTCAAATCAAACTGGGAATTAATCAGCGCATCCGACAGAATGTCAAAAACCAAATTAGTCTTTTCATAATTTGCTTTGATGTAATAACCAGTGTGATCCTTCCCGGTAAAAGCATTGAACTCGGCGCCGATACCGTCCAGCTCTTTGGATATTTCCAGGGTTGACGGTCTGCGCTTTGTGCCTTTAAACATCATGTGTTCAATAAAATGCGACACGCCATTTACATTCGCGTTCTCATAACGTGAGCCGACCTTAACAAGCACCAGAAGTGTAATAGTCTTTGTCTCTTTTAGCGGGGCAACAATGCCCTTCATGCCGTTGGCAAAAGTTTTCTTTTGATATTTCATATTTTTTTCCAATCTAGGATTCTAGTTTCTTATTAATATATGCCGAAAGCTCAATGATCGGAATCCGTTCCTGTTTCATCGTATCGCGATCCCTGACTGTAACCGCATTGTCTTCAAGCGTCTCAAAATCAACTGTCACGCAATACGGTGTCCCTATTTCATCCTGCCTGCGATAGCGTCTGCCGATTGATGAAACCTGATCATAAGCAACCATATGCTTGTCCTTGAGTTCATCGAAAATCGAAAGCGCCAGTTTCGTGAGATTTTCTTTTTTGGAGAGCGGAAGTATCGCTACCTTGTATGGCGCCAGATCTTTATGCAGTTTCAGCACCATTTCTTTTTCTTTGTTGCTTTCCGTAGTAGTCGTCCTACCTCCTTCTATCTCAGTATAAGCATCCAGCAAAAATGCCAGCGCCACCCGGTCAACTCCGATAGAAGGTTCAATCACGTAAGGAATAAACTCCTCCTGTGTTATATCATCTTTATATTTGAAACCATGAGCGCTTAAGTCATGATCCGCCCGATTGGCAACACCCATTAATTCGCCGAATCCCTTGGTAAATGGAAATTTGTATTCAATATCTGTCGTTGCTTTAGCATAGTGCGCCAGTTCTTTTTCCTTCTGTTCATATTTACGCAGATTTTCTTTTTTAATGCCCAAATCCAATAACCACTGCATACTCAGATTCACCCATTCTTCAAACCATTTTTTATCATCTTTGGGATTAATAAAATATTCCAGTTCCATTTGTTCAAATTCGCGTGAGCGGAAAATAAAATTTCCGGGCGTAATTTCATTGCGGAATGCTTTACCGATCTGTGCAATGCCAAAAGGTACCCTCATGCGCATCGCTGTTCGTACAGAGTCAAAATTAACAAAAATATTCTGGGCAGTTTCAGGACGGAGATAAGCAATAGAGGCTGTATCTTCGGTGGGACCGACAAAAGTTTTAAACATAATGTTGAAGTTTTTTTCTTTTGTGAATTCTCCGCCACAATCCGGACATTTACTCATGTCTAATAAATCATCCGCCCTGAATCGATGATGACATTTTTTACATTCAACCAATACGTCAGAAAATCCGCCAATGTGTCCGCTGATTTCCCAGACTTTCGGATTAGTAATAATAGTAGAATCCTGTCCGACGACGTCATTGCGCATCTGTACGAACCGTTTCCACCAGGCTTTTTTAATATTGTTTTTCAGCTCCACTCCTAATGGGCCGAAATCCCAAAAACCCTGCAGACCGCCGTATTTTTCCCCGGAAGGAAAAATAAATCCCCTCTGCTTGCACAAAGAAACCAGTTTTTCCATTTTATCCTGTTCAGTATTCTTGTTCATGTTGGTTGATAATTTATATTTCAGTATTTTAACTAATCTTCAATCTATAGTTCCGGCGCTTTTTCGATCCGGATCGTTCCACCCTTCTCTAGGATAACGACATCTCTCCGACCGATCTTTCCTGAGAGCATCGACTTCGCCAGCGAGCTGTCAACTCTTTCCTGAATTACCCTGCGCAGGGGTCTTGCTCCCATCTCCGGGTTGAAACCCGCGCGGGCCAGTTCAATAATCGCTTCGGCATCCGCTTTTAAAGTAATACCTTTCCTGGCAAGCTGTTCGGATACTTTCAAAAGTTCTAATCCGGCGATATCTATCACCTGATCGAAATCAAGCGGTTTAAACACGATTACTCCGTCGAACCGGTTTAAAAATTCTGGTTTAAATGAGCGCTTTAGAATTTCATTATTTAGCTGTTTGGTAATTTGTTCGATCGTCAGCCCCATCCGCATCCCTTCCTGGATTTCCGCTGTACCGGCATTAGAAGTGGCAATTAGAATCAAATTAGTAAAATCAATCGTCCGACCCGCCCCATCTGTCAGCCGTCCATCATCCATCACCTGTAAAAATATATCCAAGATGTTCGGATGCGCTTTCTCCAATTCATCAAGCAGTAATAAAGAAAATGGAGCTGAACGTACGGCTTCAGTTAGATAACCGCCAGCGCTGGCTCCGCGATACCCCGGCGCCGCCCCGATTAGTCTGGATATAGAATTCATATCTTGATATTCCGACATATCAAGCCTGATAATTTTTGCCTCGCTGCCGAAATACACGTCCGCAACAGTTTTCGCCAATTCTGTCTTACCAACACCGGTCGGACCGACAAACAGGAAGTTGGCGATCGGACGGTTGATATCACGTAATTCAGCACGCGCCCGGCGCAAAGACTCCGCGACCATATTGACTGCTTCATCCTGACCAATTACTCTTTCGTGAATCTTACTTTCCAAATTCATCAGCAAAGATTCCTCTTCTGCAGTGACTCTGGTAACTTTGACGTTGGTCTTTTCTGAAAGCACTGTTGCAATTTCGTCTTTGGTTACCGTCGCATTCTCACCTTTTGTTTCGCGGGTATAGACAGCTGCTTCTTCAATGATGTCCAAAGCTTTGGAAGGTAGATAACGGTCATGAATATACTGGCGGGAAAGTTTTACGGCACTCTCTATCGCATCATAGGAAAAAAATACTTTATGCCGATATTCGATTCCCCCGGAACGCGCTTCCAAAACCTGAATAGCAGCATCATCATCCATCTCTTCCACTTTCACCACCTGAAATCTTCTCATGAAAGAATCATTGTTCTTCAGATACATATTGAAATCCGGTGTTGTAGCAACGCCGATTACCTGAACCACTCCTTGAGATAGGGCATTTGCCAATATTCCGGCCGCATCCTGCGCCCCGCCGGTACTACCCGCACCGACCAAATTTGCAATATCATCAATGAATAAAACTACATTCCCGGCTTGTGATGCTTCCCGGATTGCCGTCAACATCCGGTTTTCGATTTCTCCCTGCATCTTAGCACCTGCAATCATTGCACCGGTGTCCAATCCGACCAGCCGTTTGTCCTGCAAAACCTTCGGCACATCCTCCGCTGTCATTCTTTCGGCAATACCTTCGCCGATAATCGTTTTGCCGACACCTGAATCACCGACCAATAAAACATTCCCGACTCTTTGCTCCAGAACCCTAATCGCCTCTTCCACTTCTTTTTTTCTGCCGATCAACGGGAAGAGCGCGCCGGCCCGGGCGGCCAAAGTCAGATCCCTGCTAAAACTGTCCAATACCGGCGTAGGCCGTGCGGTCATTGCCCGGTTCATAATTCCTTTCGGCTTTAACTGTGCTTTGGATCGGAATTGCCTCCATTTTGCCTGAAGAATTTTATTGATATATATCCATTCAGCCACATTTTTGAGTTTGCTGTGATCAACCTCCAAGTCATATAAAATTTCTTTGGCTTGTTTCTGTGTACGAGTCATCACAATCAGTAATTCCGTGACATCGACTTTGCTTCGGCGCAGAACACTCGCCTCTTCATACGCGGAAAAAAGCAACTGGTAAAATTCAGGCGAAAAACCTGTCTCCGAACCGATGGTATTTTGCTCAATTTTCAGGGCGCGTAATATTTTCTCACTTAAAATTTTTGTACTGACACCCAATCGGCCGAAAATTGTCACGCTTTGTGTAAGACTTAACATTGCCGCCATCAGATGGATCGCGTGAACCTCCGTATGTTTTAATCTTCTCGCTAGCTTCCAGGCATACTCAACCCCCTTAATCGCCTCCTCGGAAAATGCCTTACTGATGTCTATTTTTCTTTTCTTTGGTAGTGCTACAATCTGGTCAAAGGTTAGTTGAACCGCTGGTGGAATAATTTGAGATCGGCCGTGTTTTTTTACAGAATGCCTTTGACTTGATTCCTGATCCATGCGATAAAAAATGAACAAATTTCCCAACATACTGATCCAGAACAGCAATAATCCTGGTCCTCTCAAACTAATTACATTTTCAATAGAATTAATTTCTTCCGCACTTTCCATAATCGTTAAAAACCCGAAAATCAGACCGGCTACTGCGAGTAGAATCAAAAACCCGTTGATTGTAATGCGTACCCCTCGCTCCATTTTTTCTTCCAGGATCGACAGAGTGTTCATTTTCTTACCCCAATACAATGCATCACCAAAATAATAGGCATACATACCCACACCCTGGCATTTGGAACACATTACTTCTTCCTTGCTGCTGATTAGCCTAGAATAGCCATTACACCGATCACAGGGAATCAGTTTGAGCGCCTCCTCTTTCTTATTCAGTTCACTATTTCCTAATGGCATTGATAAATGTTATTAAATGATGTTCTCGAATATCAAATATTTGGAATATAATCGAATAGAATACAATTATCGGTAGTAACAGCCAGAAGACAAAGAATAAGCACATTAATATACTCCAGATTGTTATTGCAATCATTAAGAAGAAGAACTGGATTAACCTCATGAAAAAACTGATGATTCTTCCGCTCTTGGTATAATCCCCATACATCGGTTTCAACAGATTCTTGGATAATATTGATATCCCCATCGCGTTCGCTACACCGGAAATTTGCCTGCCAACAAAAAATAGCACTTTCTTTGTGCCGCTTGTATACCACCAAACAGGAAAATAGATTAATTTCCCAATTAATTCTAAAAAAACATATTTTAGCGCGCTCACAAACGCATTATTCATCCCGTTAGAGATCCGTAATAATAAAATAAACTAATTTGGTCTTTTGCAGTAATTGCATATTTGTATTCTGTCTCTTGCCTTTTATAAGTCGGCCACATCCAGCAACTAATCCAGTAATTCTATCGTATTATATTGTTTTGTTATGATGATATCCCATAATCTCTAACGGGATTCATGAATATATTTTAGTATATTTTTCACTTATTGTAAAGTTGATACTTTTATAGAATGTTCAATTCTTCAACTATTTTTCTTACATAAAAACTCCGATTATCGGAGTTTTACTTTTCGTTGTTTTATTTACTTAACAGACGGGATCTGTTTGATGATATCTTCAGCGGTAGAAAACACGTGTAAATCCTGGACAAATTCTTTTGGCATCGCCCCCATGTTGATCATAGACTGCAAAAGACCTACCCAGTAATTACTGATAAACACCATCTGCAGTGGCTGTTTCGGATGAAATTTACGGTTATTGAAATGAGTTATCGCGCGCATCAACATCATTAACGATCCGATACCTCCTCGGAATACTACAATAATTGGGGCTGCAGTAGCTAATACTTCAATTCTAGGAGTTGGAGCATTGGTAATGACAATCTTCCCGTATTTCGTTTTATCTTTAGCAAGTTCAGGAAAAATGATTCCCATACTGTTATCTTTAGCTACCTGTGAAACTGCTTCCATAATTCCTGAATTTCTGCCGCCACCCATTACGATACCGCCCTGCGTCATAATGTATTCAGTAAGTTTTGCCGCTTCCTGGCATTGCGTATGATCCAGTTTTAAAGTACCGCTGCCATTGATCGATACCACCAATCCCTCACTTTCATAAGTCAATAAAAATTCTTTTGATGATCCGTGTATGGAAAGCCAAGCGTTCGTATTTTTAATTTCTGCAGGCTGAAGCATTTCACCGACTGTACGGCGCTTCTTTCTTGTATACATTTCTTTGGAAGTTATATTTGCCATAGTTTTTTATTATTCGTAACGTAAAGCATCTAAAGGATTGATTTTTCCTGCTCTGCGCGCCGGATAAAGACCAGTGAACACGCTAACCAGGAAGGCTATCCCAATTACAGCAGCAACAAACCATACCGGCGTATAAAAAAGCTGTACCTGATCACCACCCGCTCTGGCTGCTAAATAGTTCACCCCGTAATTTACGCCCATTCCCATCAAGTAACCAACTAACACACCGATAGTGCCACCTGTCATACCAATCATAATCGCTTCCACTAAAAATAGGCGGTATATATCACGAGATGTTGCGCCCAAAGCTTTCATAACACCGATTTCCCTTGTTCTTTCCAATAATGAAACGGTTAGTGTATTTAATGACCCCATCGCGGCCACAAACATTGCAATTGCGCCGAATAATCCCATAATCATTTGAAAAACTAAAAATATTTTATCAATCTGCCCGACCGTATCAGCGATGGAATCAACCTGATAACCCATTGCCTCAATCTTTGCTCTAACACTTGCCAGTTGCGATTCATCTGTGACTTTTACACGTGCCAGTGTAAAATCTTCACCTTGCTGTCCCTCTACTTTAACTTTAGCTTCGCTATAATCTGGAGCAAAGCCCATACTTTCTAGAAACTTAATCGGGACATAGGCGATTGCTAATTCATCTTCATCAATTATTACACCCTTGACTACTACTTTTACTTCCTTGGCAACCAACTCTTCTTCTTGTGTACCGGCAATTTTTTCCGGTACCAAGAGTTTCAAGTCCAATTCAGAACCTACCGCAGCTTCTGGATCACCAAGTCCGATCAGATTCAAGGCAGTACTGGTTGCTAAAATTTCCTTAGCTTCAGCTCCTGAAAAAAGTTCTCCGTAATTTACCTTAATTCCTTCCATACTGATGAATTGCGGGTCAATGCCATAGATTGCTGTATCAGTAACCGATTCCTGTATTCCTATTTGTCCGGAAAGGCTCAATGATGGACTAACATCATTCACGCTGTCAATATTTTTGAACTGATCAACAACATTTTGATCTAACGCTAGTAGTGTTGATTCACCTTTTGTTACGTCCAGAATCGTCAGAGCCTCCACATCCGTAATCTGACTTTTAATCATATTCTGCAAGCCGAAGCCAAGCGAAATAAGAAATACAATTAAAGAAATACCGACCGCCATGCCGCCGATCGTCAAGACACTTCTCAATTTTCTTTTAGTGAGATTGGAACCGGAGAGATATAAAATATATTGTATCTTCATAAACTATTCCTTAAACGATCCGCTTCCTTCAACTATTTGACCATCCCTGATGTAGATTGTTCTAGTGGCATAAGAAACATAGTCAATATTATGCGTAACCATCAGCAAAGTTTTTTCCAATCTTTCATTCAAGTCTCTAAAAAACCTCATAACTTTTCCCGCTGATTCTGTATCAAGATTGCCAGTCGGCTCGTCCGCAACCAGAATTGGAGGATTCCCGGTCAGAGCACGTGATACTGAAACTTTCTGCTGCTGTCCGCCGGATAATTCCGTAGGCATATAGTTTGAATGATCATCAATTCCCATTTCCTTCAAACGTTCCGTTGCAATTTTCATTCTCTCTTTTTTACCAACATTGTTGATTGCCAGTGGCATAGCAACATTTTGAATAACATTCATCGACCGCACCCAGTCAGCTTTTTGAAATACTATGCCGAAAGTTTTATATCTAAATTTAGCCAATTTGTTTGGACTTAATTCGGTAAGATCCTGCCCGTTGATCAGGACCTTGCCTGTTGTGGGATATTCCAATCCAAGTAATGTATTCAAAAGTGTCGATTTCCCGCTACCGGACGGGCCTAGAATGATGATGAATTCCCTTGGGTATATTTTAAAATTTATATCTTTTAAAACCGGTATAGTACTTTTGCCGACCTGAAATGATTTATTTACATGTCGTAACTCAATCAGCGGTTTCTGCTCACCACTAACCGTTTTTTCATTTTCCTTTATTTGGGCTGCAAGCTCACTGATGGACGCTTCCTTTTTTTCGGGAACATCATTAGGCAATTCTTTTGCCTCAGCTACTTTCTTTATTTTGCCATTTTTTACTTCCGCACTATCATCTTTATTCGTGCTTCCGTAATTTTTGTTACCGTTTTTGGCGGTTTTTGTATTTTTTCCGTTAGCCATACTTAAAGAGATATTGCTAATCTATAAGGCAATTCGATATATTCAATTTGAATTATACAATAATTCATTATTTTTCGCTACTTGTGGATAACTCGATACGCCTTCATCACTTAAACGCAGTACCAACCCAGGAGAAGGTCTCTTCCAGGTTGGAGATAACTAATTGTAGGAATGACTCCCTTTTCCGTGAAGTAAGTACAGTGTATGATCCGGATTTAGAAAGGTTTCCGGCTT
>JBAYGC010000022.1:0-19497 GCA_041666845.1 Patescibacteria group bacterium | reverse complement strand
TGGAGGAGAATCGAACTCCTGAGTAATGGTTTTGCAGACCACTGCCTTACCACTTGGCTACCAGGCCGCCAGACGTGCACTTGTTATAACAAAATTAGCTAAACAAGTAAACCCCGTTACTTGGCTGTGGAGTACTGACTCTATGGTAAGTAATTACGTTGTTACTTGATTTCGCCGGCGAAAAAATCGCAGAGAATCAAGTAACGGGGTGAATACAGTATAGCAGAGGACACTAGCTGAATCAATCCTTTTTTAGCTATAGCACTTCAATTTTTATTACTTTTGCCCCCCACCGGATTGCTTCTTCCCGACTACTCATCCAGATATCGGCAAGATAAACACTAGAGCCGGCTCGAAGTCGGTCTTGTACTTCAAAAACCTTGCCCGGGAATATCTCGGGGAAGCGCACTTTTGTTCCAAATGGTAAATAGTTGTAAGCAATAATGCCGTCATGTACTGTTTCTCCGGATGCAGTAGTAAATGGGTCGCTGTCACACTGATCAACAGTGGAGGAATAGGCCGTTACGGTCAAATAAAAGGACTTTTTAGCCTCTTTTTCGCTCGCGATCGGTAATTGTTCAAATGTGTCCGACATCGCAGTCCCAGCCTCAATAATTGCCCCATTTAACTCATTTTCTAAGGTAACTCCCTGGGATACTGCAATATGAGGGAATATAAGCTGAACCAACGATAAAAGCAGGAAAATTGCCACTTTTCTGTTATTTTTACTTACTTTTCGGTAAAAATTCATTGATTTTATAGGTATTAACTTCAATTAAAAAATCCCTACCTTATAGGGTGAGATTTTGCGAAGTTTCTTACCTTAGCACGCCTGTTTTAGGGTGTCAAATCAATTCTCAACAGTTTATCAAAGACTTTTTCTGTATACATAAAATTTTCCTTCCTTCCTTATGGGTTCCCAATTGGGTAGAGAAAAATTGTTGCAGATGATCACCGCATTCGGTTTCAGTTCTCTTTTCAATTTTTCACCTAGCTTTTCCATAATATTAAAAATACCGAAGATAATCACAACATTATATCTGGATAAATCCTCTTTAAAAAAATTACTTCGATGGATAAATGCTTTCTGGTCTGAACCAGCCATTCTAATTTTAACCATGGAGTACCAGGCAAGAAAACGATTTATTTCGTAACCATGTGCCTCAGCTCCGGCTTTAGCAAGCGCGATCACAATTCTTCCGTCACCCGACCCTAAGTCTACTGCCATATCACCATCTTTGATATTAGCCAGCTCGATCATTTTCTTTACCCCTTTCTTTGCACTGGGGGCGAAAGGTGCACCGGTAAAAAATGGTATGCCAAAAGAGATAATAAAGATCATCAGCAGTATTATCATCAGCAATTCAATTGAGAGAATAAAGTAAAGCATGTTGGTATAAGTTATTTAATATCAGGCAGTATATCATTAATTACGAAAATAAAAAACGCCCTTATACATAGGCTTTTTTATTGCTTGGAGCGGGTGAGGGGAGTCGAACCCCTCTCAACAGCTTGGAAAGCTGTGGTAATACCGATATACGACACCCGCCCGCCCAATTTTTCAAATATTCACGCGACTCTGTTTTTTAAAAAATTGGGCGGGCACGCCACCTTTACTTGTTATCTTGTAGGTAGTGACGCAATATTTTTTTAATGTATCTTCTTCCCCAGCCACTCTTGATATATCTTTCCTGTTCTAGAGCGTCTTTTTTATTGGGGAATACTTCGTAGTAGATTAACTTCCATGGCTTCCACGGTGAAGTATATGTAACTAAACCTTGATTGTGTTCTTTCAGTCTTCTTTCGAGATTACCAGTGAATCCGTTATAAAGCCTAGAATCTTTTTTGCTTTGTAAAACGTAAACAAAATACATGGTTATATTTTAAGGTTTCCACAAATATTTTTCAAGATCAACCCAGGAATAATTACCCTTTTCTTTTACTTTAACATCTTCGCTTTCAAGTAACATTTTTTGCAGATCTCTGGGATGATCTTCACAAGTTGTACTGATAATACCCATCCGATTGACTACTCTCTGCCAGGGAACTTTTTCTACTTCCGGTTCTGGGAGTGTATGTAATGCCCATCCGACAACCCTGGCACTACGCGGAGCGCCGGCAAGTGCCGCGATTTGTCCGTAGGTTGCCACCTTGCCTTTAGGTATTTTTTTAACCAGAGTGTATACTTTCTGGTAAAAGTTTTTTGTCATTTATTATTAAACCTGAAACATTTAATGACTCGTGGTCGGGGTGAGAGGATTTGAACCTCCGATCTCCTGCTCCCAAAGCAGGCGCCTTAAGCCACTAGGCCACACCCCGTTAGAAGTTCCGCAATATGTAAAATGATTATGTACTGCCCAGTCAGCCAAACAGTATAATTAATCATTATGCTACTGGTGCCGCGGGTCAGAATCGGACTGACGACACGTAGATTTTCAGTCTACTGCTCTACCACTGAGCTACCGCGGCTAATAGCGCATCGCACCAGTAGTATAATGACTAATTATTTTATGCAATCAATATTTCAAGATACTCTAGTGGTGGGCATGGATGGACTTGAACCATCGACCCCCACGTTATAAGCGTGGTGCTCTAACCGGCTGAGCTACATGCCCCCGAAAGAAGTTTTTGCTTATTTATATAGCTTTAAACAACTGTTTTTGCGACTACACAATTTACCGCAGAAGCAGTGTAGCAAATAGTATCTATTTAAGCAAACACATTTAGGAGGTTTTTCCGACGTAATTCGGCAGTCTGCTGAACAGTCGGACAATCTTGCTTGTGTTTTTACTTTCGAGTAATTTTTTGTAGAGTAAAGTCCAGCTAATATACTGGAAGGTCGCGATAAATGCACCAGCCAAGAATCCCGCGATTACCAACACAAGTACTAATATAAGACCCATAATATACAATCCAATGCCACTGCCCAGCAGATAGAATATTATTCCCAACAGGAAAAATGGTACAGATAAGATTGTGAGGGCAATGAATAATGCTATCCCTAAGACAAAATTGATTCCGAGAATAACAAATGCCATTTCAATTGTAATCAGCCAGTTGCCGGTAAATAATTTCCAACCGCTTTTTAGGGCTGTGCCAATTGACTGCCCCTTATCAATCACAAACGCTGATGCATACTTGATTACAAAAGAAACTACGATCGAAAGCGGGACAAGAATAATAAATGAAATGATGGAAAATGCAATGTTCCATCCCCATGATTCCTTTTCGATAAAGAGATACACCAGTGGTATACCGATTAAGAACAACAGCGCGTAGATTAGGAATTTACTGACTAAGTTGAGCACAAATATCGGAGTAAAATATTTTCTGCCGATCTGAAATCCGGATTCTAGGTTAGCCTTTTTCCCCGCCTTTATTTTTAGTGTGCTATCTATTAATGCTGACTGTGAGATTACAACGAGCCAGATTATTACCACAAATATTAGCAAAGCCAATAATAATATTCCAATGGAGGAAGCGGTATAATTGGAAAAATAACTAACTACATTATCCCAGTATACTTGCAGTTGACCGGTCTTGGAAATATTCTCAAGGTTATATATCAGGTTCTGCTTATTTGAGACCGCGTCGATATTTTGAAAAAGTATTTCGTACTCACCGCCGTTCCCGAGCAGAACTGCAAACAAACCAAAGAACCATAAGAATTTTTTTTGCCATGCTAACTGCCAGGCTTCCCTGATGATATTTCGGTAGAGTGTCATATTGCCTCCTCCAATATTAATTATTTATTGTTACTAAATTTTAAGATCTTTTAGTAGGGCTTCAAATTCTGCCTGCTCCAGAGTCTCTTTCTCGATCAGAGTCTCAGCAATTTTATCAAGACTTGGTCTCATTTTACGGACTATACCCTGAGCTGTTACATAAGCTTTTTTCAGGAACTTTGACACTTCCTGGTCAATCATAGAGGCAACTTTCTCACCGTAATCTCTCTGTTCAGAAATTTCTCTGCCCAGAAAGATCATTTCTTCCTTGTTGCCGAATGTTTGCGGGCCCATTGTTTCGCTCATCCCATACTCCGTGATTAATCTGCGTGCCAGAGAGGTGGCATGTTTAAGGTCGCTACTGGCGCCAGTTGTTACATCTCCAAACACCTCTTTTTCTGTCACATGACCGGCCAGTAATACGGCCAAGTCAGCAATAAATTCTGATTTGGAGTGCATGAATTTATCTTCTGAAGGATATTTCAGTGTATAGCCTCCCGCTTGTCCTCTAGAGACTATTGATACTTTACGGACAGGATCACTGTTCGGTAAGACGTGCGCGATCAATGCGTGACCGGCTTCATGGTAAGCGGTGATTCTTTTTTCTTTTTTATTTAATACATGACTCTTTCTTTCAGGCCCGAGCATTACTTTTTCAATACTTTCCAGACTGTCTTCTGCGGTTATCTGTTTCCTGTTTTTTCGTGCGGCAAGTATCGCAGCTTCGTTCAATAAATTCGCTAAATCAGCACCGGAAAATCCCGGGGTTCTTTCTGCTAGTGTACGTAGTTTTACTGTATCATCCATTGGTTTGCCTTTGGCGTGAACTTGTAGTATTTCTTCCCGATCATTTAGGCTGGGTAAATCCAATATTACCCGGCGGTCAAACCTGCCCGGCCTAAGCAAGGCGGGATCCAATACATCCGGACGGTTGGTTGCAGCGACTATGATTACATTGGTATTCATATCAAAACCATCCATCTCAACCAGAATTTGATTTAATGTTTGCTCGCGCTCATCGTGTGACCCGCCAAGTCCGGAACCGCGCTGTCTGCCTACTGCATCGATTTCATCGATAAATACGATACAAGGTGCAACTTTCTTCGCTTTTCTGAACAGGTCGCGGACTCTGGATGCACCGACACCGACAAACATTTCTACAAATTCGGAACCGGAGATGTGAAAAAATGGCACGTTCGCTTGACCGGCTACCGCTCTAGCTAATAATGTCTTGCCGGTGCCCGGAGGTCCAACTAAAAGCACACCCTTAGGGATTTGGGCTCCGAGAGCGGTAAACTTTTTCGGACTTCTCAAAAATTCCACTACTTCTTCCAGTTCCTCTTTTGCTTCTTTTGCTCCGGCGACATCTTTAAAAGTAACTTTATTTTTTTGATTTTGTGGAGACACTTCCTTAGCTTTCGACTGACCGAATGTCATTGCGCGGTTGTTTGTCCCCTGTGCCTGTCGCATCATGAAGTAAATAAATCCGGCGATTAACAGAAACGGCAACAGAAACGGCAAAATTGCTCCAACCCAATACATTGTGGAAGTGGTTTGTTTAACTTCAGTTTTTATCCCGGCCAGCTTTTCAGCAGGAACCTGATAATTGTTTAATAATGTGGAAAGTGATTCAGTCGGTTCTTTCTGGCTAACAACCGCTTCACCGCTAGTTAAGGTTATTTTTAGATTATCCCCGTCAATGATAATTTCCGATACTTCCTGTTTGTTTACTAAGTCGACTAATTCGCCGATCCCGATTTTTCTCGGTTCATTGAGCGGTGAATTATATAAACTTAGGAAAGCCGCCAGAGTAAGGAACACCAGGAAGAAGATAATAAAATTTTTGACTATTTTTTTCATATATTTATTTTTTCTCCGTTAGCAAAATAACGGCTATATCACGAATGATCAGCCGTTATTATACTTGATTTTAGCTGTTTAGGCAACAATTGGATTTGTTGGCTCGTTAATATTTTCGTCGTCCTTCGCTTCTTTTTTAGGATCCGCTTTGGTGTTGGTCTTTTCTTCAGTTTTAATGTCTTCAGTAACTTCTGTTTTAGCTAATTCCGGTTCTTTTACTTCCGGCTTGGCTTCTTCATTATCTTTACTGTCTTTTTCCGAATTGTCGGCTGCCGGTTCAACATCTTTTTTTACTTTTTCCTGGGCTGCCTTCAAAGAAAGTCCTAGTCGGTGGTTATTTGGTTCGATGGAAAGAATCTTGAATTTGTATTCTTCGCCGATGGTTACAATATCCGAAGGATTATGTACCAGTTGATTGGACAGTTCAGATATATGTGCCAGCCCGTGAATATCATGATCCAATTCAACAAATGCTCCGAAAGGATTAATCTTTAATACTTTACCTTTGACGATCTGACCAATCTTGTACTTCTTCACTACTTCTTTCCAGGGGTCGGTCTGCAGTTTCTTCATGCTGAGGGATATTTTGGAACCGTCGATTCCGATAACTGATGCTTTTACTTTGTCACCCTGCTTGATAATGTCGCGAGGGTTATCAATTCTCTGCCAGGCCAGTTCAGAAATATGCACCAGCCCTTCCAGCCCGTCGCCGAATTCGATAAATGCGCCGAAATCCACAACACCAGTTACAACACCTTCAACCACGGATCCGATTTCAAACTGAGCTAATACGTCTTTTTGTTTCTCTTCCCATGCCGCTTTTTCAGAAACAATCAACTTCTCTTCTTTTTCATCAACATCAATTACTTTAACTCTGAACTTCTGATCAATAAAAGATGTGAGTTTTTCTAATATTTTATTGCGATCACCACCTTCAACGCGCGGATAATGTTCCGGGATCAGCTGTGACACAGGTAGAAATCCGCCGACACGGCCGACTTTAACAATCAGCCCGCCTTTATTGGCTTCCATAATTCTGGCATCAACAATCACTCCTTCGCTGACCAGTCTTTCCAGTTCATCCCAAGCTTTTTTATGTCCGGCATGACGGAATGATAATTCCATCTGGCCATTTTCATTTTCCAGTTCAATAACAGTTGCCTGTGCTTTATCGCCGACTTTTAAATCAGAACAGTCACCAGATTCATCAATTAATTCACCACCGCGGATAACGCCGGTGGTAATTCCGTCGATATCAAGATGTACTTCTGTTTTTGATACGCTGATAACGACTCCTTCTACGATTTCTCCAAGTTTAGGTATATTAAAAGAATCTTCCTTGGCAAGAAGATCGGCGAAAGCACTATTCGTTACCTCTTTTTCCGTTGTTTTAGTAATCATATTAATGATTAGATAATTAATTATTAAATACCGTACGCAATCTTTAAAATCGCGTAAGACTTAGTGTAGCGGAAAGGTGAAAAAAAGGCAAATATATTGACAAAACTACATAAATTTGTTACTATATAACTATGCCAGTATCACAACGGATCCAAAATCTACAAAAAAACCCCAGTATTTCCCGAGATAGCTTTCATCAGGTGGCAGCACAAATGATGGGTCGTAAAGGGGTTACTGATTCGGTCAAAAAAGGCTTAAAGAAGTCGGGTGTTTTTTATGGTAAGCGAAGTCTCACAAAGCATGAATTTGAGAAGGGGGTGAGGGCTTTTTCTGAACATTTAGAAAAGGAGGGAGTAAAAGAGACCCGATTTACAAAGGGGATTAGGGGTTCTTTAAGGTACAAATCAGGCCTGACACGTGGTGGACAGGCGGAGAGGGCTTTCAGGGGCGGTATTAAGGCACAGATGGGTGGTACGACGGTAATTAATAGTTTTCATGATTTGGAGCCGGGGGTAAGAAGAAAATTTCTCGCGAAGATGATTGACAAAGGTAAATTAAGCAACCAAGACAGGGATCTGATGAAACAAATGGGTCTTGATCCGGAAAAAGGGGTGGTTGAGCTGAAAAAATTTGCGGAGCGGATAATATCCATGAATCAGTGGAAAAGAGCCCAAGAAATTGAGGAGGAAGCTAAGAATATACCAAAATCTGCCAGGAAAACTGAGGAAAAATCCGGCTCCGCCGGTGATTATTATGAAGAGTCTTCGGGCATCGCTGAGCAGAAAAAACCCAGTTCATCGCCGGGAAATCCTTCATCATCCAAAACCGTGCAGTTACAAGGCGGAATTGGCGGTTCGGTTAATCGGATTGAATCTCCAGAAGCCGGGATGGAAAGAGTAATTATTGATGTTGAGAATGAGATTATGCAGAACAGACAGGCGGAAGAAAAATCTGCCGAAATGCCGAATGCGGAACATTCAGATGAGCAATCAACTCAAAAAGAGAATGGTGGCGATCAAGAGATAGATGATATGGAGATATAAAAATAATTAAATATACTGTGTAAAAAAGGCTAAAAAGACCAGCCTTTTTTACTTTACTTTTAGCTATTTTTGTGATACCTTAAGGGAGGAAAATCACTTAATTAGTATAAAAAATATCCTCATTATGTTTATCACATGGCTTGGTCAGAGCTGTTTTAAAATTCAGTCTCGCGAAGTGCAAATTATTATTGACCCGGTAAGTAAAGTTAGTGGTCTAAGACGTCCACGGATTGCAAATATTGATATGGTGATCGTCAGTAGTCCCGAATTCAGTCTCGAAGACCCAAAGTCCGAGACATTGGTGATTGACGGTCCGGGTGAATATGAGGCAAAACAGATTTTTGTTAAAGGGATTCCGATCGAACATGAGAACGGCAATCTTTCCGATACGATCTATTGGCTTGAGATTGAAGGCGTTACAATCGGTCATCTTGGTAAATTGAATTCTCCCCTGACTGATAAACAGCTGGAAAGTATGGAAGGGTTGGACATACTGCTTGTCCCGGTCGGTGGTAACGGCGTATTGGATGCTAAACAAGCGTCAGAAGCTATCAGTCAGATTGAACCGCGAATTGTGATCCCGATGCACTATAAAATTTCTGGCTTGAAAGAAAAAAGAGATTCCATAGACACCTTTAAAAAGGCGATGGGTGTGAATGGTACTGAGAAAGTGGAAAGTCGTCTGGTAATTAAAAAGAAGGACCTTCCGCAAGATGATATGCAAATAACGATTCTAGAGCCGCAGTAAACTTTATTTATGAAATCAATTGACGCAGTAAAAAAAGCTCCGGTCAAAGCCGGCAAAAAAAAATCTTCCAAGAAGAAAAATGTTTTTCAATCAGCTGTCGACAAAAAGAAAGTAAAGGGTTCCCCGGTCGGCAAAGAAGCAAAACATTCGTTGATGTGGATTATGGTAAGCTGTTTTATGGTGGTAGTGGTTGTCGGTTGGGTATTTTTTTTACGTTCTTCGCTAACAGACGATCTTAGTAAACGTGGCGGAGGATTTGACGAAATAGCAAAAGGTTTCAGTAGACTTTTTCACACAGTAGATAGAAAGTTTGAAGGCGTCCAAGATGCATTTGTTAATCTTCAAAAAGTACAGGAGAATCTGATTGAAGAAGATGGAACAGCAGATGAGGTGCAGGCCTTAAGAGAAAAAGTTTTCCCTCAATTTGAGAATATTAATACTAATTCAAATATATAAAACCGCATGGCCAAGCAGAAAGCAAAACACAAACCGCATTACGCAAAAAAAATAGAAGATACTACTGAATTGAATCAGACCTCCAGGATTACGGAGCGATTTTTAGTTGATGAAATGAAAGAATCTTATCTGGATTACGCGATGTCAGTAATCGTATCGCGTGCGTTGCCGGATGTCCGGGACGGAATGAAACCGGTTCACAGAAGAATCTTGTACGCCATGTGGGATGTCGGTTTGCGGTCAACAGCCAAGTTCAGAAAATCCGCCACGGTGGTTGGAGAAGTTTTGGGCAAATACCATCCGCACGGTGATCAGGCGGTCTACGCTTCCATGGCCAGGTTGGCACAGGATTTTTCCCTGCGTTACCCGCTGGTAAACGGACAAGGAAATTTCGGTTCAATGGACGGTGATCAGCCGGCGGCTATGAGATATACCGAAGCCCGCCTGCAGTCGATATCCGACCAGATGTTGTTTGATATTGATAAAGATACGGTGGAATTTATTCCGAACTATGACGGTTCAAAGAAAGAGCCGACATTACTGCCCGCCCGCCTGCCGAATCTTTTACTGAACGGGACAATGGGTATTGCGGTTGGTATGGCGACCAATATTCCGCCACACAACTTGAGTGAATTGGTTGATGCCATCAGCCACGTGATTGACCATCCGGATGCGGTAGTGGAAGATCTGATGGAGTTTGTTAAAGGACCGGATTTCCCGACTGGCGGAAGCATTTATGACATCAAGGAAATTAAACAGGCATACGCTACCGGTAAGGGCAGAGTCGTCATTAGAGCAAATACGGAAATTGAAGAGGACGAAAAAGGGAACTTTAGAATTATCGTTCATGAGATTCCTTATCAGGTGAACAAAGCGGAATTGATTGAAAAGATTGCTCATTTGATCCATGAAAAAAAGATCGAAGGAATTAGAGATCTGCGTGATGAATCAGACCGGACCGGAGTTCGGATTGTGATTGACTTGAAAAAAGATTCTTATCCGAAGAAAATATTAAACAGATTATTTACGCTGACATCGCTCCAGGATACTTTCCATGTGAATATGTTAGCGTTGGTCGACGGCATTCAGCCACGCGTCCTGAATTTGAAAATGATCATTGATGAGTATCTCAAGCATCGCCAGATTGTCGTGCGCCGCCGGACGCAGTTTGAACTGGATCGGGCGCAGGATCGTGAACATATTCTGCAGGGATTGATGAAGGCCTTGGTCAATCTGGACGCGGTAATTAAGCTGATTAAAAAATCCAAAGATAAGGAAGAGGCGCATAAACAGTTACGTGCTAAGTTTAAATTATCCGATCCGCAGGCTACGGCGATTTTGGAAATGAAGTTGCAACAACTGGCCGGGCTGGAGCGTTTAAGAATTGAACAGGAATTGAAAGAAAAAGTTCAGCTGATTAAGGAATTAAAAAGCATTCTGGCTTCACCGAAAAAAATCCTGGATATTATTAAAAAAGAACTGGCGGAGATCAAAGAAAAATTCGGTGATGAAAGAAGAACAAAAGTATACGCCAACCCGGTGGACAAATTTACCCAGGAAGATCTGATCCCGAACGAGTCGACAATTATCGTGATGACGCAAGACGGATATATCAAACGTCAGGATCCGACTATGTTCAAGACTCAGAGTCGGGGTGGTAAAGGAGTGATCGGTCTGACTACAAAAGAACTGGATGTGGTTAATGATATTTTTTCCACCAATACGCATGCGGATATCCTGTTCTTCACAACTAAAGGAAGAGTATTCCAACTGAAGGCTTATGATATCCCCTCTGTATCCAGAACCGCCAAAGGCCAAGCGATGGTCAACTTCCTGCAACTGGCTCCGGACGAAAAGGTATCACAGGCGATTCCTCTGGAGGATGCCGCGGATTACAAATATCTGGTAATGGTAACCAGAAAAGGAATTATTAAGAAAGTTGATATTAAAGATTTTGAAAAAGTACGCCGATCGGGACTGATTGCGATTAAACTCAAAAAAGATGATTTTCTGCAATGGGTTAAACCATCGTCGGGTGATGATAATATTATCTTGGTAACCGCTGGAGGACAGGCCATCCGTTTCAAGGAAAAAGATATTCGGGCGATGGGCAGGAACGCCTCCGGAGTAAGAGGAATCCGTCTGAAGGGGAATGACGAGATTGTGGGGATGGATATTATTATCGTTGGCAAAACCCAGTCTAATGAGCAGGCGCTGGTGGTGATGGAAAATGGGTTCGGCAAACGAACCAGCGTTTCTAGCTACAAAGTGCAAAACCGCGGCGGGTCCGGAATCAAGACGGCTAAGATTACGCCGAAAACCGGGAAAGTGGTTACCTCATTTATAGTGAACGCCAAACTGGAAGGCGAAGATCTGATTATTATATCGATCAACGGACAGGTAATCAGACTCCCGATAAAAAGTGTTTCCGTTCTAGGTAGGGCAACACAGGGGGTGAGGTTGATGCGTTTCAAGGAAAAAGACGACAAGGTTGCCAGTGTTACGTTTATATAGTAACCTTTTGCTTGTCATTATTGGCAAATCAAGATAAACTTTATTAGTTATTAAAAAAGGAAAAAATATGGGATTACCAGGTAAAAAGACACCGAGTTCGCAAACAAAAACCCGCCGCAGTCATATGGCTTTGAGCAAGGGGACGCTTTCAACATGTGCAAAATGTAAAAGTCCGGTTCGTCCGCATCACGTCTGCGCCAAATGCGGCACATACCGAGGCCGGGCAGTGATTGATGTACTTACTAAAAAAGAAAAGGCCAAGCTGAAAACAAAGAAAGGTGCAAAGCAGGCGGAAAAGAAGAAAGAATCCAAGGAAGTAAAAAAAGAAGCTAAATAATACTCTGTAAACAGTAATGGGTAATTCGTAATAAGTTTATCTTCAATTACAATTTACTAATTACCGATTACAAATTACGTATAAATTAACAACCGCCATGTCTAACAGACATTTAGCCAGAACCATTGCCATGCAGAGTCTCTATGAATGGGACTTCAACGATCGGGAAGATGATGTGGTAAAAGTGCTGGAACACAATCTGAAAGAGTTTGCCCCAGATTTTGACGATAAAGGTTTTTCGGAGAGCATTGTTAAGGGAGTGGTAGAAAACCGGACAGAAATTGACCAGCTGATTACGAAGTATGCTCCAGAATGGCCACTGGATCAGATTACAGTGGTTGATCGCAATGTGCTTCGGATTGGCATCTTCGAATTAAAATTTTCTCCGGAAATTCCACCCAAGGTTGCTATTAATGAAGCGATTGAACTGGCAAAAACTTTCGGTGGAGAATCTTCCGGTAAATTTGTAAACGGCGTATTAGGGACAATCTTCAAAAAGATGGAAGAGGCTGGCGAAGGTAAGAAAATTCCTCAATAGTAATAATCAAATAATCACCTTCTCTTTCTAGCTGTTTTTATCCCTCATATAATTCTGCTGAGCGGTAAAGACAAGTGGGTAAGAGGATAGAGAGTAAATGTGCGATGGAAAAAGATTTATCAGCATTAGAAAAAAAACTTGGGGTTGAATTCAAGAATAAAGAACTTTTGCAACAGGCTTTGGTGCATCGTTCTTTTTTAAATGAGCATCCTTCTTTTGGCATTGGTAATAATGAGCGGTTGGAATTCCTAGGGGACGCTGTTTTGGAATTAGTGGTGACGGAGTATCTGTTCAAGAACTATTCTGAGCCGGAAGGCGAACTGACGAATTGGCGGGCAAGCCTGGTTCGTAGCGAACAACTGGCAATTGTTGCTAATGATTTGGGAGTGGAAAAGTTTTTGTATTTGAGCAAAGGCGAAACCAATGATAAAACCCCCAAAGCCAGGCAAACGATTCTGGCTAACGCCTGTGAAGCGATTATCGGAGCAACTTATCTTGACCGCGGACTGGATGTGACACGTAAATTTATTGAAGAAAATTTCCTGAATCGTCTGGAAAATATTTTAGAAAATCAATTATACAGAGATTCAAAAAGTTTGTTGCAAGAGATGAGTCAGGAGAAATTGGGCATTACGCCGGTGTATAAAGTAGCAAGTGAAAGCGGCCCGGACCATAAAAAGCATTTTGTGATGGGTGTCTGGTTTGAAAAAGAGCTGATTGCTGAAGGGGAAGGTTCCAGCAAGCAGGCAGCTCAATTATCAGCGGCAGAAAACGCACTTAAGGTTAAGAACTGGGAGTAATTATGGACTATTCGCAAATCTTTATCGTTATCGCCTGCGGGGTTGTAATGGTTGTTGGATTATGCGGAGTGGTTCTCCCTTTTTTTCCGGGAATGGTTTTAATGTGGACCGCCTTTTCGCTTTACGCGGGGATTACTCAGTTTCAAGTGATAGGGTATGATCATGTATTTTTAGTAAGTTTGTTGGTGATTGCTTCTTTTGCGCTGGAATATCTGTCACGATTTTGGGGCGGTCACAGATATAATACCAGTAAGTGGGGGTTGATTGGTGCGATAATTGGCGGAATGATCGGGTCGATGTTCGGTTGGTTAATGGCGCTTCTGATTGGCCCGTTTATCGGCGCGGTGATCGGGGAAGTATATGCCGGCCGTGACGGGGTATTCAAAATAGCATTCAAGGATTATTCTATAATCGGTTTTGTCGGAGGTACGATAGTAAAAATAACGATTGGAGTGTCGATTATCGGAATTTATATACATAGCTTGATAGAATATTATTAATCAAAGATGAAAATTTATGTATCTTGAGCGACTAGATATTCAGGGTTTCAAGTCATTCGCGAATAAAACAACCCTAAAATTTAATAAAGGAATCAGTGCAGTAGTCGGTCCGAACGGTTCAGGCAAGTCTAATATTGCCGATGCCGTGCGTTGGGTTTTGGGAGAACAGAGTTTGAAATTGCTCCGAGGTAAAAAGTCGCAGGATGTAATTTTCTCCGGCTCCGGTAAAAAATCCCGTCTGGGCATGGCCGAAGTGAGCATGTACATCAATAACAAAGACGGAAGGGCACCGATTGACTATTCGGAATTGGTCATTACCCGTAGGGTCTATCAGGACGGTGAAGGGGAATACTTTGTTAATAATACTAAATCCCGACTGCAGGATATTCTTTTATTATTGGCTAAAGCCAATTTCGGGCAAAAAAGTTACAGTGTCATCGGTCAGGGGATGATCGAAACAGTACTGACTTCCACGCCGCAGGAGAGAAAAGACTTTTTTGATGAAGCCGCTGGAGTAAAACAATATCAGATCAAAAGGGATCAGGCGGAAAATAAACTGATCCGCACCGAGGAAAATCTGCAACAATCGGAAATGCTGTTGCAGGAGATTGTTCCGCGTCTCCGTTCTCTGACCCGCCAGGTAAACAGGTTGGAACGCCGTGAAGAAATTGAAAAAGAACTGACGGCTCTGCAACAGACACATTACTCCATTCTTTGGGGTGAATTGGAACAGCAATATCGTGTGCAGAAAGAAAAAAATGACCAACTGCATACCCAACTTTTCAAACTGGAAAATGAAAAAAGTGAAATTCAGAAAATAGTTGATAGAATCGCCCAGGAAGATACCCGCGGTCAATTGTTTCAGCAGTACCAGTCGGAGTATCAGCAGTACCAGTCCGAAAAGAACCGGATTGCCCAGGAGATGGCGGTGTTAAAAGGAAAATCCGCCTTGAAACACATTGAGGCCGGCAGGAGCGATTTGGCTTGGCTGGAAAAAAAGAAGGAAGAGCTTACTCAGAGTAAGGAAGTTCTACAGCAGGATTTATTGTTAGCAGAAGAACGGCTGAAAAAAGAAAAAGTACTGCTTGCTAACCAAGTGGCACAGCAACAAAACATTGTAAATGAATTCAGTAAGCTGGAAAAAGAACTGGAAGAAGGCTTTTCACAGCTCCAAAACAAACCGGAATTAAATATTCCCTATATTCAAGACACAATCGAAAGAATTTATGCCAAACAAAAACAGCTTTGGCAGGAACTGGAAGCAATTGATAGCATGGAAGGAATGGGTAAGCTTAAGCAGGATGCCGGAGAAATAGTCAGCCAACTGGAAGATCTGCAGAAACAAATACAAGGAGTCCAAAAGGGTCAACGTACCGAAGACTTGTCTGATCTGCAGAAGAAGCTGTCGACATTATTAAAAACCAAAGATAATCTGGTAAATGAAGTTCACCAGCGCAGTATCCAACTGCAATCGACTGAGGGTAAGATTAATCATAAAAAAGATGAGATCCTTACAGTTGAGAAAGAACTGAATACCATTTCCGCCGAACTGAAAGTGGCGCAGACTGCATCCAGTGATCCTGATTCCGCCCGTAAGCTGATTCAGGAAGAAGAGATATCGCTGAGAAAGAAGCTTGAAGAAATTGATAAAAAAATAGCGGTTATCCAAACCAAGTTGGATTCTTTCAACAAGGAAGAACAGGTTAAGAAAGACGAATTGGTAAAGAAACAGCAGGAGATGCAGGTGAAACAGAATGAACTGAACAATGTCACCAACAGTGTGAACGCCAATAATGTGGAAATTGCCAGAATCGAAACCAAGAAAGAAGATTTGGGAAATGAAATCCGGGAGAATCTGAAAATAGAAGAGGCACAGGCAGTGGTTGATCTGAAAGCAACACTGCACCCGGAACATAAGGATATTTCTTATTCCGAGCGGATAGAAAACATCCGCAGATTGAGAAATCAACTGGAGATGATCGGTGGGATTGATCCGACGGTCAACGAAGAGTACAAAAGTACTTTTGAAAGAAACGAATTTCTTACCACACAAATAAGCGATCTGAAAGAAGCAAGTATTTCTCTCGAAAAGATTATCGATGAGTTGGATGAAAAGATTAAGAAGCAGTTTAAGGGCGCTTTTGAAAAGATTAATCAGCAGTTTACGAAATATTTCAAATCACTTTTCAACGGCGGTAAAGCTTCATTAGAACTGCATAAAGAAGAGATAATGGCACCGAAAGAAGAAGGCGCAAACGGTGAAGCAGAAAATGAGGAGGAAGAAGATGACGATGATGTAATGCCAAAAACTGTCAAACGCGAAAGGATTGTGACCGGCATAGATATTGTCGCCTGCCCGCCGGGCAAGAAGCTTTCCGATCTGAATATGCTCTCCGGCGGTGAAAAAGCCATGGCTTCCATCGCCCTGATTTGCGCCATAATTGCCAATAACCCGCCCCCATTTTGTGTTTTAGATGAGGTGGATGCGGCACTGGACGAGTCAAATTCCATACGTTTTTCACAGATTTTGAATGACCTCTCCCATAAAACACAGTTCGTGGCAATTACCCATAACCGTGCGACCATGCATCATGCGGTATTGATGTATGGTGTTACGATGGGCGATGACGGCGTTTCCAGACTGCTCAGTGTCAGAATGGAAGATGTTGATGAGCAGGGCAATATTGCCAAATAACAAGCTTATATTGACATAAAATCAATAATTCGTTAGTATCATTTTACCGTTCACAAATCATTCGGAATGCTCAGAATGATAGTGTAGCTGCATATTTAATCACATATAAATAAATCAGTCATGTTAGCAATACGTTTAACTCGAGTTGGAAAAAAGAACAGACCACAATATCGCATCGTGGTTCAGGAAAAATCTAAAGCAGTATCATCAAACTTTTTAGAAAAGGTTGGGTTTTACGATCCGCACGATAATTCTGAAAAAGGACTAAAACTGGAAGTAGAGCGAATTAAATACTGGATGTCTCAAGGTGCTGAAGTATCTGCGACATTACACAATATTTTGATCAGCAAAGGTGTGATTGAAGGAAAGAAAATCCCCAAAGGCCGTCCGGCAAAAAAGAAAGATGAAGAAGCAGAGAAAAAGGAAGGTGAAGCCAAGCCGGCAGAAGTAAAACCGGAAGCGCCAAAAGCAGAAAAAAAGGAAGAGACTAAACCAGAAGCAGTAAAAGAAGAACCGAAGGCGGAAGAAGTTAAAGTAGAAGCTCCGGTCGAAGAGAAGAAGGAAGAGGTTAAAGAAGAACCAAAACCGGAAGAAGCTAAATAGAAATTTACTAAAAACCATCCTTTTACCGGGGTGGTTTTTTGATTGACAAAGAGGTAATATTATAATAGGATTGTTTGTTATATATTAAGTTAATCATTGTCTCAAATACAATGGACATAGAAGATATACTAAATCATCGCGAAGGAGATAAAGATAAAGAACCGGATGTCACCGTGCCACCAACTCCCGAGCCACCTGTTGCGAGCGCAGCGGAGATTGAAGAGGCTGCTCAGCAGTCAGCTATTGATACTGACCAAAGGCTGAATGAAGTAAGAAGTCAGATTGCTGGCGGAAAACCGGTTACACCAGAAAGAATTGATATGCAGTATGCCGGAGATGTTATGAGGCATTTTAGCGAATTTCGAGACACTCTAAGTGAGAATATTGAATCTGATGTCGTTAATGCGGGTCGGATGCGAAGTATGAGTAGCACTCTGGAAAGACTGGCTAATCCGAGAATGGCAAAAAGGGTAACACTTGCCGATGCCGCACCGGCACTATCAAATATACTTGGTCGTATGGGGTCAAGTGAAAATAGTGCAAGTTATCCAGCGCATGAGTTTAATAATCCGGAGGCAGAGCAAAAAGAAGCTGAAAATCTGCGCGGTATGTTTAGTAGCAGTATGGATAAACTTTTCCCTGATAGAAAGCCATTTAGACCTGAAGCATGGGGAATACATTTCAATACAGTCAGAAGATTAATTGCAGATACCCCTTTTGATTTCGCAGTTCTCTTACCAAATGAAGAAGAATTATATCGTACCAACCGAGAGGAGACAGCAAAAAAAATAGAAAGAGCCAGAGGGATGATAGTTGATTATTTAAAAAGAAAAGCATGGTTTGATGAAGAACTTGATGTAGATAGTGAAATTTCTGACGAAACTAAAGAACAAATGGCAAAAGGCGTACAAGCTGTTGATATTTTGTTAAAAATGGAGGACTATTTCAAAGAAAAATTGCCAATAGATTCCAGACGAAATGAATCAGCGAAAGACAATAAATCCACAGAAAAGGAAAAAACATTTGAGCCAATTATCCCCCGCGGGTGGACTGTATTAAAGCACGGAACAAATTTAATTAGATGGGGAGAAATAAATCCTTTTTCTTCGGATACTATAGATCTTACAAGATCTCTTTCGGCTGTCAGTCAGGAACAATATGATTGGGAGATTGGTCCAAATGGAGAGTATGACACTACATCAAGCTATTCAGGGATGGCACCAAGACCAAAAGGCATATCAGATGCAGAATTCAATGAAAGAAATAAACCTTTTGAAATAAGAGTATTGTTTTTTCAGGATCATTCAAGAACAAGGGTTGATAAAGAATACGGAAGTAAACTTGACGACGAAACTATGAAGAAAATTGAGAAAGTGTATTTTAATAATATGCAAGGAGGAAGGCATCCGGTGTTGCCAAGAGGAGAAAGACTGTTTAAGGTTGGTCAAATAGAAGAAAATGGCCGTCAGGTATTCTATATGGTCCCGGAAAGCGTGGTAGGAGCATATGAGAAAGAGTCAGGTGTTAAGGTTAGTCGCGGTGGAGCGGAACAACTTGAACAAGTAACTCCGATTTCTGATTTGGGCAATGATTCGGGAAAAGTTAATGTAGTACCAACGGCAATCTCAGATCAGTCGGCTGAAACAGAGCCAGTATCAATATCAGGTGAACAAGCAGAATTAGGAAAAGAAGGAATATTCGGTCCTCTATACCAACAACAAACTGTGGAACAAGTTGTGGCAAGTGTAACTCCTGAAATGAAACAAACAATGTTACATGAAATTCTATATCAAATTGATCTTGGGATACGCGGTGCCGAACAGTTCTCAGCAAATAATCCCGGCAAGCTTGTTAATCGTCAAAACATGGCACATTTTTGCGGGGTCGGAGTTAGCTTTGGTGATTATAGAGCGGTATATCAAAAAATATATTTGGCTGCAACTGGAGAATTAAAAGATCCCACTGAAATAGCTTCAATGCCAGTTACAGAGTATCTGAGCAAATGTTTTGGATATGATTTGGCGAGTGATTCCAAAAGAGCTCAAAAACTGAAAAAATATACCAATGCTTTAGGGTTACCAGGTGGGGTTTGACAATCAACCCCCTTTTCTATATATTGAATACTACATATCTCTGCATCTAGGAATTCCCAATTCTAAGTATGGATGTACTAGAAAAAGGTCGGCAGGGAGGGAATGCACCTTATTACTTCTAATCAGTAACGATAAGAAAATGGCTGAAGCTCACCAAGACCAGACATTCGTAGAATACGTTGTC
>JBAYGC010000021.1:0-22000 GCA_041666845.1 Patescibacteria group bacterium | reverse complement strand
TACTACCGCGATTGTGGCCAAAAGACCGATAATTGCGATAACAACCAATAACTCAATTAATGTAAAACCTTTCTTGTTTCTCATTTGTTCACCTCCCTTCCTTTCTTTTTTGTTTCTAAATTTGAGTTAGATAACTTTATAATAATACACTTTTATCATTTTGTCAATTTCATATCCCAGCAAAACATCAACTTGTTTATTATAGCAGAAAATTTATGATTCGTAAATAGAGAACATATCAACAGCCTTATATTGCTGTTGATAAACTATATAACGGCAATAGAATCGAAACAACTAATACTGCAACCGCGCCACCCAACAACACAATAATCATAGGCTCAATCAGACTGACCAGGTTAGCAACCAGATTCTCCACCTCCTTGGCATAAAAATCAGCGAGCTTAGCCAAGATTTTGTCCAGTTTTCCAGTCTGTTCACCAACATTCATCATCTGAGACAACATAATTGGCACCTCTTTATGCTTCATAAATACCGTTGATACCGAATTACCGTCCTCCACCTCTTTGATTGTTTCAAGAGTAATTTCCTTATACGTATTATTACCAATTACGTCAGCAACAATTCCGAGCGCTCTAGACAGAGGTATTCCGCTTGTTATCAGATTGGAAAAACTGCGGGCGAATCTGGTCAAATATATTTTTTTGTAAATATTGCCAAACACCGGAATATTCAGTTTTACTTTGTCAATAATTTTTCTACCCTTTTGAGTCCCATATATCGTGCGATATGCTAATATTCCGCCAACTACGAAAATAACCAATGACCACCAATAATTTTTTAGATAATCGCTGGTCGCTATAAGCATTCTGGTCGCCCATGGCAATTCCGCGCCTGCTTCTTCCAGCACCGCGGTTAACTGCGGAATGACAAAGATCATCATAACAATACCGACAACTACCAGAGCGCCTAAAATGAATATTGGATAGATCATCGCCCCCTTAATCTTGGAGGTAAGGTCATAATCCTTCTCTTTTTGATCCGCCAGATAGTTCAGTGTATCATCCAGTTTTCCGGTTGTTTCTCCTGACTTGATCATAAACACAAAGAAATCATCAAACACCTGGGGGTAACGCCCTAGAGTATCGGAAAGTCTTGCGCCGCCGTCTACTTCATCAGCAATCTCGGAAACAATAATTTTGAAAGTAATATTATCTGTCTGCTTGGTAAGAATATTCAAGGCTTTCACAATCGGCACGGTAGCAGAAATCATAACCGCCAACTGTCTGGCAAAAATCACCACTTCTTTTCTGGGAACTTTATTAAAGAAACCCAAGCTGGACTGAAACAGTGTGCGTTTTCTGCGCTCACTTAAAGAGAGTACGATCAGCTCCTTATCTTTCAACATATCGACAGCTACAACCTCGGACGAGGCTTCAACAGCTCCCGTGACCGAGTTTCCGTCTAAATCTTTCGCTTTATAATCGTATACCGCCATATTATTTTTGATTACCTTTGGGCAAACATTTGTAAATTATTTTTATCAACCGCGTATTGCATCGCACTATCCAATAATACCTCTCCTGTTTTGACTAACTCCGCCAACGAACGGTCTAAAGATATCATACCATCTTCCCGGGATGTCTGCATTACGTTGCTCAGTTGGAGCAAATTTCCTTCTCTGATAATTGCCCGGATCGGCGGTGTTGGGATCAGTAATTCAGCAACCAATATCCGCCCGCCACCCACTCTCGGCAGTAATCTCTGTACGATAATTCCGGATAATGCCTCTGAAAGCTGAACTCTCGCCTGGTGCTGCTCCTGCGCATCAAAACTGTTGATCAGTTTTTCAATTGTTTTTACCGCCGAATCGGTATCCATACCTCCAAACACCAGCCGGCCTCCTTCCGCGAGATCAAATGCGTTTTTAATCACGGTCTTGTTTTTCAAATCGCTGACCATGATTACATCAACATCCTCCTGAAAAGCGGACTGCAAAGCCCTTTCAAACGAATGCGTATCCCTGCCTACTTCCCGCTGTTCAACAATACACCGGTTGTCCATAAATATGTATTCAATCGGCTTCTCAATCGTCAATATATGCTCGTCCCTGGTGTTATTGATTTCATTCAGAATAGCCGCCAAAGTAGATGTACGTCCGGAACCGAATGGACCGCAAACTATAACCAGCCCTTTATTCAGCTTAGTAACCTGATCCACAGCCCGGGGGAGACCGAGTTCAAGCAACGTTTTAATATTCGAATTAATCAGACGCAGTGATGCGGATAAGTATCCTTCCTGGTAAAAAAGATTAACTTTAAAACGGATGCGGTTTTGAAAATTGTAGGAAAAAATTATTTCTCTTTCTTTTTCCAGCTCTTGCTTTTGCCTTTCGTCCAATAAAAAGAGCGTGAGCTTCTCCAGAAATTCCGGTGTGATAACCTGTTCCTCGCGCAAAGGAGTAAGCTCACCGTCGATTCGGACAGTTGGAACATTGCCGACAGACAAATGAAGGTCAGAAGCGTTGTATTCCGCTACTGATGTCAAAATTCTGTTGATTTCTATCTGTTCGTTTGTTCTGAGAGTGGATTCTGGTTGTTGCAAGAATTTTATTTATTAAGAATTTTCTTTATTTTAGCAATAACCTCATTAGGCATAAAATGCGCCTTAATAAGATAGTCCTCCGCACCCAAAGCCAAACCGCGGTCCACATCCTTTTTTTGACCCAAATTTGTTAGTAAAATCACGGGAATCTTCATTGTTTCCGGATTCTTTTTCAATTTTTTCAAAACTTCAAAACCGTCCATTCTGGGCAATAGAATATCCAGAAGGATCAGGTCCGGCATTTCTTCAGTAGCGGTTTTTAATCCGTCCTCTCCGTTTTCTGCAAGTTTGACTTCAAAATCTTCCATATTTAGTTTAGACACGTACATACCCGCCAGGAAAGAATCGTCCTCCACTAAAACTATCTTTTTTTTGTTTGATTCATTTACTGTTGTTTGCATATTATTTCCTAATTATTAATTCTAATTTCAAAATGTTAATTTATTCTCTGGTAACATTCCAAACTTCCTGAATGGTGGTTCTGCCTTGGAGTGCTTTGATGATTCCATCCTCTTTGATGGATATCATCCCCTGCTTCTTGAATTCAGCTTTAATCGCATCTGTATCGCTACCCGCCATAATTATTTTTTCCAGTGCGTCATTTATCTCCAATACTTCAGAGATTGCCACCCGTCCTTTGTAACCGGTATGTTCACAACGGGCGCATCCTTTTCCTTTATAAAATCTTAGCGGGCGACTGATAGTTAGATCCTTAGGAATGGCAGCTTTGGGAATTTTCTCTAATTCAGTCCAGATTTCGTTCTCTAATTCCTCCGGAACAGTTGTTTCCATCGGGCAATATTTGCAAATCTTACGAACAAGCCTTTGTGCGATGATAACATTAGTTGATGATGAAACCAGAAACGGTTCGATTTTCATATCAATCAACCGTGGTACCGCACCAAATGCATCGTTAGTGTGGAGTGTTGAAAGCACAATGTGCCCGGTCAGACTGGCGTGAACGGCAAGTTCCGCCGTTTCGTTGTCACGAATTTCTCCAACCATGATAACATCCGGATCTTGACGTAATATAGCCCTTAAACCGCGGGCGAATGTTAATCCAACCTCGGCATTTATTTGTGATTGGTTAATTCCGGCCAGGTAATACTCTACCGGATCTTCCAATGTTACAATATTCACACCCTCCTGGTTCATGACTGTCAGAATAGAATAAAGAGTTGTTGACTTACCGGAACCAGTCGGGCCGGTTACCAAGAACATACCGTGGCTTTTTTTAATATTTTCCCTCATTACTTCCACATTTCTTCCGTCAAAACCCAAATCTTCAAGTCTCTTACTGCCTTCGGTAGTATCTAAAATACGCATCACTACTTTTTCGTAGTTGATCAGGGGTAATGTTGAAACACGATAATCAATATCTTTACCGTCAATATTCATCCGGAAACGACCGTCCTGAGGTATTCTTGTTTCATCTATTTTTAAATTTGAAAGTACTTTAATGCGGGCAACCACGGAAGGATGGACATGTTTCGGTAAAATCAAGGATGTGTGCAATACACCGTCGATTCGATAGCGTACTCTGGTTTCGTTTCCTACCGGCTCGATATGTACATCCGAAGCCCTGCCTTCGACGGCATGCCGTAAAATAACCGACACCATTTTGGAAACTGGCGCTTTTTTGATTACTTCTTCCAGCCCTTTTTCTTCAAGATCTATCCCTTCTTCAGCGGCTCTTGCCTCCGCTTCCGTTCCCTGCAATGCCTGCTCTACTTCTTCGGATAAAGTCGCGTACTGTTTAATGACATGGTTTAAGGCTCCGCGGGAAGTAACATAGTATTTAATTTTATATTGATTTTTTCGGGCAAGAAACTCCGTTGCTTCCAGTGCTTTAAAATCGTTCGGCTGAAGCATAGCAATACTGACTTCATTACCCTGTTTATCAAAAGCCACCATCTGATAATTCTGCGCCAATTCGTGCGAAATAATATTTAGAATTTCCGAACGGATCATTTTACCGAATAAATCCATAAAAGGCACGCCGTACACCCGGCTTTTTACCTTGGCAAATTCCTCATCGGGAACTATATTTTCCTCAGCAATAATATCAATCTCGGAGATTCCGGAAATTCTGCTCTTTTTTTGAATATCCGCATATTGTGTCTGACTGACATATCTGCCCTCAAGTAAGGCCACGACTAAGGGATCAAGGTTTTGATTTGTATCAGAAATTGGCATTAATACTTTGTTTATTAGAATGAAGGATTAAATGGGTTCTTATTACCACCGACCGGCAATATGGACTTCTCAGATTCATTACCGGAAGTATCTACCGACGTAATAGTATAATAATATTCAATATCTTCCAGAACACTTTCATCAATATAAAAATTATCTTCAACCGGTTTTTCTAAAATTGGCAGTCCTAACTCACCTTCAATTTGTGAGCGATAAATTTTTACGTAGGCAAAATCCTTTTCTTGCGGAGCAACCCAAGAGATCTTTACCTGTTTTCCATCATCAGAATTAATTACCGCTACCCCCGTTGGTTTTTGGGGTGGGAAAATATCATTAGGAGTGCCGGTTAACTTTATTGATTCATCGGACTCCTGACCGTTTGCTCCGACTGCGATAAGCGTATAATAATAGTATACCCCGTTTGTAATGCCGATATCCTGATAATAGTTCTTGTCAGAAACCTCGGCAATCAACTCCCCTTTTTCACTTTGCGTTTCTGTCCTATATATTTTGACCGCAGTGTAGCGTTCGTCAAAATCCCAATACATTACCAGTTTTTCCCCGACCTGCGGATTCAAAATATATGCTCCCTTCGGGGCTGGTGTAACTTGGTAATTTGTCGGGGTACTGGAAGACTGGTCCGTATAGCTTTGTCCGCTCCGATCTTTTAATCCGATGATTACTTTTTTACCAAAGAAAGCGCTATCAATATCAACAACCACCGGTTGTATCACAACACCCTGATTGTTTAATCCCAAATTAGTCAAGTCATCGCCCGAGTTACCCGAACCTTTCAATAAAACAAAAGCAGTTACACCGATCAAAACGACCAGGGTTCCTCCGAGTAATAGATTTCTTTTCTGTGATTTTTTTTGAACTAGCATAGATAAATATGATTATTCCAGATAATAGGTATTGAGATTGAGGGAAAATACTCCTTCTGACATCTCGGCTGAGGGGATAAATGACAGGGAATCAAGATCAATAATACGCATATTATCCTCTATGTTGTCCAGGAGTATTTTTAGTGATTCATAGGAAGAGTCTCCTACTACGGACAGTGAAACCGTTATCGTCTGGATACCACTCAACTGATTGGTGGCGGTTTTACCGTTTGTCTCTGAAACGGACACATTCTGTTTTGCTCCGGCATCTTTAATGCTAATCCGGCTCACCTTTAAACCGCTCTCTACAGCGAGTCTTTCCATTTGTAGAAAAATGTCCGGGATCTCCTTCATAGTAGGCAATATTTTCGCCAAACGTTCTTTCTCAACGGATGAGATTTGTGCAAGATTCTCTTTTAATTTTATTAATTCCGACAACTCAGCTTTTTTCGCTTCGAGTGTCTGCTTCTTCTGTTCATAATCAAGGTATCCCTTTCCGCTGATTTGTCGATATTTCGGTAACAGTATGAAATAGGTGCTTACAAATATCAGAATTACAACAAGTGCCACAAAAATATATTTGAAGTATTTAATAACAAACCCTAGAATTGTATTTTTTAGTGAATAACTCATATTGGTTGTTCTTCCTTAAGAAAGAAAATATCTGGGTTTATTTCCAAAGAAACATTGAAATCAACCGCGTTCTGACTGCCAGCGCCTTCCTCCTCGGTAATCGCGGATACCGCGCTTTCGATTGTGACATCACTAATAAAGTCAGATGCGTTTTGAAATACTAAGTACTGGTCCGCTAGAGTCGCTAGATCGATAGCCGTTGCGGACAAGGTTATCTTACCTTCGGTAGTCGCGGCAAGATTTTTATAATAAACATTGGGTAGAGTATATCTTTCAAGATATGCCAAAAACTGAGACCAATAAATATGACTGTCCAGCACTTTTGATACGGAATCCATTTGTTTTTTCAATGTTTGCGCGTCCTCTTTGACATTGCCTAGGCCAGCTATTTCCTGATCTATGCCGTTGATTGCCACGACTAGTTCTTGAATATCACCTTCAATTTTGGACTCCCGATACATCATATATCCATATGCTAATCCAACTATTACGGCGATAATTCCCACAGCTATGCCCAATTGTTTCAATTTTGCCTTCGGTTCAAGATTTCCCAAAATATCATCAGGAATCAGGTTTACATCAAGAGACTGTATTTTCTCCTCCAATGGTACTATCTTGGAAGATTTCTTATCAATATCAGCTTTTAGACCTGAATGTTTGATTTTCACATCTTTCTTCATGTTCGAACCATTATCAGAAGTAGACCAGGTAAAGAATTTCTTTCTTGGCTTTTTTTCTGCATCTTCTTGTCTCGCAAATTTAGGTTGTATCTGGTTTACATCCAGATCCGGTATCTTAGATTCACGCTTTTCGATAATTGACGACCTTGAATCACTGTTTACTATTTTTTTAGCTGGGATGTTTTCCTGTGGCTTATTAACTTCAAAAATATCTTCTACTTTCCCATTTTTTGATTCTTTAATCTTGTCATGACTAACCATGACTAATTTTTCGTCTTTTTTTACTACTTTCTGAGACAAAATACGTTCCTTCTTCGTTCGTTTAAAAATCTTTCCAAAAAACTCAGACAGACCACCTCTCTTAATCTGTTTTGCGGTATCATCTTTTTCTTTTTTTGGCCGTGTCAATTCAATACCAACACCACCAGCCTTTTTTCTGGACTTTTCCTGTATTGAATCTTTGTCTCTCAGCAGATTAATATCAGCCATATGTGTAAGTTAAATTATTTCCCTCATGGCAAGACCTATGGATACTGCAAACCTCGGACCAAGTTCCTGCAATACCGGTTTCAAATCAACGGGATAGATAACCCTTGCCCAAGGATCCCCAATAAATACTTTAATATTTAGGGCTTTTTCAAGATATGCAGTAAGATTAGGCAAAAATGATGATCCGCCCGCCAGTACCACTTTTTCAATCGCCCGTTCACCCTGATTCTGATATAGATTAAGAACAAATTTAATCTCATTGATAATTGAACTCACGATGAATTCAATCGTCCTTGGTATCTGACCCTGCGAAGAGTCACCCGCTGCTGATATGCCAAAATCTCTTTTAAACTGCTCGGCACGATCCAGATTTACGTTAAGGCTATTTGCTATGGCCTTGGTAATTGTATTGCCGCCGATATCAACACTGCGGTTCAGTATCGGAATACCATCAACAATCACGCTGATATCACAGGCAATAGCCCCGATATCAACAATCATGGTAGCCGACCGGTCGTTGCCAATCAAAGAGCGTTCCAGGGCAAACGATTCAGTCTCCAAACTTACTAGTTGAAGATTCGCCTGCTTAAATATATCAACATACCTCTTTACCAGTGTTTTCGGTGCGGCAGTCAGCAGTATTCTGATATTTTTTGATCCGCTAGCCGGTTGGATAGTATTAATTTTTATATCTTTTGCTGTATTATCCTTGTTTTCCTTATCTTCCTTTTTATCAGAGTTCAGTACCTTCCAATCCAGAATCATCTCTTCCAGTGGCATGGGAACAAATTTCTTTGCCTCCCAGCGAACCGCGGCAACTAAATCTTTCTTTGACATAGCTGGCAGACTGATAATTGAACTGAATACCGCAAAGCTAGGTAACGCCGCGACTGCTTTCATAGTAGTTACTTTTGCCTGGGAAATAATCGCTTTCAAAGCTGTCACAATCTCTTTTTGAGCTTCCTGAGAATCACTTTTGATGACATCTGTCGACTGTTCGGCAAAACCGTAGGTTATCAATTTCGGCCTTCCTTTTTCGTTTTCTAATTCAACAACCTTGATACTGGATGTTCCCAAATCAATTCCGATAAAACTTTTTTTTGAGCTGAATAATGCCATAGATTTGTTTTTATATTTTACTGTATTTTTTGATTTTGTTTAAGGGGTGATTTCTATAGGTGCCACTTCCCGCACGACCGGCAACGCTTCGGCAAAGTCTCCGACTCCGGGAGGCGTGTTAATCATGATTCTACCATCATAGAAAATACGCTCTGCCGCTTGAATGTCTTCTACAGTACCGATGCCTGATCTTTCTAGAAACAGCTCGTGCGCTATCACTAACCCGCTGATCACCAGATTCTCATCCCCGGTGCCGGTATAGAATTCTCCTGTTCCGACGACTAAAGATCCGCTTACAGCCTCTCCAACTACTACGAAATTCCCTGCTACCTTAGAAACGTTCGAATTAATATGTACGCTACCTTTAACAATCCATACCACCGAAGGAATATCTTTTAGTTCTGTGTCCGCAGCGTCGGTCGGCTGGTAAGTAATATTCTGTTCAATATACATATCCCCATCAACTACTACCGTGCCTGATGCGGTTTCATTCTGTACTTCCAATCCGCTTTGGATTTCCGTCGCAAGATCTACGGTAAGATCACCCTGGATATGATATACCTTTCCTTGTAGCTGAGATATCCCGCTTAACCACAAATTCTGACCTAGAACATCTCCGGGATACACCTCAACAACATTACCGAATTTGTTCCTGAAATCACCCGGTAATACTTCCACACGGCTTGTAATTCCGTCCAAATCCAGTTTACCCATGACATTCGTATACTTATTAGTGGCTAGTGGTGGCACTAGCGGATCATATCCCGGTCGTAAATAATCTGAACCGCTTTCACTGGTGTAACGCTGAATCGTGCCAGCTGTCTGGATTAAAAAGGTCGAATTATAGAAAGGTTCGGCGGTTAGAGGGCTTGTCGGGAGGTTAAATATGTCACTTGCACCAACCCCTTCTTTGGAATAGATATCCCCCTGAACCGTCTGCAAAAATGGTGCCACGTAGGTTGGCGGTAATTGGCTTATACCAACATAATCACTGAAGGATATCCATCCTAAACCCACAGACTCATTATAGCACGATATTCCGATACATTCTGTCCCCCCGCCCGACCAACCTTCGCCGTCAAATTCCCCCGTATCGATGCTTATTGATACCCCGTAATCTTCCGTATCATCATAGGTAGCGTGCATTTTCACCCATCCCCAGTTTTCAAAATGCCCTTTTGCCCCCTCTTTTTGTAATGAAATTAAACGCGCCCAACCCACAACATCACCCAATTGATAATTACCGTTTGAATCAGCGGCGGCAGTCGCACTGTCTAAAAATACTTTTGCCGAATAGTTCGGACCGGTCGGATATGGATTAGGGTCGAAATCTATCCATCCAATCGGATTGCCATCAGCAGATTCGCCAATCCAGGCATAACCGGAAACATCACCAGAAGCAGAATCGACAGTTACTTTAAAATCAGATGTCACACAGATATTACTCCCACCGGCTCCCGCGGTGTTACAATTTAAGGCGATCCAGCCGATATTAGTATCATATAAAGCATCCAGTTTATCAGTATTGCCTATCCAAGCGTATCCTTCTAATTCATTACCAACCAGATTAACAGTAGTATCGGTACTATCAAACGAAATCCATCCCAGACCAGTAGTAACATTTTCATAAGTGCTTGACGGTAACTGATCATTTGCCAGATGTCCACCTGACCAGGCGTAGCCCGACACCAGATTGGTATCAAAATCAATACTTACACCAAACTGGCGGTTGGTACTCGGCTCCGGACCCAGTAGAATCCAGCCCCAATCTTCATATCCCAAATATTCTCCCGCTTCCTTGACCGATTTTATCCGTGCCCAGCCGGAAACCTGTCCGGCATAAGGAGATCCGACCGGCTCAACCTTCGCGGAATAATACGGCTGGCCGGGAAATGGTTGCGGAGCAAAATCCAACCAACCCACACCAGTAACCGCGCCGGAATCATCCAGCATCCCGTTCCAGCTATACCCCGAGAGATCGCCGGATACCGGATCAACCATCACTCCATAACGCGTTCCGCACCGGCTTTCCATATCTGTCGTAAAATAGTTATAACAGTTATTACTAAACCACCCAATGTGGGTATATTCGGGAGTGTCAATATTCTCTGTTCCAATGCCTGACCAACTCCATCCGGAAACATTAGTTTCGTCCCAGGCCGGTTGCGCGGCAATGACTTTATTTATGTTAAAGATCGCCAGAAAAACAAATACTGAAAAAATTACAACAGAACTTAAGATTATTAATTTTTTTTTGTGTTTTTGCATAACTTATTAACCCCTTAAACAGACGAGGCTATATTGATACTGATTTCCATCCTGTATCGTCACATACATATAATTTATTACCTGTTGCATCCAAAACCATCCTGCCTACTTCATCCGCAATATCACAATCGCTGGCGACAGGCGCTGTAGTTATTGAATCTATTTGTAAATAAGCGGGGTTGGCATCTTCGTTGTCTACCCTAAGACTTCCTCTTACCCGCAATGCATCAGTCAAACTGGTTGTTCCGATTCCCACATTTGATCCGAAAGTTGTAGTCAAATCTCCAGTCACATGCACATCACCGGAAAAATAGCCCGCATAACTGACCCCGCCGTTTATTTCCGCTCCTTCAGTGGCATAAAGACCATAAGTATTAATATGTTCAATTGGAGAATCTGCGCTTGCTGTTCCCGCTTTCGCATAAACACCATAAGTACTAACATAGCCACGGGACAGATTTGTGTCCCCGCTCTCACCCAACACGCCAGCTGATTGAACATGATTAAAAATACTTGTACCAAATATAACCGCACTCTTACCCTTCAATCCCGGTGCAAAGTAATCCGTACTATTAATGCTATAGCCAGTATTGAACCCGGCAGTTCCGGCTCTACTACTACTGCTTGTCACACCCCTCACTCCATATGTACCAGCTAATCCGTCACCTTCTACACCAGCCCGCCACGAACTACCTGAGTTAACTCCATAAATAGTTGATTCAGCGCCATTACTATAAGCCTCAATTGCGCGAATCGTTGTCACGGGAGCTGCAGACGTGCCGACATAGAGCGTGGCGTTAGCGTCAGGAATTGTGTCAGATCCGATAATCATTCTGCCTCTCGCAATACTGGCATCCCCGTTATCAACATCCAAAGCATAGGTTGGGGTTGCCGTACCGATGCCCACCCTGTTATTTGTCGCATCAACAGTCAAAGTATTCGTATCAATATCCATCCCGCCCACTCCTGTTATTTTGTTCTTTGCCCAAAAATCACCCAAATGGCTGATTGAGCCCACTATAGTCGATGCTCCCGCTTCACCTTTGATGAAATTGAAAGTGTGGCTAATACGATCAAATGTTATTCCCACATTATTCACTGGATTGTCAAAATGGATTCCATTAATAAAGGTGGATCCTACATCTGACTTGAGCCATAGCTGATTCCATGTTGAATTTGACCATGAATCATACGTACCTTTTCCAAGTGAATAATTGCCGGCAGTATCAGGCACAATATTACCTTGAGAAAAAGTATCTCCTTCAACATACAGTTGGTATGCTCCCGGCGAAGCGGCACTGCCTAATCGAAGACCACCCAACTTGTATTGATCAGCATCAGAGATATTGATCGGCGCAGCAATGTCCCCTGCCGGCGGAGTACTAGAGGGAGCAGTCCAGGCTGCCAGAACGATGTTTACACCCAGACCAACAATTATACTAATAGCTACAACACTTAGACTAACAATTGCTGTTCTGTTAAATTTGTGAAACATTTTTTTCATTGTTATGTATAATTTTTTTTGAAGCGTTTAATTAAGGAATAAACTCACCTTCCCCAGGATCTGAAGGCCATATGTGCCCTCCCCCAGTAGGAGGTGGCGGTGGTTCTAAACAAGTCACAGTGGTTACATCATATCCGATATTTACCCAGCGATAATTCATGCGAACCATTATTGCCGTATAACGCGTCGTGTCACTAGCGCACCATGAACAGGTAAACATGGTTCCTTCGGCATAGTATGTCGGTGCAACATTGCAGCCGCTTGAATCAGTACTTAAATACGGAAGCCCCCCATCCATATACATTTTTCCTATATATTCAACTCCCCCACCTACGGAGATATCATCCCTGAGCCAAATATCACCATCCGTTCCGGTTAGATTAATATCACTGTCCGTACCGGCAAGGTTCAAATTGCTAAAACCATTTATATCTGAATCTGCGGTTAGTGTGTTATAGGCTTTTAGTTTAGACGTCACAGATAGACCTCCGTTCATTTGTACAAAACCATCAAACCACCCTGCGTACGTATTACCGCCAATCTCATTTCCAACTCCCATTATTCCAACCGACTGACCGTTGCCCGGATCTCCTGCTTTACCAAAAACGCCAAAGTTCCATCCGGTACCGGCACCAGAATAAGTTACGGTTCCACTTTCACCATATATTGCTGTTGCCGCCTCTGTCTGTGTACCATAATCAACACCTGAATTATTACCACCCGCCAAACCATAGATTGATGATGTATTATCCGAACCAATCACATGTAACCTTGTTTTTGGGCTAGCTGTATTAATGCCCACTTTATTTGTTAGTGACCGAACAACCAGTGTACTATCATCAACCACGAAATCACTATTACCCCCTGTACTGGGAATAATATCTACTGAACCCTCAAACAATCCTGCTCGTGTTGTACCGGATGCGTCAAAATGCGGATCAAATAAATCCTCTGTGTTGTCAAAACCAGTAACACCATAAAGCCCCCTGCCCACCAGCCCATAAGCATTATTCCTTCCTCTTGCATATAAACCGCCCTCAATTCCTATCCACTCATCTCTTTTTGCGTCAGCTAATACCGCGTACTCAGTCAGACTTCCGGCAGATATTCCGTAACGGTAACCGGATCCATATATACCGGTTCCCCCCGATGCACCATTTATTCCCTGAATAGTGGCAAGAGCTACAGAATCATTTTCAACATCTATTCCCGGTTCATTTTCCGTTTTAACGGTCACTGAACCGTTAGCGACCGAACTATTAATCAGTACGCGACCGTTTGCGCCGTCAACTCTGAACAGGCCATTATGAATATTTAAATCAGTGCCAGCTGTTGCACTTCCTGCAACAGCTGAATTTGAATATAAACTACCACTTAGATTCAAATCCGCGCTTATGCCGGTATCACCCGATAAATAAGAACTACCCAATACATAAAATTTCTCGCCACCGGCAACACCGGAGGCCACACGCAGTCCACCTTCTTGAGTCGCCACATATAGTCCACCTGTTTTTTCCTGTTCTGACAGTGAAGTATTTATGGGCGGCTCTAGATCGCCTAAGTTAGGAGCAACGGCCGTTGGATCCTGCCATGTCGCGGCAATTACCATATTTATACTAATCGCCACAAAAGAACTAGCCAATACAACAAAAATACCTATGATTGCTGTTTTATTTAACTGTCTAAGTGCCTTTTTCATCAAATCTTCCCCTATGGTTGCCAATTAGGAAGTTCAGGATTGTAAGGATCAATACCACAAAGCGCCCCCTTTGCATATCCGATATTAACCCATTTCCCGTTTAATCTCGCCATTACCGCATGAATACGCTGAGTTGTCAGACTGGGGCACCAATAGCAGACAAATATAGTCCCTTCGGCATAGTAGGTCGGCGCAACATTGCATTCCGTAGCAACCCCGCCTTCCATCGCCGGGAGTCCACCGGTCATAATTAATTTTCCGTTATAAGTAATATCACCACCCGCCGAAATATCGCCTGTCAAAGTAATATCACTGTCAGCACTGGTCATAATAATATCACTGCCTGTGCCGGCCAAATTCAAGTCACCATAACCATAAATGTTACCATCAACATCAAGGATACCACTAATCTCTACAGGGTCTACTACTGAAAGTTGTCCGTCTATTTTTACGTCTCCGTCAAAAAAACCGGCATATGAATTTGCCGCGCCATTGAAATCCATACCCAAGATTCCTGCTGTCCTACCAGTTCCAGGGTCACCTGCTTTTCCATAGACACCAAAATTCCAGCCAACGCCAGCGACATCATATGTTACTGTCCCGCCCTCACCATATACCCCCGCTACGGTATGTGTTGGATCACTATAATCTGGTAATGAAGTATTGGTCCCCGCTTGAGCGTATATAGCAGATTGATTATCTGTTCCTAACACATGAAGTTTGACCGACGGATTAATAGTCCCGATTCCTACTCTATCCGTGGAAGAGTTAACAACAAAAGTATTAGTATCAACGGTAAGGTCGGCATTTCCACCCGTACTCGGTACAATTTCTACCGATCCTTCAAACAGCGCCGCCAAAGTTCCAGCGGGACCGTTGATTACCGGGCTATAAAGATCTTCCGTACTGTCCAACCCGACAACACCATACATCCCTCTCCCTACAGCACCATATTTTTCATCACCGCCCCGGGCATAAAGACCTCCCATTCCAGTGAGACTTGCATCCGCTAACACGCCATAACCATTTTGTGAAACACCCCATAACCCATATTGATCGCCATAGCCAAAAATTCCCGTTCCACCGACTGTAGAAATGTTTGTAGCTTGAATGGCAGCCAGTGTGCTGGAATTATTTTCAGCATAGATACCCGACTCACCACCCGCAACGATATTCAGTCTTCCCTCCGAACCGGCGTTATTAATAAAGACTTTATCAAGATTGCTGTCCACCCGAAATAATAGCCCATGAACATTTAAATCGTTCGCTACTGTAACATTTTCTGCATTTAACGTACCAGTAACATTTGCCGATCCGGACACATACTCGTTTCCAACAACATCAACATCTCCGTTTAACAATGTTGTACCTTCAACATATAGCTTGTTACTACCCGCTGAACTTGAAGAACCAACAACCAGCGCTCCATCCTGGGTCGCCACATAGAGTCCTCCCTTTTTTGCTTGAGTTGATGCGGATGTATTGATCGGTGGTTCTAATTCTGAAGGAAAACCCGGCGGTGTTACAGTTGGATTCTGCCAAACAGCTGAAAATACGTTTTTTGGAGCAAATAACCCTCCAAATAATGAGAAAACACCAATAATTAAGCAAAAAACAGCCACCTTACTTACCTTCAGGGAAGCTGCTTTCAATGATTTTTTGCTTTTTATCTTCATTTTTTGTTTAATTCAAGTAGAAAACTTCGTAATTTGCGATTTAACTACTCTTTGACAAAAGGTCTTATAACATTATATAATATAATTTGAAATAAGCCAAGTCTATATTCAATATTTTACCACAAGTAAAAAGAAATGTCAATAAACAAAAGTCGTCAGCTTAACAATTCAAATAATCAAGAAAGCAATGTTATCGCTACTGTAATAATAACGATCTGTGCCGTGATTATTGCTATGGCAATTGGCTACCATTGGGGTTATTATAGAGGTATACAGAAATCCCAAGAAAATGACGTAATTGGCCCAAATAATGCACTAACTGATGAATTTGGTAATATTACCCTCTACCAAGGCCCGGTGATTAGTATTAATGGTAACCAGCTCTTTATCACGGCAAAAGTGGACGAAAACGGGGAAAAAGTCGAAAAAACGGTTACGGTAAATACGACCAATGATACCATGTATCGTAGAATTAACATGTCGGTCCCCCCTATTGATCCTACTGAGCTGGAAAACGGAGTGGAAAATTCGCGTGAAGAGACAATCGAGTTGAAGGATGTCCAAATTGGCGATAATATTATTGCAGAGGCCAGCGAAAACATATATGGTAAAACTAGTTTTCAAGCGGATCAAGTAACCGTTCTTTCAATAGGTAATTAATAATAAACGAAAGGAATATCCATGGATACATTATTATGGGTCGTTGTGGGACTGGTAGCTATAGTTGGTTTATGGTTTATCGCCACCTACAATGGGCTCATTCGATTAAAAAACAGGACTGATGAAGCTTGGTCCGACATTGACGTACAATTAAAACGCCGATACGATTTAATACCTAATCTCGTTGAGACAGTTAAAGGATACGCAACACACGAACGGGAACTGTTTGAGAAGGTAACACAAGCTCGCAGTAATGCCATGCAGGCAACTACTCCGGAAGCGCAAGCTAAAGCTGAAAATATGTTGGCGGGTACGTTGAAATCCCTCTTTGCCGTCGCAGAGAATTATCCTGATTTGAAAGCAAACCAGAATTTTGCCAAACTGCAGGATGAATTATCTGACACAGAAAATAAGATTCAGGCCTCCAGAAGATTCTACAATGGCAATGTCCGCGACTTCAACACAAAGATCCAGGTCTTCCCTACTAATATGGTCGGCAATATGCTCGGTTTTAAACAGAGGGAATTCTTTGAGATTGAAGATGCGGCACAAAAAGAAAATGTTGCTGTAAAATTCTAATCTTTATTCTAACTAAGAACGAAGCGCGGAATTGTCATCCGCGCTTCAATTGCCTAAAAAAATGTATAACCAAATTGATTCAAATAAAAGAAAATCTATTATACTGATTATTCTTTTTGTGGTAATGGTTGCATTGATCGGTTGGGCATTTGGCGCATTAACTGATCTGGGTTATGGCGGATTAATCATTGCCATAATCTTCGCGGTATCAACTTCAATGTACGGATACTATTCCGGCGACAAGGTTGCCTTGTGGACTTCCGGTGCAAAGCAGATCACCAGCGAGGAAAATCCCTACGTTTACCGAATGGTTGAAAATCTGAGTATTACCGCTGGAATACCGGTGCCAAAGGTTCATATCATTGCTGACAGCACGATTAATGCTTTTGCTACGGGGCGGGACCCGGAACATGCTTCAATCGCTGTTACCACGGGCGCAATCGAAAAACTGGAAAATGAAGAACTGGAAGGAGTATTGGCCCATGAAATGTCCCATATCAAAAACTACGACATCCGTTTAATGACCTTGGTGATTATTTGCGTGGGGATTATCGCTTTATTATCCAACTGGTTTTTCCGAATCAGCTTCTTTGGCGGAAGAAAAAGTTCTCGGGAAGGAGGAGGACAAATACAATTAATCATCATGGTTATCGGAATCATTTTGCTGATTTTTGCACCGATTATTGCGCAATTGATTAAACTAGCTGTCTCCAGGAAAAGAGAGTTCCTTGCTGACGCATCCGGAGCACTATTGACCAGATACCCGGCAGGTCTCGCAAATGCACTGGAAAAAATTGAGAATCAAAACATAGACCCGATGTTGCGGGCAAATAATTCAACCGCTCACCTTTTTATTTCTAATCCGTTCGGCCAAAGAGCACGCAAGGGGCTGGCAAAACTGTTTCTGACTCATCCTCCGATTGGAGAAAGGATTTCAGCACTTCGTGCAATGGCATAATCAATCATATTTTCATGGTTCCCGACATATTAAACAAATTTACTACAAACCTTAAGAACACGCTCAAAACAGCGGCGGAGCTAGCTTTGCGTTCTAAGCGCGAAAAAATAGAACCAATTGATTTGTTTAATGGCTTGCTTCAGCAGAAAGGGAGCATTGGATCTGAAGTGCTGACGAAAGTCGGCTTTAAACAAAAAGCAATTGATACCTTGCATCAGACCCTCGGGATTAATGAGCCGGTTGATTCCGTAAAAAGCATATCGACCATAAATCCCCGATTTTCCGTAGAGAGTAAAAGAGCACTTGAAAAATCCGCACTTACCTCCTCACGGCATCAGCATAAATACGTCGGCACTGAACATTTGCTCTATGCCTTAATTGAAATAAAAGATCAAAATATTGAAGAGTTACTTGCTCAATCAAACGTAAAGATCGGCGACTTGATTCAACACTTAAATACTGTGTTAAAAAGTACCTCAAAATTTCCCGACATTACACGAATTTTTGAGAATAACAAAGAACTGAGCATGGGCGAAATTGATTTAAAAGAAAGCCCTGCCGGAACCGCACTGGAATTCTTCTGCACAGACCTTACCAATAAAGATGTGCAAAAAAGTATTGATCCGGTGATCGGTAGAGAAGAAGAAATCAGCCGGCTAATCCATGTACTGGCTCGCCGCACAAAAAATAATCCCGTACTGATCGGCGAACCCGGCACCGGCAAAACTGCTATTGCTGAAGGGTTAGCCAAACGCATTTCCGAGGGCAATGTCCCGGTGATTCTCCAGAATAAAAAAGTATTAAGCCTTGATTTAAGCCTGGTTGTCGCCGGCACAATTTATCGCGGTGAATTTGAAGGACGAATCAAACAAATTATTGATGAGATAAAAGCCGACCCGAATATTATACTGTTTATTGATGAAGTGCATATGATAATCGGTGCCGGCACTACTTCCGGGTCAATGGATGCCGCAAATATTCTTAAACCGGCACTGGCAAAAGGGGAAATCCGCTGTATCGGCGCGACCACGCTAGATGAATACCGGAAACATATAGAATCAGACGCGGCACTGGAAAGAAGATTCCAGCCAATTCTAGTTGAAGAGCCTTCATTTGAAGAGACCTTAGCAGTATTAAAAGGTATCCGGTCAAATTATGAAAAATATCACCGGGTGACAATTACGGATGAAGCACTAGAAGCGGCAATCAAAATGAGTGAGCGTTACATGCAGGATAAATTCCTGCCAGATAAAGCGATTGATCTGATCGATGAATCCGCTTCCAAATTTCGTATTCACCAGAAACTGGATCCGATTACTGAAAAATTAAACGCTACTGAAAAAGATCTGCGCAACTCCCGTAAAGATAAGGAGTCCGCCATTTTGCAGGAGAGATTCGAAGAAGCAATGAATATCAGAAATAGAGAAATATCTCTGATCAAAGAACTGGAAGAATTAAAAAAGAAGCAAGAAGCATTGAGCCAAAAGCCGCTTGGTAGAATTACCGAAAAAGAGATTACAGAAGTAATCAGCAACATTACCAAAATTCCTTTAACTGAATTAAGTATTGAGGAAAAGGAAAAGATCATCAACCTGGAAAGTGAGATAAGCCGGCATATTGTCGGCCAATCGGAAGTGATTAATGATATCTGCGGATTCATCAAAAGGTCACGGGCAGGTCTTAGCAGTCCGGATCGACCGCTCGGTTCATTTATCTTTCTGGGACCGACCGGCGTCGGCAAAACAGAAACAGCTAAAGTAATCGCCAGAACAATTTTCGGCAGTGATGATTCTTTGATCAGAATCGACATGTCGGAGTATTCGGAAAGTTTTCAGGCATCCAAATTGATCGGCGCTCCGGCCGGTTATGTCGGCTACAAAGACGGGGGTAAACTAACTGAAAGCGTACGGCGAAAACCATACTCAGTTGTTTTGTTTGATGAAATTGAAAAGGCGCATCCGGAGATTTTCAACCTGCTACTGCAAGTTTTGGAAGACGGGCATTTGACTGACGCAGTGGGGAAAAAAATTAACTTCAAAAATACAATTATCATTCTTACTTCCAACGTTGGTTTGTCATTGTTGAATCAAGGTGTGATTGGGTTTGAATCTGAAGCAAAGGAATCCCAATTGAATTATCAGACATTGAAACAACAAGTACTGAAAGAGTTAGAAAAGAAATTCAAGCCGGAATTTTTGAACAGAGTAGACAAAATATCGGTTTTCAAACCGCTTGATAAAAATTCAATCAGAAAAATTGTTGAATTACAAATTGCCGGACTGAAGGAAAGACTGCACGCACAGGGAATTGAGATGGAATTATCCAAAACAGCTGTTGATCTTCTGACAAATAAGAGTTATGTACCGGAAAAAGGTGCGCGCGAAGTGAGGCGTGTGATTCAGGAATATGTGGAAAATCCACTAGCTGATAAAATCCTTAAAAACGACGTACGCAAAGGCGAATCAATAAAAGTAAAGACCAGGCTTAAGGAGGTTGTATTGGAAGATTAATTAATATATAATTTAATAGAAGTAACCGGGCGTCCTTTGCCCGGTTTTGTTATATGAATAAATTATTAAAGAATCTAATTGAGCTGATTTTTCCTTCAAACTGTTTTGGGTGTGGTCTAGAAGGGACATGGCTTTGCAATAATTGTGCTGAGAAGATACCGATCTGCAGCAAGCATGATTGTTTTTGGTGCAACAGTAATACTCGTAAACGTAATATCTGTTTACCTTGCCAGCAAGAATCACAGTTATCAGCATTATTTGTTATTACCGCATATCAGAATCTCCTGTTTCAGGACATGCTACACAATTTAAAATATAATTTTGCCTCTAGTATTAGTGATGCGTTTAAATTTCTGTTAATTAAATATTTTGAACAAAATAAAATTAATATTACTAGTAAAGATTCCGTAATCGTTCCTATTCCATTACATAAGAAACGTTTAGCAGAAAGAGGGTTTAATCAATCAGAACTGATCGGCAATCATGTTGCTGAAATATTACAGCTAAAAATTAATCCCAAATTATTAATCAGAACAAAGAATACCAAATCGCAAATGACCTTGAATAAAGCTGACCGAATTTTGAATATGCAGAAGTCATTTGTCTGTCCGGATCCAGCCCAGGTCAAAGGGAAAGACATCATTTTGATCGATGATGTGCTCACTACCGGCACAACAATTAGAGAAGCGGCGCAGGCGCTAAAAGCCTCCGGCTGCAGGTCTGTAAGCGCAATTGTACTAGCAAAAGGGGGGTTGATAAATATGAAAGATAATGTTAGGATAGATTAGTCCAAAAAATGGAGGAGTACTCGCCGAAGCGAAGCAGGCCAGAGCGGGTCGAGCGGAGAAAAGCAAGCCAACTGCTTGGCTTGCGAACCGCGAGACGGGCACGAAGATGTCTCGCACAAGCGAGACCAGAGTGCCCAGGACGAATGGGACAGCCCGCCATGATTTACCCTCAATGGTGAGGCGGGTCTTGCCATCGCCTATGGCGGTGTCCCGCTGGAGGCGGGAAAAATTGTTAATTAATAAAACCATAATTTTTTAATAGTAATGGAGGAGTGCCAGAGCGGTCGAATGGGACAGTCTTGAAAACTGTTAGACCTGCAAGGGTCTCGGGGGTTCGAATCCCTCCTCCTCCGCCACTCGATTCACACCTTATCAAAAAAAGTAAGACGTTAGGATGGCAAGTTGGATAGGATTCGAAGGGTAGCAGTGACCCTGAACAAAGTTCAGGGAACGTCGGCAGAATTGCTGGTGGCAAATCTGCCGCTACCCAGGAAACGAATCCCTCCTCCTCCGCCAAATTGTCAGCACTTCCATTATCATTATTTAGCACTCGGAGAGATACCCAAGAGGTTGAAGGGGCGGGTTTGCTAAACCTGTAGGTCGGGTTTTTCCCGGCGCGAGGGTTCGAATCCCTCTCTCTCCGCCAGCGAACAAAGTGAGCAAGGAGAAGAGCGACACACAAGTGTGTGTCGCGTAGGGATGAGAAAGCCGCAGCGATGTGCGAGTTCTCGCCAGAGGCGAGAGGCGAGCACCGCGAGGCGGGGTCGACCGCGATATTCGTCAGAATATCGACGG
>JBAYGC010000020.1:0-22636 GCA_041666845.1 Patescibacteria group bacterium | reverse complement strand
GTCTTCATCCACAGAAAGCGTAGGAATTTTCTCTTTCGGCATAATGAATGTCAATTTCAGTTTTTTCTTGGCGGTGGTCGGTCGCAGTTCTTTCACTTCGCTCTGGATTACTTTCACAATATCCACCTTGGTTCTGTTTAGCTTAAATCGTCCGGCCTCAATTCTCGTTACATTCAGGAAAAGGTTTACCATGCGGATCAGTCTTCTACTGCCGTCAAAAACATCCGCAATCACTTTACTCTGATCAGTTGTCATAGCACCGAAGTCCCCCTCCTGCAACATAGAAAGATAACCCATAATTCCGGCCAGTGGGGTGCGCAGTTGGTGAGAAGCAATAGACATAAATTCTGACTTCGCCTCATCCAGCTGTTTCAGGTGGGAATTGGCAACTTGTAGTTGCTTATTTGTTTTCTGTATTTCATTAACCAGTTCCAGGTTTTTAAACACGATACCGGTCTGGTTGGCCAGCGCGTTCATCATACTGAAATCCATGTCGGAAACTTTTTCCTCGTCTTTATCAATCAAAAAGATAATCGCGCCCACGATCCGATCCTCAGAATAAATCGGCACACCGACCGTCGTCTGAATCCCCATCAGTTTCTGGACCAGATTGGCAACCTGTCTCGGAACCGGCGGAGCAATAAAATCGGAAAATGCTTTACTGGTCTGGATCTGTCCGGTTTTCACCACTTTTGCTGATAAGGTATTCGACGTGGAAAGAATACTGTCGTATTCTTTGATTGGTTTCGGTAAAAGACTGATCGCCTTTTTGGCCAGCTGTGACTGGCTGTATGCTTCAATATAAATTTTATCTTTTTCTTTATCCACCAACAGTAAAATCCCCCCGACATAACCCAATTCATCGCTGATGCTGTTTACAATATCGCGCGTTACCGATTTGAAATTCAGAGTACGCGTAATCAGGTTGGTAATCCGCTGTAAGTTCTCTAGAAAGCTATTCCTACTCTGTAGTTCCAGGTTGGTTTCGCGCAGATTATTCGTTGCCTTCTTGACCTCATCCCGCAGTTTGATATTGAAATCATTGACCTCCTTGTACAGTTTCGCTTTTTCAATGGCGGTGCCTAGCTGTGGAGCAAATACTTCCAGAAGATCCAGGTCTTCATTATTAAAAATATCACCGGACATTTTTTTGCCCAGTACTAAAATAGTTTTCAGTTCCCCTTCTACAAAAACCGGCACGCAGATTGCAGCTTCCAAATCTTCCAGTCGGTACATAATCAGCTCCCGCTTTTTGCGGTCTCTTCCCTCTTTCATGTCAGCTATTTCACGCTCCAATTCTTCCACTACGATCAGATCACGGTATTTTTTCAGGTACGCAAGTAGGGGGTGGTTCTTGGTGATCCGGGTGCCAATTTCTTTCTCCCCGTCCGCCACCGCTGTGAATCCGCCACCTGTTTTGTTCGGCAGAAATATAATAGAATCTTTCAGTTTGAGCTCTTTAGACAGAGTCCCCGTTACTGCTCTGGTTAAATTTTCCAGGTCAATTTCCAGACTAATCACTTCGCTCAACATCAAAAGTAATTGCTGATAGTCAATTCTGCCCCTAAAAAAAACTTTGTCCGTGTTCTTGGCGATAAACCTTTTTAATGGTTCCAGGGTGGTTACGATGATCAACGACACGATGAAAGTAACAGCAATCGAATTAAGACCCATTTCATTATTAAAATATTTTGCTGTAAATAATGTGAGGACCGTAAATGATGCGGTTACAAAAGCAACCAGAATTAAGTAGATCAATGAGCGGTTGATGATTACCTTGATGTCCATTAAGCGATATTTAATAATGGCATATGCCATAATAATTGCATAAAATGATACAAAGAAATTGCCAACCGGGTAAATATTTAAGTTAAAATCTAAGACAAAATTTGTTGACCCACCAATGAATCCAATCAAAGATGCCACAAACATATATAACAACTGCTTAGATCTTAATCCATCTGTTTTTTTGTATTCTTTATAAATCAAACGAAGACTAAAATAAGAGACAGTTGCAAAATAAAATAAAAATATTGGATAAACAACACCTGTCTCTACAGGCCAATAGTTAAAATATGTTCTTTCAATTACCCGTACAATAAATAAAGTCGTAAAAGACAACGCAACAAATACTGTTGCTAAAGAGTAAAGTTCAATGACTACCCTTTTATATTTTTCTATCTTTTTTACCAATACAACAGAGTAATGAAAAAAAGTTGCTGGTATTAATGCAGTACCAATATATAAGAGTCTTTGCCAAAATAATGCCTGGTTACTATTGCCTGAAACAACTGACCCTAAAAGACCAATTATCCACAATGAAATAAATATACTAACCAATAACCATATTTGATTTAATCTATTTTTTCTTTGTCCAAAATAAACAACAAAACCTAAAACAAAAGTAAATATTATTGTTATTATACATGAATAGGCAACCGCATTCATTGGACAAACTTAATAACTATATTAATTTTAGCACCCCACTTGCTATTTCTTTTTTCCCATTAACTGTGATATATGACTTATCTTTTTTTATAATGTAAGCTTTGTGCTTATTCTTCATATCATTATAATCATTGGCAACAATCAGATCAGCTTTCGACTGCACCATACTTTTATATGCAATCTCAATAAGTTGATCCTTACTTTTTCCAACCTCTAGTTTAAATTTTACTAAAAATATATTTGGTCGAATTTTTTTAATTAAATCAACAATCTTAATTGTTCGTTTAAATTCAATTTTAAAATTTGCAATACCTGATTTTATTTTCCCTGAATTTGTTTTTTTTGGTATATAATCTGGTACTGCAGCTGAGTGAATAATTGCATCATATTCTTTTAATTTCAATTCACTTTTAACTAAATTCAGAAGTTCGTCGAAATACTTAAATCTAATGATTCTCAATGATTTACTACTTTTTTTTGGTATTGAAACTCTACCAGGACCCATTAACAAAGTAACATTGTAATTTCGTTCACTCGCAAATTTAGCAATTTCCCATCCAAGCTTACCACCAAAAACAGTTGTAATTATTCTCACTCTATCTATTGGCACCCACGTTGGTCCTGCTGTTATCAGGATATTCTTTTTTTTATTTTTTTCCATATTTTATTTAGTTTTTCTAATAACTTATGTTTTAAAAGATACGCATGATAAACTGTTTTGTAATTATAATATAAGAACTTTTTATTTTTTTTCATCCATTTCGAAAATCTTTTTTCGATATCAAGATGTGACTCAATAGTCCTTCCTTCAACTCTCAAGAAATCAATATAATAATTACCAATTTTAAATATATGCTTTCTTACAATGTATCTTGGTTTTTTATCTAATTGATAATCAATGTTTGCTAGAGGTTCACTAATATCTATAATGTGTTCCGGATCTATTTCGTGAACAAAATCATCTATGCCATTCCATTCAACCAATTTCATTATATTACTAATATGTTTTGTTTCATTAGATAAATCACTATCAGTAGAAGGATCACATTTTATCCATTTATCCAAGTAAACATAACAAATAATATGAACAGAATGTTTTTTTAAAGGATTCTTTATTAATGTTGGAAGTATATGACCAAATGACTCTCCTCCTCTTACATTATAAATACAATAACCAGCAGGAATATTTGCAGCTCTATAAAGCGCAACTAACAAGTTACTGCTACTTGTACACATCCCCCTTTTGTCTTTAAGCGTATCTGATGATTTTACGCCCCATGGTCCAATTCTATATTTTATCTCATCTCTTACAAACTCAAATAATTTTATTGCGAGTTCTCGTTTGTCTTTATATTGTTCTTGAAACTTTTCAACAACCTTAAGGATTTCAGGATTTTTCCAATCACAATATCTCGTTTCTTTTAGAAATTCATTCAGATCTTGATTCATTTTTTCATTAACTCATCAATACGTTTAATAATTTCTTCATTTTTTTCTAGCACACCCTCACCTTCATAACCGCAAACAAGTTTTCCTTTTTGTGGACCAACGAAGCTATACTTTGGAATTGATCCCCCTACATTTATGTTTTCTAATCTCTCTATTGAACTTTTCATTATTGGATTCTCCCACATATGACAATTCATCGCAGGAGCGATGAGTACTGGAGTCGCTTTTGGCAATGCACATATAACTGTAGTTAATAGATTGTCAGCAATACCAAATGCAATCTTATTTATTGTATTATATGTTGCGGGTGCCAATAAGAATAGATCACACCAATCAGCAAGCTTAATGTGTTCTACATCGCTTTTATTTATGGTATCAAATGTACTTGTATGTACAGAATGATTTGTTAAACTTTGAAATGTTACTGGTGTAACAAATTTAGTAGCAGCCTCTGTCATTATTACCTTAATATCTGCACCCTCTTTTTTTAACTTATTTATTAAACTACATATTCTATATGCTGCTATTCCGCCTGTTATACCAATTATAATTTTTTTATTACTTAGCATGATTTTTATTCATAAATAATCAAAAATAAAATAAAAATCCCACCAATTAGCTTATCCCCGCCCCAATATTCAAATGGAAAAGTTGGTAGGACATATTTTTTAGCTGTTTATATTTGTTTTGTTTTAGCTTAAAACACTTTTCTATTATAGGCAATATATGCCAATAAGTCAACAATCTATATATTTTTCTTAAATAAAATATACGTGGCTCCAGCAAAGAATATCATTGTAAATAGTGGGCCTACCCACCCATAATTCCAGACATTAAATACCCAAGGTAAAACTAAGTTCGTAGTAATACCAGCAATAAACGCAAGAAACAAAACCCAAATCATATTTTTAAGTTGCCATCGATGTAAGCCGTCTGATTTTTTATATTTTCTCACCGAGATTATTAATCCCATTATCCATAATAATAAGAAAACAATATTATATATCGGAAAAATTGGACCATAAATCAATTCCTTATGCTGATTAATAACATCTTTGATTATTAAACCGCCATATAATGACATAATTATAAGTATCAATGTCAGGACAACAATTACAACATGGTGTGTTTTCTTCATCAATTGAATCTGGTATGGAAAATACCAAGAGAAATAGTAAAACCCAACAACCATAATAATCGCGCCAACATACGTTATTCTCGTCAAAAATTCTGAAAAGTATATATAGTCCAGTGCATTCGACGATATCCATAATGCAGCGCCAATCGTCATGAAAAAAAATGAAATGTTTATCAAGTGTTTTGAATTTCGCAATAAAACATAAATACTAAGCATAGCCATAAAAACAGATAACACTAACAGAATAATATTTTCAATACCCATTTTATATATTCTTCTTAAATAAAATATAACTCGAAAAACCTAGCCAAATGATTGTTGCCATTGCTCCCCATACACTATAAACATCATACATCAAAATATTTAACCATGGAAAGATAAGGTCAAACAGCAATCCAAAAACAGAAGATATTACCAATCCAATCAAAAAGTACTTTAACTGCCAACGATGCAAACCTTCAGCTGATTTGAATCTTTTGTAGAAATTGACTAATGCCCAAATCAAATAGTATATGTAGAGGACATTGAATACATGAACTCCCGGTCCAAAAATAATACTTCGCCACGCATCCATTCTAAATGATTCAATAATTGGATATGAGGAAGAATAGAGAAAAAACAACGAAATTATGATCGGAAAAAGGAGGATTAACCAATGTTTTAATTTTATTTCAATTAATTTATAAGGGAATATCCAACTGAATAATAACAAAGTTGGCGCCATAAAAATCGGCCCGATCCAAGTGAGTTTCGTAAAAAAGTCAATTGATTGTTGGTCATTAAGAAAAACAACAATTCCAATTGGCCAAATCCAAAATGAAACACAGAAGGTAAAAAATGAAAACACTTTTCCAATCAAATTCTTCCTGTTCCTAATATACACATATCCTGCCAATATAATCTCCAAAAAAGATATTATGAATAGTATTATTGCTTGAAATTTGACCATTAATTTATCTTTTTAAATATTCTTCTTAAATAATACATAACTCGTAAAACCTAACCAAATTATCGATAATTCAGGTCCAATCGCAGATAAATATGGATTATCCATCCAGAACCCGAACCATGGCAAAATCATGTTTGAAATTACCCCGAAGACTGATGATACAGATACACCCAATAGTACATTTTTTAATAGCCATCTGCTTATTCCGTCAGAAGCAACAAATTTTTTATACAAATTAATAATAGACCAAACCCATAAAACTAGAAACCAGGCATTAAATATATGGACCCCGTTACCAAAAGAAACTGTACGCCATGGATCTGAATTAATTGATGTGTATATTGGAATATAACTATTTATTAGAGGAAATAATCCAACAATCAGTGATAAAAAGAAAATTAGCCAGTTTCTTTTACTAATTTTTTTGCTGGCATATGGGAATACCCAACTGAAAAATAATAGTGTCGGTGCAAACATTATTGGACCGATCCAGTTTAACTTAGTAAGCATATCTATAGCAACAACATTATCAGTGGAAATTCCAACGCCAATAGACCACACCCAGAGCGAAACGGAAAAAACTAAAAGTGAATACCACCGCCTAATTCTATCCCTAGGGTTTTGGAAAAATATGTATATACTAAGAATCAACTCAATATAACCGATAATCTGCAAAATGATACCATGTGCTTCTACCATTGATTTTATCAATTAACAATTAATCAGATCTACGTAATCATCACAAAAAAAGACGTGCTGATGCCGTCTCTTCGATTACGTATGAAAACATATAGTCCCAAAAACAATTCAATTCCCGCAACAATAAACAGAATTATTCCATGCGTTTCAAATGCCATTTACACAGAATTTAATCGTTTAATCTTAACCATATCTTACCCCATAAACCATCAAAAAATCAAGCAAGGTTAGCGAATCCCGGATTGTTCGCGCTAGTATACCGCCAATCTTCATTCAACCCGTGTTTCAAATGGTTATACGCGGTGTAACTCAAATGATTGGCAAAATCCCGTTCGTCGCGGATCACATGGTCGTGGAATGATTTTTGCCACCGGAATATGGGCATTTCAGATTGGGATTTGCTGTATTTATGGATGAATTCCCTCCGATATACATGCATTTTTTGTCTCAACCGAAAGCGACACGTCGACGTGTCGCTTTCGTTGCGATGATTTGAAATAACACAATTAATATCCCGTGATGTGTTTTCTTTCAAAGATTTGACGATTTTCGACATATCATATCCCCTCCCCGGTTTCAACAACAAATGCGCGTGGTCATATAAAAGACAATGCGCGTACAATTTGAAATGTTTTAATTCAATGCAAATCCTTAAATTCTCCATAAATACCTCGCAAAATATTTCCTCCACGAAATACGGATATCTATCCTTGGTGTTAAAGGTAACAAAATAAATCCCCTCTTCCACATATATTCTTTTTTGGGAATTACGGTGCATTGGAATTATTTAAATAAAATAAGCGCTCCGAGAGAACGCCCAATATTCATTATTCTTTTGTATTTCAAGCCTAGATTATTTACATTATTTTGTCAAAACATTTCATAACAAAGAAAGCGCGGGGTTAATTCGCGCTTCCATATTTTTTTAATCAAATTCTATTTAATCTATCAAGTGATATTTCATCGGCGGGAACCCGTTGAAATTTACCGAACAATAGGATGCCGTATATGCACCCGTAGATAATATATATACCCGGTGCCCGTCTTTAATATCCTTCGGCAATTTGTATTTATATGTTTCATAAATTGTATCCATGGAATCGCAGGTCGGACCGGCGAGAATCACCTCTTTCATTTCTTTTTCTATCGGACCGTCAACCATGATCGGATATTTGATCGATTCTCCGATTGTTTCAATCAGGCCGTTAAACTTACCGACATCCAGATAAACCCATTTGATATTTGCTAAAGTAGATTTTTTTGATACTAATACTACTTCAGAAACAATCACCCCCGCTTCCGCTGTGATACTTCTACCCGGTTCAATGTAAATCTCCGGCATATTATCACCAAAGTCATCCTGCAGGAATCTAGTTATTTCATCCGCATAAGTTTTCAAAGGCTGGGTCGGGTGAATATAGCGCGCCGGTAGTCCACCACCAAGATTAATCATCTGCAGTTTTATCCCTTCCGATTCCAAAGCTTCAAAAAGATACTTCGTTTGCGCGATTGCGTTATCCCACTGCCCGATTTCCCGCTGTTGACTGCCGACATGGAATGATACTCCGTACGGAATCAAACCTAAACGTTGAATATCCTTTGCCAGATGGTATGTTAAATCCGGATGCGCGCCAAATTTTTTGGAAAGCGGCCAGTCAGCATTGCCGCCTTCTGAAAGAATACGCATAAACACCTTACTTCCCGGCGCTTTGCGAGCCAATTTTTGGACATCCGATGCGGAATCAGTTGCAAACAATCGAATACCTTTTTTATAAGCATATTCGATGTCTTTTTCCTTTTTAATTGTATTACCAAAACTGATTCGGTCCGGCGGAATACCCAAACCTAAAACCTGATCAATCTCATATATGGAAGCCAAATCAAAATTGGCACCTTTTTCGTACAACATCATTATCACCTCATTGATCGGGCAAGCTTTAATTGCGAAAAAAACCTTCGCATAAGGAAGGTGGGCGCTTAATTCATCATATTTATTGGCAATATTTGAAATACTGATTGCCAGAAAAGGCGTTTCTTTATCTTTGCCGAATTTTTTGATCTTTTCGAATTCTTCTTCTGTTAGATAATGACTGTTATTCCCGTTTCCGTTCCCGTTGGTCATTTTCTTATTTTTTTTGGTTATTGATAAAATAAATTTAATAATATTATACAGCACATTATTATATTTGTCGCTATGGGAGTTATCAACTTCCCTTTGTTACACCAAACGAGTGCTTAAATAAATAATTAATTAAGCCGTGCAGATTACACTAAATATTTATTTTTGTCAATAGTCAGTGGCTAAAGGAATATTTACTGACTAGATATTTGGCTAATCTGAGAACAATTTTTGTGAAACTGGGGAATAGATGTGCAGAACTATATTGACCGCGGGAGTACAATCTGATAGCATGGTGATTGACGGTATAGACAAGATCTATACTGTTTGTTCACAAAAGCCTTCCCCCACGTTGGGGAAGGTTTTGCGTTTGGAGTAAATTACGATTAATTTCCTTCCGCATAGGTTTTTTTGATTTCATCAATATATTGATTTACCGTTTTACCGCCGTACTCTCCCGAATTGCTTCGCCAGTCATTGTAGAATCCCCACTCCCGCCAAGACCAGACCGCCAGATGATTGCCAGAACAGCTGAAATCTGCCGTGTATTCACCTTCGATAACTAAAAGTTCTTCTAAACTGTCATTATTTATATCAGCAAAAGTAAAACTGCAATTTGGTTGTGCCAGATTCGAAGACTGCCAGACAGGCTGAATTTCCTGTTCCTTAAAACCAAAAACAAAAAAGTGGTTTTTTACACTGTTATCATCTTCTGTAACCCAAAAAGGTTTGGATGGCCCGAAGGAACCCGATTTCCAAACTGATAGTGCTATATCAATTTTACCGTCACGTGTTGCGTCGGCTAGTTCAAAACTGTCCACCCACCATTCTGCCGGTGTCTGCCATAGCACCTCAGCATTTTGAGACACAGTCAATCGACCATCAGCAAGAACATAAGATTCGTGAATATTATCCCCCGAAACATCTTTTTCTGTGCTCTGATTATTACTAATCGCATGTGTTAAGAATACAGAATACGGTGTTATTACGTCTTTGTGACCCGTGTCTCCCAAAAACCAAGAGACAGAAACTAGTACTGAGACAATTACAACTGCACCGCTCAATACAACAACTCGTTTTTTCGCCATGATTATTGGGATTGATTTAGAAACATATTTTGCCAATCAGGACGCTCCGGCGCAGTTCCGGAAGTTAACTGTTCACGCCACTTTTCGTCGGTTAAACGGTCATTAATCGGCCATGGGAATTCGTAATATGAGAACACTCCCCCTTTGGCAACTTTTACCACTCCATCCACTTCTACCAATACGTATATATTATCAATCTTACCCACACCCACCTCAAGCACTGTCCCGTTCGGATCAGTCGCCACGTCGGCTATTACTGCCGCCGGATTATCCTGTAGAAACTGGGTTGAGTTCTGACCCGCTGCTTCCATATCAGTTTTATTCACTTCCAACCAAAGATGCTCAAGCTGGCCTCCATAAGTCTTAATCAGCTCATATTCATCATCAGTCAATTTTTGATTGTTCAGTTCCTTTTCTGAAATGGTCTTCAGCGAACTTGCCAACGTTTCCATAATGTTCAGATTTTCTGACATACTGTCACTGATTAATCCACGCAACTCAAGTCCTTCTCTTGTCATTTTGGTCAGCGAAGCCAGTCTGCCAAAAACCTCCGGCCGAGGTTCCACATAACCGCGATCATCATATTGCGGAATCGGACCACCACCCAGCTCCGAATATGCCTGCTTGGCATATAGAATAGTGTCATGCTTCAATTCCGCCCAACTGCCCAGAAACGACTGAAGATCTTTCCTGATCCACGCCTGGTTTTGCATGAAATCTGGATATCCCGCGCCAGCCGGCTCCGCCAATGGTCGTAGGGCATAAAGCCAGGCCCAATAAACATTTTGAGTCCAAATGCTTTGGTCTAAGCCGGCAACATAATTTTTCATTAAACTCATATTTTCCGGATAACGGTAATAATCCGTTTCGCCCGCCGTATCTAATATGCTATATGCCTCATCTGAACCGAATGCCGCCGGAACATCCAGACCGTTTGGCAACATTCTGGAATCAGGAGTTGAACCACCACATTCCATTGTTCCCCTCTTATTGCCAACATCCCGACAAAGCAGTCTCTGAATAATAGAAGCATCAATCGTAAACCTCTGTCCCATAAACCGAAATCCGATTATCTGAGCATCTCTGTCCGGTTCTAGACTTGATTCCATTACCGGGATTGAATTGATCTGTGGCGGTTCCAGCTTTTGCAGTTCAGTGAAAAGTTTGTCAAAAGCGGAATTATTACTGGCCAGCTGTAAAACCGATACTTGATTGCCATATGCACTTGCGATTAACGGAGATAAATCCTGATATGTTACGTCATCACTTTTACCGACAAAAAAATTGGTCGGCTCATAGATCGACTGCCACAATGATGCAATTTCATTATCAGATAGTGCCTGTGTTACTAAAACTGCTGATGCAGCTTCATCCGCATTACTAAAACGGTAGGTCATTCGACCCAACCACATCATTGATTTAAAATATGCTTTCAGCTCATCCGAACGATCATAATGTCCTCTGGGGATATACTGAGAATAATCTTCCAATAATCCACTTGCCATTTTAACGCTGGCAGGGTTTTTTAATCCTAAACCTTCTTCTCTTCCTAAGTTCACTAAAATGGCATCCGTAACCTCTTCCTTTGCTTCGATTAATTTAAGCTCCTGATTAACTTCTGAATTCACAATTGACGGAACTTCTACACCGGAATCTAGCAACTTGCTGGAAACGGCAAATAGACCGACATTTCTTTTTGCTGCATTTGCCCAATTAGTATTCTTTAGAGTCTCATACTGCTCCAGAGATGCACTTAACATTGACGCGTTCAGTTCCTTCAGATTTTTGATTAAGAAATTTTCCTCCGTCTGTCTTAACAGATGGTCAAATAATAAATGGTAATTATGCAATAGAGAATCAGTCGTCACGAAACTTGGCGTATAGTTGTACCTATTCTGTTCGTACAATGAAAAGAATTCGTCACTCCATCCTTGATTCACTAAAAAACCATTAGTCCGTAATTGCGAAGCCTGTTCTGAGTCCTCAATAATAAATGATATTTGGTCTTTATTATTAACATTTGAAAAATCATCCGCTAGGTCTATCGCCGGTACCTGCGGATCCACATCAACCACCACCGGTTCATATTCGGCAAATGACGATGCCAGAGCATCTGGGATCTTTAAAGAATCAACGAATGTCGGATTCTGGTTCGTATTTGAAATATTCGTATTGGCTGTTGAATTTGTGTTTGAATTACTGTTATTAATCAGTTTAACAGTATAATACGCGCCAAAGCCAACAACCAATATCAATGCAAAAAGCAATATAATATTGTATGTTTTCTTCATATATTTTTATTAATAATTATTCACTACTATAATAATAGCAGATTTTGAGAAATGAAGTATGTTTACCGAAACCATCCAATTAGCTGAGCATTGTCATTTCTTATTGCCTCAGATATTATAGAACTTTTTCCATCCTCTGCGTTATATATTTTTACATAATTATTACTGACTCCATTGGAACTTTGTGAGGAATGATAATCAAAAAAAGCAAGTAGATTTTGATTCCAATAAATATTACCAGCAATTACCGAATTTTCAGTAATCCTTATTTCTTCTGCCTTTATTTTATCATACACCCAAAGTTCACTTAATTGCCCGTCTGATGAATAATTATAAGGTATGTAATTACCATTAGGACTAGCCTGCTGTAATATTGTCACTTGTGAATTTGAAAGTGGAAATTTCTTAACAGAATTATCGACCGAGGATATATTAATGATTTCTTTAGAAAATTTATCAGTATAAGGATCATATCCTTGAGTTGAAATTCCATAGATGTTAAATAAATCATCCATTGAAATTTGGATTAGACTCTCATCATCTGCGGCGGTATTGCGTTCAATGGCTAAACTATTTCGATTAATACTGAGTAATCCAGTCGGATACCAATCGGTTTGCAATTGTGGTACAGCATAAATAGTATTTTCATCCACTGACCACATTATTGGATTCATTATTAGAGGCATTTGTTCATTAATACCGTTTGGTTTAGAACTTTCTTCTCCTGTCTGCAGATCTCTTACTGTAAAATAATATTCCGTGGTTCCATTATTTGAATATTCTTTATTATACGCCAGGAATTTACCTGACGGACTTGTGAGAAATGAATCAAATTCCGGTATATATAGTCCTTCATCTACATTGCCATTCACATCAATAATAATATTTTTGTCTTCACTGCTCGCACGGTAAATAAGAATATGATCATCGTTATACTTAAAAAAAAGTGGAGAAGCATTTCCTTCTTCTTGATATGGAATTGTGTAAATATCTTTTTTTTCTTCTGTATCAGAATTATAGCGGACAATATTTACCGAATTACTAGTTTCATCCGTTAATGCATATATAAGATAAGAGTTTTTAACATTCGAATTATTATTCTCATCCGCTATATATTGAGAATTTGGTTTTGGATTACTAATTATATAATATATCCCCAAACCAAAAACGACAAAGATAATAATAAATAAAATTGTCCCGGCTGTTTTCTTCATATTATTCAAAATCAATTATTAAACCTAGGATAAACATTGTACATATCCGGCATTACTTGTAATTTGCAATTGCTGTTGAAATACACAAAAATCTCCTCACTCATTCCGTCAAAAAAATATACACCGTACTTTTTATCAATATCCTTGAGTAATGTCTGCCCTGTCTCGTTATCATCTGCATTAATCGTATCTGGATGGGTTGCTGGAAAGTATCCATTATCATGATAATACTCTTGCAATAGTCTTGCTGTATCCTCAACAAAATCATCCTCTTCCCAACAAAAGTCTTTTGAAGAAGCATTATACTCAATATGTGCCCCTTCTCCGAAAGCACAATCTTCTTCAGTTGAATATCTAATACGCTGTAACCATACGTCAAATATTGAATGTGTCGTAGCTATAACATTTCCATCATCCTGAATTTCTATCTTTTGGTAAAGAGTGATTAGTTTAAATAGTTTCGGAATTAGTAATCGTGATTGAGATATACAGTTCTGCGATATCTGATTATCAGTAGCATTAATTCCTTTAATCATTGGTATTGCTATGCCAATAGCAAGAATAGACAGAAATGTTATCAATAGAATTATTCCTCTCCTTTTATTCATTATAATATATTTATTCATCGCCTCATTTCCGGAATCCTTTGGTCTTCAAAGAATTCCGGTGAGAGAAGATGAGCAATACCTACTCTATTTCAATACTGTTCAAGATGTGATTATATGTAGCTTCAATCTCGTCTAAATATGACTGGGGCAATTCTTCAATCATTTCACCTGCTAAACTAGGAGCACCCTGCTCGATATAGAAGTTATATATATCTTCACCTACTTGAAAAAACGTACCAATATACACATTCATTTCCGTCAAATTGGAAAACTGATATGCAGTTGTTCCATTCAATCCGATTTCTTTCTTGCTATCTTGATATCCAGATGTACTAATCATGTAATCCACATATTCTGTCAAGGTTGTACGCGGTTCCAGATTCACATTCCTACGATCTAATATATATCCTTCTTCATAATTATCAATAAATGTACTTTCTTTGCGAATTGACAAAGAGCCATATACATTATATCCATCCGGCCACACTGTGGCATTTGCAGGATAATCAAACAATAAGCCAGGAATCTGGGTGTAAGTAGACCAGTCGGATGTATCGTCTTCTATATCGCTATCGCTTTTTAAATTGTCTACCCAGCGAAATGAATTAGCTATTTCGATTATTTCTGCCTCTGACACATCTGCGGATCCTATAGAGACCACTGCTTGATCTGTTGAAAAGTAGACATACGACGCCATGCCACCTGTCATTGTTTCATGAGTCAATTGGTATGGAACATCCTTGTTAACAACCTCATTAAGTTCTCGTGCGAAATACTTTGCGATGCCATTTGCGTACCACTCTTCAAATTTACCTGCTTGCAAGGAATTATAACCAGTCGAGAATATTTCAATGAAAAGATAATCATCTTGACCATCAGATGAATTGGAGTTTAATCTTCGACATAAGGCAGTATTAGCACCCCAAAGCACATCAGGAGTAAGAGAGCAGTAAAATTCACGCGGAATATCAATTGTAAAATCGTATTTAGTGCTTCCATATTGAATCATATTCTGATCATGGATTCCATAAGTGTCAAAAATTTGTCTATTTTCTTCGTTTTCATTGGTAGTCTCAGTGGCACTATTATTCGCATTGTCCAAAACCTGCTCATTGGGAGGTTCTTTTGTATCAAGCAACTGTAGGATAATGAAAACACCAACAAGCAAACAAGCGATGATGATAATAATTATAGTTATTTTATTACGCATATTCAAATAATTATTGTTATTTAGATGTATTAAGTATAGCACTTTTTAAAAAAATGTTGGCAGTGGAATACTTCCTTATATCCCACTGCCATACACCTTACTGAGAATAACCGTACACACGGAACGGCATGATTTCATGAGCATCTCCGTAAAGCGGTACGCTCTGATGATTTGCATCCTTGAGCGGATCCTTCACCCAGAATCGCTGACCGTCGAAGGCGAAGATGACCATGAAGTGACTTCCACCATAAGTAATCCTCACAATCACAGGTCGGCCACGCTGCAACTCGCCGTAGATTTGGCTTGCCGAAATGGTGTACCACGGACGAGACATGGAGCCGTACTCCAACGCTTGGGGCAGTCGAATCAGATCACCGTTTCCCGAAGTAGCAAAGGCATAGTGTTGACGTCCTTCTACCACCCAGTTGTTCAGATTTGGAGGATTGGTCTCCGATCCGTAGCTCCACTTGGCGTAGAGCATTGAGATGCAGCACAGATGGCATCCGAACCCCCCAATCGTGGATCCGCCATCATAGTTGAAGCCGAGACCATTAGAACTCCAGTGGTAGTCCAACTGGCTGTAGAACGGCACATTGACGTAGAGCTGCCAGGCCTTGTCGCCGTCGTGCTGCGGAAGAGTCCCGCCGCTCTCCAGAAACAGCTTGTGCTGCTCCCTGCCGATCGCGTTGATCTCTTCGGCAGTCAGGATTTCATCATCCACCGGCTGGTCGACGATAGCCTCGTCAACAGGCTCGGTGACGCCTTCGCGATCACACCCCGGTGCGACGAACAGGATCGCCGCAATCAGGAGGAGGAGCGCGCCGAAAGGGAAAGCTCGCTTGAACATGGCCTTACTCCTTGGAGAAGCGGGTAATTTCAGGCCCGGAATGGAACCTGAACAGGTTGCGCGGGAAAGTCGCGGACAGTATATCGAAATTCCTCCCTTCAGATTTTGGATTCCCTTGGCAAAGGTGTTTTCCCCAGTTATGAAAGAGCGATTCCGGAAGGCATAAGTGCCAGCCGAGAGAGCGCCCAGTGAATTATCTTTTCTGTCTTAGGGTCCTTCATCTTTGTGAAGAACCCCAATGAGAGGAGATAAAACTACTCTATTTCAATCACTGGCACTTCTTCGGCGCTAACTTCTTCTTTAGCCGCCTTTTTCTGCTCTTCTTCGCCCACTTTTTCCTTGACCGCTCCCGCTTTGCCGAGCATGATCAGATTCTGCGCAACTATCTCGGATTTGGAATGTTTTTGACCTTTTTCGTCATCCCATTTTCTGTTCTGAAGCCTTCCTTCGATATATACTTTGTCGCCTTTTTTCAGATAGGTTGTGACAATTTCAGCGAGCCTGCCCCAAGCGATGATATTGTGAAAGTCCACTTTTTCTTTGCGCTCTTTGGTCTTGATATCCTTCCACGAATAGTTGGTTGCCAGTCCGAAATAGGTTACAGTCTGGCCGGATGATATCTTTTTGCTGATCGGGTCTTTGGTCAAATTGCCAATTAACGATACTTTATTTAGATTCATTGGTTTTGGGTTAATAATAATTATTATTTTTGCCCAATGCGACCTTTAATTTATTTATACACACCTTAATGCGCCGTCGCTTCATAATCTTCATTTCAAGAATTATGTTCCGATTAGCGTAAATCATTCCTAAAACAATAAAACGAGCCGTCGCAATTTGCGGACGCCCCGAATAATCTTTTTTATCTTACTTACATTTTATCACAAGCAGATAATGATGCAAGATGGCAAGCAGATCAATTCTCATCCTTAATAACCTTTTCCAACTTCTTGATATACCGATCCAGACTCATATCCACCAGACCTTGTTCCTGATTAATTCCAATTACACCTTCATTTTCAATTGTAAGCTTTGCATAAGCACCGTCTGTTACATAGTAATTTGATCCGTCTTTAGATGAAAAAACTATAACTTTTTCTCCAACAATAAATTTTGCTCCATTTAAATCATAAGTAAACTGATTATCAACTAAACCACCATATACAGATACATCTAACAATTCACCAATAACAGCATCGGTATCATTTTTGTAAAAGACCGTCGGCAACAATGTTACATCGTGATATATTAATCCCATTTCAGCTTTATATGCATTACTAATATTCATTACTTCTCCTTGAAAAATCAAATCTGACTCATTTGCAACATTTCTTGTAGTAGGCAAATATGCACGTAGTCCCAATTGTTGCCCGTATATTATATTATTACCTTCAGGAAATTCCGGTTTATTTTCTTCCAAATACTTATCTATCTCCAAACGGTTAGTAGTGTAAGAATAGATCATATACCCACCAGTCACAAACCCACCCGCCAGTAAGATTATGGGAATTGCTATAAATATCCGTCTCAGAATATATCTATTATTTGTTCTGTCGATCTGCCGTTCCCTTTGTTTAAACATGCTTATACTTATCATGACAATCATTAAAGCATGACCAAGGAAGCCGATAATATTTGTTAACAATGATTCACCGGAATTCGATCTAATCATAAACATTTCCAAATTCGCAACAAAATAGAAGAATAATGCTGAATAATTAAGCAGCAACATGATAATGAGGAACGATGCATTTACAACTTTTTTGAATCTAAAGCTTAAAAATGAGAATACCAGTAAAACCGAGGACGACAAAAACATAGTGCTTGCCCAAATACTAGTTATTGTCACATCAAATAATTCTAATTCATTCAGACTACCATCTGGCCAATAGATTATCCCCGCTGAAATTCCTAATACCGCAGTAATTCGGATGATAATTTTCCCTGTTCTATTTTTTGTATCTTGCATAGTCTCAAATTAGTAATAAGACATATTAATCATACTCCATTAATTATTTTAATACTACATTAAACGAATATATTAAATTCCAAACTAGAAATTCAAAATCCCAAATAATTAACAAATCACAATAATCAATATCCAACAATTTACATTTTTCCAATATTGACCTGAAAATTTTGGTAAACTAAACATTCTAAATCGTATCGTTTAGTATTTGTATTTTGAATCATTGTAATTTATTTAGAATTTAGATATTAGAAATTTGTAAATTAAACAAAAAACCCTCCATCATCTGGAGAGTCGTATAGAATTAATGTTTTACTACTGCCAAGCCTTCCCCTGCCTGACCAAAAGCTCTTCCGCTCTTAGCGGTTCCGCCATCAGTTCTTTAACTACTTTTTCCGTGCGGACAGACTGTGAACCTTTGACTAAAACCAAATCCCCCTCTTTCAATCTTTCTTGCACAAACCTGCCGGCACTTTCGGAATCATCAAACTCAAATACCCGATCCTCCAGCATGTTATTTTTCTTGGCTGATTCTGCAATTATTTTTGCCTTTTCTCCGATCGTAACCAGAATATCCGCAACCTGCGCCACGTATTCGCCTACTTTTTCGTGTCCTTCTTCGGTATATTTCCCAAGCTCCGCCATATCCCCAAGCACCGCGTATTTATGCTTGCCGGTTTCAATCTGAATTGTTTCCAATGTTTTCAGAGCCGCAATTGCCGCAACCGGTGATGAATTATATGAATCATCAATGATCGCCGTGTTTTTAATTCCGGGTATCAAACGCATCCGGCCCGCCGGTGGAATATAGCTTCTCAGCGCTTCCGCGATGTCCGCCAAATTAATACCGTAAGTTATTCCGACGGCCGCACCGCACAAAGCGGCGTAAATCTGATGACTACCCAGTACCTGTGGCAAGACCACCGGCAACATGCTGTCTTTGTAATGCAGTTTGAATCTGACTCCGGTAATTAGTTCACTTTCTCCCATTTCCACATGATCCGCTATCGAAACATCGCTGGCTCTGACATCCGACTGTTCGGAAAAACCGAATGTTACCAGTTTGGCATTTGTTTTTTCTTTCAATGGAAATACCTGCACATCATCCCGATTCAAAATTGCCACACCCTCGCGGGAAAGGTGCTTGATAATATTTGCTTTCTCATTAACCAACTGGTCAACATTATTAAAAAACTCCAGGTGCACCGGACCCATATCGCCGATTGCGGTAATGATACCAATCTTGCACGGCGCCAGTTCCACCAAATATTTAATATCGCCCGGATGGTCCGCTCCCATTTCCAAAACCAGCTTTTCCGGATAACTTTTATCTTTAAAAATGATTAGTCTAAAAGCTTTAAAAAATATTGCTATCCAGCTGAAAATATTTTTATTCCCTGATTCGGAACCAATAATGGTGAGCGGAACGCCGATTTCGTTATTATAATTTTTGATATTTTTACGCACCCTGAATTTTTTCGCCAGCACGGTAAAAATAACTTCCTTAGCAGAAGTTTTGCCAACACTGCCCGTAATCCCGATCACTTCCGGCTGATATTTCTTCAAAATCAGTTTGGCGATGAATCTTAATTTTCTTTCCAATATTTTCCTCATTTGTATTACATATTACGAATTACTAGTTACCAATTACAATTACAAATTACGAATTACTAATTACCTCTAACACAATCACTCTACCTCATCAGGCGGTATTTGATAATAGTCCACTAAAAATTTACCAATTTCACCAAAAAGCGGGACAGTAGTTGATTCTGCCCAAGCGACACCTTTCGGATCATTAATTTTGGTCAGCACCACGAATTTCGGATTATCTACCGGCATAAAGCCGACAAAAGTATCATTGTGACGATTTGCGTCATAACCAACTCCGTTAGTTTTTACGATCTGGGCGGTCCCTGTTTTTCCGCCAACAAAATATCCGGGGATCTTCGCTCTGGCAGCGTGACCCTTATTCACTACGCTGACCAGCATGGCTCTTAATACCCGAGAAGTCTCGGCGGAAATAACTTGACGGACCACTTCCGGTTCGGTTTTAACTTCAAACCCGTTTTCCTTAATCACCTTTTCTACGATGTATGGTTTCATCAATTTACCCCCATTAACGGCAGCGGCATAAGCACTGATCAGCTGGATTGGAGTAACCGTAATACCTTGTCCATAAGAAGCAGTTGCCGCATAAATGTCTTTCAAAGTCGCCAGCGAAGTAATATTACCCAAATTTTCACCTTCCAATTCAATGCCGGTTTTTTCGCCGAAACCGAACTTCTGCACATAGTTATAAAAATTCTCGTTGCCAATCTGTTGAACAGAAAAAATTGCGCCTGTGTTTAAAGACAACTCCAAAACATTAGTCATGGTCTGAATCCCATTTGCTTTCAGATCGGAATTCCGGATGGTATAGCTATCTATTTTCACTTCACCAGTGTCTTCGTAAGTGGTACTAGGTGTTACCGCGCCCATATCCAGCGCTGCCGCCATTGCCAGTGGCTTAAAAACTGAACCAGGCTCGTATTGATCACTGACCGCTGAGTTGATAAATGTTTCAATATCTTCAACTTCGGAATAATTATTGGCATCAAATACTGGAGCATTACACATGGCCAAGATTGCGCCGGTTGAAGGATCCATTACAATTGCACTGCCCTCGCTGGCACCATGCTTTTGCACCGCTTCCGCCAGTTTATCGCAGACGAAAAACTGAACAGCATGATCAATGGTTAAAACTATATCATCCCCGTCCTTCGCCTCTTCGAGCGTAGTATTACCGACCGTAATCCAGCGACCAGAAGCATCTTGCTCACTTTTTAGTAATCCCTGTTCTCCGGCAAGTTCCTCTTCAAAATAACCTTCAATGCCATATTGTCCTACCCGCTGGTCATCACTATACCCCATAAAACCAGTGATGTGGCTAAAAATATCTTTTTCTGGATATAACCGGGTACGCTCACTAGTCGCCTCAATCCCCAGCAGATTTAGTTTCTGGATTTCATCCCATTTTTCGTCGGGCACATTATGCTGAAGCGGTTCGTAGATGTCGTCTTTTTTTGACAGCCTACTCAACAGTTCCTCTTTATCCAAAGCTATATAGCTGGAAAGTTTATCCGCAATTTCCTCCGGGTTCTCTATCTGCTTCGGAACAGCAAAAACTAAATTCATGTCTATATTTGTCGCGACAGAATGCGGTTCGTCCGAATAGTGATCGAAAGACAGTATTTCACCGCGATCCGGGAGTAGCAATTTAGAAATCGCATGTTGACCTTCCGCCAATGCTTCATAAAAACCGTGCTGTAATACCTGCAGGGAAAAAAGTCTGGCGACAACCACACCCATGCAGAGAATAAAAAAGGCGGTCATAAAATGAATACGACTGAACTTTTTCCTTTTGCCATTACCGTTGGCAGAGGCTTTGCCGTATTTTTGCCGATTAGTTGTCTTTGCGTATCTTCTTGCGTTCATTTTTCCGATTATTTTTCAATAAAGAAAGTCCCTCTTTTTAAGCGGGACCCGATATTTCTGCAGCTGCAAAAACCCTCATGATTACCGTTTATTCTCCTAAAGCTACTTCGGACGGTGATAGGGTGACATAATCCATTCTGCTGACGCCGACCAGTTCCATGTCTTTGGATGCTTCTTTGATTGTTCGGAGCGATTGGAGTTCGGAAACCTGCATTTCCAGCTTCTTGTTTTCCCGCTGTAAATCCTCCGCTCGTTGAGAAAGGTCTTTTATTTTGAACCCGCCGGTTGAAACAGTATTGACCTGCACCAGATATACAAACCCAACCAGCACGGTCAGCGCTACTACTACCATGCGGATACTAATACTGCCCAAGCGAACTTTTTTCAGTTTCTTTTCGTTCTGAACTCGCTCTCTTCTGCATCTGGTTGTGAATCGGGTAAATTTTGTCATTATGTTTGTCTTATATTTTTTCCGCGACGCGGAGCTTTGCGCTCCGCGCGCGGTAGTTTTGTTTTATTTCTTCCAATGAAGGTGTAATTACCTTCCTGGTGATTAATGTTAATTGCGCCTTATGGCCGCAACGACAGACTGGGAATTCGGGTGGACACAGACATCCTCTGGCCTCCTGACGGAAAAACTGCTTGACAATCCGGTCTTCTAAAGAATGAAAAGAGATAATAGCCAGCCTACCCCCGGGTGATAAAATGTTCAGCGCCTGCGGCAACACCAGTCTTAAGCTATCCAACTCCTCATTAACTGCAATTCTCAGCGCCTGGAATGTTTTGGTAGCTGGATGAATCTTCTTCGGTTTTGGTTTGTTGTTATATACTCTTTCAATTATCTCAACGAGCTCACTAGTTGTTGAAATTATTTTTGTTTTTCTGGTCTTTACTATCTCCTGCGCAATCGCCCAACTGTGCCTTTCCTCTCCGTAGCTCTGCAGGATATTGATTAACTCTTTTTCGGTCCATTTATTGACGATCTCGGCTGCGGTCAGTTGCTGATCCGGACCGCCGAAGCGCATGTCTAGTGGCCCATTAATTTGAAAAGAAAATCCTCCGCTTTGAGATTCGAGTTGAAATGAAGAGATCCCAAGATCAAGTAATATGCCGCTAATTTTATGTAAACC
>JBAYGC010000019.1:0-26622 GCA_041666845.1 Patescibacteria group bacterium | reverse complement strand
GATAGTGATTCAGACTTTCAAACTGAAGCTGATTCGATGGTTACGTTTGTTAAACGAAAGCTCGGCGATGACATTCTAAGCGTAGAGCTCACAAAGAAAGAAATCTGGACGTGTTTTGAGGAGGCTGTTTGTGAATATTCGAGGCTCATTCATGAACTTCGTATTCAATCTGAGTTGGTTAACGTTATGGGAATGTCAACGTCAAGTAACTTGACGAACATAAATCCCCGACAGACGCTCGAGTATTTGATGCGAATGGCAGAACCATACGCAACGGAAGCAGCAATCGGTGGATCGTACGATGCTGATTTAGGGTACATCGATCTTGTTCAAGGACAACAAGATTACGATATTTACGCTGATGTAAAAAGCGCCGCGACCGGAACATTGGGTCAAAATCTCTGGTTATCAATTCCTTCATCATCCCGTGGGAAGATGAAAATTGTTGAATTGTTCCATTTTGAACCGCTTGCTGCTCAACACTTCCTATTGAACGCATCAAACATAACAAACTTTCTTGCAACGAACTTTAACTACGAATCGTACGTTAACAGCACCGTTTTTTACGTTTTACCTGTCTACGAGGATCTTCTTAGAAGAGGAATGTTAGAAACGGCATTCAGGGTCAGAAGATCAAATTACAGCTACAAAATCATAGGTAGCAATCTTAGGATATTTCCAATTCCTTCATCCGAAATGCAGCTTGGCAAGATGTTTATCAAGGTTTTTGCTAGAACGATAAATCCAGTCGACCCAACTGCGATTGGAGGAAGTTTGATGTCGGGAAGTTCTGCAGATTCAACGTTGTACGGCGTTTCAAGTCCAAGCAACGTGCCATTTGGAAATCTACCGTACAATACGATAACACAACCCGGAAGACAATGGATTAGACAATTTTCTCTTGCATTATCGAAGGAAATTCTCGGTCTAAACAGGAGTAAATTTGACGTTATCCCGATACCAAATGCTGATCTTAAATTAAATGGTGATTCATTGCTTCAACAAGCAAGGGAAGATCAGGTAAGATTACGTGATCAATTGAAGGATTGGTTGCAAAACTTGACAACCGCAAAATTGATAGAACAACAGGTCACAATTGCGGAAAACATGCAGAAACAACTTAAGCTTATACCCATGCCTGCAGGTGGAGCAATCACGATAGGTTGATATGAGCAGACTTTACGTAACACCCCGTGAACTAAATTTCATCTCTGACATAACGAAGGAGATATTGAAGGATGTTATCGGGCAGAAAATCATTTACTATCCAATATCAGAATTGAAGACGTTGTCACATGACGTGTACAATGAATCCTTTCAGAAGGTTTACGATAATCCGATACAAATCGATGCTTTGGTCGATTCAAGGTATCAGTCTGACACCAAGATAGGATTATTTGGTGTTGATCAGCAGTATAAAATTGAGGTATTCATTCAATACCGTGATCTTGTCGACAAGGGTTTATCAATCAGCATCGGCGACTTTTTCTCATTTTCAGATATCTTTTACGAAGTCACAGAAACTCAAGTATTAAGAAACATTTACGGTTTACCTGAACACAGGGATGGAATCAAGTTGATAGGAACAAAAGCTCGTCAGGGACAATTCACTGCTCCGATGGTGGGCCCAACTGACGTAAGCTACAATGATGATGATGCAGTTCAAAAGAATTTTTATCAGCAAAGAGGTTTCAGAGAAAATGCCGAAGGTCAAACACACGATAAGCGCGATTTAATTGAAAATGGAATTCTGGAATTACCAGAAGATGGACCAAGGGAAGTATCTGAAAGAGGGGCGCAGAGCGATAATTCAAATAACGCTTCAAGTTTCTACGATGAGGAAAGCTGATGGCAAATCGATTCAACATAACATCAACATCAAGATTTGATGTTCCTGGATTAAAGTCAGGATACGAACCTGGTCAAGAGGGCGTTCTAACGATACCTTCTGTTGGCATCGAGGATGTCGACCGTGCACTCTTTAATTTTCTCGATAAGGAGTCCAAGTTCGTTACAAAAGTTCCCTCGTCGGGTCTCGTAGCAACAGTTCCAGTCATCTTTGCCGCCGGTGAAAAATGGGCATTGCAGAAGCGCTCAATGCCAATGCGTGACAGAAATAACACATTAATACTTCCATTGATAACCGTCATTAGAACAACCGTGGAACAATCACCCGTTTCAGATATAACAGGCAGAGGAATCAATCAACAAACGGGTGAGTTGTACGTCAAGAGGTCGTTAAGCTCAAATGACAGATCGTACCAAAATATCGTCAATCGTTTGGGAATCAAAAATCAACTGAACGTTGCCATCGATAATTCTGCCGTCGTAAATGATGAACTATCAACATCACGCCGTACTGGCGATCTAACGGTTGATCCAACAATACAGGATGGTGGCTTTTTATTGGGTGATAAAAAAAACAACATCGTTGAAACGTTGGCTGTTCCATCACCACAATTTTACACAGCAACGTACGAAGTAACATTTTGGGCACAATTTAATTGGCAAATGTCGCAACTGTTGGAACAGACTATTGCATCGTATCTGCCTCAAGGTAATGCATGGAAATTAGAAACAAATAAAGGTTACTGGTTCATTGCAACGGTTGATGCGAATGTGTTCAATTCAGATAGCAATGCTGACGACATGTCGCAGGAAGAACGAATAATCAAACATAAATTTACGGTGAAGGTCCAAGCATATGTTCTTGCATCAAATGTGCCCGGAGCGCCAATAGCATTGAAACGTTATGTTTCTGCTCCGGTGATAACATTCGATATAAGCACGAATGCCGATGAATTAACGCAGAAAGGTGGAATTGATGAACCTTTCCTTGGTTCCGATGATCCTACGTTGCCTCTGTCTGATTCAACAAGACGTCGAGACGGTCGTGAAACAACCGGCACCAGATTATATCCAAACATAGATGATGTAAACCCACAGGATCCAGCATTACGATCAGTTCCACGAGGGCAATCGCTCGCACGGTTCAAAAAAGTTACGACCGTTGATCGGAATGGAAAAACGGTAACAAAGTTGGTTAGAATTTCTAGCGTTAATACTAGGACCGGAGAAACAACTTTCTCATCTGGCTTTGATTTGGGTGGAACCGATATCATCGTTAGTGATAGTTAACGCATGACAGTTTTCACCTGAGCGCACAATACTTATCATTGCAATCGCACTGCGATGTGGAGTAACTGATGCCTCAAGAAGCAACATTTCGTTCGCCGAATTTTTTTGATAGAGAGATTGATCGTTCTGCGCCAACCGTGGCGGGCCCTACTGGGGTTCCGGCAGGTATAATTGGAACAGCGAACAAAGGACCAGCGTTCGTACCAGTTACGGTAGCAACCTTTGATGAGTTTGCTGCGACGTTTGGGAACCTTGATCCAAAAAACTTTGGACCTTATGCAGTTAATGAATTTTTAAAGCATAAGACCGCGTTAACGTACCTAAGAGTTCTCGGTGCTGGTGCGAATTTAACTGAAACGCACATCAATACAACGATACAAACTGGCCGCGTTCAGAGCGCTGGAGTTTATTTCGATGGTGTCGCTGCCACACATGATTCACGTGGTCGACACACAGGTGCAGTTCAATACATCGTTGCCAAACACTCGCTTCAAACGAATGAAGCGCTTGGAATGCCGATGTTCACTGACAATACGTCGTACAGTGGCGCAACAGTCAATCTTGTTCGAGGTGCTGTTCTACTCGCATCCGGCGCAAGAATGATGGTTCTGAATGGTGACGAGAGCGCCGTCGGCGCCTTCACCGCAGCTGGTCCTGATGACGTAGCAACGGTAGCAAGCAATAAAGTCAAGCTTGTTATTTCTTCAACGTTGGGGAATGAATTTTCAAATGTCGATGGAAATCCTGGCGTTTTGATTTTCACTGCATCATTGAACCCAACCGACGATGATTACTTTGGCAAGGTTCTAAATACAGACCCGGATAAGTTCGTTACAAAGCAGCATTATCTGTACGCAGATTTTTCCGTGGATGATGAAATTGCAACAGCAACATCAGTTGCTGTTCTATCGGGTTCTGCGTCAACAAGCGCAAATTCAGGCGATACTGTGTTGCCGTTCAGAAAAGCATTCGGTGCACTTGACACACGTTTTACAACACCAAAATCAACCTGGTTCATCTCGCAACCTTACGGTAATACTGAACACGATCTTTTCTACTTTGAATCGCTTGACGATGGTGAGTACGCTAACAAGCTTTACAAGATTTCGATAACAAACCTAAAGGCTTCATTGGACGAAGCAAACAAATTTGGAACGTTCACGGTTCAAATAAGGGATTGGAATGATACGGATACGAACCCAAAGGTTCTTGAACAATTTTCAAATTGCTCATTAAACCCAGTTGCTGACAATTACATCGCAAAGGTGATTGGAGATCGTAAGATCACGTACAATTTTGACGCTGTTGTTGAGTCAGAGCGTCGAATCGTTACGTTCGGAAAGTATTCGAATAATTCAAAATTTGTTCGAGTTTCAATGTCGACCGCTGTCAACAGAGGTCTCACACCAAAGGATGCGCTTCCTTTCGGGTTCAGAGGAATTGAAACATTAAAGACAAATGACGCGTTAACCGACGTAGCGTCAGGTACACAAAGACTTGCGGGTGTGTTAGGCGTAAGTTCTGATTCCGCATTGTCAGGATCAATCATTCCGCCCGTTCCATTCAGGTTCAAGGTAACAAAGGGCGATGTTCCTTCAACCGCAGCATGGCAGGGTCAGCCTGGTTCAACAGAGCTTGCGACATCACAATTGTATTGGGGTGTTAAATTTGAGAGAAATACGCTTCCTTTGAATGCAAACATTACGTCTGAAAAGAACAACCTTCTTGATTCTTTTACGAAATTCATGGGAATCAAAAAGTTGGACGTCCTAGTCACCGGTTCGGGTGCTGATACGTTCAATAACAACAAGTTTACCCTCGCAAAGGTCGCATTCTCAAATACATCCGTTGCGGCATTGACGGGAACTGTCAATGATCACATGAAAGAAGCAGCGTACATCAGGGATGCAAATCTTGATCTTTCTACGTACACAGTTTCAAGCATCATCGGAAACAGAATAACGTTTGCAACTGTTCTTGCACAGGCAGATGCAGCAGTGTTCAATAAATTTTCTCCTTACACGAAGTTCACGAACTTTATGTACGGCGGATGGGACGGTGTTAACATCATCGATCGTAATGCAAGAAGAATGAACGATAAGGCGTCATCATTCGATTCAGGCGGTGGTGCTGAATCATCATACGTTGCGCCAGGAATGTTGATCAATCCGAACGGAAGCGGGCAAAGCAACTCGACGGTTGCCTCATACATAACAGCAATCAATATCATGACGGATCCATTGACTGTCAACACGAACATCCTTGCAGTTCCAGGAATTCGTGAATCATTCATCACGGATTATGCGATGAGCAAGGTACGTGATTACAGCCTTGCATTCTATGTTATGGATGTTCCATCATACGATGATTCATCAGCTAGACTATACGATGATTCAACTGAACGCCCGGACGTGGATAAAACTGCCTCACAATTTGATGGGAGATCGATTGATAATGATTATGCAGGAACTTATTTCCCGGATGTTTTCATCGACGATCTAACAAATAGAAGAAGGGTGAAGGTTCCTTCATCAATCGCGGCCTTAGGCGCAATAGCATTTAACGATCGTGTTGCATATCCTTGGTTCGCGCCAGCCGGATTTAATCGGGCTTCTTTGGACTTCGTTAAGAATGTTGGAACGAGATTGAATGTAAGCGATAGGGATCGTCTTTATGATTCACGCATAAATCCGATCGCAACGTTCCCGAGGTTGGGTTTCGTAATCTACGGGCAGAAGACGCTTAAGATTAAGAAATCAGCGCTTGACAGGGTCAACGTTCGTAGATTGTTACTTGAGGTAAAGAGAATCATCATCAACATTGCGAACAAGATGGTGTTCGAACAGAACACGCCGACGGTTAGAAATAAATTTGTCGCTGATTCATCACTTCAACTTGCGTTGATTCAAGCCCAGGCAGGAATTGAAAAATTCAAGGTTATCATGAATGAAACGAATAACACGCCAGAGGATGTTCAATTGAACAAACTTAACGGTCGAATTGTTCTTGTTCCAACGAAAACGATCGAATTTATCGCGGTTGATTTCGTCATAACAAATTCAGGAATCCAGTTCGTTTGAACGGTAGAATTCAAGAAATTACATTGTAAATCATGGAATCCATTTACCCTAAGAACTTTATTGATGCGATATATATCGTAGGAGAATCGTTTTGGCACAATTGAAATTTGGCAGCGCTGGTGTATCTGCAAGGGAAATTGATCTATCTGGTCCTTTGACAAGAGAGCCTACAGGTGTTCCTGCAGGGATTGTTGGAACTGCGTTAAGAGGTCCGGCGTTCGTACCGGTGACTGTTGGTACGTTATCCGACTTTTATGCTAAGTTTGGTCTGACCGACGGGAAGAAATTCGGTCCGTTGGCTGTTACTGAATGGTTGAGAAATGCAGGGTCGGTCACGTATCTCCGAGTCCTTGGAACGGGTGATGGTAAGGAAAGATCTGCAGATGGTTCGGTGACAAGCGCTGGATTTTCTGTCGGAGAGAATCAACCACGATCAAGCGATGGAGCATTATTCGGCAATACGTACGCAAATTCAGGAAGTAATAGCGTTCTTGGCAGAACATACTTTCTTGGCGCATTCATGTCGGAGTCGGCAGGATCAACAATTTTCAGTTCCGCGGGTCTTCAAGGACCAACCGGAATTACACCTGGAATCACCGCATCAGTTCCGATATTGAGGGCGGTCGTCATGGCACCTTCGGGCGTCATATTGCGTCTGTCATCATCCGCAGAAGGAACCAATTCGCAACCTTCGTCGACGCTTGTTGCAACGAACGCTACGTCGAATGGAAGCGTTCTTGGAGCAGTAGTTCTTCTTGATGGAACTGTCGCGAAACAGGAATTCGTGATGTTGCTTAACGGTCATCAAGGATCTGATCCTTTGTATCCGAACGTCATAACTGCATCATTTGATATGACAGCACCGAATTATTTCGCGAACGTGTTAAACACCGATCCGCTGAAATACATGCAGGCTGGTCATTATCTGTATTCACATTGGGACATCTACCCTGCAACGGCAGCATTGACGGGAACTGGATTGATACCAACTGTTTCAGGGTCGGGCGCCGTGACCGCGGCATGTGTCGGTAAGGAGAACGCCGCGTTCCTAACAACGGGTTCATTAAGCAGAAATACGGGTGACAGCACGGTTCCAAATTACGAAGGATGGACTGATCGCTACACCCATGCTAGAACTCCTTGGATCGTATCGCAGAAGTTTGGTGGTGTTGCAACTAACCTATTCAGATTGCACGCGATCGACGCTGGAGCAGGCATATCAAATCTATGCAAATTCTCAATTGAGAATATCGTTCCTTCAACCGATCCTTTGAACGGTTACTGCGCGTTTGATTTGATCATCCGCGATGTAAATGATATCGATACGTCCCAAATTCCATTGGAACAATGGAGAGGCCTATCGCTTGATCCAAGCTCAGATCGTTACATTTCAAAGGTTGTTGGAGACGCCCACATATTTTATGACTGGGACCGTGCGGAAGCAAGTCAAAAAATTGTTGTTGAAGGAAGCTATCCAAATAATTCGAATTACGTTAGGGTCGAAGTTTCATCTGATGTCGAAAATAAATTCATCGATGAATCTTCGTTGCCATTGGGTTTCCGAGGACCAGTTCATCTCATAACGTCTGGTTCGACGCCGTTGGCAACACCTTCGACATCAACACAAATAACGCCAGTTCCTCTTGCACTCAAGAGAACGATCGAACCACCTGTTCCATTCAGAAAAACTATTACCGTTGGTTCCGGAACAAAAGAATCGGTGAATCCGCTTCTGTACTGGGGAACGCAATTTGAGCACGTAACAAGCCTTGATACGCCGAACGCTAGCACGCTTCAGAATGAATCGTTATTCGCGTTCATGAAGCACTATCCAGAAAATTTTGAAACAATCCAAAATTTTGCAATCGGTGATAACGTCGGTGCCGTTGATACAACGGAAAATGGAATCATCGATAGCGATAGGTTCTGCAATAACGCATTTACGCTTGAGAACATTCAGGTCGTAACAAGTTCTGCCACGACGGCCGATCCTGCAGAATGGGATCAGGCAACCTACGTTAGAAATGGTAACATCACAGCAAACGCCACAACGAAAACAAGAAGAGTTACAACTGACGATTTCATCCAATCAAACCGTAGATTCCTAAAATTCACGTTCTTCATGCAGGGCGGATTTGATGGAACAAACATGTTTGATAATGATGAAGCCGAGATAAACAACACCGCAGTTGTTGCTGATATGAACGATACGAACAGAGGTTTAAATTTGGGACCCAACGTTCGAGCGTATTCAAAGGCAATCGACATCATGCAGAACGTTGTCAACGCTGACATTCAATTGTTCGCAATCCCTGGAGTAAGACATCCAATCGTGACAAATGCAGCAATCTCTGCTGTTGAGGACAGATTTGATGCGCTCTACGTGATGGATATTGAGCAGGTAGATAACAATGGTGACAACATAACCACTGATGATCAGCTTGCATCCGTTCAGGGTACGACGACAAACTTCATCGATCGTTCGCTTGATTCAAACTTCGCGGCAGCGTACTTCCCTGACGTTATTGTAACCGATCCTAACACTGACACGAACGTGGTCGTCCCACCTTCTGTTGTTGTTTTGGGTGCTCTTGCGCTCAACGATTCAATCGGACATCCATGGTTTGCACCAGCGGGATTCACGAGAGGTGCATTGTCAACGACGCTTGAAGCAAAGGTTCAACTATCGAAAACAAACATGGATACCTTGTATGATGCAGGTATCAATCCTTTGGTGGCATTCCCAGGAAATGCATCGGGTGGGACGAATCCAAAGGGCGGCGTCGTTGTCTGGGGACAGAAAACTCTTCAGGTCGCTGCATCAGCCCTAGATAGGGTGAACGTTCGTCGATTGTTGATCGATGTCCGCCGTCAGGTGAGAGAGATCGCGCAAACAATCATCTTCGAACCAAACAGAGAATCAACGCTTGCAAAATTCTCAAAGCAGGTAACACCTCGTCTTGAGAGAATTCAGGCACTGTCGGGTATCGACAAATTTAAGGTTGTCATCGATTCATCGACAACAACGCAGCAGGACGTCGAGAACAACACGATACGAGGAAAAATCTTCCTAGTTCCAACTCGCAGCATTGAATTTGTTTCTCTTGACTTCGTCGTAACGAACAACATCAACCAACAGATCTGAGAACTGAATGAAACTAACGAAATCACAACTTAGAAAACTCATCAATGAAGAGCTTGGTCGACTTGATGAGCTTCATCCCGGCTCTGCGATGGGTTCGTACTTGAAGCAGGGTGTTGCTAAATTATGGGAAGCTGACAATATGATCCAAAGGGGCATCGCCGAAGCGTCCACCGATCAGGAACATTCATTATTGACGGCCATTCATAATGCAATTGAAAAACTTGCATTCGCGGTCGACGAAAAGATGCAGCACATCGTTTCAGGAAACGTAAATGTGAAGAAGAAAGCGCCCCTTCCAACGCCGAAAAAGGTAGGATCAGGAAAATGAAGGTCGTCAAACTCACGGCTGAACAGCTTAGAAAGCTTATTCTCAATGAGGCGAAGATGGGTTTGGCGACGGGGACACCGTTCAGGAATGATCCAAATCAGGAGGACGTGAATGCCGACCTTGAGGACCCACCGTCAGGTGCAAAGAAAAAATCATCAAGTGTTGGTGATGATGACGATCAAGTGTTGCGTATGGTAGTATCTTCATTACTTAAAAAGAATGATGCTTCAAAGAAAGGTGCAAATTGATGTTGAAACTAAGCAAAAATCAGTTAAGATCGTTGGTCAATGACGTTGTTAAGCAAAGGATCACTGAATCAAGAATTAATGAGATTGGATCGAGTGATACCATTGTCGAACAATTTGGTCTCGCTCTTCAACAATTACTTGAAGAACGAATTTTCACTGATGAGGATCTTTCATACGGTCTTGAACAGAAGATAAGCGATTTATTATCACCTGACGAAGTAACAGTTCCCGCAAATTACGAAGAAGTTCGATCGCTTGCCCGTGCCTGCACAGATTATGCGTTTGAGAACATCAGATCTGATATTGAAGAGGCCGTGTTCAATGTTCTTCAAATGTTCATTCAGTCAAGGTGATCCTAAGGCACGAGAATAATGATTCTTACGAGAGATAAGCTTCAACAGATAATTGACGAAGAGTATTCTCGTGCCATCGAGAGAAGACGAGAGCACCTTTCTGAAGGTGCTGAAGGTGCTGAAGATGTTAATGACGGTGTGTATGATGCAATCGCTGAATTGGCAGTCGCATCATTTCAGGATCTTTTGAACGTTGATGATGAGCTCATCGATGAAAGGCTCGACGAGCTTGCCGATGATTTATTATCGCTTCTTGATGACGACGAATTTCAACAGTTATATCATAACCTTGATTACGAGAAGTTGCTCGCCGCAATTTCCGCAAAGCACTCAGCTAAATCAAGTATGTCTGAAATGGATATTCTTGATTTAACCGACGAAGCGATAAACATTGCTTTCGGTGGGTGACTGTCAGAAGCGTTACGTGGAGAATAAGAGATTCTTGCATCCCCAAATTTTTGAAACGCCAGCAATTTCAGCTACGTCGTTTTCTGATAAATTCAGTCGTTTGTTTGCTTTGAACTTGAACCGATTGAATCGATTCCTAAAATCGGTCCACCAAAATCTCGGCGTTGTTTCATCTATCAGTCTCATCCCAGCATTAACGTAGCCATTGCCATCACCTCCAAAACGTGTGTCAACGTACGTTATGATTTGTGCATCATTGACGCTTAATTTGGCGTACTTCATCAATCTGCTAATGGCACCCCTAACAACTGTGTAATTCGCAGCACAGCATCTTGCGATTTCGTACTGACCATTGTATTTTTTATGGAATGGTTTTCTGATCGACATCGCAAACACGATTTCATCGTTAAGTTTCAAACAAATTGCATGCGTCGCTGCAACGTCGCCATCGATGTGATTTTCTTCAAAGAACTTTCTTCGTTCAGATGTTTTTAACGTTGCGATTGTTAATGATCTTGCATTTAATTTTCGAGGCGTTACACCCAACTTGTTCATCAACATCGATTTAACGATCTTTCGTTTATCGCGCCATTCATCTTCAAAGACGTGGAATAATGAAATACCGATCAACTTACATGATGCCGATTTTCCTTGATGATAATTTTTTGTTTTGTTCGCCGCTTCACTATGCCAGTACATTCCATTGAACTCTATGGCAAGTTTTTTCTGTGGAACGTAGATATCGATCTCGTTCTTTCCTATGATACCCCTTACGTTCCGACCGATAACAAATCCCAGTGATTCAATGAAATCAGCAATTTCATTCTGTCCCATAGAACCAACGGGTGTGCATGATTGGCAGTGATCTGTTTTAGCTCTCAATAGCGATATCGTTGATTCGTTGCAACAATTTGCACACCTTACATGAATCGAATTCGTTCTGTTATTTTTGTAATCAATTATCGATTGCAGGATAAGTCGTTTGTTGTTCTTTAGCTGATCAACGATCTCGTCATCAGACCATTTGAGTTTGGATGCGTATTCATCACGTGATCTATGTTCCCAAAATTTCATTATTCTTGGATCATCTTCCACTGTTTTCCCAGAATGCCACGAAGTTATTTCACCATCAGCAAAACGCTTACGTAGCTCTTGATTTTTCTTTGCAATACGTTCATCAATATCTTGCGTGAGATCCTTGTTCCATGAAATACGTTTGCCTACGCTGAAATCCTCCTTTATCGATTCGGCCATCTTTGCAACACGTTCATCCGATTCCTTCGTAAGACCTTTTGACCAAATACGAATTTTACCTTCATCGAATGCTTTTTTTCTTCCTATCGATGTTGCTTTTGCACCTTTTGCTATTCGTTCATCAGTTTCCTTCGTAAGACCTTTTGCCCACGAACGCTTGCCTTTTAAAGCTTTCTTTCGTTTTTCGCTTATCTCTTTTGCTTCTTCAACTGAATAAATTGAGTATATGTTTGCGTTATGCCCACGAATGAATTGGCTGTAACCACCGTTCCATCCGTACCACGTTGAATCTTGTTCACACCCACATCCACACCGTTTTGGACCATCATTTAACTCATCCCAAAGTTGCTTCAACGATTGTTTAGAATGAACAGATTGAACATGCTTTTCGAACACCGTAAGTCTCTTCGATGAAAATTCGTTGCATAACGGGCATACATTAAGCTTGTTCTCCTTTTTCATGATTATCTGAATATAAGCACCCTTTCATTGTTAGTTAATTGATTTCAAAAATCGATGGATCAAACTTGAAAATTACTTATATGTAAGTCTAGAACGTCCTCAGAAAGGACTTCCAGGAGGATGAAAAAATCGCTGAGACTTTAGACGTTACATCAATGATTCCGAATCAGTTTGAACCTAAACGCAAAGGTAGATGGATACTCTCAATCGAAGGTATCGATGCGTACATTCTTAAGACGGCAGCTCGTCCGACTGTTACGACTGAACCGGTTGAGATGCCTTTCATAAACTCTCGTAGGTACCTCGCAGGTACAACGAAGTACGGACCAATTGCAATTACGTTGCACGACCCAATAGCACCCTCAGGAGCTCAACAGGTCATGGAATGGATCAGGTTGCATTTTGAATCCGTATCAGGACGAGCAGGTTACGCAGATTTCTACAAGAGGGATTGTCAGCTTAAACTTTTGGATCCCGTAGGAACAGTCATAGAATTGTGGGACCTCAAAGGTGCCCTAATCACAGAGGCAAACTTCGGTGAGCTTTCATACGAAGATTCGGGTGCTCCTGTCGAAATAAGCTTAACGATCCAGGCAGATCAGTACGTTTTACAGTTCTAAGCAAACACGGTTCAAACTAAATGGTACAACTTTCTCCCGAGGTTGTACCATTTGTTCATGACATACGTGAAAGTTAAATGTCCTTCATGCGAGAAACAATTTGCTCAAGAAGCAAAATTTAGAACGCATTATACGTTAGAGCATTCGACCGAAGATCATGTTGACTTTGAACAACTGTACATCGAACACATCCTTCATGGAATTAGTCCCGTATGTGGTTGCGGGTGTGTTGGTAAACCTCGTTTCGATTCGTGGAAAAAAGGTTATACGTCGAAGTTCATCAGAGGACACAACGCGTCGGTTGATAGCGTTTACCTAAATCCAGCAAAACAGGCTGAATTCGCTCAGAAACGAAAGGAAGGTTTTGCTTCCGGCAAGTTCACATCATGGAACGACGGTCTCACAAAAGAAACGTCCGAAATATTGGCAAAGGCCGCAGAGAAGACGTCTAAGACATTTAAGAGAAAATTGAATGAAGGTTTTATTTCATGGCAAACTGGTTTAACTAAGAACTCAGATGACAGAGTAGCTTATATGACCAATTCAAGAAATAAAAAACTATCTTCTGGAGAAATTTCGGTTTGGAATAAAGGTCTTACAAAAGAAACTGACGTTCGACTTAAAGCATTATCTGAAAATCACACAAAAAGATTGCTAGAAAATAATTCAAAACGTCTTACCCCCAAACAGTTCATCGAACGTGTCAACAAACAATCAACCTTCACGATTGTTTCCGATCCATCAACCTACAAGAACAAGTACCAGAGGTTCGATTTCAAGTGTAACGAATGCGGTGAAATTTCACAAAAGACCCTGACGATGCTGATGAATTCACCCGTGTGCTATATATGCCATCCTACGGAATCGAAAGGTCAACTTGAGGTCTACGACTTCGTCAAGTCACTTGCGGCTGATGCAATCCTGTCTGATAGAAATGTTATTTCCCCCAAGGAATTGGATGTTTACGTTCCATCAGCAAAATTTGCCATTGAGTACGATGGATTATACTGGCACAGTGAAACATTCGTTGGCAAAACACATGCGTCTGAAAAGGTAAAAGCGTGCGACGTCGCGGGTGTTAGGATCATGCGTGTATTTGAGGATGAATGGCGTGATAAACGAAAGATCGTTGAATCGATGATCAAACATCGGCTGGGTGTTAATGATGTGAAAGTATACGCAAGAAAGTGCGATGTTGTTGAACTTAAACCTGCCGCACGCCGTGAATTCTTTGAATCTGCACATCTTGAAGGAGATGCTAATTCAACTGTTGCATTCGGTTTAAAATACGATGGAAAGCTCGTTGCTGCAATATCACTTCGAAGACCATTTCATAATCGACATGCGGCAAGGCTCGAGATTGGTCGTTTCGCTCTCGCACCAAATTATTCAGTCCCCGGCGCATTATCTCGTCTTGTAAATAAGTGCCGTGAGTTTGCAATAAAAAATGGGAAAGAATCATTGTTAACGTACGTCGATCGCCGCGTGGGTACAGCAGATGGTTACATCGCCGCTGGTTTTAACGTTCTGAACGAGACAGGTGAACGATTCTGGTGGACTGATTTCACTAATCGAATCAACAGATTTGCGATTAGAGCTGACAAACCGAATGGCATAACACAACAGCAACGAGCTGATGAAGCAGGTGTCGTTCCTCTGTGGGGGTGCAAGAATTTAATTCTTGAACTTTCTGCTCTGTGAGTTGTATCATACTTAAATGTATGTTCGATACAGAAGGCGGTGCGTCTAGGTAATGAAAATCGTTAATGATAGAATCGTTGCGTACATGCGACGAATGGAAAAGCCCGTTTACATGGGTTCCATCGCAATCGAAATTGGATATGGTTTAAACAGGACGCAGCACTTCATCGATAACCTGGTCGATGAAAATATCATTCGTGAAGTAACGCTAAAGGAGAAATCCGATCTTGGGGTGAATGACGAGGTATTGATGTATGTCCTACGAAAAAAGTCGCCAGCTGTTTAATGTCAAAAATTCTGGGCTTCCTTGCAATGAAATAATCTTCAATTCGATGAAATCAATCGTTGATTCAATCGGTCCTATCTCTGTTAGGATGTCACTTGAACAACTTCTCGATATTCAAATGTTGCTTGATTCTGAATTGTTCGGTGAAAAAATTACGTACGTTGAATGGGTTGAAGCATGGGATGCTGTTCTGATTGCCGCCGGATGGGATCAGATTCAATATGAAAAGGCTATCGATGATCGTTGGGATATGATGGACATCCTATCAAAAATTCCTGAAAAATTTGTAACATCAAATTGATGAATAGAATTTAACTTGATCCCTAAATCTTATCAAGGTGTAATTTACCTCTACTACACCTTGATTAAATTAAAGGGATTAAGATGACAGACACAAGAGAAAATAAGAACGCAGTCTTTCAGCAACAGACATCAGCACAACAAGGAATTTCTGCCGTTGAACGTGTGAAGGCTGAATTTGGTCTTGACATTCCGATCGAGGTTGTTCCACTTCCATCGCTCGGTGCTGTTTATCCCGTCGGAAGTCCACTTCATGGCCGCGAAACGATTGAAATTAGATCGATGACCGCAAGGGAGGAGGACATCCTAACGAGCCGAGCGTTGTTGAAGAAAGGAACTGTCATAACAGAACTCATCAAGTCCTGTATGACCGATAAATCATTCGAACCGTCGAGCCTTCTGATCGGAGATCGTAATGCGTTGCTTGTTGCGATTCGTATAACTGGTTACGGCCATGAATACGACGTTGAGATGGAATGCAACGAGTGCGGTGTAAAATCGCCAAGAACGTTTGATCTCTCACAACTTCCCATCAAACAACTACGAATAGAACCGACACAACCTGGCGTAAATTCTTTCGAATTTCTTCTGCCTTACTCAAAGAAGGTGGTGAACTTTCGTTTCATGACCGGAAAGGATGAGGAGGAAATTTCAACAGCACAGGAGAAGATGAAGAAGGCGGGTTTTCAAACTGACTCAAACGTTACAACGAACCTCACCTACAGCATTGAATCAATCGATGGAATAACCGATAGATCAAAGATATCGAACTTCGTTAGAAGCATGCCAGCACGTGATTCACTAGCACTTCGTTCGTACATCAGGGAAAATGAACCTGGTATTGATATGAACCAGGAGGTCGTGTGTTCAGCCTGTGGACACAGTGAGGCGGTGAACATGCCACTCGGCACCGGGTTTCTCTGGCCAACGTTCGATAAGTGATCGAGAGCCTTTTTTCGGTGTAGGACCCGCAGATAAGGAATTGCTGACGTTGGAGCCGGCATTTCTTTTGATGTACTACATGGGTTTTACCTACAAGGAAGTGATGCATCTTCCTGTGGCATTGAAACGATGGTTCATCAACAGGGTTGTGAAAGAATTGTCAAAGGGTTCTGATGATGGAACGAACCAATCAAAGGCCCTACATCAGAACTCTCCGGATGTTCGTGCAATGCAAGGAATGTCACGAACTCAATCTCCTTCTAGGTTGAGAAGATTCACATAATTTCTAGTTTGTAATCAAAGTGGAAATCTAATTCCGAGAATCTTTTCAAATTCCGATGCGGTCGCATTCTTCAGGTGTAACTTTCTCATGACCGTGTCGATCGTTGCACCAGGCAATCTTAATTCCTCCTGAAAACGTCTTGATGCCATCATCGCATTGGTGATGGCACCAATTTCTGCCTGTGTCCCTCGCAATTTTATTTTGGTCGCTTTTCCGATAAGCCAGGCCGCGATCGCCGCAAGAAGAATCTTGCTAACAAGATTCATACTACCTTCATTCAAATCGGTTTCAGGTTCTAACATGACGATAAATAGTCTTAAGGAACTAAGTGGCGTCAAAAGAAGAGTTATCCGAGCAATTGATATTGACGCAGAAGCTGTCAGCAATGACGGAGCAGATGGCTCGTTCCGTTGAGCGGGTCGAAGCAGCGTATTCAACACAGATAACAGCGATAGAAAAGTTAACGCGAGCGATCGAACAATTAAAATCGCAGGATTTAGGCGCGCTCAACAATACAGATCTAAGCGGTCTTCAAAAAGAGGTGATGAAGACAGAAAAGCAAGCGTCCACTTTATCAAATCGCTTGAAGGATACAGCAAAGGATCTATCGAAGAAAATTCCAACATCTGCAATCGTTGCAGGTTCAGCTCTTGCCGGATTGCATCAAGGGTTCAGAAATGTTGTTAACTTGTCGAAGGGATTTTTAGGATTCGTTGGAAATGCTGCGAAGGGTATCAGCAGCATAGCGCTATCAATCCTTACGATTCCGTTCAAAATGTTCACCGCACTTGTCGATATGGCTGCGGAATCGGCAGGAGGATCGAACGAATTAGCAGAAGCGATCGAAAATCTCAGGAAGGAGATGGGCGATCTAAAGGGTCCTGGCACGTCAGCAGTTCTAACCGCAACACAAACGTTGAAAGGATTTTCTGATACCGGGCTGAGCGCATGGCGAGTGTTCGGTACGATGGCAGAACGTCTTCAGAAGGTGACAGCTGTTGCTGTTGCTATGGGTTCCACGTTCGGTCGTTTGACGAATGAATTCAAGCAAAATGGTGGAGCTCTTCTCGCGTTCCAAAAGGGTCTTGGCGTTTCTGACGAACAGATGAAATCACTCGGTGATCGAGCTATCACGCTCGGCGTTCCGATGACGAAGGTGTTCATGGAGATGACCAAGCAAACGCTTGAACTTGGAAAGGCGTTCGAAATCGATCAAAAGTTGATCGGTAAGGACATGGCAAAAGCCTTCCAGGATGTCAAGCATTTCGGTCAGTTAACGGTTAAGGAAATAGCAACGGCATCTGTTTATGCTCGCAAATTGGGAGTTGAACTTGATAAGATCGTTGGAACGCTCGATGCGTTCGAAACATTCGACTCAGCAGCTGAATCTGCTGCAAAATTGTCGCAATCATTCGGTGTTCAGGTTGATGCATTCAAGCTGATGGAAGCACAGAATCCAGCCGATCAGTTGGACATGCTACGAAAATCATTCAAAAATGCCGGTGTTGATGCGTCCCAATTCTCAAGGCAGCAATTAAAACTCTTGCAGATGACGACTGGCCTCGATGAAGCAACTGCGAAGCAGGTATTTTCACTGAAAAATCAAGGAGCCTCGTTAGATCAGATAAAGAAAAAGAGTGAAACAGCTGAAAAGAAATCACTAACCCAAGCCGAAGCGATGTCAAAACTTGCCGATAGCATCGAGCGCATGGTTAAATCAGGCGGCGCAATGTCGGGTGGATTCTTTGAGATGTTCTTCAAGGGAATTCTTGCAGGATTTAGAACTTCCAAGGAATTCCAAACATTGATGATAAACATCAGAAAAGCGTTGTGGGGAGTTTACCAAATTGGTTTCAAACTAGGTCATTTGTTACCAAAGTTGGTTCCCGGCTTGGGCGAATTTTTAGGTGGTTGGAACGATCTCTTTAAGCCATCTAAATGGACGGGTTTGTTCAAGGGGATAAGCGATATCGCAAAACAATATCTCCTCGACGGACCTCAATCGTTCGCAAAAATGATGGACAAATTGAAGAATTTGTTCACGGGTTTCTTTAGCTCAGAAGGTGGATCATCACGGCAAATATTGAGCGGATTCAAAAAATTGTTCAGGTTCCTTGCATCAACCGCCACAGAAGGAATCAAATGGATCGCGCAAAACATAGGTAAAGGTCTTGATGTCATAACGGAATTGATAACGAATCCCGGTAAATTCAAAGCAGCGGCAGCCGCCGGTAAAGGTGGTGCAGCAGGAGCTTTGGGATTCATGGCGGAGACGCTTCTTCCTTTATTCGATGCACTGGGAAATGCAGCAAAATTGTTAGCTCCAAAACTTCTCATCCTCGTGGTGGAAATTGCAAAAAAGATAAAGAAATACCTGCTGTCGCCTGAGTTCATCAAGATAATAAAACCAGCAATCCCTGCAATTGCTGGATTGCTCTTCGGCCCAGCCTTTGCTCGCGCAGCGTTAGGTGGCTTGGTGTCAGTTGTCACCAAAGGTCTTTTTAGCGGCGGCGGTTTGAAAACGCTTTCAGGACTTTTCAAAACAGGTCTTGGCCGGGTCCTCGGCGGCGCGGGAGCTGTTGCAGCTGTCATCGGTGCTTCCATGAGCATCGGTAAATCAATCAAGGAATTGCGAGACAACATTTCCGGTGAATTTGATAAATCGACGAGAACGATCGCCGCCGGAGCAACTGGTATCGTCGATGCAATAACATTGGGATTGTTACCCGACGATCTTAAGCTTCCGATCGCAAACTTTATTGCGAAAATGTCCGATATGTTCTTTGAACAATTAGGAAACGTATTTGGCTCAAAGTTTAGCAAATCTGTAAAGGAATACCTGTCTGCTCAACTTGATGTTGTTGGTGAGATTGGAAATGTATTCACGGCGTTATTCAAAGGTGATGAAGATGCGTTCCTAGATGCGATGATTGCACTAGGCGAAAAGTTGCTTGTCATGTTTGATAAAGGTGTTGATTTCTTCTTGAAGAGACTACCAACCCTAGCGATGAACATTTCCATCAAAATCTTTGGATTTATTACGAAGGCATTGATCAAGGCGGCATCGAGAGCAGTCGAGGGTCTTAAGGAAAAAATCGGCGGGTTTTTTACTGACGCCATATTGGGATCAGTGTCCCAGATACTCAAATTTACGCCTCAAATCACTGATGCAATCAATGCTGCTGTTTCAAAAATAACCGGCGACGTTGGCAAAAAAGCAAAGCCACACAAATTTGCGGAAAAAACGCATGATTTAACGTCAAGCATTAAAGAACGTCTCAATGAAAAAAAGAAGAGTCTTGAGGAAGAAAAGTCACAACCGGTATTGGATGCTGAAACTACGTCCAGCAATATCGAGTCAGTTCAAGCACTTCAGAAAAAGTTAAGCGATAAGTCCGTTGACTTGAAGAAAACAATCGATGATGTAAAGTCAAAATTGGCAGGTATCTCATTCGACGTGATCTCTGATGAAAAAGCAACGCAGCTTGAAAAGGCGGCGGAAGTTTCCAAGAAGATCGCTGAGTTTTCAATTTCAATGAATGATTCATTCCAAGAGATCGGAAAGTTACCAGCAAGCATAAAGGCTGCGACAACCGCTATCAAGGGTGACGGCTTAAAACCCGCGCTGGAAGCTGTTTCTCAGATGGTTAAGCTTGCGAACGATCTTGATACGATGCTAGCGTCCGGAATGAAGATTGATACACCTGTCAAGTTGAAGAAGATGGCAACTGCCGTTGGCTTGGGTGCCAAGGCGAACTATACTGTGACGAACAAGATGGTTCAACTCACGGTTAACCTAAACGTAACGATGGATGCCGGTGAGGTTGAGAAGGTTGTCATCATGAGAAAATCATCAATAATCAGGGAACGTTTGAATTTTGCGCTTGAATCGCCTGCCGACAAGGCGTCCCCACCAATACCCGACTCATTCCAGGCTGGACCTCTACCATTGACCAGAACCACAGGTTGATGAACACTCGATTGCACGAGATAATCTGATGCACGTTAATATTGAAACCATCATTCATAAATAATGATTTAATTGGTGTCCCACGGGTGTGTAAATTACAACTATGAACAAGGATGATGCAATCAAACGCTTAAGAAGCGACGTTTTATTTCGTAAGGCAATGAGCCTTGCAAAAAATGAAAAGGAGCGTAATCGAATTGCATCGATGGCCGAAGATTTGATAAAGAGCGTTTACGGTGCCCTGGAACCTGCGTTCATTGCGATGAATGAAAATCCGGGTGTAAATGATAAACTCAAGGAGGAGCTATCGATGAACACCACCTTAATTACAGGTAGCGTAGGTTCAATCGACACATGACGATAAAAACGGGCAAAGGTGGATTTGAAATTGACGGAAAGGTTTATGATTTCGACGTCGGAGCTCCCGATGCGCCCGGTCTGGATCCGTCGTCACCCGACAGTGGTGACATTAACGTTGATCATTCAAAAAAAGATATCAGCAAGAAAACAAAAATTACGCTTGCAAACTATCTTCATAACTCAACCAAGAATAATCAATTTCCGATCGATTCGTCGTACAAGGAAATAACGATCACGGATGAGCACAACGTGCCAGTTACGTTGGCAGAAACATCGAATGATTCACAATTTTCGTCACTATCAAAGGCCGCAGGAACAACGGTTGATTCTCCTGATCTCAGGGATTACACTGAAAAACCGATTGAAGATCCGAAACCTTCGTTACAGAACATAAGCAAGGGAAAAACATACCCACAACGACAGAACGGTAATGATCTTCTGTCGTCGGTGGAAAAAAATAAACTTCCCAAACCTATCGAGGATTACACCAGTACGATCCTTAAAAGCAACAGGTTCACCGATGCGCACAGAGTTGCTGCCGTAAATCTTCGTCACGTCGATCCACAATACAATCCAACGGTTCACATGCCAGGACGTGGACCCATGACAATGCTTCATCTTGCGCAGGTAGGAACTGCATTGTCGTTAAGAGCATCACAGGAATTTCCAGCAGCATTTAACGATGGATTCAATCCAACGGATGCAGGAGCAGTTGCAGGTGCATTACTTCCTAGCCCAAATCAAATTGGAATATTGAAGGTAAATAACGTTCTACTTGAGGCCCGGGATGTTTTGAACACAATCTCAAATGACGAGGTCGATCCGGCATCATTGATTGAAATATCGCCGTTGGGAAATCAATCGTGGGGTGCGCTAAATAACGTTGAGGAGCCCTTTGCTGGAATACTGAACGTTGGACAGGTCGCCCTTGCGTTAGCATTAACTGCTGCGTTAATGTTGGCGTTTGAAGGTCTCGGCGCACTGTTAAACGTGGGCGGAACAGCATTTCCAAAGCAAAAATTTGATCCAAATACAGGATTGTATACCGCAGGGTCGTATACATTTACACCACAGGAAGATCCAAATTCGGTTAGTTTACCACCGAATTTATTTGCATTGTTGGGAATTAGACCCACAATTTATCCTTTCGGCGATGCATTAAAGGCCGGTGTAGCTGCATTTTTTCTCGGTGCAGCAAGCGCCAAGGCTGACATAGCTGATCAATTGGCAACGGCCGCCGAGGACGCACTAGAAAATGCCTTGAGTGATGCAACCGCAGCAGGCGCAAATATAATAGTTGCTCGTACGATCATCAGATCGGGTACTGCAGTTGCTGAATCGATCAGTAAGGTTGCAAAAGCATTCGCCTCTAATCCGCTCGCCGGTGTCAAGAGCATCGTTGGGTTATTGAACACGATCAGAAAATCGAAGCTTTTTGCGGCGATGAACGTGTTTTCATCATTGGGCGATGCAATTCTCAGCCAGGATCTAACGTCGACAAGGGTTGATGGTTCAAGCAAGGAAATTACGTCGAAGACCGATGCCATTGACGATAACAGTTTGCATTCAACCGTCATCAAAGGTCGATTAAAGGGTTCAGACGGACAATTAACGAACAAGTTAGCATGGAGTTCGAATAGAGCACCATCGATGTATCTCATACCAGATTCAACGATGACGATGCAACTGTTGGACAACAAGTTGGGTTCGTTCAAAGGAATCTTAGGATTATCAGATAATCGTAGTAGAACATCAGCTGTCGTTCAAACGCAGGATTCACAAAAGGAAAAAGGCGCAAGAATAGCGTACGATTCAGAATCTCCCGACGAAATCACAGTTAAATCAATGGAGGCCACGCTTGATGCGGAGTACGTTCCATTCTACTTCCATGATTTAAGAACGAATGAAATCATAAGTTTTCATGCATTCATAGCCGCCCTTACTGAAGATTTTACACCCGCCTGGGAACAATCAGAAGGATTCGGTCGAGTTGATCCCGTTAGGATATACAAGGGTTCGACTGGAAGAAAGATAAATACATCATTCTACATCGCTGCAACATCGGAAGCTGATTTTGATGATATGTGGATGAAAATCAATAAACTTGTGACGTTGGTTTATCCACAATACACGAGAGGTCGTCAATTAAATGATGGAGCCGGTAACATTTTCATACAACCATTTAGTCAGATGATCGGTGCAAGTCCGATGATTCGTTTGAGAATAGGTGATTTGATCAGGTCGAATTATTCAAAGTTTGCTCTAGCACGATTGTTTGGAGCCGATTCAGGAGAAATGCAACTTGACGGAAATGAAATTAAATTTTCAGGTGCTGTATCATCAGCAACATCTGTTTCAAGCGCAATTAAAAAAATCCTAAATGATCCTCAACCAGGAACGTATTACAAAATTTCCGAGGTCGTCGGCGAACTTGATTCAAATTTTGAAACGTCGGCAATTGGCCACGCATCATCATTATCAATTGATCAGGGTGATTTAAAGGGATTCAAATTTAAGCTAATAAATGCCGTTGATGTTAATGTAGCGATGCAAGCCGATGTTATGTCACCCAGCGAGTTAATTGATGAATATGGAATTGACACGCTAACGGCTACAAAATGGAACGGTCAACTACAAACAAAATACAATAACGTTGACAATATCAAACAATTCGTTGTAGGAGGTACGTACAAGATCAATAGATCAATGTTGCGGTTGACAAAACAACTTTACGATAAAACTGTCAACGATGCAACAGGTGGATCGGGTACGGATTCATTGAATAGACTATCAGAATTTCTCGATGATGAAAAAAATGCCTTGGTCAGATCATTCAAGTCAATCAAGGGAAAAGGTCTCGCGGGAACGATAGATTCGATGCAATTTGATTGGTTTGATAAGGTGACATGGGAGGTTGCACCCGGAAAAGCAGCTCCCAAGTTGTGCAAGGTAACGTTAGCGTTCACACCCATTCACGATATTTCACCAGGAATCGATCATAACGGTTACAACAGAGCGCCCGTGTACCCTGTTGGTGCTGCGATGGCACATCGAATTGAACAGGATGGAAAGGGGTGATGTATGTCATTTAGTAGGTACGCTCGAGCTCCAAGGATAGATTTTGGAGCGCAGATGGGAACATCATACGCCGTTCAACAAATACGTTCGGCAATTAAGACGGGTAAACTTCAAACTAGCACGATCATTTTACGCGGCGCTGAACGTCTTGATACGTTAGCAGGATCAATATACGGTGATGCAAGTTATTGGTGGGTCCTTGCTGCTGCTAGCGATATAGGGTGGGGTCTTCAAGTTCCCCCTGGAACAATCATCAATATCGTTGATTTGTCAGCGGTAGCAAGCCTGGTGGGTTGATGTCATTTGAAACGCTTGAGAGCATCTTTAGGATGATCACACCCTTTGATCTATTGGGAACCCAAAAAATTTCCCTTGGCGATCAAACTGGGGATGGCATCGTTTCAGAATTGCTTAAGGTGATTTATGATGTGGGTCCAGGTGGAATTCTTACGATTGAAAATCTTGCAAAACAATTGAATGATTTAACAACGAAGGTTGAATTGAATGATCCTGCAAAATTGGAACAATTCAAAAGGATCTTCAGCTATTACAACAACGCAAATGCAAAAGTTTCCGCGTTGGGTCCTGAACAGGACATGGCACTTCTCAATGACGGACAAACGCTGGTTGATGGCATCAAGTTCAGGGATATCGTAGGAATTGAACCGACCAAAAAAATGGGCGTTCTTCTTTGCAACACAGGTTACATAAGTCCTGCAACACGCAATGGATCACATGTTGAAGTGTTCATGAACTCGTTACCTTCGATCGTTGCTTCTAGGATGGCACCTTTTCTTGAGGTGGAATTTTCATTCAGCAAACCCGACAACGTACCGTTCCAAGCTCCTAGCTTGATGAAATTTCTTCTAGGTGCTGATAAAAGCAACTATGATTTTAACGGAGCTACTCCTGACAACGTTATGCTAACTGCTCGCGGTGAAGCAGGTTTGCAACAGCCGATCGGTGGAATAAAGCAAATAACAACTGCTGGGATGGAGATGTTTACGTCTCCACAGACATTGATAAATGCTAGTCCCGTTTCAAGCGTCGGTAGGTATGTAGACATTCTTGATCCATTTAGACCGTTCATGTCGATAGAGAGTTTGAATGTGAACGTTACACCAACGGTCGGTCTTTTTTCTTATAAGAAAGCCTCATTATCGCTTAAGTTGCATGACCGCTCAAGGCTCGCAGAGATAAGCGATCTTGTGAGACCACAAGCCTATCAGTCTGAGAACTCTGCACCTACGATTTGGCTCACGTACGGATGGAGGCATCCATTTGAACCATCGGGTGGTGGTTCTGGTTCTGAAACGTACGCTGATTTCATCAATTCAAAGATGCTCGTAAGGGAAGCGTATGGAATAGCAAATTCACAATTTAAGTTTGAAACTGACGGTCAGGTCTCAATAACGCTTGAATTGTGGATGAGGGGTGTTCCTGAACTTAGGACAAAAAAAATAACTGACGATCGAGATGGTTCATTAAAGGCATTTGAAGATTTGAAACATTTGGCCGACGATATTAAAAAATACAAGGAAGCATTGGGAATTGGTGCATCCGAGGGAACAAGTCGAGAGGTTAGAGGGTTTTTGTTGATTGACTCCGCGGAACGACAGACATTCCCTGATATGTCAACCGATGAGATTCAAACCGCGTTGAAGGCATTGAAGGATAGCTTCAAAACACCAGGCGCAGGATTGAACACTGAGGCCGCAAATAAACTTGTTGCAACACTTGAAAAATACTATCAAAATACAGACGACAACAAGCAGAATCTTGACTTCAAGACAAAAATCAAAAATAACGCAACTGAAGCAGCATTACGTCGACTCACAGAAGTAACGCGTGGTGTTGACCCATTTCTTCCGATATCGCAAAAATTGAAACCTGGTGATACACAACACCCTTTGACTTCGCTTGTTGATGCTGTTAATGCTTACATGAGTGAAGCAGACGTGAAGGATCTTAAGAAATCTCCCGCAGGGATTCCAGTCGGAACGTTCAACAAAAGATTGGTATCGTTCGGAAAATTAGCGACGGTTTTCATGGGGCAGGCGATCGATTCGATCGACTCTGTCGATGAACTTCAGATGGTATTTTACCAATTGAATGATCGAGCTGGAACGGCCGCGAGCACGAATATCGCACAATTTCCGATCGATATGCAAATTTTTCTTGATCAATATCGTCAGCTTGTTGAACGAAAGGGTTCTGAACGTTTAACCATCGAGGAATTTTTTCAACTGGTCATTGATACTCAATTCAACGATTCACGTGCTCCAGGTTATGGATTCAGATCGTATTTTAAACCATATGATCCTATGAACCCTGAACAACAACTTGAAAAAGGCAAAGAGTTTGGGTATGAAAATGCTCGTGCTGGATTTGATAAAAAGAGCGGTCCCTTCATGCAACCACAGATAGAAATGTACGTGGAAACCGCTTGGGCAGCTGAATCAGGCGGAGATTCTGATCTTTTACATAGATTCGAAAGACAGCAAACTGAATCATCGGGTGTTCCAAATTCAGGTATTGCTGGTACGTACGTACGTGTGATGAGGATCCACGTATTTGACAAAACAAATAATCCTTACAAAGCACAGGGTCGTTTGGTCCGTGGGAACGAAGGAGGCAACCCAAGTTACATTGAAGTTCCAAATGAT
>JBAYGC010000018.1:0-29666 GCA_041666845.1 Patescibacteria group bacterium | reverse complement strand
ATCCTTTTTGTGCTTTTTCAGATGCTCCGTCAGTTCCTCAATCTCTTCCGTGAGAATGGCAACTTGTACCTCGGATGATCCGGTATCGCCCTCGTGAGTTTTATACTTATTGATTAGATCTTGTTTCTTTTCTTTCGAAAGACCCATATATTCTCCTAAAAATACGCTGATTCCCGAGTAGCGCTCCCTCTTTCGCTTCTACCGGAGAACCGCAGTTTAACTGGTTAGACATTGAAAAAATAACAGATAGTGCCTTTTTTGTCAATTATTAGGAAATTCTAAATCTAAGATTCTAAATCTCCAAATAAATCACAATATTTCAATAATTTAGCCAAATTTAGTTTGAACATTGAAATCTCTAATATGTAATTTATTTAGAATTTTGTGTTTAGTGTTTGATATTTGAATAAAAAACATATGTGTCGTACAATTTAGCTATGAATAATCCCCTGCAAAAACTGAAACAAAATTTTTTGGAATATCTGGAGATTGAAAAAAACAGAAGCCAGGCAACAATCCGGAACTATGATTTTTATCTCCAAAGATTCATTATGTGGGGTAAAATCAATAGCGCCGCTGAAATTACCGCCGAAAAAGTAAAAGACTTCCGCCTATATCTTAACCGTGTTGTAAATAATAAAGGGCAGTCATTGAAGAAGAGCACGCAGAATTACCACATCATTGCTTTGCGTTCATTTTTGAAATACCTGGCCAAGCAGGACGTAAAAACACTGGCAGCGGAAAAGATTGAGCTGGCTAAAATCAGCGAACGGGAAGTGGAATTTCTAGAAGGTGATGATTTGAAAAGAATTTTGGAATCCCCGATGCAGGTAGAAGAACCGGCAATTATTAAAAAAAGAGATAAGGCGATATTGGAATTATTCTTCTCTACCGGTCTGCGTGTTTCTGAATTGGCAAATTTACGCAAAGACCAGATTAATCTGAAAAAGGACGAGTTCACGATTAGAGGTAAGGGAGAAAAGTTAAGAATTGTATTCCTTTCCGACGCTTCCAAGTATTGGATTAACCAGTATCTCAGTGCGCGCAAAGATGTTTCCATGAATTTATTTGTCCGGCATGACCGCGCCGCAAGTTTAACGGAAAGTACTGACGCCATTACTCCGCGTTCTCTGCAGAGACTGATCAAAAAATACGCCAAAGCGGCCGGTATCACTAAAAATGTCACACCGCATACATTGCGCCACAGCTTTGCCACTGACCTACTGATGAACGGCGCGGACATCCGGAGCGTCCAAGCTATGCTCGGACATGCTTCCATAACCACCACCCAGATTTATACGCATATTACCAATCAGCAGTTGCGGGATGTACATAAAGCGTTCCACAATACCAAAAGAAAAAAGTAGATATAAAAAAAGGTCTGTAGTGGAATACAGACCCCGAGGTCAGGACTTTGCGTCGCTGAAAAGGTACATATCGATTTCGGGCGCGCCATCCTCACCACAAAGTGGAACACACAGAAGTCTTCCACTTTCCACCGCTGAAGCGATGGCTGACGGAGTCAATCCTCCATCCCGCAGTTCGCGGTGTGTCTGCCCGTACAGGTAGACACCCATGGGTTGATCCTTAAGAGGAATACCCGGAAGAACATTGCCGAAACCGCTCATGATTTTCACCTCCCCTTGTGAATTGAGCACTGTTTAATGGGCTGTTACCATAAATTAAATATGAAAAAGTGTCAATTGGCAATGATGATTGACTTATTAGCAGAATATTGCTAGATTGAATTGCAATTATATAGTATATTCACATTTCAATATGCCCCGGTAGTTCAATGGATAGAATAGAAGCCTTCTAAGCTTTAGGTCTAGGTTCGATTCCTAGCCGGGGCACCATGGTGGCCATAGTTTAACGGTAGAACAGCGGGTTGTGGTCCCGCTAGCGAGGGTTCAACTCCCTCTGGCCACCCCAAAAGAATATCTCCTAGTGATAGGAGGTGTTTTTAATTCCAGAACATTGAAACTGAAAGGAGTTGAACGGGCAGAAGCGAGACAATCCTGAGACGGAGTCGAAGGAGCAGTCGAGTGTCGACGAATGCGACCATCGGAGCATTTGTCGCTGCCCAGGACGAGCAGACCCACAGCAGTGGGGATGCGAGAAACTCCCCGCCTCGCCCTTCGACGAGCTCAAGGCGAGTCGAGGCGGGCCTCTGGCCACCCCAAAAGAATATCTCCTAGTGATAGGAGGTATTTTTAATTTGCCAACTTGCCCTGATTTCGTTATAAATAAGAGGTTATATATTCACTATCGGACAGGTTCGCCAAATAATCAGTAATCAATAAATCATCATGGGTATAACTGAATTCTTAATCCATTACTTCACGCTCTTCATTGAAAAGGTGGGGTACTTGGGCGTTTTCTTATTAATGACTTTAGAAAGCATGGTCGCACCGGTACCCAGCGAAGCGGTAATGCCATTTGCCGGGTTTCTGTGGTTTGAAGGATCTATGACGCCAATATGGATAGTGGTTGCCAGCACGGCCGGCAGTATTATCGGCTCATTAATCTCCTACTTCATTGGAGCTTATCTGGGCAAACCTTTTGTCAAACGTTTTGGTAAATACCTTTTGCTCAACGAGCATCACCTTGAAACGACGGAAAAGTTTTTCAGAAAGTATGGCGAAAAGACCATATTTATTTCCCGGTTTGTACCAGTTGTCAGGCATTTTATTTCCATCCCAGCGGGAGTGGGGAGAATGCATTTAAGTAAATTTATAATTTATACCACGCTTGGTGCCGGAATTTGGAATACATTCCTTGCATATATCGGGTTTGAACTGGGTAATAATTGGAATGAGATCCGAACCTACAGTGAAGTTCTGGATATAATCATCGTATTAGCAATTATCGGTGCGATTATTTATTTCGTCAAAAAACAAATCCAGCAGAAAAAGCTCAATCCGTAATACGATAACATTGTAAATCAAAACCACCCTTTCAATCGCCGAGCGGGTGGTTTTTTGATAATAAATATTACATCAACTACATCGCAGATTTATGATCCCGAATATGACTTATGTAAATTTCAATTGTGGTAACCAGTAGAATCATAATCACCGGGCCGTAGATGAATCCTAAAATGCCGAAATACTGAAGTCCGCCGATCACGCCAAGAATCGTAAGTGCGGGATGTAGTTCTGCCTCTTTGGCAACCAGCTTCGGGCGCATAAAATTGTCGATGTTGCCGATAATAAGTATGTTAACCAGAATCAGCAGTATCCCCTGCCAGACATTACCAGTAAATAGCATAACGATCCCAATCGGCACCATAACAAACCCCGTACCCACCATCGGTATTACGCCTAGGAAGATCATTAGAATTGTCAAAAATAAAATATAATCCACACCAACAATCGCCAAAAATATCGCAGAGACAATCGCCTGCACGATAGCAATGAGAAAAGTACCGCGAACCATTGATTTCGACATGGCAATGATCCGAGTGATGTAGATACTGTCTATCCTGTCATCGAGCGGACTGACGTCTTTCAGAAATTTAATAAACTTATCCTGAACCGGGAAGAGAGAATACAATACTATCAAGAATACGATAACAAATGTAAAAAGCTGAAAAGCCCCAGAGCTGATATCCGGCAGTCTTTCCAAGAAAAAAGTACCGATTGCTTTTGCACCTTGCTGAACCCAATCTTGAACAGCAGTCTCCGTCAGCTGATAATCGACACCGGGGATTGCGCTTAATATGTCATTGCTTTTATCTACAATAGAAACAATATTTACTTTATCACCAACGCCGATATCATCATTAAATTGAATCACCTGTTTGACAGTCAATCCGGCAATGAATACCAAAGGAATAAGCACAACAAAAAATACGATGATTACCGTTAGTAATGAGGCTAGTTTTTTTCTGTCTTTAAAAACTTTGCAAAAATAATCGTATGGTCGTTTAGAGAATAACGCGGTTAAAAAAGCTAGGACAACCACCGCAATAAACGGCTTCAATACCAGATATGAAAGGACCAGCACCGCTATTGCCAGTATGTAGAAAAATAATTGTTTTTGTGATGATTTGATTTCCATAGCTGTATTATACTATACTTTTGCCTGTATTCACAATGATGATTATGCTATTTATCAGGTTAATTATTTGATATACTGGATATATGAAATTCAAACAAATCTTACCATTCATTATCTCATTTTTTCTACTGTGGACTGGCGCCTGGATCCTGCATAATTTATTGGCTGAAACTATTTGGCAGGCTTTGGCCAATTCAGAAAACCTCAATATGCTTTACTGGGCAGTCATGAAGATGTGCGTATGGATTATTTTTCCTATTTTTTATGTAAAGAGAATTTTCAAACTGCCCGGAATTGAGAAGTTCTGTGGCATCCATAACCTAAAAAATGGAATTATTTTTGGTGTAATCGCAAGTATCATATGGGTGATCAGCTCATATTTCGTAGAAAGCATGAAGACTAGCCAGGTTATTTTTAATTTTGCCGCATCTTTCACATTCTTTTGGGTAATGACCGGTACGCCGATTGCAGAAGAATTCACGTTTCGAGGAGTCATCCAATCAGCACTGCAAAAATCTGGAATGAGATTTTGGTATGCAAACATAATCACGTCCATAATTTTTTTGCTAATGCATTGTCTCGGTTGGGCATTTCAAGGATTATTGCAAACTAATTTGTTTTCAATATCTGCCGTCGGGATTCTGCTGGTCAGTTTAATCGCCGGCTGGTTGCGTTATAAATCCGATTCCTTATACAGCAGTATAATATTCCATTCTGTTAATAACCTATTTGCTTCAATAATTGCATGACGAAGATTTATAAAAAAATTCTGGTAAATGACAAAATGCAGAAGACCCACTATTTCCTTACCGAACCGGCCGGCAAGAGCTTTGATCTGGAATTCAAACCGGAACTGACACCAAAACAGATGCTGGAGCTGGGTGTGTTCGGCGGTAAATACATGAACGACTGCCAAGCCGAATTTCCTGCCAGTTGGTTTAAAAACGCCAAACTATCACCATTAAAGAGAGATCCGAAGTTAAATTTCTTCAAAGTTAATGCATCTCTTTCATTGGAAGAATGGCAGAAAAAAGACTGGATTTACCCTGGGGATCCACGTGGATGGTTTCAGTGGTACTGTCGATATTATTTAGGCAGAAGACTGCCAGAAGAGGATCAGAGGCAGATCAAAAGATGGAAAGCAATTAGTAGACATGCTGGGGCAATCAAAAAAAACTGCCCGCCGAAAATGTATTCCTGTCGGGCGAGACAGAGACAGGCGCTGTTGCACTGGGCATACGATAGCCGAAAAATATGAAGACCGTCCGTAAGTTCGTAAATAATATTTCTTTTTGATATACTTTAACCATTAATATTAATAATCAATTTATGCCAAATGCACAAAAGCAGAAAAAATCGCTCTTAATTGTAATTATTATAGTTATAGTTCTATTAATCGGTTTTCTTCTCTGGTGGTTTATGTCCCGTACTGAGACCGAAAGCAACAGCAATATTAACACTTCTCCGGTTAACACCAATCAAAATACTAATACAGCAGTGATGAATAATAATCTGAATACCAATACTGCAGTTAATACCAATGTGAATAAAGCAACCAGTACATCCGCCAACATAATTGCAAAATACTATTTTACCTCTGAGAGCAATGATTGGTATGAAGAAGTGTGGTATCAGGCAAAGAGTTCGGGTGGAGAAGTCACTTATAGTGAAGATGGGGTAAGATTCACAGCAGTCCAGGCTAACTCGCGCAGTGGCATCATGACAGATGTGGAAAAAGATGTTACAGGATATTCCAAACTTAATCTGCATCTGGTTGTCACTAGCACCCAGCAAACATTATCCGGAACCGGCTGGAACGGGCGCGAAGCACCAGTAGCCGTTGCCATCAGTTATCTGGATGCGGATGGAGTAGAACATAAATTACTGGGTGAGGATCCGCTTGCCGCCGGTCAGATGTTCTGGCGAGGTTTTTACACTCTCGATCCAACCGGACAGTCTGTAACGACTAATGGTGTAAAAGTTACAACAGGTCAACAATATACATTTGATTTTGACTTGATGACACTCAAACCAAAACCGGCATTGATCCATTTCGTTGCAGTTGAAGGTGCGGGCTGGGCAACTAGGGAAGGTATGGTCCATGAACTTAGTTTGGTTGGAATAAAGTAGAACTAATAAAAAAGCCTCCACAGATTTCGGAGGCTTTTTAGTTTGTATTATTTGACCGGCAGAATCTGATATTCAAAATTATACCCAACACTTTTTACCACATTCTCAACCTTCGATCTGATCTCCTTATAATCAAACTGATATTCATACTTTTTTCCGAACAAATCAGATTGCTCTTCAATCGTGCCTTCCCTGCCCTTATTCATCGTGTTGTAGGTTTCTTTTTTGAAGCCGACTCCGGTTGAGATACCATCATCAAAACCTCCACCTGAAGAAAAACCGGATCCGCTATCAATCAAGATTTCGGAAAAAGACACCGATTTATTTTCTTCGTCGATTTTCATCTTAGCCGAATAGGTTAATTTCTTTTTGGCTAAAAAAGCCTTTCGTTCAGCGATTACAGTTGAGAACTCCCAAATACCCTTCTTTTCTTTCCATTCCCCACTGCGTTCCGCCAGTGTTTTTTTGATTTCCTGGAATATATCCATATCTTTTTATTAATATTTAGATAAACCTTATAACATCCATAAAATACCATAAATATTATTATCTTGCGAATTAGAAAAAATGATTCTTGTTTGATATTAGCCAATATTTCAGGGAGAATTGACACTATAAAACAGGCGGTATATAATCAACATTCAATCATACATTTCTAACAAGTAAGATATACAAATATGACACCACATGAAGAACATATCTTCTATGGAACAACCACAATCGGAGAAAAAGGACAAGTTGTAATTCCTGCCGAAGCTAGAGAAAAAATGAAACTGAAAAAAGGAGAGAAACTCCTGGTGTTTTCTATGGGCAATGGAATGATCGCGCTAAGCAAGCTTGAGAATCTGGCCAAATTTGAACAGCATATGGCACAAAGATTAGATGCAATTCGTAAAGCTGTAAAATCGGCAAAATAATTTATGAAACATATACTTAAATATTTTAAACCCTATCTTTGGCAGCTTATCCTGCTTCTGATTATGGTTTACCTAATGGTGGAGGCCACTCTAGCATTACCTGATTACATGGCAATTATTATTAATAAAGGGATTATTGCCTCGGACATGTCGGTTATTTGGCATAACGGTTGGATAATGCTTTATTATTCGCTGGGAGCAGCCATAGCAAGTGTGGTGGTCGGGTGGCTAGCTTCCCGGATTGCCGCCGGTTTTTCCCGCGATATTCGATCCGCGACCTTTACCAAGGTCGAAAGTTTTTCGCTCCATGAGTTTAATACATTCTCAACCGCATCGCTAATCACCCGTTCGACAAATGACGTCCAGCAGATTCAGATGGTTCTGAACATGTTGCTCCGCATGGCACTGATGGCTCCATTCATGGGAGTCTTGGCAATTATCAGAGCATATCAGAACGCGCCGTCTATGACCTGGATCATGGGTTTGGCGGTCGGAGTACTTGTAGCAATCATAGTAATATTATTTATCATAGCTATCCCACGATTCAAAATCCTGCAAAAACTGGTTGACCGTTTGAATTTAGTCAGTCGTGAAATCTTAACCGGTCTGCGTGTTATTCGGGCGTTTAACCGTGAATCAGCCGAAGAAAAAAAGTTTGATGTCGCCAATCTGGAGTTAACAAAAATTAATCTGTTTGTTAATCGTTTAATGGTAATTATGCAGCCGATAATGATGCTGATCATGAACCTGGCTGCTCTGGCTATTATTTGGTACGGTGCGCATCTGGTTGACCTTGGTAATCTGCAGATAGGACAAATGCTGGCCTTCATGCAATACGCGACTCAGGCAATCTTTTCATTTCTACTGATCACTATGGTATTTATCATGGTGCCACGAGCATCTGTCTCCGGTGATCGGATCGGCAAAGTACTCGCAACCAAAGCGACAATCAATGATCCGGAAAAACCGGTCGATGTCAGCTCACTGCACGGCGGAAAAGTTGAATTTGATCATGTAACTTTCGGATATGTCGGAGCTGATGAGCCGGTATTACGTGACATTTCCTTTACTGCCCTACCCGGGCAGACGGTTGCTTTTATCGGTAGTACCGGTAGTGGCAAATCCACCCTCATTAATCTGATTCCACGATTCTATGACGTCACCAAAGGTTCAGTCAAAATAGATGGCGTGGATGTTCGCAATATGCGAATGGAAGACGTCTATGCAAAAATCGGTTATGTTCCTCAAAAAGGAGTTTTGTTTTCCGGTACCGTTGAAAGCAACCTCAAGTATGGCGCACCGAATGCAACTGAAGCAGAAATAAAAAATGCCACGGAAATTTCTCAGGCAAAAGAGTTTGTGGAAGAGCTGGACGGCAAATACCAGGCGGAAATTTCTCAGGGTGGCACCAATGTTTCCGGCGGTCAAAAGCAAAGGCTCTCAATTGCCCGTGCGATTGTTCGGAAACCGGAAATATTTATCTTTGATGATAGTTTCTCGGCCTTAGACTTTACGACTGACGCCAAACTGCGGGAGGCAATGTCCGCTGTCACAAAAAACAAAACCGTCTTGATCGTTGCACAACGTATCAGCACTATTATGAATGCTGACAAGATTATTGTACTAGATGAAGGAAGAGTGGTTGGGGAAGGAACGCATAGTGAACTGTTAAATACCTGCTCGGTCTACAAAGAAATTGCGTCCTCACAATTATCCGATGAAGAATTAAAAAACAACCCCGGACGCACTGTAAAGCAGGTAATTACGGAGGGAGTTGTATGAGCAAAAATTCACAGGAAAAACTAGCACCAAATTCAAATAATACCAGCGAGATGCGGCCTAGAGCTATGGGTGGCAATCCGATGGCCATGATGATTCCCGGACAGAAACCGAAGAACTTTAAGAAGACCATGAAACAACTGTGGGGATATTTGAAGCAATTCTGGCTGTCGCTAGTTGTAGTTGTTGTATTCACGATTGCCAGTACGGTCTTTGCGATTGTCGGTCCGAAAATTCTTGGCCACATGACCAATCAAGTCGCTAACGATTTTGTGAGCAGGACTGCCTATGACCAGATTACTGCACAGCTTCCAGCCGGAACTGTCCTCCCGCCCGGTACAACAGGTGCGGATCTGTTTAGCAGATTACCTTCATCAATTACTGATCAGATTCCGTCCGCAGCACGGGAAAAAATTGCCAATGTCGATTTATCAAGTAAACCTTCCTTTGATTATCAAAGGCTGATCAATCTGGGTATTACTTTGCTTTTCTTGTACGGACTAAGCGCACTTTTCACTTACATCCAAAGCTGGGTCATGACCGGCATTACCCAGAAGATCACCTACCGATTCCGGCAGGATATTTCAACCAAAATTGGCAGGATGCCATTGAAGTATTTTGATAAAACAACACACGGCGAAGTATTGAGCCGGATTACAAATGATGTCGATACTGTCAGTCAGACATTGAACCAATCCATGACTCAGATCATCTCATCAATTACGATGATTATCGGAATTCTGGCCATGATGTTATCAATCAGCTGGCAGATGACTCTGGTTGCAATTATTACACTACCCCTCAGTTTCGGATTAATTGCTTTTGTAGTTAAGCGATCACAGAAATATTATAAACTCCAGCAGGACACCCTTGGTCATATCAACGGTCACATTGAAGAAATGTACGGTGGCCACAGTGTTATGAAAGTATTTAACGGACAAGCCCGTTCGATCGCAATATTTTCCAAACATAATAGAGAATTATACGGCAGCGCCTGGCGCTCACAGTTCCTATCCGGACTATTATTTCCGATTATCAATTTTGTCGGAAATATCGGATACGTCGGAATAACGGTTTTGGGCGGATACCTGGCTATCCATGGACGAATTAATATCGGTGACATTCAAGCATTTATCCAATACGTTAGCCAGTTCAACCAGCCGATTATCCAGACAGCAAATGTTGCAAGTATCCTGCAGTCCACGGCTGCTTCTGCGGAAAGAGTATTTGAATTTTTAGCCGAAGAGGAAGAGATTCCAGATGAAAACACTTCAAAGGAACTGGTAAATGTTCAAGGAGCAGTGGAATTTGACCACGTTCATTTCGGCTATAACCCCAATACACCGATCATTCATGATTTTACCGCCAAAATAGAACCGGGCCAGAGAATAGCCATTGTCGGACCAACCGGCGCAGGTAAAACAACCATCGTTAATCTGCTGATGCGGTTCTATGAAATAAACAGCGGGAAGATCAAGGTTGACGGCGTAGATATACATTTAATGAAACGGCAGGATGTTCGAAAACTTTTCGGTATGGTATTACAAGATACTTGGCTGTTCAACGGCACCATCAGAGAAAACCTAGCATACGGCAAACCGGACGCATCAGAGGTAGATATTGTTGAAGCGGCTAAATCCGCCCACATTGATCATTTCATCCACTCACTACCCCATGGTTATGACATGGTTCTGGATGAAGAGGCTAATAATATCTCCCAAGGCGAGAAACAGCTGTTAACAATTGCCCGCGCGATGCTGATTAAAACCCCGATGCTGATCTTGGACGAAGCGACCAGTTCTGTAGATACCCGGACAGAAATATTGATACAGCAAGCGATGGATCGGCTGATGAAAGGAAAAACCAGCTTTGTCATCGCCCACCGTCTGTCAACTATCAAAAATGCTGACCTGATATTAGTGATGCGCGACGGTAATATTGTCGAACAGGGTAAGCATCTCGAACTGCTGGAAAGAAATGGTTTCTACGCATCTTTATACAACAGTCAATTCTCCACGCCAGTTACATCGTAATATTTTATCGTTAACAAAAAACCGCCCCGAGACATAGTCGTACGGGTGGTTTTTTGATATAATCACATAGAGAAACAAACTTACTAACATTGAATCATGAAATTAGGTTTTCACCACTTTATAGACCACGCACAGAAATATGGTAGCCGACACCGTTCGCTTTATGCTCTGTCAATTATGATTCTATTCTGGACAATGTTCGACACTGTAGTCACGTATGTTACCCCGATTATACTGACTGAACATGGACTGTCTAACACAATGATGGGGGTCATCATCGGTTCTTCCTCCGTCTTTGGCGTTTTTTTTGATCTGATAATAACCAAGGTCGCTCCACGGGCAACTTTTCGAAGGTTGTTTCTGGCTATGTTTGCCATCTGTCTTGTTTATCCGCTGATCCTCTGGCAGGCAAAATCAATCTGGATGTTCCTTTTGGCAATGGCGCTCTGGGGAGTTTATTATGATCTGATTAACTTTGGAAAGTTCAATTTTATCGGGCGTTTCCAAAAAGAAAGTGAACACTCCTCCAGCTTCGGAGTTACTGAAGTATTTCGGGCAATCGGCGTATCGCTGGCACCGGTCTTTGTCGGAATTACCATTGTCACCGTAGTAACTTGGCAATCTTTTGTTTTAAGTTGGATTTTTCTTGGAATCGGAGCTATTTTTTATTTATTACTTACAACTATCACCAGAAAACAAAATCCGATTATAAAATTTGAAGAAAAAAAACAAATATTACGACCGCATATTAATTATAGATTATTATGGATAATCGGTAAGACTATGCTTCCAGTTCTGATTGCTACTTTTGTCCTGTATAGTATTGAAGGTTTTTATTGGACAGTCGGACCGCTGTTTGCCGAAGATGCATTTTCAGGTGGACCATATGCCGGACTTTTTCTGACCGCATTTGGCATTCCTCCCCTTTTCACCGGTTGGTTTGTCGGTTCGGTCACAAAACGTTTCCACAAAAAGCGCACGGCATTTTTTTCTCTGCTTATCGGATCAAGCCTGATTGCGCTTTTTGCGTTTATACCGACACCCCTCCTAACAATCCCTCTGAATTTCATCGCCGGAATATTTATTGCATTATCCTACCCGGCATTAGGCGGTGCCTTTGCGGACTATGTAGCAGAAAGACCAGAAGTTGAGAAGGATATTATTGCACTGGAAGACATGGCAACAAATGCCGGCTACATAATCGGACCGATGATCGCCGGCATGCTCGCGGATATGGTCGGTTTTGCGAATGCCTTCACGGTTGTTGGTATCTGCGGAGTAGTGATTGCAATTTTTCTTATCTGGAAGACACCAAAGAGCATTACAATTCCAGTAGATTAATTATTTTTATTAAGCATAAAAACCACCAATCAATGATTGTCTTCATGGTGGCTTTTTTATTAATTTAATCTATGACCTGACAATTGCTCTCGCCGGACATTGTTGAACCGCAGTATCCAGATTATTACTGTCTAAATTGTCAGTTGAGATTACTTTTGCCCGTCGGGAAGTTTCGTCCAAACTAAAGTGTTCCGGGTCAATGCGCGTGCATTTTCCACACCCAACACATCCTGAAGTAATTTTTAGATTACTGTATTCAGTCTTTTCTACTTGAAAATTGTTATTTGTCAGTAAATGACTATTATCGTCATCTGTATTAACCACCGCGTCAGAATTTATATCTGAAGATTCGTCGGACAGATTATCATTATTACCACATCCGGACAAAAAACTGATTGAAGTGATCGTAAAACCGGCCAAAAGATATTTACTGATTTTACCTTTATTCCTCATAATTACTTATCTTTATTTTTAGCTAGTGCCTGCTTTAATAATATTACGTAGTAATACCGATGCCAAAACAAATGAAAAGATGAAACAACGGCCAACGCAATACCGAATTCCACATGAAACCATAAAACACTACGATACCATTCCAGAGATAATTTATAATCAATCGCTACTGCTAAAATCAGTCCTAAAACAGAGGAGGAGAAAAAAAACAACACAAGAAATACATTCCATATCTTGCGATTTGTAGCTATAGTAATTATTTTTTTCTTTGTGATTATCCATGTAATAATGTAAATGATAATAACAAATGAAATGATAAATATAGAATGATATGTGTCCATCATGATGTTAATCACTATTACGCAGATTGATAAATTAATATTTCAATATTGCAAATTTAAAAAAATAATAGTCTCAGAATATTCACACCAAATTCAAAGTGCCGTTGTATACTTGCCATATAAATTAATCGACTAATAAAATAATATATGTTCTATCTGCGTTATCTTTGGGCGGAAATAACCCGCCGTTGGAGTAAAACTATCACAATTGCATTGGGTTTGGGTATGGCAAGTGCCGTGATTATCGTGATTATTTCCGTTTCCCAGAGCTTATCCGCTTCTCAGGACAAGGTTTTAAATCCGCTACAGAATGTGGGCACGGACATCATGGTTACCCGTTCCGTAGATGCAGAAAATATGGCGGAGATTGATGACACGACACGGGCAGATATGGTGGAAGACAACCGCATTGGTATTGACTTAGCTGAACTGGGTGATCCCGGTGAATCATTTTCTGACGACTCATTCTTGTCCGGTTCCATGCTGACTTTTAATGCGGATGAGGTTTCCAAACTAGACACCAGTCTGGTTAAGGAAGCGGCGGCGGGACTGATTTTAAATGTTATGCATCAGGAGGGAACCATCCCGGAAGTAACCGCTGAATTTAAAACCGGCGGTGAAGTTTTTGAAGTTAATTCAGAAATAGCCCCAATGACCGATGCGGAAAGAGCAGCTTCCGATGCAGCCCGTACTAAAGCGGAGGCCGACCTGAAAGCAAAAGGTATTGATCCCCGATCTCAAGAGGGCATGGAGATCATAAGTGCAGCGATGGATGCCGCTATGCCCGATCGGTTCCAAAGGAACACCACAAAATTTACCGCACCGGAGAGAACCTACACACAGTCTGTCGGACCGATATCCACAAATATCAGTACCGGAAATTTGACAGTTGCCGGAGTAGACACAACTAAAACCGATATCGGGCTGATACTGCCTGACCAGATAACTAGTGGCACATGGTTTACCGGCGCTGATCAGGTAATCGCCAATAAATCCTACTCAGATAAAAATAATTACACGCTGGGTGGTATTATCAAACTTGGCGGTAAAGAACTTACGCTAGTTGGAATCGTTGAACCGAAATTATACACCAATACCGCCGATCTTTATCTCCCATTAAGTGATCTTCAAACACTGGCTGAGCGCACTGACCGTATTAATATCATGCTCGTCAAAGCAACAGATGCACAATCAGTCGAAGAGACCAGTCAAAAATTGGAAAGCGCTTTCACCGGCGCAAAAACCACTGACGCAAACGATACAGCTAAGGAAGTTACCGGCAGTTTGGTGAACGCAGCTAATCTTACCAACAAATTTATTGGCGTGACCAGTGTAATTGTGATTGCCGCGGCCTTCATTATTGTCAGCTTATTGACTGTGTTCTCGGTTAATAAAAGAATCAGAGAGATTGGAACGCTTAAAGCTATCGGCTGGAGCAATACCAGAATTGTCCGCCAAATTATCTCTGAAAATATTGTATTAGGCATTATTGGCGCTGCGTTGGGTGTTGGTCTGGCACTTGGCGCTATTGCCCTATTGAACCACTATGACATTTCATTAACCGCCACAATCGCCGGTGCCTCCGAAGATACACCTTTTGGTTTTGCCCGTAGAATGCTCACCGATGAAATGAACGCGGATACAGGCACTACTACAACCGTCCAGCTTACTATTGGCCATTCTTATTTAGTTGTATTACTTGGATCACTTGTCGCGATCTTCGGTTCACTGTTTGCCGGCACTATTGCCGCATTGAAAGCTTCAAAAATGAAACCGCTTGAAGCATTTAGAAGTTTGGAATAGATAATTCAATAATTAAATACACCTATGGACAAAAATTCAACAATTATCAAAACCATCAAACTAGTTAAAAAATACCGACAAGGAAATAAGACTATTAATGCGGTCGACAACGTCAACCTGGAAATGAAAAGGGGTGATTTATTGGCAGTAATCGGACCATCCGGTTCCGGTAAAAGCACGCTGATGCAACTGATCGGTGGCCTAGACCATCCATCCAGTGGCGAAATTGAAATAAACGGCGTGGATATTTCTAAAATCAGTGAACGGAAACTAACTGAGTTGAGACGGGAAAAAATCGGATTTATCTTCCAGAACTTTAATCTCATTCCAACCTTAACCGCCGCGCAAAATGTCGAAGCAGTTATTGCCAAACGTTCCAGAGACGACCAAAAAAAAGTCATGGCAGCGCTCAAACAAGTCGGCCTGGAGCAACGCGCTCATCATCTGCCCAGCTTACTCTCCGGCGGTGAACAGCAACGTGTAGCAATCGCCCGCGCTCTGATTAATGAGCCGGATATTATCCTGGCGGATGAACCGACCGGTAACCTTGATTCAAAGACCGGCGAGGATATTATCCATATCCTGTCTGAGCTAAATACACAACACAATAAAACAGTAATGATCATCACTCACTCAGAGTACGTCAGAAACTTTGCCAGCAAAGTCATTGAGATTAAAGACGGTAAAATAACAACCTAAAGGATAATACGGCATTTGCCAAATATCCCGTCGCCTATTAGGATAAGTATATGAAAATATTGATTGTAGAAGATGAAGAGTCAATTCGCGAGGTAATAAAGAAATACCTGCAACTTGCCGGTTTTTGCGTAGTCGAAGCCGGCAGCGGCGAAGTTGCTCTCCTGAAATTTGATAAGACCATTAATTTGGTTGTTTTGGATCTTAACCTGCCAAACCAGGACGGGCTGTCAGTCTGCCAGACGATCAGAAATAAATCGCAAGTACCAATTATTATGGTAACCGCCCGCACAGAAGAAATCGACGAGCTGAAAGGATTGAATATTGGAGCAGACGATTATTTGAAAAAACCGTTCTCGCCGAAAGTATTGGTAGCCAGAATACAATCCATATTGCGCCGTGCTAAAATATCATTGCCCAACAATGGTGACTTGGAAATTGACCTGGATAAAATGACTGTGAAAAAAAGTGGCCATGCTATCAATATGACCACCACTCAATTCAGGATCTTGTCCGCTCTTATGCAGGAACCGGGCAAAGTATTTACTCGAGAAAGACTATTAACAATATGTGGAGAAGATCAGAAAGCAAAACAAACTAAGGAGCGGACTATTGACGCTCATGTCAAAATGATCAGAAAATTGATTGGTGATGATCTTCAAAATCCGAAATATATTAAAACAATAATTGGCGCCGGCTATAAATTTAACGATGAAATTTCATAATTATATCAATAAACTAAGTATAAAAATCGCACTGGTAATTACCGTATTGGTAATAGGATTATTTACTGTGCTTAATTTCTTAATTGTCGATCGTGGAGAAAAAACATTTGACGATGTCTATGGCATTATTATCGGGCAAGACACGGTTTTGCCACCAAGCAACGAGCCTTTCTTCATGCCACCCAATCCCAACTTGCCTTTTGCCACGGGACAAGCCGGTATAAAAATGACACCGCGCGAGCATTTTAAAACCAGGTTCCAATCCTCTCTGTTGATTGCCGGCTTACTGACTTTGTTTGGTGCTACTGGTATTGGTTTTCTGATTTCACGCATGGTTGCCCGACCAATGAATAAACTTGGCATCGGTATGAAAAAACTGCGCCAGAGTCATTATTTGGAACAACTGGCAGAGGGTGATTCTGAAGAATTCAATTCATTGATCAGGGAATTCAACAGTCTTGTATCAGAATTACAACGCGTCGAGGAATTGAGAAAAAACCTTATTTCTGATACGTCTCATGAACTTAGGACGCCCCTTACTAGCCTAACCGCCCAGTTAGAAGGTCTGGCAGATGGCGTACTGGTTATGGATCAAGAACGGATCAATCTGTTGCGCGATCAAGTCAGTCGCCTTTCAGAAATGACTGAAAGGCTTCAGGATTATGCCCACTTGCGCAGCCAGACTATTAGATTACATAAAAATGATTTCAAACTCAAAGAGACTACGAATAAAATTATCGGCCAGTATAAAACTGTTTTAACTGATAAAAAAATATCATTCCATCAAAATTTTTCTGACGACTATACACTTAGCGCCGACTCGGGACTATTTGAAAGAATTCTTAATAACCTGATGGAAAATGCCATTCGTTATTCTCAGGCAAAAAATATTACAATTTCCGCGAACAAGCAGAAGATTGTCTTTACTGATGATGGCGTCGGCATTCCACACGAACATTTGCAGGACATTTTTGAACGGTTTTTCCGTCTAGAAAAATCCAGGAATCGAAAGACGGGTGGATTAGGTCTGGGACTTGCCATTGTTCGGGAAATTGTGGAGGCGCATGGTTGGAAAATTGAAGCAAAATTGCCGGAAAATAAAAAAGGTCTATCACTAATAATAGATCTGGATTAAACGCCAAAAATATCACGATTCTAGTGTGCTAGTTATTCTGTTGGATTTGTATAAATTATTGCACACTTGAAATTATGATGATGTGCGTTTTTTTGATATACTGAATTTAGCCGAAAAAACTATCCCCATTTAAGGAAGGAGGTGAAAAATATGAAAAGAAGCTTTATGACAGCTTTGGTTATTGTTGTTTCTACTCTTGTTACCGCCGGCATTGTCTATGCTGCCACCACCCGCAATATTACTGCGACGCTCGGAGGAGTATCAGGCGACACATTTGACCTCGATGGCACCATGATGACAGATTCACTGAAAGTCGGGGCACAAGGAGTGGGCGGTGTGACTTTCTTCAACGGTACGATTATCAACAATACCACAACAAGCGGAGCGGATAATCCGGTGACATTCGGTGATAATGTCAGAATTGACGGCCGGGTTTACCGCGGTGCAATCGCCGGTACCAGCGACTCTATGCCGTTTATCGTAAATGATAATCTGCAAGTAGCCGGATCTCTGACTATTGACTCTCTGGCAAGTGACAATGTAATCACATCGGACAATATCGTCGATGGAACAATCACAGCTGATGATCTGTCTTTTGGCACAGCGGTACAGGGGGTGGAAGGCACGCTGACCTCGTCCGAAAATACCACCAAGTCTGGAGGAGATTATGATACTCTGACATCACTATCAATCACCACCGGTGACAGTTCTATATTTTGCAGTTGGAATGGTTATGGTGACACTATTAATGATTCTGAAATAATCAGAGTACAGATGTTGCTAGATGGTGTTCTACAGAACAAGACCATACGTTATACCAGAACTTCTGCCGGTTTAACGAGTGCTGCCAATATGGCAACACAGGCCATCTTTTCTGTTGACGCTGGTGCACATACCGTAGCATTGCAGTGGAATACAGAAAATAGTGCAAACATGTACTATAACACTCTAGATTGTATTGAGTTGTAATAATCAGTAAATACGAAAACACCTCTCCGACCCGACTAGTCAGTAAGGAGAGGTGTTTTTCATGTCCAAACCCCCGCTGATATTGCTCAACAGGGGATGGTTTCGAAATTAATTTATTGTCACTACCCTACTAATTCTGAACCTCTTCCTCATCATCTTGACTACCACCACTACCATCTTCCTCACCACCATCTTGATCGTCCCCACTATTATCATTACTCTCTTCGTCCGAAGAATTTACATTGGAAGTACTGTCGTCTTCTGAATCATCCCCTTCACTTACCTGACCATTCTGATTCATATCCGAATTGATATTTTGGTTCTGATTCATATTCCTGTTCATATTCCTGTCCTGATCCATACTTCTATTAGCGTTAGATGAATCAATACTGTCATCACTATTATCTTCATCTACATCATCTTCAACATTTTGTTCGCGATTTTGCTCTTGATTTTGCAGTTCATTCTGTTCCTCTATCTGGATCCGTTCTTGGTGGCGTTCTTGGAGCTCATTCAGCTTGTCACCGACTTCTTCAATTGCTTCTCTAGCACGCTCATTATTCTGTTCTTCCTGCCTTACACGAACTTCACTTAACACCTCCTGTGCATGCTCCAGTGCTTGATTAGTTTCTTTGTCAGATTCTTCAAACAAGTTATTTTTTTGTTCAGATTCCAGTTCTGTACGCTCCCGTTGACGCTCTTCAACAACTTTAAGCATAAATTCCGCCTTTGCCTGGTCGCTAATGGTAAAGTTAAGACGTGTCTGTTCCATTGCTTTATCTAGCGGATACAAAATATCACCCGGCTTCGCTCCGTCGGACGCAAGGACGGTACCTGCCCCGGATAATATCATAACTAATGCGATAATAATTGGTGCCATTGGATTAGAAAATAAATAATTAAATATCCCCCTCTGCTTTATACATCGCTGGTCGAAAGTATTTGTTACATTAACATGGGCAGAAAGCAGTACTTGTTTCGTACGCTCCTTTGCGACAGGATCCATATTAGGAAATGACGCTTTCCTTATAAATCTTTCCGCCTCATCCTGAGAAATTCTTTTTTTCATAATGATAGATGCTCTTTTGATAAAATATTACGAATCTTTGTTAACGCCCGATGCTTTTCAACCCGGACTGTGATAGCAGACAATCCGGTAATTTCAGCAATCTCTCCTGGTAGCATATCTTCATAATAAGATAAATATATGATATTTTGCTGTTGTTCCGACAATTTATGCAGAACATTTTTTATCTTCAAATAATATGGATCAACATTTACCTCTTCCGGCTCAACCTGCAATTCAGGATGAGAATCCGCTAATTCATCAATCGGTAATACTGTCTTACTCCGACGATAATGGTCAATTAACCGATAGCGCGCAATTTGAAAAAGCCATGTAGTGAATTTTACGTCTTTCTGCTTCTTATACCGAGAAAGTGACCGGATCATTTCAAGAAATACCGTTTGCGTCAAATCTTCAGCTGTTTCCCGGTGACTGACCCGAAGGATAAGATACCGGAATATGCGGTCGCTAAAAAGCTCATATAACCGGGTTACACTCATGCTATCTCCAGCCTGCGCCTCCTGCACAAGCTTTTGTATATCTTCTGTGCCGTTTTTATCTTTCATTTTTATACTTGCTTTAATGTTACATCGTTATACAACTCCAAACGTTACATATACATTATAGTTGCTGTTTATATATTAGCACAAAATTAATAAAGTAAAATAAAAGCGGGATTTGAGTTTAGTTGATTTTATTTTAAAAAAAGGATAGAATACCTTATAAATTATTAAATAAATAATATGGCAAAAAGACGAAAAGCAGTCGGTAAAATGAAAAAGTCCCATTCTCGCAAAACAAAGAAGAGATTAGCGGTAAAAAGTGTTATGCTGAAAGCAAGGGCTGAGAAAAAGAAAAAATAGGTAATACGTAATAGGATAAAAACATCTCGCGACCCGTCATCCACCCCCGCCAACTGACGGAGGCGGCGTTAGAGACGAAAGGAGATGTTTTTTATTTTCTACCGGAAATAAAAACAGTACACCATGCGTATTAGTGAATAGAGAACAAAGTAGTAAAACTGGGGTTGTTTGCCGACCAAGGGCCTGACTTAGACAAAAACCCTAGCGGATCATAGTTGAACTTTAGGAACTGGGCATAGAGAGTACTATGCCAATAGGCCTGACAATTGAATAATTCTAGACAACACGCGTCTTATTCAAAATAAGAGGTGTGAACTACACAACTTAATAGTTATGTTCCCTCGGCTCAGGCAAAATGGGTTAAGTAATAGCCCAAATGACCAGCCACTAACCGAGGTAAAACAAAAGCACTTTTAACAAGTGCCATTCAGCTACTAAAAACATCCTCTGATTCGCCGACCGGCGAATGAGGTGTTTTAGTTTAGGATAAGTGCTAAAATATATGTAGACTAATAATTAAAATCACGTTTTATGGAACAAGAAATTTTACAAAAAATAAGTGAACAGCAAATTAAAATAGACAAAATATACGAGTCAGTAGAAAAAATGCGCAAATACTTTCTCTGGACATTTATTTTAAGTCTGGTATTTTTCATCTTACCTTTAATAGCGATGATATTCGTATTACCCTCTTTTATCAATAATTATCTGGGCACATTGAGCACTTTTTAATTTTATTAATAACAATCGCATCAAAATATAAAAACCGCCTGTTAAAAATTATTTACGGGGCGGTTTTTATTGTTCTATAATCCAATTAAATATAAACTTAACCAAACATCAACCATTCAGGTTTCAGGATTAGCAATAATCCGATAATCAACATGGCAATCCCACCGACCAGATGTGAAGCGCGCGCGTATTTGGTCGTAATACCGGTTACCTGCATTGTTTTCATGGCAATAAAGAATACAAAAAGATCATCCAGTAGGAAAATAAATATGTACAAAAGTAAATAAGCATAGTATTGCCATGGGTCCAGATTAGAAAGCGATAAGACCTGAGTATAAACTGCGGGCAGACCGGCGGAACAAATCAGTTCCACCATGTTTACCGCCATAGCGAGTACTATAATCCCGCCGAGTGCCAGCCAGAAACTCTTTTCCTGCGTGTAGCGTTTGATTCTTTCAAATGTCCGCTGCCTTTTTTCCTGGCCGGTTACTTTACAGGAAGCGTCCTTGTTGGAAAAGTATTCTTTCAAATAATAGCCGCCGCCACCAAGCGCCACTAGGCCAATCAGCGCACGAATCCAAATCACCGTGCCAAGAAATTGGAGCAGATTGAGCCAGGCCGCCATGAACAGAAAATAAACGGCCGCTGATGCGAAAATAAAAGCACTGCCTAAAATCCACATCCTTTTCTTATCCTTCATTCCCAGAAGTAGCCCGATCAGAAATATCAGCGTCCACATGGCACAAGGATTGAATCCGTCTAATGCGCCAAGAACGATAGTGAGCAAAGGTAGAGAAAGATTTTCCGTTTTGATTGTGCCGAAGATTGGAACATCGAGTTTGTCAGGAATAGCAGAACTATTATCTTCAGTCTTTTCTTCTTGCTCAATAACTGCTGGAATGCTTTCTGTCGAATCATCAAATAACCGAGCAAGTGGATCAGTACATGTTGTTGATATACAGTTTAAAACAGCCTCCTCAATACTGGCGCCAGTAGTATCGTCGCTTAGGTATCCAGAAAATGTCTGCTCCCCCACAACTGTGAATGGTACGCCAGAAATATTTTTATCCAAAAGACGGCCGACCGATTGCAATAACTTTTGATTATCCTTATCATACCAAACTTCAAAATCACGGATCTCAACATTGGAATATTTTTCTTTCAATTGTTCCAAGAAAGGTTCTTCCTCAGCACAATGCGGACAGCCGTTGCCCCAAAAAAAATAGATGTTAACATCTTCTTGTGCTTGTGCTTGATTTGCTCCAATTAATAAGCAAAGTGAGATTACTAAAGAATATATTATTTTTTTATACATGACTATTATTAAAATACAAAAATATTAAAAAAGTAGCCGATAATCATTATACCAATAATCGTGACAATAATGAAAGCGGAGAGCAGTTTCCAATTCATTGCTTTTTTCAGTATCAGTAATCCGGGAATGGATAATGTTACTGTCGCAGTCATAAACGCTAAAGCCGTACCAATCGCTACCCCTTTATTAGCCAGCGCTTCAACCACCGGTATTACACTGACTGAATTAGCATACAGTGGAGCACCCATAATTGTTGCCAGCGGAACTACCCACCAACTGTCATTATTCAGATACGTTTCAACAAAACTTTCCGGGACATATCCATGTATAATCGCTCCGAGCGCCACCCCCAGGATAACATAAGGAAAAATGCTTTTTGAAATGCTAATGCCGTCTTGCCACCATATTTTCAGCCGCTTAGCTAATGGCACTTTGTTCCCCTCATTTTCTGCCATTGCTTCTTTTTGTGTTTTGAATTTTAGAAAAGCAGGGTTAACATTTTTATCCATTTTAAGTCGCTGGATAAGCATACCGGCAATTACGCTAATGACAATTCCCAGTAGATTATAAACAATCGTCATCTTTAGCCCGAATACCGATGGGAATATGAAAAGAGATGCCTCATTTACCAGCGGCGAGGCGATTAGAAAGGAAAAAGTCACACCTAGCGGAATCCCGGCACTGACAAAACCGATAAATAACGGTATGGAAGAACAGGAACAAAAAGGGGTGATCACCCCCAAGCCTGCGGCCAGAACATAATCAAATCCATACCACTTCCTGCTGCTCAGAATATTTCTGATCTTTTCCACCGGAAAATAATAGCGTGTAATGGCCATTACATAATTTATAACAATCAGCAGTAAACCGATTTTAATCGTGTCATAAATAAAAAAATTAACAGCGCTACCAGTATAAGAATCGACAGCCAAACCGAACCATTCATAACTGATGGCATTTGCTAATAATTCAATCGGATAAAATATATCCATACTATTATTTCCTAACAATTACCTCCACAAGAACAACCGGAATTCTTATTCTCCTCCGGCTCACAATCACAATTTCCTTTACCGTTGCAACATTTGTCGGATTCACTACCATTGCTCTCAAAGCTATTTTTGATTACATCACTGATCTTTTCTAAATCACCGGGTAATCCAGCCAGTACCGGTTTCCCGTTAACTGCCAGAATTGGACTAGTCATCATCCCCATTTCAACAATCTTTTGTATATCAGTAATATATTCTACTTCCACATCCAATCCCAAATCTTTCACAACTTGTTTTGTCTGTTCAAACAATTTTTTGCAGGTTGGACAACCCGAACCTAAAACTTGAATCTTCATATTTGTATCACCTCGTTTAATAATTTAGAATATTTATCAATTACTAATTCATTTCTAGAATAAATCACTTTCGTTCCCTCTTTCCTGAAACTGACAATTTCCAGACTACTTAGTTCTTTCAAATGATGAGAAATAAGATTTTGCGGTAAATTTAATGTTTCAAATATTTCACAGACACAAAGCTCACCATGTTTTAAAAGACATAGGATCTTTAGACGATTTGGCTCGTTGATCATTTTAACAAATCGAGCTAGTAAGTCGATTTTCCGGCTCTCACTTGAGTTTATATCACAGCAGTTTTGTGGCATATATATCAATGGCTATTGATATATGAATATTATCATCAAAGTCAGCTGACGTCAAGAATAAAAAAAGAACGCCACATCAGTGGCGTTCTAATCCAAACTGATTCTATTCGCTCAGGATTACCGGCTCAAATTTAAATTCATCTATTGTAAAAGAGGCGGGCATATCGTTGGATTTGGTAAAAGATACCGGATTGTCACCCTTTTTTAATGAAGTATTTCCCAAGGTAAACCATTTCCATCCCCGTGTGTCTTGCGATTTATGGTAATAATGTAGAACCACCTGCCCGTTGACTGTTACGTCAGCGTCACGATAAGAATCTTTCCATGTGCCATCGTCACTAGTTTTTATGTGGAGCTTGTATGTGCCTGCTGCAGGGGCATTGATTGTATAATTGGCTGTTGCTCCTTTTGATCCCAAGTAAGCTACCGTGCCAGTAGAGATTTCCGTAATAAAATTCGTTGTACTTGGTTCAGCACCGGTCAATGTACCGTCTATCGCATCGACAACAATAGTGCCCTTAGGCAAAACTTCCGCTGTATTTGTGTCTTCACTTGCCTGCTCGTTGAGATTAGTAGTATTTGTATTTTGATCAGTTGTCGTCTCTTTAGCACACCCGGCACCGAGTGTCACAAGCGTCATCAATAATACAACCATTAGAAAACTAAACCTCAGTTTTTTCATATTATTAATAATTACTAATTATTTAAAAGTAAATATATTACCTTTTAATTATAGCATATAATTATTGTCAAATATCAATACTAAAAACACACTCCTTGATAATATGCTATGATTAAATAGCACCTAAATATTTCACATTAAATATCAAATGAAAAATCAAGCCAAAAGACATCATAATGACCTATCAATAATCATTACAATAATTATTACTATTTGTTTATTGGGAATTGGATTAGGTTATTTCTATTCTCAACTGCCGGAAAACAACCCGCAGAAAAACGAAGAAAACTGCGAAAAAGCGGGTGGTGAATGGCAGAAGAATAATGAAAAATGTTTACTTTCCTATAGAGTGGATGGTGAAGCCTGTACCGACGGCGGGCAGTGCCAGTCCGGCATCTGTTTCCCTCCGGCTTTAAATGAAGAGCAAATGGCAAGTCTAAATGAAGGGATGTTGTCCGGCATCATCGGCACATGCTACGACGGGGAATCAACCGAAGGGTGTATTAAACAAGTTATAGACGGAACGGTTTCTATGCAGTCACTTTGTTATTGATAATCACATTACCACAAATTACTATTTTAAGACGAAATAATTTGATATGAATTATTCTGAAATTTTATTGCTGCTATCTGCAACATTAGCGTTCTACTTTTTTCTGTCCGTAATAATCATTCACATAGTACGAAAAGATTTGTCATTAGAAAAATCAGCGCTGAGTGAATATGCCATTGGAAATAAAGGCGCTTATCTAACAACTGGGCTGATTTTGATCGGCTTCAGTGAAATTATTATAGCTAGCATATCAAAGGATAATTTTGCTGCATCTATAAATCTTTTCTTAGCCGGCATTGGAGTAACAATAACCGGTTTGATTAAAATGGATAAGCTTGGTAAAAAATCATTAAGGAATACCATTCATAATCTGGGAGCAATTTTGCAGTTTCTATTTTTTCCTGTTGCAGTATATTTCTTCTCCTCCGCAATCAGCGGATCGTCGGCAAGAACATACTATATAGCAACCAGCTTAGTCACATCCGTATTGGGAATATTAATTCTTATACTTCATCAAAGATACGTAAAAGACAAGATACACTCTTACGGATTAATACAGAAAGTAAACATCCTGATAATTAATCTTTGGCTGATTATTATCCCATTAATGCAGATATGTCGTTGATTTCGTAACGGAATTGTTATTTGAACGATTTATTATTATAATAACCGAGTAAAATAACTAAATCTCAATCATGAAAAAAGAGAATATAATTGGTATCATTGGCACAATCCTAGTAATCGGTCTGGTTGCTTACTTTTCTGTTTCTTATTTTGATAACAAAAACCCGATAGTCAACAGCAATATTAACGGATCAAACAGCGCTGATAACAATATGCTGACTGAAGCCAGCGTAGCAACTCATAATGCAAAAACAGACTGCTGGTTAATCATCAACAATAAAGTATATGATGTTACTGATTATTTGAGATCACATCCGGGAGGTCAGGCTATTGTTCTTCCTTACTGCGGAAAGGACGCCACACAGGCTTTTGACACCAAAGCCGGACAGGGCAGTCACTCGCAGAACGCCATTGAACAGCTTGGTGCATTGTATGTTGGCGATTTAAACCAGAACAATATTGTGGTAACAAATTCAAACGCAAATTCTAATACCAATTCATCTGTCATTACAGTCAATTCGGCAGTACTATCATTCAGTACAGCACTGGTAGCTGAGCACAGCACCCCTACTGATTGCTGGCTAATAATTGATAGCGGCGTTTATGATGTAAGCAATTACCTTATATCTCACCCGGGTGGGCAAAGTATTATCATCCCCTATTGCGGTAAAGATGCGACGCAGGCCTTTGCCACACAAGGTGGTCAGGGTAGCCATTCATCATTTGCCAGCAGTCAGCTAAGCGATTATCGAATCGGAACTATTGGGAGTGCAACAACAATTGAGCAAATCCAGCAGGCACAGGAACAGGTCCCAGACACAACAACCACTAACACCAATACACAGACCGTAACTGTGCCGAACAACATCACAATCACAACCACCCTGGTCACCACCCACAACACATCAGGTGATTGTTGGATCATTGTTGGTAATAATGTCTATGCTGTATCAGGGTATTTGAACTCGCATCCGGGCGGTAGTAGTATCATTATCCCTTATTGTGGCAAAGATGCCACTCAGGCTTTTAATACACAAGGTGGTCAGGGTAGCCATTCATCATTTGCCAGCAGTCAGCTAAGCGCATATCTGATTGGAGCGCTCGGCACTAATATCACGGAAAAGAGTATCGAACAAATTCAAACTAATATTAACCAAACACCCCCTTCTGATAGCAGCGAAGATGAGGAGGAAGAAGATCAGGAGGATGATAATGAGGAGGAAGAAGAAGATGATTAATCTATTTTTATTCTCAAAAAAAATTCACCGGTATTTAGTAATTATTATTATATCCTTGGGATTGTTAATGACAACTTCCGGAGTACTACTTAAATTTCCTGAAATCGCGTCCAATTATCTCACCTTCATTAATATGGGATTTGTCCGCTATATTCATAACCAGTTGAGTACATATTTCGGTATTGCATTATTCCTAATGACCCTGACCGGCACCTGGATGTATTTTTATCCGATGTGGAAACAAAGGAAGAATAAAGAAAAAACAAATATTCCAGAAAGTACAGACACAGATATATAGATTGGCAAATAGAATACAAACATCCCGTTAGATCGGGATGTTTTTTGTGTGAAATATTAATCTTATTATGTGCGTATAAGTTATTAGAAGATTAAAACACAAAGCAAAATGATTGATTTCATCACAACTACAGTCGCCGTATTAACAATATTCGCTGGGCTTAGCGGGATTTTCGCAATATCAGAAAGCATAACTTCCAATGAACACTCATCGGAAGTAAAAGAAGAGCGATCAATAGAAAAAAGTAGCGATGAATCGGAAATAGCAGTTGTCCAAGATTATTCAACGAATATAGATAAGCTTCGCTCAAATTTATCTCATATTCACGGCTCAGCTAGTCTAGCGCTGATCCCGAAAATAGAAAATCATAGTGTGTACTTATATTCTGATCAAAGCACACAATTATCCTCGCTATATCTGCAGTCAACAAAAAATAGCTACGTCGAAGACGAAAGAGCGCCTCCAGCATTAACTTAAAAATCAAATAATTAATTTATCCCTTAAAATAATTCTGTTATGTGCTTTTTAAAAGTGACTATATCAAAATTATTGAGTTGAAGAAACCGATTTTGAAGTAAAGTAATAAAATAATGAGTTAAGACAAAACACTCCCTCCACTACCCGCCAGCTGACAGAGACGGATCGGGAGTGTTTTTGAATCATAATTATTAACCAACTAATCTGCCACCTTACTTACATATGTATAGGCAATTGCATATACTATAATTGCCGTAATAACAATAGTAAGAATAACTAAATAGTATTTCTTTTTCATATTATTATAAAGACATTGTCAAATTCACTACTTCAAATATACCATAAGTTAATAAATTCTAATAACTATTAGTATATGCTATAATTTCAGTAGGTAAATATTCACTTAATTTATTACAAATATGGTAAATAATACGCAACCAACCAAAGACACTAAAGAAAAGAGTTCTATAATAATGAGAGTATTACAAGTATTATTGATTATGAATGCAGTCACCTGGCTAGTATTTGGCACAGTCGCTTTTTTCGGCGGAACCACGAATCCGGATCATGTCACCCTGATGAAATTAATGTCATTTTTCATGCTTGGCGATGCCGGGCTGTTTATTTTGGTATTTATCGGAACAATCAAGAAAAAAACGTGGTCGTATACCGGTGGCATAATTCTGCTGGTTATTAATATAGTACTAAGTGTCACAGATGAATTTGGCACCGCGGATTTCATTGCAATATTCCTAAGCCTTGCCGCATTAATTTTATTGCTGACCAGTAAACCAATTTTCAATTCGTTTAAAACGAATATGTAATCATTTAATTTCAATGCTATGAAGTCAGCTTCAAAAAATGTACTAGTCTTAACGGGAATAATTGCCGTAATTATTATCGGTTTTATCGCGATATTATGGATCCTGGGAATTGGAAATTTTGAGGAATTGAAAAATACGCTGTTTAAAACTATCGGCGTAGTTGTAGTATTAGCCGCTGTAGCAATGGCCATATTATCAATTGTCGGTCTGACAAAAAATCACGGCAATCCTCCAGAAGAAAATAAATAGAATTCTAAAAACACCTTTTCTCTGTTTCCGCCCAAGTCAATTGGCGGACGCCGGATAGAAGGTGTTTTTGATTTGTGATATTATGTACTTATGAACAAGTTAATAATCATCCGCGGCCCATTAGGGATCGGAAAAACAACCATCGCCAAAAAATTAGCTGTCGAACTACAGGCAGAGTATATTTCAGTTGACGAAGTACTAAGAGATAATGGTTTGGAAAAAGATGAGGACTATTTAGCAGATGATTTTATCAAAGTAAACAAGATTATTATTCCTAAAATAAATAAAATCTTGGAAAAACAATACGTCATTGTTGAAGGCAATTTTTATTTTAAAGAAGCGCTTGAACATTTATTAAAAGAAACTGATTCTAGTACAAGAATATTCACATTGAAAAGTTCGCTGGCAACCTGTTTAAAGCGGGATGCAGAAAGAGAGAATACATTAGGTCCGCTCGCAACAGAAGCAATATATAATTTGGTGAATCAGTTTGATTACGGAATAAATATTGATTGCAAAAACGGCATTAAAGAAGTAACCGAAGCAATCAAAAATAAAATTTAAATGTAATCAGAAAATAGAAAAGCAAAACGCCTCCCCGAAGGGAGGCGCTTAATCTAGTTTCGATGAAACTATACTTTGCTGACTTTGATAGCCGCTTTGCCTTTTGGAGTATCAGTAACTTCGAAAGTGACTGTGTCACCT
>JBAYGC010000017.1:0-30530 GCA_041666845.1 Patescibacteria group bacterium | reverse complement strand
TGTTCGCCCCTCCATATTTCTGAGCACTTGGTTGTTAATGTCCCCTTATTCAGCAAACATTGACATAAGCCAATATTCGCTGGAGAAGGGGTACGAGAGAGCAGTAACGGGGTTACTGCTCTCTCGCTTGTCGCAGTCGTGCCAAGGGCACTTGCCTGGTTAGGCGCTGCGACGAATCGCGTCGTCGATCGGCAGGAGCTGACGCTTCGCCGGCCGGAACTCCCGCCGGATCGGGGGCTTGCTCGTCGTCTTGCGGGACGAACAACTGCCACTCGACATCCGGATCTTCACCGGGATGAAGATGTGGTCGACGTTACCGTCGGTGTCGTTGTCTTTGCGACGACCGCAGGAGACGACGACGTTGCGCAAGTCGACAGGTTCGAGCGTGGGCTCGACGGTGGCGGCGGGATGAGATCCCTCCACCAGCGCTTCACGGGCCTCGCGGTCCAGGATGCGCTCGCGGTAGGTCATGCGCACATCGAGTTCCTTGTCCCTGGGGGCATAGAATCCCGAGTGGCGACCCTTCACGAGCTTCCTGCGCCCATTGCACAGGGAGATGAATTCCTTCTTCTGCCGATTGTTGGGGTCATGAGCGACCTCAACCATGGCAGTGGAATAATCATCCTCCAGCGCTGCGCGGGCCTTGAGGTACTCCGGATGGTCGAAAACCGCAAGCCGCGATTTCGGCTGCTTGTTCATCGCCTGCTCCTTCTGCGATTAATGTGAGTAGCGACCGATACGATGCGATTCAATGTTGTCAGGGCGGAATTGGAGGTGATGAGCTTCCTACCGTAGGTAGGTAACTGTTTGCATAAGTTTATGACCTATAAATAGATCTACCTATGCGTGAAACATTTCAGCAGGATACTTCTAGCCGAGGCCAGTAGTCTCTTGCGATATGTTTCGTACTCTCTCCTCCAAATCTGCCCTGATAATGTATTAATGTGCAATCCTTGTCATATTAGTTTCAAGGGATTTGGAGGTTAGGAGGACCATAGTTATATTTTTAAAAGGGTCTCCTGTAAGCAGGCTTTCAGATCTGTGTCTGTCAGCCTGCTCCTCCAAATCTCTTGTACCAATATCGGCAAACAAAAATGGACGGAATTATTCGTTGAAGAGAGTTCTTCTACTAAAACCACCCATTATATTTTGCTAAATATGTTTTCGATTTCTCTCTCCTCAGTTTTCAAAGAATTTGATTTTAACTGATCAGTATATACCCAAAAACAAAATCTGTCAAGACCCAGGCGGCTTAACAGACTATATTTTGGCTAATTATAGCTTAATTCTACTCTTGAAAGACAAATCCGATATAGCGGTCAATATTCAAAGTTGTGGTAAAAGTAATCTTTCCCTCGGTAATTTCGACGGAGCTGTCCTCGGGATACTGCCAGACTACATCGTATTTTTTCGGGAAATTTATGGTGGCAGAAACAACAGAGCCTTTCGTTCCGGACTGTTTCTGCATAAACAGGCTGTAGGAATCGGACTTGCTGAATACTCCTTCCGGTTTCACGGTAAACGGAAGCTTATATGTCGCTGAAACTTGCGATGTCTGCCCGGCTTCTGTCCCCACCCAATTGCCGAATACAGTTTTATTGAATTCGTTGTTGATTCTGGTCTCAGAATTTTCATCCACAATTACCGTACCCTGTACTTGCTCCAGTAGTTTGTCTTCTTGATAACCTTCATTTGGATAGAAGAACAATCGAGGATCAACATGACTGAACCCTTTAGCCTCAATCAGCGTACTGCCTTCCGGAACATACATCCGCATAAAATCCATGTTCTTAATGCCGGTAATCGGATCGTTTTCCGTACCGGTGTGAGTTCTGTTTACGGTGACTTTCGCTTGTACTTCTCCGCTCTCCTGAATTGTGACATTATAGTCAATCAGTTCTTCCATCTCCAGATCGGTTTTTCCACCGGCAATATTTGTATTAATAATGCTTAAATAGTCTTCCGGTGAATTCATAATTTCCCCCGCCCATCCACGTTCTACAATTGATTTCTGCAAGTAATCATCAGTGAAATATAACAGCATGTGCTTTTCTTTCATCAGCGTATTCAGAACTCCCAATATCTGCAGTTGGTCAATCCGGTCCAAGGACAGTATTTTATTAAATACTTGTGGTGTCAGATCAGTAATGATCTGTTTCGGCTTGTTGGTATTGGCGTGTTCCAGTTCGATTTGTTTTACAACAGTTCTGAAATTTTCCGCATCAACCGTCACACCGTAATCCGCAGTCATGTCAATCGGGCCAGACAAGGCCAGTAGCGCTTCAATAACATCCGGAGTCATGGCAATCACTCCGTCCGTGGAAGGCCCGCCGCTCTCGGTAAAAAACCACATCAGTTTTTCCGCGGACGTCGGAAAATCCGGAAACCAGTTGGCATCCTGAAAATACCAATGCGGATTAACCAGATGCAGAGGTTTCGGGGCAATCACCTGTTCTTTCAGCCACCCGTTCAGATCATAGGATCCGCCACCGGGTACTTCCAGTTCTTTCATCACTCCGTCATTGAAAGTCATCAGCGCAAAACTTCCGATAAACCCGCCGGTTGGACGCAGTTCCGCATTATTTTGAAATACAAAAAGATATCGCTTCATTGAACCCTGTCCCAGAATTGCCAAAAGTAGGTCGGTAAAATCATTAAACTCTTCTAAACCTGCTCTTAGCGCGGGTAGATTCTCCTGTACTATCAAAAACTGTTCCCGGTATTCGCTGGGCAGTGCTGATACTGATATTTTTTGGACATATTCTTCCGCATTCTTTAATTCTAAAACCGCCGGTTTGAGGTTGCTGTTGGCTGAAAGTAGTGCAGTGGTAAAGTTAAACGACTCCTCCGCATCACCTTCAGCTAAACTAACAAACGGTTCAAATGCCTTTGCCAGATAGTCGCCGGCCGCAGAGATTGATTGTCCGGATTTCAGAATTCTCTCAGCTGTAGAAACCTCCCCTCCAGCTACCGGTACGATTTTTACCAAGCCGGACACTGTTTCCAGCATACTCTGCGCGTCCACAAAGTTTTGAATAGCCGACTTGAATTCCTGCGATGCGGTATTAAAATCCAGATCGGCAAATGACTGCCCGGCAACCTTCAGGTGATCATATGCTTCCCAGGAAACGCCCATTACTTTTTCCTTTAAACTATCGGCTTTATAATACGATGCAAGACCGTATATGGGCAAAATACAGACAGCGGAGATTAAAACAAATCCGATTACGCCCCTTACTTTGGCGGTTGAAAAGCGGCTAAAGGGATTATTAAATTCAAACCTGTTCCGCAGGGAATAATTGCGTCTTTTCTTTTTCTTTTCAACAGGAAAGGAAAAAAGATCCTCATCTTTCCTGTTTACCCGGGTTTTTTCATAGAAATTCAGGAACCCTTTTTTCGCTTTTTTGGCAAAAACGTTATCTGCTTTTTCCTTGGCTTCTTCTTTTTCGGATGCCATTTTTTTTAAGTCCAAAACATTATCCGCTGGCACTGCAAAGTCCAGATGACGTTTAAAATTGATTTGGTGTTTTTTTGTTTTTTCGATCGGTGCCATAGTTTAAGACAATTCCTTAAGGTAGATTGAGTAAGTTTTTTCAACCATCCTTTTCCAGCTGTATTGTTTAATGTGTTCACGGCCTTTTGCACGCAGATCTTCCTGCAACTGTTTATTCAGAATAGCCTCTTTTAACACCTGTACTATATCACTAATTTCATCCGGATGAAAGTATTTTGCCGCATCACCCAATATCTCCGGCATACATGGCGCATTCGAGGACAACACCGGCAGATCATAACTCATTGCTTCCAGCGGTGGCAACCCGAAACCCTCTATGGAAGACGGGAAAACATAGAGCATGGCCGAGCGATAAAACAACGGCAGTTCACTGTCTTTGATGAATCCGGTAAAGATTACATTATTGGCAATCCCCTGTTCTTTCACTGATGACTCCAGACGCTCGGAGAAATAATCCCGCTTGCCGACCAATACTAATTGCACATCAACCTTTTCTTCTTCGCGCAGTTTTTTGAAAGCAATAACCAGTCTCTCCAGATTTTTGTGCGGATAAGTATTCCCGACATACAGCAGAAATGGTTTGGTGATATTATACCTCTCTGCAATTTCAGAAAAATTTCCCTCCCCCTGTCTGGGTGCATCACATGCTTCATAAGTTACCACAACTTTTTCATCTTTTACTTTAAAGTGTTTTACTATTTCCTGTTTGGAAAACTGGGATACGGTAATAATCCTCTTTGCCCTTTTTGCCGCCATCCAGATTACTATTCTATATCCCGTCTGTTTTGCTTTGTATAAAACCGGACCCAGTTTCGTCGCGCGTCGGGTTGGAAAATGCGTGATGATCAAATCATGAATTGTTACGACAAATTTACCTCCGTAAAATATCGGAATGTTGAAATGAGGAAAATGCATCAGATCAACTTTTTCCTGTCTAATTTTCCAGGGCATGCAAAGTTGCTCGGATAATGAATACCACCGGTAATCGGCCATTACTTTTTTGAACCGGCTGTTTTTCGGTTGAAATTCGTCCCAATTATCTTTGCGCAAAAAAATGACGTATTCATTCTTATCGTCTATTTCCTGAAGATAATCGACCAGTTTTTGAGTATATCTGCCCGGACCAGTTCTGGTTGGCCCGTAAAACCGGGCATCGATTCCAATTCGCATTTGAAGCGTTTATTTAATTTATTTTACCAGATTTTGAAAAAGATTCAGTGTTTCCCGGGCGCTTTGCTCCCAAGTAAATTTTTCCGCCTGAATCCTTCCTCTCTGTGCTAGTTTATCAGAAAAATGACTATCATTCAAAATTTGTTTAAAGGCCTCGGTAAGCTCTTCAATATTGTGCGGATCAATCAGAAGTGCCGAATTACCGCAAATCTCCGAAAGTGATGAAGAATAACTGGCGATTACCGGCGTGCCGGATGACATAGCTTCGAGCGGAGGAAAGCCAAATCCTTCATAAAATGACGGGTAGACAAAACATTCAGCTAGCTGATAAAGCGCCGGTTTATCTTCGTTCGGAATGTAACCCAATGTGCGTACTTTGTCGGATATGCCATTTTTTGATATCAGCTGATCAATTAGTAATTCACTCCCCTGCGACGCACCGGCTAATACCAGCCGACAATCAGATTCTTTTGAAAATTCAGCAAAAGCCTCAACAACCATTTCAATATTTTTTCTGGGTTCCAGCGCAGCCAAACTTAAGATAAATTTTTCCGGAAGATCATATTTCTTGATAATGTTATTTTTGTCCTCTGTGCCGACATTTTTATAAAATTCATGATCAATGCCCGGGTATATTCTTTGTACTTTATCCGAAGGTACCTTTAAGAGTTCTATTATGTCATTGCGCGTATGATCGGAAACTGCGATTATTTTATCAAACTGACTGACCATTCTTCTGACGTTAATAACTTGATGCCAAAATCTTCCCTTTGCAGAGTACAAATTCGGATACAAAAGAAAAGACAAATCATGCAACGTGATAACTTTTTTCGGAATTTGCGACAGAGCCATGAATATAATATTGGGTTCAAAAAACAAATCAACACCCCCCAGCATTTTGTCTATTTTTGGTTGATTTAAAAACCGGAAACTGGCATTTAAAACTTTATTCGGATAAGAAAAAAATTTCAATTCAGCATTGTCTTCGGTAAATTTATTTTCAATCAGTGAACGGCTGTTTTTATAGCTATTAGAAAACAGGAGGTACTCATTTTGAGCATCAATGGCTAGCAAGTGTTTTATAATTTTTTCGGTATACACCGAAATCCCACCCGCTTCTCTTTCAAGCAGTGAGCGCACATCGATACCAATTTTCATGGATTTACTTAAATGGTTTGTTTTGGCTGTGACGGGGTTTTAAAGTATCGGAGCAGATAAACAAACACAACGCTTAGACCCAGCCCGACGATAAATCCGATAATAGTGGTCAGTAATACTTGCGGGTCATTTTTTACAATTACCGGCTTTTCCCCGACGATTTCAAACAGCGCTTTATTGTCCGCAGTTTGGTTGATAGAAACCGCTTTTTCCTCGACTACCGAGACAACGGCCTGTGATATTTTATTGGCAGTATCTTCATCACGTTCATTAAACCTGACAACGATATTCTGCGGTGAATATTTCTTTGTTTTAAAACGATTGGCAAATTTTTCCAGCGATTCGATCTGCGGATCCACATTTCCTCTTTCATAGATATCCAAAAGCACGGAAGGCGTCAGGAACCAGCTGATTACCGTCTGTGAAAAGAGATCAGACGCCTGAATGCCGAAATAACTGTCATCATAATACGGAGTTTCTTGTTTATTGATTCTGTTTACCGCAAACGAGATAGATGAAGCATAAGACAGTGGTCTTAAATATGTGACAAGAAATGCCGCCAGTGTAACTAGCAAGGTAAAAGTAATAATAAATACCCTGCTTTTTTTCAAAATCGATATATGTTCTCGTAATTCCATGATTTATTGTTTAATATTATTATTCTCAAATTGTTGATAGGCATCCATAACGTACGCCTTAATCTTATCTTTAAATGCGGTTGTGTCAAATGTCTCGGCATGCGCCCTGATTTCCTCCGGTGAATAACTCTCCGGCTTAAAATGGATGATCATGTCCGCTAAGGCTTCCCATGCCTGATCGGAGAATAGCTCACCGGTTTTACCCGGTACTACGATTTCACGCGCACCGCCTTTATTATAAGCAATGACCGGCCTGCCGGAAGCCATTGATTCAATCATGACAATACCAAAATCCTCTTCCTGCGGATTGATAAACGCGAGCGCTTCGCTGAACAGTTTCATTTTCTCCACCTCCGAAACCTTGCCCAGAAACTCTATATTCGGTCGCGCCATCTTTTTTAAATTAGCGAGCTCCGGTCCTTCACCGAATATCTTCAAAGGAATTCCTAATCGGTTAAATGCCTGTACACCCATATCAAACCTTTTATATGAGACCAACCGGCCGCCCATCAGATAATAGTTGCCCAGATTTTTACTCACCGAAAATTTTCTGATGTCCACGGGCGGATGAATAATATCGCTGTCCCGTTTATAGTATTTTTTAATCCTATGTTGAACAATTTTTGAATTACTGATAAACCGGTCGACCCGATCCGCCGCCAGTTGATCCCACAAACGCAGTTTATGTAGAACAAACGGCACTAATTTTCTGACGATCGGTCCGTATGAAAGCTCCTGCACATAACTATGCGTATCACTCCATAAGAAACGGGTCGGCGTGTGACAATAGCAGACATGCAGGGTTTCCGGCTTGGTAATAATCCCCTTGGCAAAAGCCGAGGTACTGGACAGGACAATGTCATATTCCGACAAATCGTAACTTTCGGTGGCAGCCGGCATCAGCCTGATAAACCATTTGTAATGTTTAACCCCACCGGGTAGTCTCTGGATAAATGAAGTACGGATATCCTTGTGGGCGAAATTACTATTGGCCTGTTTCGGATTATAAAGCAGTACATAAGTCGGCGCATCAGGAAAAATCTCCTGAAACGCCATCAGTACTTTTTCTGCTCCCCCGTCTTGTGCCAAATGATCGTGTATTAGTGCTACTTTCATGTGTTTATTTTATCATATTATGCCGCAGAACGCTTTGCCACTAGCGCAAACGGGGTGCGGAAAATCAATTGTAAATCCAAAATCATTGACCAATTCTCAATATAGTAAACATCCAGTTTCGCTTCCTCCTCAAAATTCAAATCCGATCTTCCGGAAACCTGGGCCATGCCGGTAATTCCCGGCTTGATGGTCAACAGTGTTTTATGATGTTTTTGGTACTTACTCACTTCCTCCGGTTCATGCGGACGCGGTCCGACAACGCTCATTTTACTCTGTACCACATTCCAAAACTGGGGCAGTTCATCAATACTACTAGTTCGTAAAAATTTACCGAAACGGGTGATCCGGGGGTCATTTTTCATTTTAAACAGCGGGCCGTCGGAACGTTCATTATACTGTGATAATTCCTTTTTCATGCTGTGGGCACCGTCAACCATGGAACGGAATTTATACAAGGTAAATGTTTTACCTTTTCTGCCCACTCTTTCCAAACCGACAAACACCGGACCCGGTGAATCCAGTTTGATAATTATTCCCACAATTAAAAATAATGGCGAAAGGATTACCAGTGCTAAAACAGAAAATGCAATATCAAATACTCTTTTCAATATTTTACCCCAGCCGTCCAGTGGCGTACGTTTCAACTCAATAACAGGAATATCAGCCAGCGGAGTGATTGCAATATTGGTTGCGGATGTTTCGAATAGATTGGCAACATATTTGAATGTGATATGGTATTCATTACATAGATCAATAATCTTCAGAACCAGTGGCTTATCAATATCCGAATCCGCCTGAATCACTTCATCGATTAGTGAACTGTCAAAGGCGTGTTTAATTTTTTCAATATCTTCTTCGCTTTTAATCTGAATATGTTCGACAATTTTATATCCCAAACCCGGATTATCCTGCATGATTTTAACAATGCCGGTCTCTGATGGTTCTTTAGCGATTACTGCAACCCGATGCGACCCGATTCCTTTTCTTAGCAACCTGCGCTGTATAGAACGGATAATGAATCTTTCAATACCGATAAATACTATTGTTAATATCCATCCGGTAAGCACAATAAAACGGGATGAAAACAGTTCCCGCTGAAAAAATATTACAATAATTATCACTAAGACAGCCGTTGAACATGCTAATACAATTTTAGTGAGTTCTTCCACCATCTTTCTGGTGGATCGGATGCTGTATAATCCGCTGAACCCAAACACAATTATCCAGAGCAAGCTGGCAAAAACCAGAATTGGCAAAAATTCTTTCAGCGGCATCTCATAAATTACCGGCCTTAAATCCGAAACAAAAGATCCGAAACGAAGACCGTATGATGCCAAACCAGCCAAAAAAACCACCACATAATCCAAAGGAACCAGAATCGCGCTAAAAGTAAGTTCCGATTTATTCATCCAAATAGAAATTATATTTATGTCCCGTATCTAAATATTTATAACGGGGTTCATAAAAGTAAAGTAGATTAGTCAAATAGAGGTTCATTATAGAGACCCCTATTTTAGTTGCCGATATCTAAGCCTATAAGCCGAATTTTGTATTCCGCATAAGCGAAACGATGATTATCTATCTAGCCCCGCCAAAGGCGGGGTCAAGCGATCAACCCGCCCCCATCGCGTTTATTGCTAAACGCCCGGGGACCTATTTAATCTTGCACCGGATAGGGTTTTTCATCCTTCCCTGTTACCAAAGAAGGAAAAGGATTCTTAGGCCCTTACTTTTCACCCTTACCAGGGCATTTGAAACATAATGCACTGGCGGTTTTGTCTCTGTGACACTATCCCTAGGACATCCAGACATTAAAAAGTCTATAGAACTCTTCAATATCCTTTATTCCCGGCTCGAGTTACGAGCTATCCACTTCTTCCCACACCAATGCTCTGAACAGAGTAAATCATAAGAATTCATAACATTGGTGTGGGAAGGGTGTTCGGACTTTCCTCCCAGGTCATTTACTTTCGCAAATTAACTGGGCAATCATCCGGCTTAGATAACGGCAATGTATATCATACTATAAAACGGTATATTGTCAACCCTAATCATTAGCATACTTATCACCTATCTATTATATTATAGCTTAAATAAAAAATGCGTTCTCCGGCCAACATATGTATGTTGTACAGAAAACGCATTGCAAAGTGCTGACGAGGACGCCCGTCTTCGTGCATTGCCTAATGTTTGTTTTTGCTATTGATATTTGTATCCTCACTTCAGAAGTGCCAGTTTGCGGGTCACGGCCTCGCGGTCCGTGACAAGGCGCAGGAAATAGATTCCGGAAGCGGACCTGCTCCCGTCCCAGTCCACAAGATGCCGACCGGCCGCATGGAACCCGTCCGTCAAAGTAGCCACCCGTCTTCCGGCCAAGTCGTAGATTGAAAGCGAAGCGTTGCCGGCCTGCGGCAGGGAATAACTGATTGTCGTCGCCGGATTGAAAGGGTTTGGGTAGGCCTCCAGCATCACGTGCCGTGCAGGAACTGCCGGCTTGTCTTCTTCGTCTTCCCCATCCTCAAGAGTAGGATCACCAGGATCCACAGGTAGTGACTTCAGCACCGAGCCGCTCCCACGTTCTAGGTGGATCGCGGTAATTTTGGGCCTACGGTCCACTTTTACCTGTAGCGTCCGCCATCCGCTAGAAAGGTACTGAGTGAGAGTAATGACCCGCTCCACACCTTTCTGCTCTTGTCCGTCAAGAGCACTTACATTGTTATAGCCGTAATCTTTTCCATCAAGAATGAATTTCGCATCATCATCATCACTTGTGGTTTCAAAGTATCCCGCCAGTCCCTTGATTGTCATGGTATACGTATCCGCCACGTGGACATAGAAACGGTAATTGAACCACAAGTATTCACCGTCTCCACCCGGTGCTTGAATAGTACTCACCATGTCACAAAGCAACCACGGATAGTAAGGCACCACTAGCACGTTGTACAGTGTCGGACTGCGATCCGCCCAGATCTGGATCGTGTTGTTTCCCTGGACGAAATCGTGGGTTGTGGCAATCGTCTTGATATCCCTCCCCAAAGTTGCACCGTCCAGCGCTTTGTCCGTATTCCAACCCAGATCCGTTCCGTTGATAACCAGTTTCAGGTCCGAATCATCTCCGGAACATGTATAACTGGCTTCACCTGTTACAAACACCGTTACCCGGTCAGCAGTCGGCATGTTCACGATGTATGTTTTCCAGAGGGCCGATGCAGTATCCCACGGCGGTCGGATATTGGGACGGATGTTGAGGTAGGGTTGAACATCTACTGGAACAGTCCACCCGGTCGGACCGATGTACTGACCCGTGTGCGGATGGAAGAGCCGCAGACAGAGATTGTCCACTCTTCCCAGAACATCCGGCGTACGGATCTGGAAGCCGAAGCGGGCAGTCTCGTTTGATCCAGCAGTCAGATTCGCCGGTGTGATCTGGTACCAGCTCTGCCAGTCCGGTCCCTGTAGGTCCGAGTAGGCAGTGTTGATCCAGGAGCTGTCCACGGAACGCAATTCCACGTAGTAAGGCGAGTTCGGGTCGTTGGAGATCGGAGCACTGTCCTGCCCCACCAGGACATCCAGCCAGCAGTCCACCGTCTCCAGGGGGCGTAGTTTGAGCACACCCGACGGATCGGTCGGTGACTGACCGGCGTAGGTGAGGGAGTAGGTGTATGAAGTCGGATCATCACACACACCCAAGAAGGTAGCAGGATCAACCCAACATCCTTGGGGATTGGTCCAACATGCATCCCCATATCCCCATGCACTCATGGGCATCTGGTTTTCACTATCCCAGATCCCAAGATGCAGGTGATCACAACGGGGACTGCAGTCTCTACATGGCGCGTAAACGCCAATCTCGGCAATCTGTTCCCCTACGTCAACACTGGGTCCGTTCTCAGTGTACTGTGTGACTGTAGCGAATTCAGCACGAACGTTCTGAATGTGGGCGTACATCGCAATGAAGTACTGCCCATTGGATTTCTGATGACGGACAAAGATTACCTCTCCATCCACACAGGCACAGGTAGTGCCATTTCCTCCCCCCATGCAACCTGCACTTCCACTGTAATAGCACACACGGCCGCCGGCGATTGCGAAAACCGGATCACCGGCAAAAGCATCGTAATCGGCTCCGATGTGGCTTCCGCTGAAACCGTAAACGAGATCCATTTCAGACAAGGGGCAAGTATAGCCCCTCCCTTCCTTTGCGCCACCAAGCAACATTGTTGCAATGGCGACTACGACAGGCCACCTTTTCACGTCTCTCTCCTTCTGTTTGCTCTCTATGAGAGCTAGGTTGTTAATGTGCTTTCACTAATTACTTCAAAGCGAGCACATTTCGCTTTAAAGACCGTCAACAAATTGAAAAGTGTTTATGACCCTCAATGTTTCTTCGCTTTCTATCAACAAACCTATTGCAATCACTCCAGACTTAATCTCAAACAAATACTCAGTATCATATCCCTTTATCATTGGATCGTATTTTGCAATAACAGCAGTCACACCAGAAGACAAAACACTTTTAGCACTACTTAATACAAACTTACTACTTCCCTCTGAAGTTATGTGATCCTCATTCAATACATCATTTATCGTTTTATTAGAACCAAAAGTGAATACTAACATTGAGCCTACTTCTTTTTTACCCGCAAGAAAAGAATCTGCTGTATTATTCGAATTAACAATATCTGGATTAAAGCTACCATCAAATTCTCTGATAAATCCCCAATCAACTGGGAATTGTAGACTGAAATTGTGCTTTTCATTCGTATACGTCAACCAATCACTCGTATCCACGGTAGAGTTAGTATTAGTTGAACTATTGGTATTGCTATTTACTTGCGCATTAGTATTAGAATTCGAATTCACTACTGTATTTGTATTTCCGTTCATTGCTACATTGGTATTCGCATTATTTGTATTACCGTTGGCTTTAGCAAACGAATACCATAAAGCTCCAGCGATTAGTAGGATAACCACCGATATTAATAATATTAACCCCATTTTACTACCCTTTTTCTGGGCTGGATTGATGTTTTCTTCCATTGTTTTGTATATTACTAATTAAAATAAGCGGCAAAATCTAAAAGATTATGAGGCCGCCCAATGTTTTTTCTATTTGTATTTTCATTGTAACTTACCAACATATTTTGTCAAATTAATAAAACTATTGGTTTTCATTGAATTATAGACCCGACTTACTTCTTACTTCACAGCAAGGTTAACAGAAACACAAGAAGTAACACGAGCAGACCAAGTATGTAACGCATGTTCTACCTCCTACTCAGTTGTCAACGTTCAGGCCGAGATCTACTACTTGATCGACATCAAGTGATATAATGGGAACTATCCCTCAACTTGTAAACTTATGGTCACAACAGAATGAAGCTATCTATTATCTGCTCCCCAATTTCATCATCTTTTATTGTAATGAGATCGATAAGGTAATTGTCTTTTTGGAAAGTTGTATAAACATAATCAAGGCCAATTGCAGTTTTAAGAATCAACTGATTTACATCTTCACCATTAATTTCTAAACTCTCATTAGAAAGAACCTCATTCAAACTATCACTATCAATAATTGAATTAATGTGATCAGTTATACTTCCCTGGGAAATATCAACTGCTCTTGGCAATGCTTCGTTATTGTTTATAGGAAGAACTGAAAAGTAAGATGCATTATCAGTAACGGAAAAATCTCTTGGGTATTTAAACTCAAATCCATACTCCTCATTCGTATACGTCAGCCAATCAGAAGTATCCACAGCTGAATTGGTATTGCTATTAACTGCGGTATTAGTATTAGCATTTGTATTTAACACAGTATTAGTATTTTCATTCCCTACTTGAGTAGTATTGGCATTATTGGTATTCTCGTTTTCTTTACCAAACGCATACCACAATGCTCCGGCTATCAGAAAGATAACCACCGATATTAATACGATTAACCCTATATTATTGCCCTTTTTATGGGCTGGATTGATGTTTTCTTCCATTGTTTTGTTCCTTTTAGTTAGTTATTACATTATTCCATCAAAATGTATTCCTCCTCTATATTCGGGTGAAAAGACTAGAACGTTATTTAAAACTTCGAGTCGAGTAGGTTCATAGAGATGGAAACGATACAATTGCACAATAGGAGAGACCCCACCTTTTGATGCAACGATAATTTCATCATGGCCATCACCATCAAGTTCTGGAAAACGATCAGGCTGCAGGTTTCTCAGCCCAACACTTATTCCCTGCGAACCCATTTCATAAATGGTTTTTTGTGCAATAGGTCTAAAATTCAAATGGAGCGGCGCATCTCCCCCTTCTTGCCATACTCGCAATGGAACAATGTTTTCTTGCAAAGGGAAAGTTACTATTTCTAATTTACCATCTCCGGCCACATTTCCAAGTTGCATATCTACTCCAGAGTTTAGATGAATACTTGAATTGTCTCCATAGGCCATAAATTGATCTACTATTCTGAATTGATCTCCATCCCAGCTATATATTTTTATTTCAGGATTTGCTGAATAATTAGGAGTAATAATAATCTCTTCGTTTTCTTGATTTATTTGTTTTGATACATTGCCAATTTTGATTCTCACCCCATCCGTAAAATCATTTGAAAAAGGCATAAATTCATTCTTTAAGTCAAAATTAACACCATTCCAATCATATATTTTTATTGGAGCAGCACCTTGTACTGAACCTATTATTAATTCATCTTTCCCATCACCATCAACATCACCAGAATGCACTGTAACACCTCCATGAAAGTCCTCAGAATATGCAAAGAACCAATCATCTAAAGTATAACCATGCTCACTATATCTAAATGTGCGAATGTTTGGCCCCCCATCGCTAAGTGGAGAAATAGTAATTGAATCCGTACCATCACCATCATAATCACCAGTTACTACATTTAGTCCACCGTGAAATTGATTATCATAGGCAAAAAATTCATCATCAAGAATCGGACTGAAATCTAGACGATATTGATAAGGCAATTCCCATATACGAACGTGTGGTCCCCCTCCTCTCTTGGGCACGGTTATTATTTCTTCCTTATTATCACCATCTGTATCTGCGTGGATAACTTGTATATCACCTTTGAATTCACCATAAGGTCTGATCTGTGATTCAGCAACCATATAGTGGCTGTATAACTTAAAAACTGCTGTGTCATCCAAACTTGCCGGTACAGTGATAAAATAGTTACACATTGCACTTGAATCAGCTGGGCAAGTCATTCTAAGATTATTATTGTATCCTGCATTTACCATTGATATAGGAACCCCAATTATTAGCAAACTAGAGAATATAAAAACATACACTTTTATTAATCCTAATTGAATAATAACTTTTTCTTCCATTGTTTTGTTCTTTATGAATTAAAATAAGCGGCAAAATCAAAAAGTGATGAGGCCGCCCAATAGATAGTATTCTTTTGTACTTAAATGATAGCTCATTTCAAGAATTTATGTCAAATCCCATAAAATCAATCCATAAAATGACTAACATTAAATAATTTACTGCATATCCAAACACATATTCACCTGTGCATCAGCCAATGTATTTTTTTCTCTCGGTATGTGATGATATTCAACAGAATCAAATTTTTGAACCAAATTCCAGACTTGAACAAATAGTTTTGAAAGCCCGGCATCTTTCACTTTATATTTGCGGTTCAACTGGTTAACAATCAACTCGCTATCGGAATAAATTATTACTTTCGTACCTTTCAGTTCAACTGCTTTTTTCAATGCCAAAATTATCGCCCGGTACTCCGCCTGGTTATTAGTCGTTTCACCAAGATATTCTGAATACTCACCCAGTATTTTCTTATGTTCGTCAAATATTACCACCCCGGATGCCGCCGGTCCCGGATTACCACGCGCTCCCCCGTCGGTAAAAACAATTAACTTTTTTTCTTTTGCATTAATCACTTTTTTTTATGTCAATAATTTTTAGTTCTAATTCACGGTTACCGTTCCATTCATTAATCCCTACTTCAAAAACAATATCAGCCTTTTCACCAATCTCAATCGTATCAAAGAAATCTCCAAACCCAAAACCGATTGTCTTTCTGACCAGTCCCGCATTATCCTTGACCATCAGCTTGAGATGTTTACCGGTACTGCCGACTTTTTGCATCCCAACTACCACCGCACCGCGAACCAGGAAATACGGGTTGCGGTTTCCCTCACCGAAGGGCTGAAATGCGTCCAGTTGACCGTAAAACTTCCAGTCGATATCGCTCAGTTTAATTTCCGCCTCAACTTCCAAATATGGTGAGAGCTTTTTCCCCTGCAATTCTGTATTTACCACTTTTTCAAAATCAATCTGGAACTGCTCCACACTGGCGACGCTTTTTAGGGTAAATCCCCCAGCTTGCGAATGTCCGCCCCAGCGTTCAAAATGAATCTGCGTTTTTTCCAGCGCCTCGACAATATTAAATTCGCGGATACTCCTGCCGGATCCCGTAATTTTACCGTCCTGCTCAGTCAGAATCAGCGTCGGACGGTAGAATTCATCGGCAATCTTTCCGGCGATCAAACCGATAATACCCGCCGGCCAGTCTTTTCCTATGGCAAACAGTAATTTCTTCTCATCACCCACTTCGCCAATTTGTATTTTTGCTTCCTGTACATAATCAACGGTAATTTTTTGTCTTTCAATATTATTCATTTGCAATTTTTCCGCCAGTATCGCAGATTCTTCCTCAGTTTCAGCAGTTAACAACTGGAACGCCAGCTTGGCATGATCCATCCTGCCCGCTGCATTGATCCGGGGTCCGATCTGAAATCCGATTGTAAATGTATCAACTTTACCTCTCCGATTACCAATCGTTTCCATCAGCGCTTTTAAACCGGGTCTTTTGGTTTTTTCCAGAACAATCAAACCATATTTTACAAATACCCGATTCTCTTCCAGAAGCGGCATAATATCGGTTACGGTACTGATCGCTACCATATCTAATAGCCATTTTTCAAACCCTTCCGGCAGACTATATTTCGGTTTAGCAAGCGATTCGGTGATTAATGCTGATGCTAATTTAAAAGCGACACCGGATCCCGCCAGATGTTTAAAAGGATAGGTTTCCTCCTTAACATGGGGATTGATAATGGCATTGGCTCTCGGCAGATCAATCGGCGCTTCATGATGGTCAGTAATAATTACGTCCACGCCGTTTTTTCTTGCCAGCTCAACCTCCGCGTGGTTGGTAATACCACAGTCTGTGGTAATAATCAGATTGTTTTTCTGGTCAATGAAATTCTGTACGGTAATCACATTCATACCGTAACCTTCCCGTTCGCGATGGGGTAGAAAAACTGAAACATCCGCTCCCAGATTCTTCAGCGTATCGTACAGAACCACCGAACTGCAAACACCGTCCGCATCGTAGTCACCATGCACCACTATTTTTTCTTTATTTTCAATCGCCTGCCAAATCCGCTTGGTTGCTTTCTTCATATCCTTAAATAAATAGGGGTCATGAAGATTGTGTTTGTATTCGGGATTTAGAAATTCATCAATATCATTCTGTTCGACAAGATTCCGGTTATACAACAATTGCAAAATCACCGGATTGATTTCCGGAAATTTGTTAATCAGTGCTTCCGGCACTTTTTCATTTACCACCCACTTTTTATTCATTATTTTCTCATTCCCGGCATTTCAATCACTTATACCATTTTCTCAAAATTCGGGGTCAGGTCAATTTTACCTAAAGTCTGTTTCACCAACGAACCATTAATTCTTTGAGCTACCACGGAATTGTATGAAGGTTTTTCTTCCTGATAAAATATACCGATCGGAATCCGCTCTCCCCATTCCATAGCCTTAGCATGTGCTTTCTGCTTATCGTTTGCCTCATATCCTTCCTGGTTCATATCATAAATCCTTTGGTTGAAAAACTGGAAGGTATTTAATTTATTGAAGGTTACGCAGTTCTGCAGAATATCCACAAAGGAAAAACCTTTATGTTGAATTGCTTGTTTAATCAGTCCAGAGAGATGATCGGCTCTGCCGGAAAAGCCCCGTGCAACAAATGTGGCATTGGCAGAGAGCGCCAGCGAAATCGGGTTGATCGGGTCTTCAATAATACCGGCAGGAGTCGTTGTGGTAGTCATTCCTTTTTGTGATGTCGGCGATGCCTGTCCGGTAGTCAGACTGTACAACTGATTATCGTGAACCAGGTATGTAATATCGTAATTATTCCTGCAAGCATGAATGAAATGATTGCCACCCTCCCCGTAGGCATCCCCATCACCGCCGATTGCAAGCACTGTCAGAGCATCGTTGGCAAATTTTATTCCAGCTGCCGGAGGTAATGCTCTGCCGTGTAGACTATGGAATGCATATGTCTTTACAAAATTGTTTTCATTACCGGAACAGCCGATTCCGTAGCTTACCGCGACCTGATTCGGGTCAAGGTTTAATTCCGTGATTGCCTTTTTTAGGGCTACCCATATACCAAAATTACCGCAGGCCGGGCACCATGTTGGATCATGCGGAGTGTTTAGTTCTTCTGGTTTCATATATTTTTAAATTATTTACTTATAATATCACTAATGTAATCATGGATCTCATTCGGGTAAAACTGCCTGCCGCTGTATTTCAACAGTTTGTTTTCAATTTCCTCACCGGTGAATTCACGAATCAGGGAGCCCAGCTGTGCAGTAAAATTATTTTCCACCAGAACGATTGTTTTGGCGTTTCTGATTATTGCTTTTACTTTTTCCGCCGGGAATGGATAGATATAGGCGATGTGCAGAAAATTTACTTTTTGTTTATCCTGCTCACATAATTTCATTGCTTCCAAAACCGGCCCCTTAGTTGATCCCCAGGAAATAATTGTAACGTCAGCGTTTTCCGGACCGTATAAAACTGGATCCGGTAGTTCTTTTTCCGCCTCTTCAATTTTTAAAGCTCTTTTTTCCACCATCCGCGCTCTATTTTCGGCATCCTCGGAAGAGTAGCCGAATTCATCATGCTCGTCGGAATTAGCATTATGTATACCACCCGGCTGTCCCGGAATACTTCTTGGTGAAATCCCGGTATCCGTAAATTTGTAACGCTTGAATTCTTTGATCTTCTTCAATTCAGTATCAGTTAGCAAAGCACCGCGTTCAATTTCCAGTTGATCAGTCTCAAAAAATTCTTCAGATTTGTTACTTTCTGAAATAAATTTATCGGATAGGATAAAAACCGGCATTTGATATTTCTCCGCCAGATTAAAAGCATGTTGAGTGGCATAAAATGCCTCCCGAACATCACCCGGCGCAATTATGATTCTCGGAAATTCGCCCTGTGAAGCGTGGATCAAAAAGCGCAGGTCGGACTGTTCCGTCCAGGTTGGCAATCCGGTAGCCGGTCCCGGTCGCATCACTTCAGCGATAACAATCGGCGTCTCAGTAATTCCTGAAAGCCCTAGAGCTTCCACCATTAAAGAAAAACCACCGCCTGAAGTACCGGTCATCGATCTGACCCCTGCGTAACTGGCACCCAAAGCCATAGTAATTGCCGAAATCTCGTCTTCTGTTTGTTTAACCAGAATATTGTGCTTTTCTCCGTTAGCCACCAGGTAATGAAGAATTGAAGTGAAAGGTGTCATTGGATATGCGGACATAAATTTGCATCCAGCCACAATTGCTCCCATACCGATCGCTTCGTTAGCAGTTAATACCATTTGTTTCGGACCATTTATCGGTTTCAGCTTGAACGGAAATTTTTCCACATTAAAATTATCCCTGACATAATTGTATCCTGCTTCAGCTATTTTAATATTCATATCTACTACTTCGTCACCCTTCCTCTGGAATTCATCCTTGATCATACCCTTCAGCAGTTCAAAATCATAACTGACCAGACCAACTGACGCGCCCAGCGCAACAGAATTGCGCATAACTTTTTTACCGCCCGCTGTTTCCGCCAGCTTGGTCAGCGGAATCGGGAAAAGATTATACTTTTTGGCATCAATTTTACTTATATCAATTTTTTTGTCTTCATTGTCATAGATTAATCCGCCACCCTCTTCCAACTCGTCTTTATGTAAATCAATTGTTAATTGATCTAAAGCTACCAGTAAATTCACGGCAATTTTGGGAGACCATTTTTCGTCACTGCCAACATTGACCTGATAGGTATTGTGTCCTCCACGGATCAGGGATGGGTATTCCGAATAATCAAAAATATGCAAGCCTCCCCTGGCGCAGATTTTTGAGAACATCAGTCCGATCGATTTGATTCCGTAGCCCGCTTCACCGGCTATTTTCCAGTTTAAGTCGTTTTCAGTTGGTTTAATACTCATAGAATAATTTTAATTGATAAATAGTAAAGGTTTTTTTAACCGATTAATCGCTTTGTTTAAAACGCCAATGTGGTTTTTGTGCACCAGCAACTTCTGTGCTTCCTCGTATGTGCACCAGCAGTATTTTTCATGTTCAGAAGAAAGACGCACTTCTTTATCCGCAACACCTAGATAGTAATCAACTGTTTTACTGACTGAATATTCATCACGCGTGAAACGGTAATGCGTTTTAGTTCCGAAATCTTTCACAATTTTGAAATTTTCAATACCTGTTTCTTCCTTCATTTCTCTTTTCAGCGTTTCTATCTTTTCTTCACCCTCTTCAATTTTACCCTGGGGAAATTCCCACTTCTGAATCCATTTTTTGAATACAATCAGCACCTTGTTCTCCGGGTTAAACAGAACAATTCCTACGGCACTTTCAATTCTTTTTTTCTGCATAATATTTTATAGCTGGTAATCAGTAATTAGTAACTGGTAATGATTACAATTTGCTGATTACAGATTACTAATTTCCTGTTTTGCTCTGCTAATTATTGGATTTTTACTCGCATTATATACTTCCATGTCTTTTGCGCTATATTAATCATTTCACCTTCCGGCGCAATTAAAACCCGGCAACCCTTCGGCAGACGCATGTTTTTCAAAACTAAACTACGGATAATCGCACTGCGCATGCCGATTACACCGGTGAATACAATCGCCTGCGGTTTTCTACTCATGCCCAAATATGACGCCAAATACCGCCTAATATCATAGACATAGACCGCGAGCGCCCGCTTGGCTGATTTCTTTTGCGCAGTGGAATATTTTGAAGCAGGTTTGTAACCGGCGATTCTGTATCCGGCCGCTACCAGTACTTCCCGCAGGTCGGCGTTGCCGTACAATCCCAAGAGTCCGGATTTTTTGTTTATCAAATGATCTATTTCATCCCAAGACATTTTTTGTTCCCTAGCCAGGTACATTGCCACCGCGACCGGCAAATCACCAGTGCGTGTTGCCATAGTCAGTCCCTCATTGGGCGATAAACCCATTGTTGTATCTTTAACGCGGCCGTTTTCCAGCCAGGCCATACTGGCGCCGGATCCCAGGTGTACAGTAATTGCGGATAATTTTTTTATGTTTACACCGATTTTTTCTGCAGCATAAATGCTGGCCATTTCGTGGCTTAAACCATGGAACCCGTATTTCCTAATTTTGAATTTCTCACAATAGCTGACCGGCAATGAATACAAATACGCTTCCGGTTCCAGATCAGAAAACCAGGCGGTATCAAAACTGGCGACTATTTTCACTTTCGGCCAGGTTTCCTGAACCAGTCTTGCCTGTTCCAGACTCTGAATATTATGAAGTGGTGCGAGGTGATTATATTTGCTGATTTTCTGGATTGTTTTTTTATCCAGTTTACAGCTAAGTTTAAATTCCGGCCCGCCATGTACCACTCTTAAGCCGACGGTTTGGATATCCAGTTGGGAAAATATTTTTGAAACCGCCTGCCAGGCACTTTTTAATGTGTACTTGGTAGAATAATTTCTTCGGGTTTTTTTATTGTTTTCATGATACTCCAAAACAGAACCGGTATTGTAGCCGGAATAAGATCCTTCAATAATAATTTTCCCCAATCCCCGCTTATCGTACTCAAAGGCGGTAAATTTCAGACTGCTGGAGCCGTTGTTTAAAACGAGCAGATTCTGTTTTTTACTTTTCATAAATATATACTTTCTGGTTGTTAACTAAACCTACGGCATTACCCTCATCTGTATCCAATTGCAACCGAGTATTAAAATCCCCGACGCGCACAACAACATTATTTAAAATCACGGAGCGTTCACCTTTGATTAACACAGATATTTTTTTACCATGCTTATATTTCCATACCTTTGCTTGTTTTTCAGACAAGTGCAAATGACGCATAGCAACGATAGCAGAGACAACCACCTGTCCCTTTGGTCCTTTTAATACAACCTGGCTGGCGCTTTTTACCTGGCCGGACACCTGAATTGACGGCTTGATACCCAGAGAGTAGCAGTCCGTGATAGAAAGTTCCACCTGCGTTTTACTCCGAATTGGTCCAATAATTCTTACTTTGGGGAAAATGCCGTGCTCGCCCTTTACCGTCAGCGTTTCGTTGGTGGCAAATTGATGAGGCTGAGACAAATCTTTCAATTTTTTTAATTGGTGATTCTTGCCAAATAATTTTTCCAAATCTTTTTGACTCAGATGAATATGTCTTGCTGAAACTTCTGCAATGATTGTTTTCATATTATTATTTTGTAAACTTGTTTTTAACATCCCTCCAATAGATCAAGCCATTTTGTGCACCGGTCTTCTGCACTAATGAAGCGGTATTTAACATGCATAAGTAAACAGCTTTTTCGATGTTTCCATTGAAATGAACCATGCCGGCCACAAACGAAGATCCGAAACAATCACCCGCTCCGGTAGTATCAACAACCTTTCTGTCTATTACTTTTGAATAGTAAGAATTTTTTCCGTCATAAACATACGCTCCTTTTCTGCCGTCAGTTATTACGACAATTTTCGGTCCCCAACCTTGAATTATTTTTGTCAGCACCCGAGCGTTATTGATCTGTTTTGGTATCTTTCCGGCAGAAAGTACCAATTCAATTGCCTCATCCTTATTAATAAACAACACATCAGTAACTCTGAGTACCGGTGATAGCTTTTTCTTCCCGGCCTTCAGCTGTGTCTCACCCGGATTCCAAGCTAACCTAGTTCCACTTTCTTTGATAAATTTTACAATAGAATGAGCGTTATTCAGCCATGTTCTGCCGGTTAATGAAGAAACGTACAGCCACTCTGTTTTCAAAATTTTAGCGGCATTTTTCGGGAAGATAGACGCGTTATTTGAACCACGATACAAAAAAGCCACGTGGTCTTTTGATTTCTCCGCGATGGTAATAAAAGAAAAGCCGGTTGAAAGCTTGCTGTTTCTTTGAACATATTTTGTATCAACACCCTCGTCTTTTAAATCATTAATTATCGAATCGCCTTCACGGTCATTTCCTACTGTTATCCAACACGCATTGCGCAACCCCAGTCTGGCGAAGGAAACAGACGTATTGCATCCTCCCCCACCCAAACCAAAGTAAACCTTATCACTGATCATTTTGGCGCCGTATTCAAATCCGATTAATTTTTGCCGAGTAAGGTCTTCCGGAGTATCAATTACTTGACCTTCATCCGTATAAAAAGTGATATCACGTGTAGCTCCACCTAGTGAAATTACGTCGTAAATCTTTTTATTCATATTATGGTTGATTATACTTTGGTTTAATTATATTGTATCAAAGATAATTTGCCCCAACAAACTAAATCAGAGACCTACCGGTCATTTCCGCCGGCCGATCCAGACCTAAAATCTGCAGAATCGTCGGAGCAACATCAGCCAGCATTCCAACCGGCCGCAAACTTGATAAATCATGACTCTGGAGCGTATTCTGCCCCTCCCATTGTTTACCAATTAAAATAAATGGCACCGGGTTTGCGGAATGTTCCTTAATAATATCACCGGTCTGAGCGTTCATTTTTTCTTCAGCATTACCGTGGTCAGCAGTTATTACCACCGCCCCATTCATATCCAGTGTGGCCTCAACGATTTCCTTCAAAGCTTCATCTACAACCTCTACTGCTTTGATTATTGCCTTTAAATTCCCCGTATGACCGACCATATCAACATTTGCCAGATTAATAACGATTAATTTATATTTTTTTGTGAGAACCTCCTGCACAACACGATCCTTGATCTCGCGAGTAGACATGGCGGGTTTCTGGTCATAACTGGAAACATGCGGCGAAGGAATCAATACACGATCCTCGCCCTCATAGGCAGCTTCCTTACCGCCGTTAAAAAAGAATGTTACGTGCGGATATTTTTCTGTTTCTGCAATATGGAGCTGTTTAAAACCATTATCCGCAATTACTTTGGCAAGCGGGGTGGTAATTTCAATTGGCGGGAAAGCAATCGCGCTTACCGGTAAATCTTTTTCGAATTCAGTCATTGAAACAAAAAATAAGTTGGCAACGTTGCGTTTCTTTTGGAATTTTTCGAATCCCGGCAAAACAAATGCTTTTGTAATCTGTCTGGTGCGATCCGGACGGAAATTAAAAAAGATCATTGCGTCATTATCCTGGACAGTGGCTATCGGTTTACCGTTTTCCATAATGACTGTCGGGATAAACTCTTCATCAAAAACACTGTTTTCGTATGATTTTTTTATTATGTCAATCGGGTCTTCAGAAGTCTGTTCTGAAACTCCTTCAACCATTGCGTTATACGATTTCTCAATCCGATCCCAGCGATTATCACGGTCCATGGCATAAAATCTGCCGGCTAATGTTGCAATTTTTCCGATTTGCAGATCTACAATTCTGCGCTGCAGTTGCTGAATAAAATCTTCTGCGCTGTTTTTGGGGGTATCACGACCGTCTAAAAAGGCGTGAATAAATACTTTATTTAAACCGTTATCTTTGCACAGTTCCAGCAGGGCATAAAGGTGTTCTTCTGAACTGTGCACTCCGCCGTCAGATACCAGGCCCATGATATGCATTGCCGAATTATTCTTTTTTGCATGATTTATTGCGGCCAGAAATGCTTCGTTTTTAAAAAAACTGCCGTCCGCGATTGATTTGTTAATTCTGGGAAATGACTGGTAAACAATCCGACCGGTCCCGATACTTAAGTGCCCGACTTCCGAATTGCCCATTTCACCCCACGGCAAACCAACTAATTCCCCCGAAGCTTGTACTGCCATTGTAGGATAGGTTGAGACAATCTTGTCCAAATTCGGAGTTACAGCAACACTGATTGCGTTTCCTCTGCGGGGAGGAGCGATCCCGAATCCATCAATGATAATTAATGTTACAAAATCTGCATTCATTATAATAAGCTTTTTAGTTTCATTAGTTTCGGTTGTTCTATTTTCATAATATCCAAGATGGTCGGTGCAACATTTCCCAAAACCCCATCCGGTAAATTTTTCTTTTTAGTGATTTTTTTGTCAGAACTGACAATAATAAACGGCACCGGATTTGACGAATGTTTTGTATCAACTTCTCCGGTTTTCAAATTAATCATGTCCTCGGCATTGCCATGGTCAGCAGTAATTATGACTGTACCTTTTTGTTTTTGCACCTGTTGAACTATCTTTCCGATACATTTGTCCGTGAATTCAATCCCTTTAACTGTCGCTTTTAGATTTCCGGTATGTCCTACCATGTCGGGATTGGCAAAATTTAGAGCAATAAAATCATTTGACTTCGATTTTAATTTTTGCAGAACAATGCTGGTTATTTTTCCGGCACTCATTTCCGGTTTTTCGTCAAAATGTTTCACCGACGTTGAAGGTATTGTAATACGGCTTTCGCCCCCCACCGGATCCGAATAACCGCCGTTAAAAAAATAAGTCATGTGTGCGTATTTTTGTCCCTCGGCAATATACAGTTGTCGGACATTCCGGAGAGCCATCGGTAACGTATCTCTGATATCCATGGACGGGTAAGCGGTCAACATTCCCTCAAGATCCGGACCAAAATCTGTCATAGCTACAAAAATGAGGTTCTTTAATACTTTTTTCCGCTGGAAACTCTTTGAGTTTTTGGTATTGAATTTATTTTGGACAAACGGCTTGGCCAGTTGGCGCGCCCGGTCTGAACGCAGATTATAAAAAATCACCGAATCGCCGTCAGAAATCGGTTTTCCGCCTTTCATGATGCTGGGTGTGACAAATTCATCCGTTTCTCCCCTGTTGTACGCCTGCAGAATAGCCTGCTGCGGACTGTCCACTTTTAAACCTTCTCCCAATACCAGCGCATTATACGCTCGCTGGGTTATATCCCAATTTTTTGTCCGGTCCAAATAGTAACGCCCCATCACCGTTGAGATTATTTCGTTACTATTTAATTTTTTCTCAATTTTTTTAATCAGTTTTATCGCATAATAGCGATTGGAATCCCTGCCGTCAGTGAAAAAGTGCAGAAAAACATTGTATACTCTTTTTCTTCGCGCAAGCTCAATCAAAGCCGTCAGATGATCCGGGCTCATGTGCGGACATTGATCGCCGGAAATAATACCCATCAGATGCAGATTGGATTTGTATTTGCTGACATGCTGAACCGCCTCCGTGAATCCGGGATTACGGTAAAATGTTCCGTCAATTATACTTTTGGTGATAATAATTGAATCCTGATCCACTATCCGACCTGCGCCGATATTCATATGACCCGCTTCGGAATTGCCGTCCTGTTTTGCCGGAAGACCGACGAACCTGCCGTATGATTTAAGCTTGGTATGAGGATATTTTTTCCACAAACGGTCCATCGCAGGTGTCCTTGCCAGCTCAATCGCATTACTCTCGGAAGCAGGGGCAATCCCCCAGCCGTCGAGCACAATTAAGACGGTAGGCTTGTAGTGATTTATTTTGTTACTATTTTTCTTTGTTGGCATTTTATATTGGTAATCGGTAGTTTGATAATTGGTAACTGATAATTCGTAATTTGGTAATAAGTAATGTGTATTTAGTAAGTAATGTGCAAATTACCAATTACTAATTACTTTTATTTACCTCCGTCTCAATCTCCATCAAGCGGTTGTATTTTACAATTCTTTCGCCACGGGAAAGCGAACCTGTTTTAATATATTCCGAATTTACGGCCACGCTCAAATCAGCTATGAAAGTATCGGCGGTTTCACCGGAACGGTGTGAAATTACCGTTTTGTATCCGTTTTCCTTCGCCAGACTAATACAGTCTAGAGTTTCCGTAAGTGTTCCGATCTGATTAAGTTTAATCAGAATGGAATTGGCAATACCTTTGTCTATACCTTTCTTAAAACGCGTGATATTGGTAACAAATAGGTCATCACCGACCAACATCATTTTGTCTTTCAACTTCTTGGTCATCAACTGCCAACCGTCCCAGTCATCCTCAGTTAATCCGTCCTCGATCGAGATGATCGGGTAATTGGACTGCCAGTCCGCATACATATTGATCATGTCTTCAGCCGTCATGCTGTGCTGTTCCGGCTGAATCAAATATTTATTGGAAGATGCACTGTGAAATTCGGAAGCGGCAACATCCAGAGCAAATGACACATTCTTATCCGTTTCATATTGTGTTTTACTGACCGCCATCATGATCAGATTCATTGCTTCTTTATGTGACTGAACTTTCGGAGCAAATCCTCCCTCATCACCCACCATCACCGACAGTTTATTGTTTTCCAAAACCACTTTTAATGAATGAAATATTTCCGCTCCCATCCGGACGCATTCTCTGAACGAATCTGCCTTGGGAACGATCATAAATTCCTGTACGCTCAGTTTGTTATCAGCGTGCTGACCGCCGTTGATGATATTCATCATCGGCAGAGGAAAAGAATATTTCCCTTTTATTTTTGAAAGTGACCGCAGATATTCATATAAAGGAATTTTTGCTGATTTTGCGGATGTTCTGGCATATGCCAGAGAAACACTTAAAATTGCATTAGCACCCAGTTTGGCTTTATTCTCTGTTGCATCTAGCTCGATCATTTTTTTATCCAGTTCCGCCTGCTTACCTAACGCAAAGTCGTTCAAAGCCGGTGCTATTTTAAAATTGACGTTTTCCACCGCCTTCAGGACTCCTTTGCCGAGATATCGATCCGGATCGGCATCCCGCAGTTCCAAAGCTTCATATGTTCCGGTCGAAGCACCGGACGGAACAGCAGCAATGCCAATACTGCCATCTGACGCGATTACCTTTGCTTCAATGGTAGGATTACCGCGTGAATCCAGAATTTCACGGGCGAATATTTCTTTGATTTTTACTGCATGAGGCATGGTTTTTAGTTTAGGGGTTAGTTATTGGTAACTAGTAATTTGTAATTGGTAACTACAAGCTATTGATTAAAAATTACGATTTACTAATTACAAGTTACGAGTTACGATTTACAAATTACAAATCCGGCAACAAACCTACCACTGGTAGTTCTTTACCTGATAAAAATTCCAATGATGCGCCACCTCCGGTGGAAACATGCGTGAATTTACCTTCCAGATTGAACATTTTAACAATCTTCTCTGTGTCACCGCCACCTACGATTGAAGTAGCACCGCTGTCTACAATGGCATCGGCAATTTCTTTCGTGCCTATTGCAAATTCTGCTTCTTCAAACAGTCCCATCGGTCCGTTCCAGAAAACTGTCTTTGATGCGGAAATAATTTTTCGGTATTCTTCAATAGTTTGCGGACCAATATCAAGGTAGGCCCATTTTTCTGGCAGTATTTCTTTTTTATTAAAATCTATCACTTTACTTTCTGTCGGTTTTTCAATTGAATTCGCAGCAACTAAATCTAGTGGCAACTGTATAAAATCCCCTCCCTGAAATGATGTCTTGTCAGCAGTTTTCTCTAAAAGCTCTTTTGCCGATTCCGCTGCCGTCTTTGTTGAATCAATTCCCACATCTTCAATAAATGAGCTCTGAATATCCACATTCTGGGATTTTAAAAACGCGTTTGCCATCGCTCCGCCGATGAGTATGGAATCAGCAAGTGCCAACAAATTATTAGTGGTTTCCAGCTTGTCCGAAATCTTTGCTCCGCCCAATACGACAGTAAAAGGCCGTACTGGATTATTCAGCATTTTGGAAAGCACATCCAATTCTTTTTCCATCAGAAAACCGACCACTACCTCTTTGCCCTGTTTGAGAATACCGGTTGTTGATGAATGAACGCGGTGCGCCTGCGCAAAGGCATCAAACACAACTAGATCCCCGAGACTTGCTAGTTTTTTGGAGAATTCTGCGTCTTCCTTCTGTTCTTCCGGGTGAAAACGGACATTTTCCAGCATGATTACCTCACCGGGTTTCAGATCGGCCACCGCTTTTTCTACCTCCGGACCGACACAGTCATCCAGTTTCTTCACCGGTCTTTTGATCAATTCCGCTAGTTTTTCGGCAACGGGATCCATACGGTATTTCTCAACTACCTTTCCTTCCGGTCTTTTTAACCACGAAAGAAGGACTAAACTACAGTCCCTGGCCAATAAATATTCAATTGTCGGCAATGTAGCTTTGATTCTCGAATCATCCGGCACAATCCATTTGCCATCTTTTTCCTTTAGTGAAATGTCATATGCCACACGCAAAAGCACCTTTTTTCCCTGAACATCGATATCTCTGATTGTTTTTTTAGGCATAGGTTAAAAAGGCTAAATATTCAAATAAAAAATGTGGATAATCTTGTGAAATATTATCCTATTATAACAAATTTTTTGACTTCTGTCACGCTAATTTATAATCTTTTGAAAATTTGTTTCAAAAAAGCTGTTTACCTTCGCTTCATATAATGTTTTTTCATTAAAATAGGCTTCGCCGTGATCCGCGCCGTCAATTTCCCATAGTTCAGAACTACCCTTGGAAACTTCAAAAATCTGTCTGGAATGCTCAACCGGAATCTCCTGATCGGCTGTCCCGTGGATTAACAGCAATGGTGTTTTACTTTGTGCTGCTACTCTGATTGTCGAAACATCACTGGGCTTTATTCCAATCCGCCATTGCGCCCACTGTTCCAGAGACCAAATCATTGGTTTCTGTAGAAAACCGAATTTTGCAAACATATTATTGACCAGTAAATCCAAAGAGGCGTAAGCGCTATCGGCAACAATCGCTTTGATTCTGGAATCAACACTACCCTGCATGATCCCAACCGCACCACCCATAGAAAATCCCATCACACCTATTTTTTCCGGATCTACATCTGCGCGCGTATTCAGATAATCAATCGCCGCTTTAAGATCCTTCTTCTCATTCCAGCCGATTGTAGTATATTTTCCTTCACTGGATCCGAAATAACGGAAATCAAACAATAAAACATTGAACTTCTCCCTTAGAAACAAAGACCAGTTTAAAGCATCCGCCTTGTTGGCCGGATATCCGTGCATTACAATCACTGTTCCAATTGCGTCCTCGCCTGCCGGAAGAAACCAACCGGCTAGTCTCAGATTATCCTCTGTTTGAAAATACACATCTTCATAAATCACATTATAATTGGCGGGTGTTACGGAATAATCTGTTTGTTTTGGATGAGTAACATTGTAATAAGCAAAAAATGAGACCAGGAAAAACCAGGCAACAGTTATGATTGCTATGATAATAAATATCCTTAATATTCGCTTAACCAATCTATTCTCCCTCCAATATTATTTAACCGGCAGTTCCACATTGAACGCCGAACCCTTGCCTTCGCCTTCGCTCTCCGCCCAAATCTTTCCTTTATGAGCGTCCACTATCTTTCTGGCGATAAACAGACCCAAACCGGATCCGTCCGGCGATAGCCTAGATATTCCGGATCCGCGAACAAATTTGGAGAAAAGTTTTTCTGCATCAGTCGGATTGATACCTACACCGGTATCTTTGACGATAATCAATACATTGGCATCCTTCTTCTGCACCGTCACGGTGATGCCTCCCTTTTCGGTATATTTGATCGCATTATCAACCAGGTTCAAAACAACGTCCTTAATCTTGTCTTCATCCACAGAAAGCGTAGGAATTTTCTCTTTCGGCATAATGAATGTCAATTTCAGTTTTTTCTTGGCGGTGGTCGGTCGCAGTTCTTTCACTTCGCTCTGGATTACT
>JBAYGC010000016.1:0-32652 GCA_041666845.1 Patescibacteria group bacterium | reverse complement strand
GGTGGACCCGAGCGGATTCGAACCGCTGACCTCCTCGTTGCAAACGAGGCATTCTAACCAGCTGAACTACGGGCCCGTGAATATTTACTTGGGACTCAACGAAAATAATGATTGGAAGATATTTTCCAGAATGCCGGTCATTAACATGAAACTGATTATTATACTCAATATCCCCAGTAACTTGTAAAAAAGGCTTGAACCACCATCTAGACCCAGATGGGCTTCCGCCCATTCAATCCGACCGAAAAAACGTAAAAACCATTCTGTTTTAATCACCAAAAGTGATCCCATTGCAATCCCGATAATACCGAAAATGAATTTGATCATATATTTTAGCTAATGGTGGGTTCGACCCCGCATTTGCGGGGTGACCTCTTCGGTGAAATGATATGTTTCCTGAATTCTTACTTGTGTCTAACGTAACAGATAACTACCACTATGCTTGTATGGTGGGTCCGAGAGGATTCGAACCTCTGACCTCTTCGGTGTAAACGAAGCGCTCTAACCAGCTGAGCTACGAACCCATTAATGGTGGTGCTCGGGGCGGGAGTTGAACCCGCACGCACAAGAAGTGCCTAGGCCCTCAACCTAGTGTGTATACCAATTCCACCACCCGAGCGTGCTACTTGTCCTTCAATTCTTTAAGCTTACGAGGTTGTGTTCTCAAAAAATACAGCTTGGATCTTCGTGTTTTTGGCGTCTTGATTACCTCAATTTTGAGGACGTTGGGGGATTCCAGCGGGAAAATTCTCTCTACACCGTAACCGCCATCCGAAACCTTCCGGACAGTGATAGTCTTGTCGGGTTTGGTTTTTCCTCTTTTGGCAATAACAATGCCTTCAAAAATCTGCGTACGAGTTTTATCTCCCTGGGTGATTTTCTGGTGTACGCGGACAATGTTGCCAGATTCGATTGCAGGTATTTCTCTTGCTTCAGTTTTCTTCTCTTTAACTTCCTTAGTTTCTTCTTTTGTCATAACAAAAAAATTTCTAATAATTATATATGTAACGAATAGCAGTATAACATAATTTTTTATTAAGTCAACTGTTTTAGGAACAGTTTCAGATCTGTCGGAATATCCGCCTTAAATCTCAATATTTGCCCGTTTAAACCGGTGAATTGGATACTATTTGCATGCAGAAAGATACGGCCAAGTTCCGCCTTTTTTGTCACCCTTTTTAAAAAATATTTGTTGTCACCCACAATCGGATTGCCTCTGGAAAGAAGATGTACGCGGATCTGATGAGTGCGACCCGTCTTTGTTTCTATCTCAAGCAGTGAATAATTATGATAATTCTTAATTGTTTTGTACAAAGTGATCGCTTCTTTACCCTCGCCGATTTTTTTTACGGACATGCGATTTGGCTGACTTGTGGATCTGCCGATTGGAGCGCTAATCATTCCGTTTGGTGGATTCATTTTGCCGTAAACAAGCGTGGTATATTTTTTTCTAATTTTTCGGTCTTGAAATTGTAATTTTAAAAATTCAAATGCACCCTGATTCTTGGCAATGACCATAACTCCGGAGACATCTTTATCAAGCCGATGTACAATTCCGGGCCGTTTTGGATCATCCCCGACTGTAGAAATATTTGGATAGTAGGCGATCAGAGCATTTACAATTGTATGCGTCGGCGTGCTTTCGGAAGGATGCACCACAATCCCGGATTGTTTATTGATTACCAGGAAATCTTTGTCTTCAAACAGAATATCCAGCTGAATATTGTTTTCCGGTTTTATGGAAAGTTTTTCAGGTTCACGCAAGGTCATCTGAATTTTATCGCCCGCTTTTATTTTTATTCCCGGATCGGACTTTTTATTGTTCAAAGTAATACTACCGTTTTTGATCTGTGTCTGTAAAAAGGAACGCGAATAATCAGAAAACTGATCTGATAAGAATTTATCCAGTCGGTTTCCTTCTTCTGATAAATCAACTACTATTTGTCTCTGAATCATGATTATAGTGTATGCTATTTTGTATAAAAATGAAATATTTGACAACGTAGTATATTAATCATACTGTTAAGCTATAATAGCTTTATTATCAGTAACATGGATATTAAAGAAATATCGAAAATAACGCCAGGTATAGTCAGGGCATTACACAAACTGATATCGCAACTGTCATCGTCGGCTTTTCTGCCGAGCGAGCGTGATTTAAAAGAAATTATAGATGATCATAAAAATACTTTATTCGTTGCTGAAAAAGACGGAAAGATAATTGGTTGCTTAACTTTGATTGTTTTCCGGATTCCGACAGGTGTTCGTGCGTGGATTGAAGATGTGGTTGTTGATAAGAATGAACGTGGGAAGGGAATCGGCAAAGAGTTGTGTCAAACAGCAATCGAAAAAGCCCGAAAGCTGGGGGCACGGGCTGTTGATCTTACTTCACGCCCCGATCGTGAAGCCGCCAATTGTCTTTATCAGAAGCTGGGTTTTACTAAGCGGGAGACGAATGTTTATCGGTATCAGATAAAATAGTATATTTGAAAATATAAAACTCCCCAATTGAGGGAGTCTTTTTATTTCTTGGTGGGAGCAGAGGGATTTGAACCCCCGACCGTTTGCTTAAGAGGCAACTGCTCTACCAACTGAGCTATGCTCCCAAATATTATTTACATATAAATCTATGGTGCGCCCGGAGAGACTTGCCTGCCCAGGGCGGGTCCGCCTCTGGCGGAAACCCCAACCTCGTGGTTCACCCTATACCAATGGTGCCCTCGGTAGGACTCGAACCTACAACCTCTTGGTCCGAAGCCAAGCACTCTATCCAATTGAGCTACGGGGGCATAATAAAAATACTAAGATGTGATTTGCTTGTACCCGCCCAGGGCGGGTCCGCCTCTGGCGGAAACCCCAACCTCGTGGTCCGAAGCCACGCGCTCTATCCAATTGAGCTACGGGCGCATGTAATCAACTACCCGCAGGATTAGAATTGAAGTTACAGGCGCAAATCACAATGAGCGTATCACAAATGTTTTCTTTAATCAAGAGTAATTAACGAATCAAAAAGGGCTTGTTTAAGCCCTTTTTTTGGTTGTTAGGTATATTATTTTAATGTTTCCGGATTCATCATATAAGATTTTGCTATTTCTTCCGATATGATACCTTCTTTATATAATCGCTTAAGATCCTGATCCATTGTTTTCATTCCGCTTGATACCCCGGTCTGGATTACTGTTTTGATCTGTGCAATTTTGTTTTCTCTGATTAGGTTACTGATTGCCGGAGTATTAATTAATATTTCTCTTGAAGCAACTCTTCCTTTGGTAATTTTGGGGATCAATTGTTGTGAGATAACTCCTTTTAAAAACATGGAAAGCTGGAGCCTGACTTGTGATTGCTGATATGGCGGAAACACATCAATAATACGATCAACTGTCTGGGCGGCGCTGTAGGTATGCAAAGTTGCTAATACCAGATGCCCGGTTTCTGCTAAAGTAATTGTGGCGGCAATTGTATCCAAGTCGCGCATTTCTCCGACCAGAATCACGTTGGGGTCTTGTCGTAAAACGTGTTTTAGGGCATCAGCAAATGACAGCATATCCGAACCAAGTTGTCTTTGTTTGATGATACTTTTTTTAGCTTTATAGATAAATTCAATCGGATCCTCAAGTGTAATTATATTTGCCGCCCGGGTAGTATTAATATAGTTGATCATGGCGGCCAAAGAGGTTGATTTTCCGCAACCTGTTGGTCCGGTGACTAAAATCAAACCCTGTTTTTCATTTAGTAAATCATAAACTACCTTGGGCATCTCCAGTTCTTCCATAGTTGGGGTTAGTGAAGTCACAACTCTGGCGACCAATCCGATATTGCCTTTTTCCCAGTGAATATTCACACGAAAACGCGAAATTTCTGGAATTTCGTATGAGACATCAATTTCCCTATCTTTTATTAAACGCTCTTTTTGTATTTCCGATAAAATACCGAAGACAATTTCTTTTGCATCATCTGGTGTAATTGGTTCCAAATCATCAATCGGCGCGAGCGTCCCGTCAATTCTAAGAATTGGTGGTTTCCCAACTGCTAGATGAAGGTCGGATGCTCTTTTTTCAACAGCAATTAACAATAAATCATCTAACTTCATAGATTTATAAAATTACTAATTAAAAAAACACTCGTAACGAAGAGGAGAGTGCTTTTACCAAATTCTCGTACCAGGAAACTTTCGTAGTCCATTTTTCAATTTCGATAGTTCCTTGTATCAAGATTCTTTCTTGAATTAAAATATTATTTTTTTGCATCTCAATTGTTTTTTGTTTTTATTTTCAACTTCATTGTAGCATAGAAGAAGACAAATGTCAACAAGCTGAAATGATTTTTGATTTACAAATCAGCGAATTTATGCTAATCTTGAACGAGATTATTAATTGCAATTTATAATGTCCAAGGAATTTCCAGACATCAACCAGGGGGTCGGTGGTGAAATAGCAGATGGCGTAGAAGATGATTTTGATTTTGAAGGTACTCCCGAAGACCTGATCCAAATATACGACGGGCAACCAGATACGGAACAAGCGATAAAAGAGTTTGACACAGAAACGTCAGATGCAGTTCAAGAGATAATCGCTGATTTAAGTCCGGAAGAGGTGGGCAGAATACATGAAATGGCGGATGGGAGAATGGAGCTGTCGGATGCTACAAAAGGAAAACTTAAATTATTGAGCGAGAGAGCCGAATTGCTTGTTAAGAAATATGCTGAAAAACATGGCGCGGCGGCGGCAGGTGTGATGGTGGGTGCCGGTATGACTGCAACAGGAATTCCAGGCGGATGGATGGGGGTCGCGGAATCTGGGAGCGCCGGTTTAATACTCAGCGCTTTGGTTTTTGAGCTTGTAGATTCAATTCAAAATGATCGTGTATTTCGTTCGCCTTTTAATTCATAAGGATCAAGCATATTAATTATGCCAAGTATTAATGATATGGAAGAGAAAATCGATAAAATACAGTTGCTGGTTGAAGGTTCAAATGCTGATGAAAAAGATAAGAAAATATGGTCACTCGCTCTGCGGGAATTGAAAAAGCTTAAATTTCCGGAAGAGTACAATATTGATGTAGTATTGGAGTCTGTCTACCTTGATGCAAAAAATGATATAAATGTGCTAAATGACTTTTTTCAAAAGATAGGCTCTTTTGTTTATGCTTATGTAAAAGGCGGAGATGGGGCGCTGGGCGAAAACATTGATAGGTCGATAAAAGAGCTGGATCAAAAACTTGAGGAATTGGGGTAGATAATTATTATCAAGTCTTTAATTCAATGGAGAACAAACAACAATCAAATTTTTTTAGATCTTTGCGGTTTGTTAAAGAGTGCCGTGATGAAGGTCTGTCACTTTGGGAATGCCCAAATTTTTTATTTGTTTTTACCGGCGTGATATCTCTTTTCAGCATTTCTGGAACATATTATTTGGCCAGTTACTATTTCCCGCCGGAAGTAGTAATAATTTGGATTGCATTTGTATCGTTTGTCATGGTGGTCATCTCATTTTTGGTTAATCAGGGTATGACTAAGATAACTCGAGCAAAAAAATTATTACGGCAGAATAATCTGGAATTGGAAAAGGCTCTGCAGGATGCGCGTGACGCTAAAAAGTTGCAGGAAGATTTTACAACCATGTTGGTGCACGATATGCGGTCGCCCCTGGAAGCGGTTCGCATGATCATTGAACTTCTGAATGAGCAGGATCACGTGCCGGCTAAAGAGATAATAAAAGCTCATCAGTCCATAGATCACAGTATAACAAACATGCTGAATTTAATTACCAACCTGCTTGATGTCGCGAGGTTTGATCGTGGTAAATTCATTATTCACAAGCAGATTGGCGATATTCAGACCAATATTAAAATTCAAAACGAGAATTACAAAGTCTTAGCTGCGGGCAAAGGAATTAAGCTGAACTATCAAATGGCAGAAAATCTTCCTTCCGTTCCTTTCGATGAATATTCAATAAATCGGGTTATTGCGAATTTATTGGTGAATGCCATCAAGTTCACTCCGGCAAACGGTGAAATAACGATGCAGGCGGTGTACGTTAATAAAGGTAAGCACATAGATGAAATTGCGGAAAGATCGGGGATTAAATGGTTTATTACTCCTACATCGCCGCAAATATTGGATATTAGGAATTCTGTTCTGGTGGCGGTTACGGATAACGGAATTGGAATTGCAAAACAGAAGATCAGCAGTTTATTCCTGAGTTTTTCGCAGGTAATTAATACTCAAGGCCAGCTGAAAACAGGAATACCGGTAGGTACAGGATTGGGCCTGGCTATTGCCAAGGTAATTATTGAAGGTAACGGCGGTATTATCGGTGTTGAATCGGTTGAAGAACAGGGAAGTACTTTCTATTTCACGCTTCCTACCGCATAAATCTAGGTCTTAACATTTCTATTGATTAAACATATAATGAATATAGTGTAACTATTTAGTACAAAACTATGGCAAATAAGAAAAGAATATTAATAATTGAAGATGAAGTTGCTCTTCTGTATGCTCTGCAATCAAAATTAACCATGGAAGGATTTGAAGTAGAGGCGCATTCAACCGGCAAGGAAGGATTAAAAGCAATTAGGGCATCGAAGTTTGATTTGCTGATTTTGGATATTATTCTGCCGGACACGGACGGATTTGAGATTTTGAAGACAGTCAAAAGTGATCCGAAGACAAAAGATATACCGGCGGTGATTATTTCTAACCTGTCGGAGAAGAGTAATATCAGTAGGGGTATTTCACTGGGTGCAAAGGATTATCTGCCGAAGAGCGAATACCATTTAAACGACATAGTGGAGAAAATCAGGGCTTCGATGGAATAAACAGAATATAAAATAAGAGAGGGTGCTCAAAAAGCACCTTTTTTTAAAAGATTGACAAGTAATATTATTGCCATATACTACATGTACTATGAAAATTTCCAAATCTAACCAATCATTACTCGAAATAAAAGCGCAGGCGCTGGTTCTGTTTCTGTTTGAGGAGAAATTACTCTCTCAAGAGGTGTTGCATATTGATCGGGAGTTGGAAGATATTTTACAGACAGTAATAAAGGAAGAAAAATTTGAAGCAAAAAAAGGAGAAACTGTTGAAGTGAATACCGGTACTAAGCTGGGATTTACCCGCGTACTGCTGGTAGGGTTAGGCAAGAAAAAATTATTGTCTTCTCTAGTACTTAAAAGAGGGATGGGTATCGCCGTCAGGACTTTAGTAAAAAGTAACGTCGGCAATATTGGGGTGTTCCTGCCAAAAATGGCCGGTGTGAAGTTATCAACAGAAAAAATTGCCGAATCGCTTGTGATCGGTGCCGTGACTTCCGAATATCAGTTTACCGAATATAAAACAGTAAAGAAGGATTTGCCGAACCGGGTTGACGAACTGTGTTTCTATACAAATTATCCCGACAAATTGTTTACCAAGGGATTAAAAGAAGGAGAAATAATTGCTTTAGCAATTAACCGTGCCAGGGATTATGGCAACCACCCGTCGAATAAGGCGAACCCAGGTTTCTTGGTGGAAATGGCACACGAAGTCGCAAAAATACCAAAAGTACGGTGTACGATACTGGATAAGGAAGCAATGAAGCAAAAAAAGATGGAGGCGATTTTAGCGGTATCACAAGGGGCGCATCATCCGCCGAAATTTATTATTCTGGAATATAAGGGAAAGCCAGCATCCAAAGACTGGTTGGCACTGGTTGGTAAGGGAATAACTTTTGATTCCGGTGGTCTCTCACTGAAACCCGGCAATGGAATGGATGAAATGAAATTTGATATGGCCGGTGGTGGGGCGGTGATCAGCACAATTGAAGCGATCGCCAAGCTAAAAATAGCGATCAATGTTGTTGCATTAGTACCTGCTACGGAAAACCTCGTCTCGCGCGAAGCTTATCGACCCGGTGACATAATCGGCTCCGCGGCTGGGAAAACTATCGAAGTGATCAATACTGATGCCGAAGGTCGTCTGGTTCTTGCTGATGCGTTGCATTATGCAAAAAAATATAAACCAAAAGCGGTAATAGATCTTGCAACTTTAACCGGTTCCTGTGTTTATGCTCTAGGCGTGCATGTTTCAGGGATGCTTGGTAATAATGAAAAACTGATGCAGAAAATCAAGCGGGCCGGGGAAGAATCCGGTGACAGAGTGTGGGAGCTGCCGTTATGGGAAGAATATTCAAAACAGATGAAAAGCGATGTAGCCGATCTCCGCAATGCAAGTACAGGGAACGGGGGAGGAGCGATAACTGCCGCGGCATTCCTTTTGGAATTTATCAAAGACTATACCTGGGCTCATCTGGACATCGCTGGTACTGCCTGGAGCACTGAAGAAAAACCGTATTTAGGCAAGGGTGCCACCGGGGTCGGTGTGGCACTCGCAGTTGAACTGGTCAGAAAGTGGAAATAAACTAAACAAAAAACCGTTAATATTATTTACGGGTGGATAAAAAATCACGAATATACTATTTGTGGTTTTTTTCGATCAAAGCTGATGCTTTTTTAATTATTCCTTCAGCGTCTAAACCTAACTTTTGCCTAAGTATACTTTGGGTACCCTGTTCAATAAAGCTGTCCGGAATGCCTATCAATTTTGTCTGAATGCCGGTTATATTTTTATCCGCCAATTGCTCTAAAACAGCGCTGCCGAATCCGCCCATAATGGAATTTTCTTCCACAATGATTATTTTTTTAATCTGTTCTGATTTAGTACAGATTAATTCCGCATCTAACGGTTTAACAAACCTGGCATTGATCACGCAGGCGTCAATTCCTTTTTCATTCAGTTTTTTTGCGGCAGTTAATGTGGTATCCACTGTACTACCGATGGCAATTAACAACAGGTCTTTGCCTTCGCGAATAATTTCCGCCTTACCAACAGGAATGTTTTCAACTGAAGATTTTTTTTGATTTTCATCTTCTGATCCTCTTGGATATCTGATGGCAACCGGTTTGTTAAGAGACAGGGCTGTCTTTAACATACTTTTTAATTCCAGACCGTTTTTTGGTGCCATAACAACCAGATTTGGGATGTGTCGGAGAAAAGATAAATCAAAACTGCCATTGTGAGTAGGCCCATCATTACCGACGATCCCTGCCCGGTCAATGGCAAAAACAACCGGTAGGTTCTGTAGGCAAATGTCATGGATAATCTCGTCATAAGATCTTTGCAGAAAAGTGGAATAAATCGCCACGACCGGTTTAAGCCCCTGTGTTGCCAGTCCGGCGGCAAAAGTAGCGGCGTGCGGTTCTGCGATGCCGACATCATAGATACGGCCAGGGAATTTTTTGGCGAACTCAGTTAGTCCAGTGCCATCGGTCATAGCGGCGGTAATGGCGATAATCCGGTCGTCAGTTTCAGCTAATTCAGCTAAATAGTTACCAAAAATGTCGCTGTATGACTGTCCGGAAGATTTGATCATTTTACCGGACTTGATATCAAACGGACCGGCACTATGGAAAATCTCAGGATTTTTTTCTGCTGGTTCGTAACCTTTCCCCTTTTTTGTAATTACGTGAATCAGTATCGGGCCAGGAGCATCTTTATAAGATTTGATAACGGAAATCAGATCACCAACTTTGTGGCCGTCTAAGGGCCCGATGTATTCAATCCCCAACTCTTCAAACAAGACACCGGGAATTGATACTCCCTTCACCGTATCTTCCGCCTTCTGCGCTATTTTCAATACCGGTTCGCCGATGTGTGGGATTTTTTTCAGCAAATCCCTGGTTTCTTTTCTGAATTTATTATAACCATTGCTCATCATAATCCTCCTTAGGTAGGCAGAGAGCGCACCGACGTTGGGAGAGATCGACATTTCATTGTCATTTAATATAACAATCAGATCTTTTTTTGATTGCCCCGCATGATTTAAACCCTCAAAGGCAAGCCCGGCCGTCAGGGCCCCGTCACCGATTACCGCGATGACTTTAAATCGTTCTTTGTTTTGGTCTCTGCCCTCCAGCATTCCCAGAGCTGCTGAAATTGAAGTAGAACTATGGCCGGTACCAAAGGCGTCGTAAGGGCTTTCGGAAATCTTGGGGAAACCGGATATGCCCTGGTACATTCTTAAAGTAGAAAATGATTGATATCTGCCTGTTAGCAGTTTATGCACGTATGCTTGGTGACCGACGTCCCAGATTATTTTGTCCAGCGGGGAATCAAACACATAGTGTAATGCTAGCGTTAGCTCAACAACACCTAAATTTGAAGCAAGATGGCCACCATTAGTGGCCACAGTATTGATAATTGTTTCTCTCAGTTCTTTTGCGATTTCGTCCAACTCCGGAATAGTGAACTTTTTCAGGTTATTCGGATTATTGATTTTTTCTAGCAACATTTTGAGCCTTTTCGGTTATTAACGACTATTTTGGCAAATAATTTAAAAAGACAATATATAAATGATAGCACTCGCGAGCTGAATTGCAAGATTCTTCATTATGTGGGGTTTTTTAACAAAAAAGCGTACCACCGGACAATTGGGGGCACGCTTTTTTTGTAAATTTATTGTTCTGTCTGGACTGGCTCTTCGGGCTTGGTTTCAGTTTTTTCAGCAATTGCTTTTTTACCTTTGAGACCTATGAGAGTGACTACGAATATAATCATATACATAATCAGTCCATAAACACAGGCGGGCAGAGTGCCAAGATCCACAACCGGCTCGTCACCGACTGAGCATTTTACGATGGTATTTGTACATCCCCCGCGGAAAATTTCCATATAAGAAAGATATCCGGAGAATAATAATCCGGCGATGGATATGATGAGCACAACCTTTAATGCATTTTTTGCTGTCATTTTCTTATGTTAATTATTAGGACAGTAATATTTTAGTATAAATCGTCTTTTTTCTCTCTGATATAATCAATCCACTGTTCTGACACATGCACAATTGATTTGAACGGAGCTTCGATGATTACATCAAGAATGAATACAAACACATTTACTTTTGGTGCTTTCAAAGAGAGCCAATGACCTACTCTAACAATCGGAATTGTAAAAAAGTCCACTAGAATACTGAAAAATCCCTCTTTTTGGGTTTGCATCCTTAGCTCTTTATTGTCCTGGCGTAATTTAATTCCCAGGAAGCTTACGATAGTTAAGAAGAAAATGAAGAATAAAATACTGACCCAATTAAAATTGATGAAGGTAAGAAAGGCGATTAATATTCCGAAGGAAAGTGTGAAGGCAATCCCATAGATGATTTGGAAAACAAACATGGTCAATTTTCTTCGTCTTGCAGGACGGATTCGCCATTTTGGTTTACTGTCGGGATTCAGTGATAGTATGCCATGAATACCGCGGATTATCCTTTCTGTATTATCATTACCGGGAGTGTTAATTGTTATAGCCAGGAAGAAGAGAAAAAATGGATGAAATATGATATTCACCAATAGTGGTGTGTAATTAACTTCATCAACAAAAAATCGATCATAAGGGAGCTCAACCAACAAAGCAAGCGCAGTTTTGGTAAATAATAAATAAACAAAACTTCTTTTTACGCTCCGCTCTAGTTTAATGCGGGCTTTTTTATATCGTTCGGCCGCCGCGGATCTTATTTGAGCGTCGAGTTGTTGCTGGTCAAGAATGATTGAGGTTGCGGTTTGGGGATTATTTTCTATTACGTCTCTTAACACCTGAAACAGAACGGAAGTCTTTTTTATTTTATTGAAAAGATATCCGTTGAGCGGATGGTTTAGAATGCGATTTGATTCTTTTCTGAAATTGCCAATCTCTCTTCCTGCTCTGCGGATTGTTTCCATATCCACATTTTTCCATTCACCAAATTCAAATTTCCATAAGTGGTGGATTAGAATCGGCTGGTCGGATTTAATCAACGCCCGATGGATTGCCAGATAAAGAATGGTGTTTTTGTCTTTTTCAGATATCTTGCTATTCTGCCATTCCATATTTTCCGTGATGGTGCGGAAAGCGAAATCGACAATAGCCGCATCCCGATGTGGGCTGACCAGCTGGGTTTCCAGCTCAACTGCCGCGATATCCAGAATCCATTTGCGGTAATCATAATAATCCTGGCCGTTATGGTCGCGGATTACTTCGTGGAGTAGTAGAACATAATTGTTGATTGTGTGAGCTATCTCATGAATCTTTGTCTCGGGAACGGATTTGTTCCGTAAATACCTGCCACGGATCAGTTCATATACCAGGTGTTTTGCGACTTTATTGATATCCGCCCCCGGTACCAGGCGGCGTTTGAGCATTCGGCTGATTGCGTTTTTTCTCAGCAGATTTTCTTCTTTATAATCAATCGCGTTACGGAATTTTTCATAGAAAAAAGCCACACGGCTGATGGTGTTGTTTACCTGAATCCGGGCTACTCCATGTGGCACTTCTTCAACAGATGGTTTCCGCTGGAAGGCCATTATCAGTTGTTTAAGTGAAAATGGTAAAGAATCTTCTGTAATCATTGTTTAACTTATCATTTATTACTTTATTATACCCTATTTCCATTTATTTTAAAGCCTCCAGTTTGACAGCTGGATACTTTATCCCTAAAAGGGATAAGTGTCAAGACAATATAAAAATACCACGATAATAATATGTAGTTAGTATTCTGTATAAAAAAATAGGCCTCCGGAGTAATTCATCATGCAGAATTGCCGATGAAATACTCCGGAGGCGCAGTAGAAAAAGTGCGTGGGGGAATCTATATTTCCCCGAGAATGAACGGTTGTGAACGGGAGGCTACCAGCTTCCTGCGGATCCGCCGCCAGTGAAACCGTCGCCGCCGCCCAATCCGCCGCTGTTGCCGAAGCCGTAGACGGGTGTATCGTCGGAGCTGCGAGAGTTGGAGTGATCGACCCAACCGTTGTTTGCGGTATCGTGGGTTGACTCCGCGTGTGCGATTTTCGATTCAACATTCGTCAGAATCGCATACAGAATCACCCAGTCCACGATGGACATTCCGGACTTCTGAGTGCGCGCCTGTGCGTACTGTGCCCGAGCCTCTTCGAGATGCCGAGTAGCTCTCACCGACGTGCTGCCTTCGGCGAGCTTCCGTTCTGCTTCCTCAATTAGGCTAGGAATCTTGGCCATCAGTGCCGGACCATCCCTCCGAGCCGTTTTCGCATAGTGGATCTGGCGATCCATTTGCCACTCGGTGCCTCTGACTTGGCTGAGAAGACGGTCAAGCGTCTCACGTGTCTCACACCAATCAACTTCCGGGCTATCAGCTCGCAGTTGCTCGATGGTGCGGAACTTTTCTCGGAGATCCGTGAGATTGCTTCGGGTATTGTCGGTGACGTCAGGATTGCTTCCTTTCAGATCCACGATCGCGAATTGTTCCAGGAACGTTCCCCGCATCTTCAGTACGTATGCACAAGCTCTACGCTGCCGGATTTGCGGAACGATGAGGATAAGAAGGATTACAATGGTCGCGATACCGCCGATGATGTACAGCAGGATTTTCGTATCCGTGGCTGACCATTTCCGCGGGGGCGGAGGTGGTGCATTCACCGCTACGATAGTTGCGATGATGGCATGTGTGCCGTTGATAATGCCGCCGGGCAGGTCTTTCGCCCTGAAACGCGGAAGTACGTCACGGTCCCGGATGCGGTCGGTACGCCATCTCGGGAGGATATCCCGTATCCCAACCGCAGCCTCGATGTACATGCCCCGCTCGTTTGGGGCGATGAGGAAGATTACGCCGTTGTTGGTTTTCTCTTTGCCGACGCCCCAGGTATTCGCGAGCTCCTTGGCGTAGTCTTTGATCTCCATACCATTGAGCGAGGAGACGGTGACAACGACAATCTCGATCGTCGTCTTCTGTTCGAAGGCGATCAGCTCGTCGTTCAGCGACCGCGCCTGCTCCTCGGAGAGGAGCTGTGCAAAGTCGTTGACAAAGCCATTTGGCTCGGGAAACCGCTGAGCGCTAGCGGTCGAGACCGAACAGAACAGAAACAGCGAAGCGATCAGGAGAGAGAATTTGCGCATGATGCGCTCCTTTCGATTGCGGTCACGTCTATTGTCGGCCAAAGCGTGTCTGATAGCCGTCCTGCTTTAGAGGATTCCATGCAGGTTCTATCCGGCACTTGTGGTGCGCGTTCAGTTGTGAACGTGCTGTCGCCTCTCATGGATATTATCCATTTGAAGCAACCGGGAATTCTATCATAAATATTGGTTTCTGTCAACCCCATTAGGGAAAAATCTCTAACGAGGTCGATGCCACAAGACAATTCTCTATTATCAATAATAAAAAAACCACCAGGTATGGTGATCTAATCAAAGAGAGAAGATATTTTATTATAAAGAATTAATCCAAAAGAAGCTGAAAATAGTGATGACGGCGATGATCGATCCTAGGCGCAAAAATATTTCCTCAGTTTTGCCTAAACTGACATTCCACTTTTTGGCGGTGACAAATGCCAGTACAATGCTGCCCAGTGGCATAATAATAAATAAAACAGTTGCCGTAAAAACGGTAAGATTAATGCCAAGCCCGATGGTAAAGATCATTAAACCAAAAGAGACCGACGGTAATACTATTGATAGCATGGAGTTAAGTGGGGCTTTGTATTCGTTTTTATTTATTTCCATATAAGTACCCCTTTCTTTTTTTATCAGGAAATTTTTCTATTGCATATCGTAACATAGTCCGGGGCATTTTACGGTAGTTTTGTTTCAGGAATAATTCTTCCGTGGAAATACTCCTGTTACCAACCTCCCGGAGCATCCAGCCAACCGCTTTCTGGATCAGGTCATGCTCATCCTCTAATAGTATCTTAGCAAGTTTCAGCGTATCTTCAAACTGTCCTTGCCTGATGAAATAGAATGTGGTCATTATGGCGACTCGGCGTTCCCACAGGTTCTTTGATTTAACTAGTTTGTATAGGATGCCCCTATTTTTGTTAAACAAATAGTTTCCGATAAAATAGGGGGCGGAGCTGTCGACTAAATCCCAGTTATTGATATACTTCACATTTTTAAAATACAGATCAAATATATATTTTTGCTCTGGTCCATCTGCAATGCTATATTTCAAATTTAATATATGAATCGCGGTAAGTCTTTCTTCATGCCATCCGGACCCCAGTAATTTTTCTACGGATTTCAAATCAATTTGTTGATATTTTTTTGCGATAATTCTCTGTTCCGGTACTTTGATCCCCAAAAATTTATCGTTTTCCCCGTACTGTCCTTTTCCGGTTTTGAAAAATCTCTGCAGATTCTGGACCTGTTCCGGGTTACTATGCGCGCGGAGCTCTTTTCTTAGTTCAGTTAGATTCATTCCCGCATTCATAAAATATTTACAATGCTATTTTAGCAGAACGGATAGTATTTGGAAAATATTGCATCAAAGTTAACAACCAAAATTGCCTTATCATAAGGCAATATTGTCAACATTCAGGATGATTAATAATTATACAATCACCGGGTTTTTTGATCAGCGGACGAAAATATCTTTGTCGGCTGGACGTAGGGCGTTGCTAATCTGACGAGTTTGTTTTGCAGGCCGGTCGCTTTGATTATTTGCTCAGGGGTGAGGTTGCTTAACTCAGGAATTCTTTCTTTGCTGTGATGCACAACGTTATACATTTCGGGTAACATGGGATTAAGTATTTCTTCCAGTTTCGTATTTTTTGCCAAGGCTAAGTAGTCATCATAACTTGTATTAATTTTTTCCAGCATCATATCAATACCCGTCGCTGGTACGATAGACCCTGATTGAGTCGGCAGGTAGGAAAGTACCAGGCCATCACCACCGTAGCTTGCCGTACTCACAGTTTCTAGCGCCAAAGCTTCATCCAGTAAATTATATTCCCATAATAATTCTTGCCATGCCATTTTGGTCATGGTCAGATCATTTACTTGCGAGAATCCGCCTAGGCATTTAAATCCGTAGTAAAGCGCGACGGTCAGGTAGCACAGAAGCATACTCGGGAATATTTTCTTCTGCTGTAATGCCGATTGCACAGCTTTCGGAGTAAGCTCCAGTTCATAATCAATATCTTGCCCAATTAATTTATTTCCATCCAGCAAAAGTCGTTTGCGGTGCTTTCTATCATTCATCGCCCAAAACAAATAGGATCCCCATTTATCCGCAGTAGAAAAGGCGCCCGGTATATCTTCGAACAATTCTTTTGCCCGGAGACGGAATTCCGGATCAAAAATTAAACGGTAAAGCGGTGAATTTTTATCAGTGAAGTGGAATTTTTGCAGTATTTCAGAGACCAGAGTTTCTATTTCTAAATAAACAAGTTGAGGTGCTTTATTTCTATCCGCTGATTTGTACTGATCAGTGGAATGGAATAATTTTGGCCAGAGTTGATAATTAATTTTTGTTATCTGAGTGGCAAGATTCGGCGAATCAAGAATATTGGAGTGGGCGAAAAATTCATCCAAAAGTGTGTGAATCAGTTCTTTCTTTTCGTTTGCAATTTCACCCTGATTATATTTCCTGGTAAGCTCCTGGTGCGCTCGGTCAATATCCGCCTGTTGGTAAGCTCGGGTGTCATAAACGACCCCCATTTTTTCCTTATCGGTAAAAAATGACAGGCGGATCAAGTTTTTAGTTCCATTTATTCCACCATGAAATAAAATACCACGAGGGTAAGCGGACAGATTATTGATAGAAACACTGGCAAATGAAAAAACAATTAGATGATCCAGATCGGAGTCATTCTGTTCATGGTAGGGCAGACTGGAAATAATATTGGCATTAACAAAAAAAGGATGATCGATCGGACCATGGTGGTCGGTAGTAGATACTAGGGGATATTTAATTAATTGTCGGGCTACGGCATCGCCGACGTCTTTGCCAAGACGGGACCCGACTAGTTTATTTGTTATGGAAATCAGTTCAAACTGGCGCGATGTAAAGAATTGACTGGTTCTAAAATTAAGAAACTCTTTTGTGTATTGATATAAATTTTTTTGACCATTATTTCTGATAATTTCTCCAAAAATCGGTCTTCTTTCCCAAATAGCCTCTTTAATTTGTAATAGTTTTTGTTTTAAAGAAGATTGTCCGGGATCACTGTCATCGGGGACGCTCATAAAGTAATTATATGATTACAATAAAATAATTTAATAATAATTATATTCTTTGCATGTAAATAGTCAAGACCCCTATTTTTCCAAAATACCCTGAATTCGATAACTCAGGTAAACTAAGCCAATATTAGTTAATAAAAACTGCCGGCTATAAAATTGACCAATATCTTGAACAGGAATATGATTGTAATGTTGTTAGAGATAATAAACAGCCACCAATTTATTTGCTGGCTACTAAAAAACTAACGTCGAAAAATATGAATAATCGAGCACGTAGCGTGGTCGTCGGAGTTTTCTCCGTCCTGGCCATATTTGTCGTGGCAAGTGTTGCCTTCAGCGCCGTAACCACGTTTAAAGGTCAGGGGACATTTGAAGTGGATGCGCTTAAAGTCGGTAACCAGGGAACGGGCGGTGTCACAGCGTTTAATGGAACAATTATAAACAATACAACGGGGACAGACGGTTCAGACCAGCCGGTAACATTCGGCGACAACGTACGGATTGACGGCCGGGTTTATCGTGGCAGTATCGCCGGCACGGATGATGACAAGCCATTTATTATCAATGACAATGCGGAAATTGCCGGTACATTAGAAGTCGGTGGCAATACAGTAACCGGAACAAAACATTATTCCGGCACCTTCGATACTGATGATGACGGTGATTTCATCTCCCGTTTTGACTATGAAACTGACTGTGATGAACCAGGTAGTGATACATATACACAATACGATTATGTACACTATAAAGCGGTAACAGTTGCAGAAGCTGATATGGCTAATCCTGTAAACATCAGGGTGTTTACCAAACCGAATGATGATACAAGCTATTCACCAACTCAGTATCCAGAAAGTAATGATGTTTGGGTGTCTTCCGGATATACTATCGGTGATGGTAAGGTCTATTTTATGTACAAATACGTATTAAAGAGTTGCACCGGTGTAGAGACAGAATATCCGAATACTTCAGGCACGTATCAGATTGTTGTAAATTAGACTAGTGCGTTAGAAAACAAATTAGAAGACCGCTTGTCGAGAGTGGTCTTTTTTATTTTGTAATAATCAATTTGAATTTGTATTATTTGACGATATTTCAAAAAGTAATTAAGATAAACCACTGCTCATTGATAGGAAAATGAACCCAAAATGAAGGGATGTGTGACATGCGGTTAGCACTGTGGCTTCTGGTAGTCAGTCTGAAGCTGGTCTTCCTGATTATCGGGGGGCCAGCAGTGATCGCTTTTTTCAAAGGTGTAGCCAAACAGGCTGATGTGGCTTGGTCTGCATTTGTTCAGCATAAGCAAATCCTGAACATCGTGCTGATCAAACCTTCGAAGTATGACGATCGGAAAGGTTTTGTTGTGCAGGACAGGAAGGGGATAATGTGCAACAACACCCAGGCGACGCTCTACAGCCTGATTGTTGATCTGCAGGAAAGTGGATTTTTCGGCGACAACGTCCGGATTGTCTTCCGGATTTTCGACGAGTGCGTCCAGAAAGTTGAGCCGAAGAAGATTTCCCGTCTCTGCCGACTGGTTCCCTCACAGACCCTGGTTATGCTAGTGGGAGTGCAAACCAACCAGTTCCCGCGTGCATCGGACATTGCGCTCGAATTCAGGAAATGCGGAATCCAGTCCATAGTAGGCGGGTTCCATGTTTCGGGCGTGTTTGCAACCTTTCCGCAAAACGGAAATCCGACCCATCAGCGCGCTTTTGAGGCCATGGGTCTGCAGCAGATGATCGACAACGGCATTTCGCTGTTTGCCGGCGAAGCTGAAGGTCATCTTCAGAAAGTCTTTCGGGATTTTCTGATGGGTGATCTGCAGACGGTATATAACTATCTGAATGACCCGCCGGAACTGAGTGAAGAGCCGCTACCCCGACTGCTTCCCGTCAGCCGCCAGGCTTACGTGAATCTGGGGCTTGGTATAGTGGAGACGTGCCGCGCCTGTCCGCATTCGTGCACATTCTGCACTGTCCGGAATGTCCAGGGTGGCATAATGCGACCGCGCGGACTGCCTGTCTTCATCGAAGGTCTGTGCCGCTACTGGCTGGATGGAGTGTGGACGTTCCTCTTCAGTCAGGATAACGCGGCGCGTGATCCACGGTGGAGGGAACGCTGCCAGGCGATGATTGAACTTCGAACCACGCATCGAATTCGCAATAGCTTCATTATCCAAACGGACGTTACGTCCTACCGGATTGAAGGGTTTGTGGATCAAATGGCCGATGCCGGGTGCGTTGAAGTTTCGATCGGCGTGGAGACGTTGAATGCAGAAAACTTGAGGGAGGTGCATAAGTACCATAACTTGAGGACTGACTTGCGCGAAATGATGCAAGCCTACCGGCGGAGGAGTTTCCTTGTCCACCTGAACTTCATCTTCGGTTTCCAACACGACACGCCGTTGACAATTGCCGAGGATGTCCGAACCATCATCGAGGAAATAGAACCTGACCTGGTCTACTTCTCGATCAAGACGCCTCTGCCTGGATCAGAAGATCACTACAATATGTTTGTAAGCGGGGAATGGATGGATCCAGACCTAAACGCTTACGACTTTTATTCCAGGCCGGTTACCAACCACCCCAACATGAGCCGGGAAGAATGGCAAACAGCAGTACATAGTGCCTGGAAGACATTCTTTGGCACTCAAAACTGCATTCGGATCATGCGGCGGGTAAGCGCAGACAGAACTGATGTTTACTGGCGGGTTTTCCGCAAGATGGTATGGTTCAAATACGCGACTGATGTTGCGGAGAACCACCCGATGCTGTCCGGATTCTTCCGAGTCTGGAACAGAAACTCCCGTCGCCATACTTTCTCAAAGATGGGACTGTTTGAGTTTTGGCTCTTCAGCATACGGGAAAACTGGCGCACCGTGCGGTCTCTCGCCAAGCTCGGGCTTGATCTCACCGAAATCTGGTTGAACACCGGCGGTGACAATCTGGTTGTCAAGGGTGCACCTTGGTATCTCAGGCGATCAATTGCCAGACAAGCCGATGGTTCGATCAAAGCAAACTGGCTGTTAGTTGCTCATTGCATTCGGCTCGTTTGCAAAAATTGGGTTCACGTTCTCAATCGCCCCGTTGATTTCTAACTTATAGAAATAGCGGGTTTTTTTATTTGACAAGCACTATCCGCATGATAAAATTAAATTACTAATTAGTTAATGTGTTTTACCTGAAGAATTTTAGATAGAACACAATAAGGTCATATAATAATGGACCAACAACAAGACTTTGGCCAACGGAAAACATACCAGGGTCAGTGGAATTGCTCAGAGTGCGGAGCAGAAATTACTGAACTCCCATTTGAGCCGGACGGCGATCGACCGCTCTATTGCCGATCCTGTCACCAAAAGCGAAGAAACAACCGACCGCGTCGGGACTACTAGTTTTTAGGGAATTTGAAAAGACCCCTCGTGTGAGGGGTCTTTTGATTGTGGACGGTATTGACAACTTTGTGTGTTTTGGATAATCTATCAGACTGTGGTTTATACCGAACCACTATCCTATGGACCGGAGGTTGGCAGATGAACATCGGATTGCTTCCTCGGTATTGGCGGCCGATTGGCAGCCCGTCCGAACATCCCCGCATCACCGCGCAGATCCCCTACTCGCCCGGGTACAGTGGGAATGTGATCTTCGAGACTCCGGGCATCATCAAGCCTCTCGCCGGTGATCTGGAGTTCCAGATCCGGGCGTGCCTGCAGCAGGCCTACGATGACGTGGTCGCCGCGGGGCACGACATGGGAAGCGTGGTTCGCGTCGAGGCCTTCCTGGTCGGCATGAATGCCGACACTACGGCGCTTTTCAATCGGCTCTATCTCGAGTTTCTCGAGTCGGTGGGAGAGCAGTTCGATCTGGATAACGGGGTCGTGTATGCGACCCGTCTGGCGCTCGGTGTCGCCGCTCTTCCGCATGACGATGCGCTCTTCGAGGTGGTATTCAAGGTCGGTCGCGTCGACCCCATGGTCTACTAGACCGGCATATCCACCACCACCCCCGGAAAATTCTGGGGATTTTTTTATTGACCCAGGCGCTTTCTGTGAGAACGCATCGGGTTGACAAAAAAACTAAACCCGCGATATAGTGTAATACTTGCGCAAGTAGCAAGTGAATCGATGGAGGAACGGCTCTTTAGTGCGAATCTAAGAGGAGGAATAAATGGACGGCACGGAGGATGATGACTTTGTCCCGCCGATTGAGTATACCGGCGACGCAATTCTGGAGGCGATTTTCCGGATAGTTGAGACTCCGTTTGCTGATCAGCCGGTCATCGACATTGAAGTTGATGACCACACGACGTACCTTGATGTACGCCTCACCGGCATGGGGCAGGTTATTGCCAATGGCAAGGGGGTGATTGTGGAAGCAATGCTGGATGATCAGATATTGCCTTCACTGGTATTCATCTCCTCGGGTGCGGTATGTGAAGACTGCTGGAAAAAGCCGTACTATCCGGGCATCGTCAGGATCGTGGAACACGTCCTGAGCGGAAACAGGTGATGTAGTACAAGCCTCGCCAAAATAACAAGACTCGTGAATTGATGCACATCACGAGCTTTTTTTATCCTTTTATTTTATCCTGAATTTTCTTTTTAATTCTGCAACATGATTCTGCGCGGCGAGCTCCCCGGAATTTATAATCCTTCTGATATATTTTTCCGGAGAAAGAATTTTTTCAGAATTAATATTTGGTTTGATAATTGTATAATTCTTTTGCTTGTATTCTCTTAACCTTAAATCCGCAATTTCTTCCTGCATTATTCTTAAACTAATATCCAAGACTGTCAGGATCGACGTTTTTTCGTTGGTCTGCAATGTTTTTCTTGGAATAATGTTGACTGTAATAAATTTCTTAATACTCTTAGGAAAAATTGGAAAGGGCTGGTTGTTGATAACCCCACCATCAATATAATGGTCACCTCCGATTTTCACCGGAGCAAAGAATCCTGGATAGGCAGCGCTTGCCTGGATTGCTCGCATAATATTGCCGGAAGAAAAGATTCTTTCTTTGCCATCTGTAATGTTTGTTGCATTGATATACAATGGAATCTGAAGATCTTTGAAGTCGTTGACTCCTATAAAATCAATCAGGGCTTTTTCAAATTTACCCATTTTTTTGATTCCCAATTTGGAAAGAGAAAAGTCCACCAATCTGTGTAGTCTCATTGAGAGAATAAATTCTTCCATTTCTTCCGGTGTCCTGCCGGCAGCATAGGCGGTACCAATGATGCTGCCCATACTGCAACCGGCGATGGCAGAAATATTGATCCCCATCTTATCGACTACCTTCAGCACGCCAATATGTGCTAGTCCGTGTACACCGCCCCCGCTTAATGCCAAGCCTATTTTTGCCATGTTTGTAGAATTTTGATTATCCTATTAATTATTTTACTCTAATTTTAATATGTTGACAAAATACAAAATTTGGAGTATAATAGATTCATAAACAAAAATAAAAATCATTTAAATATGGCAATGAATACAGCTAATGTAATAGTTGTTTTGGCTATTATTAGCCAGAAAAGCCACAGTAGTATTACTGCTAAATAAGTACGTTTATTGCGTACTTTTTTTGTGAATATGGAAAATATGGAAGATTATTTAAAGAAGCAGAATCCAATACTTAAAGTTCTAACCTATATTAAGGCTCTTTTTTGTCGAAATCTTGCATTGGAATACCATAAGGTAACGCCCCAGACCAGTCTTGGTATGTATATGCGTTCATATACTAATTTCAAGCAACTGATCTGGACAATGCGGTGTTTCGGATTTGTATTAATTTTTTCCGTAATCTTAATATTAAATATTGCTAATCCCCACGCATCCGAGGCAGCTACTTCTGTTAATATTTCTGGAGTGGCATATCAAGGATTTGGAACCACGCCAATCAGTGGGAGTGTTACTAGTAAGACTGTTCAACTTAGGGTAAATGGTGCGGGTGCTTATTCAGATGAAATCACGACCGCTGATGGTGCCTGGGCGATCAACGGGGTCACTGTAAATTCCGGAGACGTTGTTACAGTTTACCTGGATGATGAGACGGAGGAAGCTACTGCTGTTTTTATCACGGATGAAACTTCTCAGTCTAATGTCAATTTATATCAGAACTATGTAATATTAAGGGCGGATGCCGGATTAATTACCAATACAAATTTAGCGACGGGGGATGGCGGTGATGATGATATTAAATATATTATTTCCGGTACGGATGCCAGTTTTGATTCGGGATTTAACGCATATATTTGGGCGGGTGATACTTACGCTCCGGGTGGTTCGGTAGTCACTCAGGGTGGCGGGGATTTTCGGATTGGTAATGATGCGGTTGTCAATATGAATGATAATTCTATGACCGTGAGTGGCACTTGGAAAAATGAAGGGGATTATAATCCGGGATTGAATGTAACTACATTAAACGCTGCGTCCGGAAGTGAAATGATTGATAACAGCGATGCGGATTCAGCGGCCAGCGCGGAATTCTACGATCTTAATATTAATGACGGTGGCGGGCCCACAACATTCAAATCTCCCTATCCACTTGCTGTGGCAAATAATTTCACTATCGATGGTGGTACTTTGGATATGGAAGAAGCGCAAACATATTATCTTTCTTCATCTACAACCGATACCTTTACCAGTAACCGACGTCTCTTAACTACAGATCCGGCCGGAGCACCTAACGGGGATGCGGTATGTAGCGATAATTACACAAATCAGGCGGGTTACTACTGTGTGTTTTTACCTAGTCAAGTGAGTCCTACTTGGGGCTCACTTCCTTCAACCATCCAGAAGACTGGGTATATGCTAAGCGACAATCGCGGTATCTCCGGTACGTATGCTTCCGGCACATGGACCGTGAAGACAACTGCTAGTGTTGATGAAGGGGAGTATGAATATAGTAGTTATCGGTTGCTTGCCCGTCTGTGGCGCGCAGACACCTCTCTAAACAATGCCGTTGCAATTACTGGCTGGTCTACTGCCGTACTACTCACCGAGAATGCAACAACCGACGCAACGATTACATTTACAGGTGTTCCCGAGACAACGCTTACCGATCAGGTTATTACAGTTGAGTTTTCCGTTCGGTATATTACCCCTGCAATTAACAATGGAACAGGATCTGCTACGATTACTACTCTAATTGTGAACGAGGGCGGAACAAAACAGCAGATCCAGACTCCGGCATTTTCCACGAATGTTAATGTCGGGGGCAATTATGATAACAATGATATATTCACTCCAGGAAAGGGAAAATTCATTTTTGATGCAACGGATACTGACAATACAATTGATTCGGGAGGTAGCGGGTTGTACGACGCGGTATTTCAAGGAGATGGTGGTGACGGTACTTGGGCAATTCAGGGGAATGATTTTACAGTTGCTAATACTTTGGATGTGGATACCGGTGACACGGTAAATATTGATTCCGGCAGAGCGTTGTCATTAAGTAAAACAAGCGGTTCAGTGCTGACGCTGGATGGAACGATCAGCGGAGCCGGCAGGCTTGACTATAAAACCACGACTACTTTTCCAACTACCGGAACAATTTCGTCGATTCTGCGTTTGGATAGTGGCGCCGGTGATCAAATAATGCCAGCACGAGCTTACGGCGGAGATGTGGAAGCGTATCTCAATAGTGTGACAAATCACAATGTTGCGCCGGCTGCCGGCTCTATAAGTATTTCCGGGTCGCTAAAACTAATTGCTGATAATGCTGGCAGTATTGGGGTTGTAGCAACTAATGCCGGCGACATTACGATCGGCGGGGATATGGATTTTACGGGTGTCGGTGCCGGCGCGGAATCAATATTTATTTCCGGAAATCAGACCTGGACTGTCTCCGGTAATTTTGATTTAACGGGTGGCACGCTGATGACGTTTGCAGAATATCATTTAATAATGAACGGGTCAGGCAAAACTCTAACTAGTAATGGAATATCGCTAGAGAACTTTGAAGTGAGTGGTGGTTCAGTAGTGTTGGCGGATCCATTATCTTTGCATGAATCTGTTACCTTATCGGGTGGAACATTCTCATCAGGCGGAAATAATATTACAGTAAAGGGTGGCTGGTTAAATAGCGGTGGAACGTTTAGTCATGGAAATGCCAAAGTGACTTTCAGTTCTACAGATACTGGTGAAATAGTTGAGGCCGGTTCATCTCCTTTCTATGATGTCGAATTCAATTATGCCGGAGGTGGTTGGACAATCCAAACAAGCAATATGACCGTTGCAAATGATTTGACTTTAGCAAACGCTTCCACCTTTGTTGTTGAAAACGGAAGAACTGTTGAAGTGCAGGGAAACTTTGTAAATGCAATTGCCGGCGCGAATACGACTTGGACTGGATCGACACTTTATCTGAATGATGCCAGTGATTTGGATTTGATCAATACAAAAACCGGTGTTAGCGATACCTATGGTTCGCTTCGAATCGGTGCCAATGATGGAATCGGAATGTGGAATTCAGACGCCGGTGCGGTAATAGTAGACAGTGGCGGATGTTTAGAATCTTTTGATCATAACGCAACCAATGGACAACTAAATATCTACGGCTCATGCAATTCTCGATCCAATGAGTATTGGGCATATGCCACGGATTTTGACGGTACTGACCTCTCGGGAGGAAGTGAAAGGCAAGCTAATATCAGATTCAATCCGAGTGCCACATTTGCAGTTGATCAGGCTGATTCCTTGCTGATTCAGGGTCAGTCAGCAGACAGTAATCGAACTCAAATTTCCAGACTGAGCACCGGAAACTTTGGTATGAATGTTGCCGGTACAATCAGTGCCAGATATTATGACTTTGATTATTTGGATGCTTCAGGCTTGAATATTACCTCAACCGCAACAGTGTCCGAATTGTCAGACGGTACTTTTGATAATATTGGAGCGGGTTCCAATCCCAGCTATATTTCGCTGTTAGGATTAACTTCCAATGATTCGTACAGTAATGTAATTTTTGATTCTGCTACAGATGGAACGGATGCCAATGCCGTTTATAATATTAATGCGAACGGTCCGGTAATTAACTGGACATTTGCTCAAGCTAGTGGCAACAAGAGTGGAGAAAATTTTGACCGGGAAATAAACGGCGCACAAATCGCTTGGACAATTTATTTTTCATCTATCAGTGACGGTATTAGCAGTGATAGCGATGAAACAAATAGCACAGACCAACTTTCAGCCAATTGGTCAACTGCTAATGATTCAGAAATTGATCATTTTTCATATGCAATTGGCACAACACCTGGTGGTAGTGAAGTTGTTAATTATACTAACGTAGGTGTTAGTAAAAATTTTACTCAAACCGAGCTAACACTTCTGAATGGAGTATCTTATTACACAACAGTCAGGGCATATAATTCTAGCGATGAAGTATTGGAGGAAATTACTAGTGATGGGATAGTTGTTGACACCGCCGAACCTATTTTTTCCAATATTGTAATAACTCCCGGTGAAAATTCATTTACTGTTGCTTGGACAAGTAATGAGCCATCCACTAGCATTATTCATTGGGGTCTTTCAAATGCTTATGGAAATATAACGATCGGTGATTCGGTAAGAACTACACAACACGAAATTATGGTAACAGGTCTTGCTGACAATACCACATATCATTTCATGATTGCCGGAACGGACGCGGCGGGCAACACTGGGGAGTCATCTGATAATGTTGTCGCGACCAGTACGTTAGAAAATACAGTAATTACTAATGTACAAGTTACCAACGTTACTACCACCTCAGTATTAATTACGTGGACCACTAATCATGCCGCTGATTCTAAAGTACGTTATGGGTTAACGACCGATTATGGCGATGAAATATACGACGCGGATTTAATAACTAGTCATGAAATATTAGTTCCCGATCTTGTGCCAGAAACGGAATATCACTACGAAATATTGAGCACCGGGAATTCAGTGGCGATTGATGCGGATGCGACTTTCTCAACATTAGCCGAGGGGGAAGAATTAATATTGCCGGCCATCCCAACCATAATTACTCCAGAAAGTGAAACTATTATAAATACCACAAGACCATTAATAACCGGTTTAGCTGAGTCCAATAACGATGTATTTATCTTAGTTGACCGTGAACTGGTTGCGGTGGTAAAAGCCACTAATGATTCCAGTGGGACCGGCAATTTCCATTATCAATTGAATGAACCGTTGCTTTTTGGCAAGCATGATGTAGTGGTTAGGGCGAGAAATAGTGACGGGCTAGTTAGTTCGGAATCTGATTCAGTCATATTTTCCGTAAATCCACCCTACCCAACGCCAACCGTTCAAACCCCAATTTTGAATAGCAGTGATGGTTCCAAAGTTACCGTTTCCGGTCTAGCAATCAACGGCAGTCAGATTCGGGTGTATTTGAATGGAGTGATAATCAAAACATTTACTGTGACGGATGATTTATCGGGGACAGCGAACTTCAACGCATTAGTGGACGGTCTTATAATTGGTGTAAATGTCATTGAAATTGACGCAGTTGGCTTGGACGGAAAAATAAGCGAAAAGACAGATCCGCTGACAATAACGATTAATCAGCCGGAACAGAATGTTACTGAATACGTGCTCGAGGGTGAAACAGTGCAGACCGAATTGTTTTATGAAGTATCCGAAGGAGATTCGCTATGGAAATTAGCGGAACAGTTCTATGGCGACGGGAACATGTGGAATCATATTAGTTATGCCAATTGGGATACATATCCTACGCTTAAAGAGAATCCGAGCATAATCCAGCCACGCTGGCGGTTGAGAATACCAAAAATTTAAAATCCGAGCGTCAAAAAAACCCTCAATTATATGAGGGTTTTTGGTTTGTGCGGGTATGCTATTTTTTTGTTTCTGCAATTCTCCAGCTGAAATAAAATCCGGATAATAGAATGAGTGCCAGAATAAGAAACAGGTAATCGATCGAATAATAACATAGAATCAACAGGGATAGTCCGGAACCGACCAGGTATCCTAGTGGGGATGCGTTGCGGAAGAAATTGATATAGTCAATATCTTTTACATCCACGGTTTTGAAAAAATATGACTCGCGCATCGCTTCAATCAGCGCCGCTCCGCATCTGCTCAAAAACAGGATGATCGCCCAAACGAAGGGGTTGTCAGATTTAACAAAGAAAAAGAGTGCAACAGCAGACGTAATAATCATAAATCCCAGGTACAGAACTTTTTTTTCACCGTTATATTTGTCAGCAAAAATCCCAGCCGGAATTTCCAAGAAAATAAACGGTAAAAGCATAAATGTAAAGATCGCACCGATTGTTTTCCATTCAAATCCGATAGTTTGATGTAGATATATTGGCGCGTAAATTACTGCAATTGCGTAGAATAACTCCAGTAAAAATGCGATTGCAAAAATTCCGCGTAAATTTATATTATTCCAAATATGCTTCAATGTTTTTAATGAATTATGATGCTCATATTGAAGATGATCCGCCAACAGTTTTTTATTGTATAGTATAATAATCAATGCGATTGACAACAATATTGTTGCCAGAATATAAACCAAGCGATAATTACCTTCGCCGGTCAGATAGCCTGCCAATAATGGGGAAAATAGCCAACCGAGATTAAGGAATGTAAAATATGTAGTTCTGATCCGGCCGGTCGTCGGATTGGTGGTGAAACGTTCAACAAAAACATCCATATTAATCCAGATCAGATATCCCAAACTTCCCGTTAAGGCAAAGAATATGAATGCACCGATTATTGAGTCGGTGGTGATCAGTAGAATAATACTGATAATTTGTAGTAATATAATAATGATCGCAAGTCTATAGTTACTGATTTTTTTTATAAAATAAGGAAAAAAATTGATAGCAGTCAGACTAAGTAATGCTTCGCCCAAGAAAAATAAACCAACCCGACCGACATCCACAAATTCTTCCATAAAGGTAGAACGGATGTATCCGGGAAACGCTGCGGCAATTGCCAGAACAAATCCGAGAAAGTATAGAACTTTTAAATTTTTTGTTATCTTCATTTTCTGATTATATCATAAATTTATTTTTTGTGCTGAAAATAAAAAGGCCAGTCCCAGTTAGAACGGCCTGAAGGAAATGACGATCGTCAGCAACCCGATGAAAGCCCCGGCGATTACCTGGGGCAGGGTATGTCCCAGAAGTGTTTTCAACGCCTGCGGTCGAGATTCCCGGTCGAGCAGATGCCCCAGCTCTTTAAGCAGGACATTGAGCACTTCCGCGTGCTTGCCCGCAGCCTGCCGGACTTTCGCAGCATCGTAGATGATGAATGCGGCAAGTGTAAAGCCGATAGCAAACTCGGCGCTATCCCATCCCCGGCATATTCCTAGACCGGATGCGAGCGCAATGATGCCGGCTGTATGAGAAGAAGGCATACCTCCCGTCTCAAACAACCTTCCGGGTTGAAAACTCCTCTCCGTGTAGAACGTGATAATTACTTTTAGCACTTGTGCCGCGAAGTTGGCGGCAATTGCTGTCAGGAGAATCTGGTTATGAAGTATTCCGTTCATTTCACCTCCCCGGGGTTGTTTTTGTGATCTGTTAAAACGAACAATCTATCCAAAATGCAACGAATTGCACGAGTTAGTGAGTTTAGCGGAACTTGATGCGGAAGTCAATTTTAGTAGGTTATTCTTATAAATAAGCGTAAATGTGTTATACTGAACAACTATGGCCAGATACACTAAGCAAACATTCAGGATTTATTGGCATCAGACAAAAAAATACCAAGGTGTTTTTTTATTGATAATTCTAGCAATCAGTATCGGTTCAATCACCAACCTTATCGCGCCACTATTCTATAAGGAGTTTTTTGATGTATTAGCGAGGGCGGGTGAAACTGCCGGGAAAATAGCGGAATTAAAGGGTGCTTTATTGAAGGTCTTGATCGTCTATCTGGTTAGCTGGGTTTTTTGGCGCACTTCCGGTTTTGGTGTTTCATATTTCCAGACTCATATCATGGCGGATTTACTGAATGATTGTTTTGCCTATATTCACAAACATTCCGTTACCTTCTTTAACAATAATTTTGTCGGATCACTGGTAAAAAAGGTCAACCGATTTTCCCATTCATTTGAAGTGATTGCCGATCTGATTTTCTGGGATTTATTGCCGATCACCGTGGATATTATAATGATTGTTACAGTACTGAGCCGTAAGAATTTATTACTGGGCTTGGCGGTTTTGTTATGGGTGGTCATATATTTGTTGATCAATTACGTATTCAGTCGCTACAAACTCAAATTTGATGTGCGCCGGGCAGTTTTGAATTCAAAAGTTACTGGAATGTTGGCGGACACAATTACCAACCATCTGAATGTTAAGCTATTTACCGGTTATGAACAGGAAAAAAGCGGATTCCGCCGGATTAACAGTCAATATCAAAAGTTACAACAATTCATCTGGAATTTAGCAAACTATTTTGAAGGCGGCCAAGCCTTAATGATGACTGGATTGGAACTGGGGGTAATGTATTATGCCGTGTCGCTTTGGCAGAGGGGAATTTTGAGCGTAGGGGATTTTGTTTTATTACAGGCATATCTTTTAAATATTATTTTAAGACTTTGGAATTTTGGTCGGATCATCCGTAAATATTATGAAGCACTGGCTGATGCTGAAGAAATGACAGAAATACTTGAGACTCCCCACGAAATCCAGGATATTCCCGGGGCATTACCGCTTAAGGTAAACAAAGGTATGATTACTTTTGAGAATGTTGTTTTCAGTTATAATATGACGCGCAAGGTAATTAAGGATTTGAATTTAAAAATAGGAACACGTGAAAAAATCGCCCTGGTTGGTCCCTCGGGTTCGGGCAAGTCCACTATTATTAATTTATTGTTGCGCAATTATGATCTAACTGGCGGTCAAATAACAATTGACAATCAAAAGATTTCCAGTGTAACTCAGGAATCACTCTGGGGGAATATTGCGCTAGTTAACCAGGATCCGATACTATTTCACCGTACGCTTAAAGAAAACATTCGGTATGGCAATTCTGAAGCTAACGATACAACGATTATTCGGGCGGCTAAGCAGGCGAATGCGCATGATTTCATTCAAAGTCTAACGGATGGATACCATACGTATGTCGGTGAACGTGGGGTAAAACTTTCCGGTGGAGAGCGTCAGCGGGTAGCGATTGCCCGTGCTATTTTGAAGAATGCTCCGATATTGGTGCTGGATGAAGCAACGTCTTCACTTGACTCCGAATCGGAAAAACTGATTCAAGATGCATTAGTTAGCTTGATGCAGGATAAAACAGTTATTGTTATCGCGCATCGTCTTTCTACAATCATGAAAATGGACAGAATTATTGTATTGAACGAGGGTAAAATTGTAGAGCAGGGTACACATCAGGAATTGATAAAAAATAATGGTGGTTTATATAAAAAACTTTGGGAAAAGCAGATTGGCGGATTTATAGGTTAATTATTTTACTACTTAAATAACCTGCTTTCGTTGCAGGTTATTTTATTTAACATATTTTCTTGGTTTATGGTTGAAGAATTCCCTCGGTTTCCCCATTAACAGATATTATTACCCCTTGCACGGTGCTAAACTGTTTCAGTGTGTTTTCAATCTGGGAGCGTACCATTTGAACAGCACAAGATCCCGAGACATTATTCAGTTCCGCACTGAAATCGGCGTATGCCGTACCATTATTTATGTTCAGAGAAATCAGGCGTGCCGGGGAACTGATGTTTGTTGTAAAACCATTTGTCTTTTCGTCATTAGTCGGTCCCGCTAGCAGTTGGTTAATGGCGGCGGTAGCAATTTGTGGGGTATTATTAATAGATCTTTTAACCGCGAAGACTGCACTACAGTCAGTTTGTTGATTTGACTCTTTTCCTAAAAATATTTCCACTTCACTCTGTGTGGAGTCATTAAAACTTATTGGTATCCTTAATTCTTTTTCCAGTTCTTTCAGTCCGGAAGGGTTTGCGTTTTGTAATACGATGAAACCGCTGGTGACTGTGCTTTTTGTGAATGTAAGCTGTGCGGTAAAATTTACAAAGTTTTCTGTCTGCCAATCGCCAATGGCTTCTGCATTTCCAAATCCAATTTGATTGTTATCCTCATCAACTATTTGAATAGGGAACACTGCTTCAAAAAACCAGTTGCCCTTTGCACTGCCCGTAACCGTCAATGGACTGCTGATTGTCTCACCCGGTAACGGTTGAGTAACCTGGATATCTGATTGTGTTGAACTGTTTGAATTGTAATTAGTATTGATTGTCGTGTTAGTATTTTGCTGTTGGTTACTATTTAACGAATTGTTAGAATTTACCTCGTTATCTTTCATTAAGAAAAAAGCCATGACACCAATGATGATGGTTAATATTCCGACAATTATTAGCAAATAATTCTTTTTCATAGCTTTCATGTTATTGGTAAATACTGTCTTAATGATATCAGTAATATGGCTAATATCAAATTCATGCGTAATTATTACCGCATAACGCGCGATTACTTGACAAAAATACCATTAATGGTATTATACACGCGGACAACTGAAAACTGATAATTACAATTACACAGTACAGAGGTTCATTGTCCCTTATTCAATGGGGATAAGTATAGTTTACATAGAAATATTAGTCGAATTTCGAAGTAACTATATACTAATTCATTCCTTACGACGTTATGCAAG
>JBAYGC010000015.1:0-41038 GCA_041666845.1 Patescibacteria group bacterium | reverse complement strand
CTTTGGACATAAATGATTTGGCATTTATGATTTTTCTAGAATTGATGACGGAGATCCTAGAGCTCCGATTTGCTAGTTTTATAATGAACTTACTGTCGATTTTGTAACATCCCCATGATGTTTTTACCGGCTTGTTTTGTCGCGGATGACCTGAGCGATCTCCCTGTTGACCGCTTTTTTCTTCAGGATGTCACGCTTGTCGTGCTGCTTTTTCCCTTTGCATAAACCAAGCTCGACTTTAACAAATCCGTTCTTAGTATAAACAGAGAGTGGCAGTAATGTCAAGCCTCTTTGCTGTGACAATCCGATCAATGAAGACACCTCTTTCCTGTTTAACAGCAGTTTTCTGGGTCCGGTCGGATCATAATTATTTTGCTTGGTCTTGGCGTGTTTGTAGGAGGATATATGGCAGTTCACAATCTTGGGAATTCCGTCGATTAAGGAAACAAAACTGCCTTTCAGGTTGATATGGCCGGCTTTGACCGATTTCACTTCCGCCCCGGTCAAAACAAAACCGGCTTCCAGTGTCTCCACGACAAAGTAGTCAAAATAGGCACGCTTGTTTTTTGCTATAATTTTCATGATAATCTATAGTAATTCTACCATTGTCCTCCCGGATTGGCGATATGGTATCATATCCGATATCAAATGGCCACCGGAGCATTTTATTTTATCTGCAAAGAAGCTATAATAGAGTAAATGATTAAGGAAAAAATACAAAATTTAATAACGGAAGAGATTCTTAAACAGCAACAGAATCAGACGCTTGCAGCTTTTGAAATTCCCGAAATAGAAATTGAATACCCTCAGAATAATCAGCACGGGGATTATTCCTGTAATCTGGCCTTGAAACTCGCCGGCTTGCTCCAGCGCAATCCGATGGAACTCGGCAATCAGATAATCTTAGGTCTGAGGCAGAGGATCGCAGACGATAAGATGATTGAGAGAGTTGAACTGGCACCGCCGGGTTTCATTAATTTTTATCTCAAATCCTCCTGGCTGAGTGAAGCAACGCAGATGATTATAACCAAGGGTCAGGATTTCGGTAAAAGCAATATCGGCCACCGGAAGAAAATCCAGGTTGAATTTGTTTCTGCGAATCCCACCGGCCCCTTGCATGTCGGGAACGGGCGTGGATCATTCCTCGGCGATACGCTGGCTAATATTCTCACACATGTCGGTTACCAGGTGGAGCGGGAATACTACGTCAATGATATCGGCAAGCAGGTTGATACCCTGGGTGAGTCGGTTTTGAGAAGATATCTCCAGCGCAACGGGATACCGGTTCCTTATCCGGAATACTGCTATCAAGGGGAATACATAAAGGATCTGGCAAAATCTTTTGTCCTGAGAAATTATACCCTGAACAGCGCGCAGAAGATTGATGAGATCAAAGAAAAAACCAAAATGACCGTGCTGACTAAAATGCTGAAACAGATCAGAGCGTTTTTGGAAAATAAACTGAATATCAAATACGACGTGTGGTTTTCGGAAAAGTCACTGATCGATTCCGGCCGGTTTGAAAAGACAATCAGTAATTTGAAAGAAAAGGGTCTGACCTATGAACAGGACGGTGCGGTCTGGTTCAAGTCAACGGAGTTCGGTGATGATAAGGACCGGGTGCTGATTAAGAAAGACGGCAGGCCGACATATTTCGCAACCGACATTGCCCATCATGAGGTTAATTTTGAAACTAATTCCAGAAAAATAAATATTCTCGGCGCGGATCACCACGGCGAAATACCCCGTCTGCAGGCCGCGCTGAAAGCGCTGGGTTATGAGGGAAGGCTGGATGTGATTTTTGTACAGCTGGTGCGACTCTTAGAAGGGGGATACGAAGTAAAAATGTCCAAGCGCAGCGGAACATTCATCACACTGGAGGAGCTGATCGAAGAAGTCGGTCTGGATGTCGCTAGATTCTTCTTTTTGATGTATGCCGTTTCGACGCATATGGATTTTGACCTAAGTCTAGCCAGAAAGAAGTCCAGTAAAAACCCGGTGTATTATGTCCAATATGCCCATGCCCGGATTTGTAGTATAATGGAAAAGCTCAAAAAAGAAGAAGGCACGCTCAACAAATTTAAGGCGGAACTGAAACATCCGTCGGAACTGATTCTGGCAAAAGAGCTGACCAAATTCCCCGATCTTTTACAAGAGATCAGCAGAAGTTATGAAGTACACCGCTTGCCTTTTTATACGATAGAAATTGCGAAGAAATTTCATGATTTTTATGCACAGTGCAAAGTAATTGAAGAAGGCAACTTGAATGAGGAAAGGCTACAGCTGATACAGGCAACTCAGATTACGCTGCAGAATGCGCTCTCATTAATGGGAGTGAGTGCTCCAGTGAAAATGTAGTAACTGGTAACTCGTAACTTGTAATTTGTAATTAGAAAAAACCCAATTACCAAAAAAAATGAAAATAGGAATTGACTGCAGGAATATATTGAATTCAAACGGTGAAGTGGCCGGAGTGGGGCACTACACTTATTTTTTGGTAAAAAATATTCTGAAGACGGACAAGCATAACGAATACTATCTGTATTTTGATTATAAAATGGCGGGCAAGACCAAGGAGTTCGAACAGAAAAATGTCCGGATCAAATTCTTCCCCTTTTCCCAGTATAAAAGATATCTGCCGTTCACTTATTCACACATGCTGATTTCGGCGGTGCTGATGAAAAGCAAGCTGGATGTTTTTCACGCACCGGCTTATGCCTGCCCACTGACCTATCCCGGTAAAATTGTACTGACCGTGCATGATTTGGCGATTTACCGGCATCCTTCCTGGTTTCCTTCCGGACAGTCCTTCAGCACAAAAATACTCGTGCCGAAAAGCATAAAAAAGGCTTCCCGGATTATCTCGGTATCGCAGGCCACCAAGCGCGATATCATTCAGCTGTTTAAAATTTCACCCAATAAAATTTCCGTTGTGCACGAAGGCGTTGTCCCGCAGAAGGGTCCGGGCAAAACCAAATCATTCTCCAAAGCAGAAATCCAGAAGAAATATAAAATCACCGATAAATATCTTTTCTTTGTCGGCACCATCGAACCGCGGAAAAATCTGATTGCTCTGATCAAAGCCTATAACGCGCTGATGCTGAAGGATTATAAAAAGTTCAAAGACTATGATCTGGTAATTGCCGGTTTGAAGGGCTGGAAATATGAGGAAATATTCAGGACGATTAAGGATCAGAAATTCAATTACAAAATCCGCTTCCTGAACTATGTTTCACAGGAACATAAAGTGGCGCTGATGAAGAACGCCACCTGCTTTGTTTTCCCCACGCTGTATGAAGGATTCGGTCTGCCGATCGCCGAAGCAATGAGTATGGGTGTACCGGTTATCACTTCCAAAGTTTCATCCATGCCGGAAGTAGCCGGCGACGCCGCGGTATTGGTGGATCCGAATAAAGTAACAGACATCCAGAACGCAATTGCGAAGGTATTGGGGAGTAAAAGGCAGAGAGATAAAATGAGCAAAGCGGGATTAATACAGGCTAAAAAATTCACCTGGACCAAAGTGGCGAAAGAAACAATTGACGTATACAAAGAAGTGGGCAGAAAAAAAGAAAGTAAAAAGAAAGTGAAAAAGTAATATGTGGAATCAGGAATCAGAAACAGGTACTATCGTTTTCTTGAAAGTAATTCCAAAATCAAGGGAAAGCAGAATCGTCGGCGTGTTCGGCGATTTTTTGAAAGTGAAATTAAATTCTGCGCCGGAAAGGGGGAAGGCTAATACCGAACTTCTGAATCTGCTGGCGATACACCTTGAACTGAGGAAAACGGATATTGAAATTCTTCAGGGGCAGACAGATAGTTATAAAACAATTTTTATACCGTTGAAATTAAGTGAGATTGAATCTAGGTTATTTTAGGGAGTAGGCCCGCCCGGCCCGCCTGCAATGACAGCATGTCGGGCAGGCTCGCCTTTGGCGAAGCCAAGGCGGACGGGGATAGGGTAAATAGTAGTAACCATTGCGAGGAATCCCGCCTTGGCGGGATGACGAAGCAATCCCGTTCCAACAAACAGTAACCATTGCGAACCTTGTGTGACAAGGTGTGGCAATCCTACTCCTATTAACTTAGGTGCATTATTTCGGGGGTCTTATCCTTCCACTCACTGTCATCCTTCCGTGCATCCCCGGGCCCCAGGTTTTATATTTCCCCCATTGGTAATTTAATTTGGTTTTAATAATAAGTGGGGTTTTTTGTTTACTCCGTAAATGCTATAATAGATCTATGACCTTGAAAAATAAGAAAAAGCTGAAAACTAAATCCAAAAAATATACATTTATTGATTTATTCGCCGGTATCGGCGGTTTTCATATTGCATTTAATAAAGCTGGTGCTAAGTGTGTTTTTGTGAGTGAGTGGGATAAGTATGCTCAACAGACATATAAAAACTATTTTGAAAAGAAAGAACCCGATCTGTTCAAATCAGGTAATTTTGTCGGTGATATAATGAGCGTGGATGTAAAAAAAATACCTTCATTTGATATACTAACAGGAGGATTCCCATGTCAGCCGTTCAGTCAGGCCGGACACAAACGCGGTTTCAAAGATTCAAGAGGTAATCTGTTCTTTAAAATCGCCGAGATTATTAGTATAAAAGAACCCAGGGCGTTTTTTATTGAAAATGTCAGGCATCTTGAAAAACATGACAACGGGAAAACGTTTCAAACTATTAAACATATTATTGAGGATGATCTGGGATATTCATTTTACCCACAATTAGTTAGAGCATCGGATTTTGGTCTGCCTCAACACAGGCCACGTATATACATGGTGGGATTCAAGAATAAAAAAATACAATTCAAATTTCCTGAACCAATTAAATTACAAACAACGATGTCCGATATATTCGGCGGTAAGGTAGACAGGGAAATCGGTTATACATTAAGAGTCGGCGGTAGAGCTTCAGGTATAAACGACAGAAGAAACTGGGATTCATATATAGTCGACGGAAAGAGAAGAAGGCTGACTCCTGAAGAAGGAAAAAAAATGATGGGATTTCCGAAAGATTTTCATTTTCCTGTATCTGAAGCACAGGCCATGAAACAGCTTGGAAACAGTGTTGCGGTACCTGCAATAACAGCAGTTGCACGTGAAATAGTGAAGACTTTAGACAGACACTATGCAAAATAAGGATAAAAAAGGAAATAAGGGTGAGTGGAGCGAATTTTATGCTTTCTTGAAAATACTGACTGACAGAAAATTATTTGCTGCTGATGAAAATCTGGAAATAATCAGTGACAGGTTCTATCTGGTTTTGTATGTCATTAAAAATGAGCTTGGTTCATCAAAAAAAGTATATGATATTTCGGAAGACGAGAATACAATAAGTATCGTCGATGAAAATGGAAATATTATTGACACTATCCTAAATTCAGATATCAGTACTAAATCAATAAACTTATTTAATAGAATAAAAAATGGTTCAAAGGGAGCTTTCAGTATTGACATTGGCAGTGATCTTATGGATATCCTACATTGTTCTAAGATAAAATCAGAATCAACAAATAAGTCAGATATCAGTGTTATTCTATACGATCAAAAAACACCAAGTCCTTCTGAGGTCGGTTTCAGCATAAAATCTATGATTGGCGCACCTTCAACATTACTTAATGCCGGGAAAACGACTAATTTTGTTTATAAAATTTTAAACCTTTCAATTGATAAAAAGACATTAAATATATTAAATTCAAAAAGTAGATTCAGCGAAAAGATATCAGGTATAAAAAATGAGGGTGGGAAGTTAATTTTTGAAAAGGTTGGGAATAATACTTTTAGCAGTAACTTGAGAAAAATTGATTCTATTTTCCCGAAAATAATTTCCAGCATGCTGATAATTTACTATGAAGGAAGAGGATCAACTTTACAGGATATATACAGCGAATTAATTGAAGATGAAGATCTATTGTCAGATATTGATATGGAACATGACACAATTATGCTTAATATAAAGGAGTTTTTAATTGCCATAGCTTTAGGTATGACGCCCAACACCAATTGGGATGGATTAATGAAGACAAGTGGAGGTTATATCATTGTAAAAGAAAACGGGGATATTGTATGTTATCATGTTTATAATAGAGATAAATTTATGGACTATCTGTTTAAAAACACCAGATTTGAAACTGCCAGTACTACACGGCATGGTTTTGGAAAAATATATAAGGAAAAAAACAAATATTATATGAATCTGAATCTACAAATTAGGTTTGTAAAATAGATTGATGGCGGACAGAATTACGAAAGTACAAAGATCTATAAATATGTCAGCGGTCAGGAGTATAGGTAACAGATCGACAGAGCTGGAATTTTTGTGTCTTTTAAAGAAAAATAAAATAACTGAATGGCGAAGACATTACAAAAAACTGAGAGGGACTCCGGATTTTGTTTTCCTAAAACAGAAAACAGCAATATTTATTGATGGATGTTTCTGGCATGGTTGCCCAAAATGCGGGTCATATCCTAAGACAAACAGGAAATTCTGGAAAACAAAAATTGACAATAATATGAAGAGAGACCTGAAGGATGCTAGGGAAATTAAAAGCAAGGGTTGGAAAGTCTTACGGATTTGGGAGCATGAAATGAATAAAAAACCTGAACGTGTCCTGAATAAATTACTGAGAGTTCTAGAAAATAATGAAGGAGAGTAATTAATCAAAAACCGCATAAAAAGCGGTTTTCTTGATTTTTGGCTTTGGTAGGAGTAGTGTTGGGATATAGTTAATTATTGTGCTTTATAATATGAAAGTGATTAGTAATAATGAGCTGAAAGAAATAATACAAAGCGGACATATCAATCTACTTATTGGGTCTGGCTGTTCGCTTGATTATCTTACAACACTCAAAGATATAGAAAATCGAATGAATGTAGGGGCAACCAAATTGCAAGCACAGAAGGACTACTTTAAATTGATAAATAAATCTAAAGCCATACTTAATAAATCACACGAGGTTGATAAAACCGAGAAGAAAAAATTAGCGAAGACAAGACAAAATTACGATTCATTTTTAGGATTTTGGGCTAACACAATTTCTAGTCGTTCTCTACATATCGTAAATAAGCAGGTAAATATTTTTACCACAAATTTTGATATGTTCATGGAGGATTCTTGCGAGCGTCTTGATATTCCATATAATGACGGATTTGCTGGTCAAATAAATCCTATTTTTAATGTTGCAAACTTCAATAAAATTCAAAGATATAAGAGTTTACAATTTGATAACACATCAGATATCCCGCTTTTTAACATTATCAAACTTCATGGGTCGGTTTCTTGGCAGACAAAAGACGATGTTATTGTCTATTCAAAAGGTGCTCATATTGCAGATGATCTTGGGAATAAAAAAGGAAATGACTTTAACAAGGGATACAAACAAATTGCTGTTATAAATCCTAATGCAGAGAAACATTTTGAGACTGTGCTTGATACAAATTACGCATCAATGTTACGGAAGTTCACCTTGGAATTAGAAAAAGAAAACAGCGTTTTAATCCTTGTAGGATTTTCTTTGGCGGACAAGCATATCAAAAATCTCTTAAACGGCGTGATGAAGTCAAATCCAACTTTGGTAGTTGTTTATTTCTCATATTCTGAATATGATAAATCAGCAGATAAATTCGAAGAAAAGAAAAACCCCAACCTATATGTAATTTCGCCGAAACCAAATTTTTCTTTTGAGGAAGCTACCAATTATCTTTCCAAGGTTTTTGTAAATAGTGATATTTCTGAGCAATATGAAAATGAAGAGCAAGTTTAATTTACAAGATCAACTTGTTAATGATTCTGTGTTTATAATCGGAAGCGTTTTTAGTGTTAAAGGAAAAGATATTGCCGTTAAAATAAATAAAGACAAAAATCTTCCCCATTTGTTTTTCAATGGAAGAACTATAAAAAATGTATCTGTTGGACTTTCCAACTATGTAAAAATCATCAAAGGTTTTACTGAAATTATTTGTAAGGTTGAGGGAGAATATCTTGAAGAAGATAAATATCAAACAAACAAGAAATACACGAACGAAAAGCAGAAAATAAACCGTTTTCTCAATGTTTCAGTTTTTGGGTTCTATGATAATGATCAAAAATTCCAACACGGCATAAAAGAAATGCCTCTTATTGGAAGCGAGTGCAGACTGCTTTCAAGGGAAGAATTCGAAACGCTTCACGAACTTTCTGATAAAGAAGAACTTTCCGTACATCTTGGATCTTTGATAGACGAGGAGACTCAAAATATTTTTATATCCGTCAAAAAACTATTTGCAGGACATATTGGAATATTTGGTAATACGGGCTCAGGAAAATCCAATACACTCGCAAAGATGTACACGGAATTATTTAAGTTAGAATTGAGTGATAATTTCAAAACTAAGTCTAAGTTTGTTTTTATAGATTTCAATGGAGAGTATTCAAAAGATGACGATGATGAAATATTAACGGAAAATAAAATCGTTTATAAGTTGAGAACAAAAGATAGTACGGGTGAAAAATATCCCATATTGAAAACAGAAATTGAAAAACTTGAGCTTTTGTCAATTTTGCTCGATGCCACAGAGAAAACACAGCAACCTTTTTTACACAGAGCGATAGATAGTAGGGATTGGTTTGATACGGATAATGAAAATTATGCCAAGGAAATTCAAAGCATCAACCAAAAACTGAAAGATATTTTGGTAATGAATGATAAAAACTTCAATGTTCCCTTTTTGAAAAAATATGTTAAAGATTTTGAACAGCTTGGATTTAAGATTATAAACGACGGTAAGAATATTGATGATTTGAAATATCACGGAAATAATAACTGTTCTTTTTACTATGAAAACGCAGGTGAAAGTCCAAGATATGCGGATAGATATGAGAGTGAGTTTATTGGGGTGGATGGATATTTTAATGCGTTGATGGACACAACCCTAAGTGATCTTCAAAAAATCCAGTTTAAGATACTTGATCAATACTATTTTGAGATTTTAAATGGATATGCAAATCAAGAACATATTAGTCCATTGATTGGGAGGCTTAAAAAAAGATTTGATATGTTGAATAAGGTTTTTGATATTAAGGAGTCTCTAGAAGAAGAAACGGGTTCCAACATTCAAATTATTGATCTCAAAAATGTAGATTTAGAAATCAAAAAAGTCATACCACTTTTAATTTGCAAAACAAATTATGATGAGCAGAAAAACAAAAGAGACACCGATAAAGATAATTCTCTAAATATCATAATTGATGAAGCTCACAATATTCTTTCAGAAAATTCCAACAGAGAATCGGAATCTTGGAAAGATTATCGTCTGGAAACATTTGAAGAAATAATAAAAGAAGGAAGAAAGTTTGGTGTTTTTTTAACAGTTGCCAGTCAGAGACCGTCAGACATTTCACCTACTATTATTTCACAACTACATAATTATTTTATTCATCGGTTGATGAATGAAAATGATTTGAGAGCAGTAAACAAAGCTGTTAGCTATCTTGATAAGCTTTCCTTTGATTCGATCTCTAATCTTTCTGTGGGTTGTTGTTTTATCGCAGGGCAAATGACTCAATTTCCATTGTCGATAAAGGTTGAATTGCTTGATAAAAATGAACGCCCACAGAGCGATACTGTGGATCTTGATAAATTATGGAATAATAGTCAAAATGAAACTGTTATATAGTCCCACCGTCTGTCCACCGAAAAGTACTATCGCGAAGCACAAGCAGGGGTGGTAAAAAGTAAGTAGCATGTTTTGGAATCTGAATGATGTGTTGAGTCATGATTAATAATATTTATGGAAATCGAATCATATAATAACAATGAATAGCATTATGCCTAAAATCCTCCATTTCGAAGACGACAAATTTCTGACAGGAATGTATGCAATCAAATTCAAAAAGGTTGGATTTGAATATGTAAATTATGAAAATCCGACTAAAGATCCTGCAAGTATTGTCAAAAACGAAAAACCTGATTTGATTATCATGGATGTAATAATGCCAATAATGGATGGCTTTGAAGCGACCAAATTAATAATGGCAGATGAAGCAATAAACACTATTCCGATCATCGGCTTTACTAGTTTGAGTCAAGAACTGGATGTAAAGCGAGGAATGGAATTAGGTATGAAAGAATACTTAGTTAAGGCGAAATTTACCCCGACACAAGTGGTTCAAAAAATAGGGAAGATGCTGGATGTTGATGTAAAGACTGAAGGAATCAATTTTCCTCCGATTAAACCAAATTATCCCAGACCGTCAATTCAAGATGATTTATTACATCAGAAAAAAATTCATGGTTACAAAAAACTTTACATTACACTTAGCATTATTGCTATAATTGTATTGTCTGCTATGCTGCCACCTCTCTTAATGCCAAAAGTGAAAAGTGGTATTGCGATTTCTGATGAACTCAGAGATGAGATATTACTGGCAGTTGATACGCATTTTGATCATCCAATAGAAAGAATGGCTGTTTTGCGCTATCAAATTACAGAAATGGAGGATTGGCAAGGTGAATATCATAATCGTTATATTGTTGAAGGTAGAACTATTTATGGCATTATATTTAATAGGGTGGATGCTTATCAAAATGGTGGTATTATTACCGTTCCAACCCTTGAGAACGATTTGATTATTAATTAAAATACTATGGCCGCAGACCCAGAAATTATAAATGCTACAAAAATACTAACCTCTACTTATGCGCGTACAATAATACCGTTCATCCTTATAGGTGGTTTTATATCAGTTGCTATTGTATTAATAAAGTCTAAACTTGATAAAAAGATAGGCGAAATAATGAAGCGGAAGAAGAGACTGAAAAATAATCAATCATCTGATTTGATTTGCCCTGAATGTGGTAGTGCTCTTGTAGAACGCTCAGGTAAATTTGGTAGTTTCTATGGTTGTTCTGCATATCCGAAATGCAAGTATACAAAGAATAATAAGTAAAACACAGAAATAAAATTCTGGGGCCCGGGGTCACATAATAGAAAAATAGAAAGAAACAGGAGAAGACCCCCGGCCCTACACACCAATTAATATAAAAATCAAAACAATAGCAATAATACTATTATTGGTGTGAGGGCGGAACTACGCACATCCTTCGACTCTCTTCTTTCGCTCATGAGATATTAGATTATTGGAATCAGGAAATATTGTGGATCTCCGGGTCCCCGGCCGCCTAACTGCTGTTAGGCAGTGGGGCAGGCAAGCCCGAAGATGACAGTATTCAAATCCGAAGATGACAAGATAAAGCCTGAAGATGATAGTTATTTTTTTATTTCAAAAAAAACCGTACTTGCGAATGTACGGTTCAGGAAAGAGCATTTTGCCCGTAGGTGATGAGCAGTTCAAAGATCGCTGCGAACAGCATGGCGGCCGGAACGGTGATGATCCAGGCCACTACCATCTGCCCGCCGACGCGCCAGTTGGCAGCGCCGATCCGGCTGGCCGCTGTGGTGCCGATTACCGAGCTTGAGATAGCGTGCGAAGTGCTGATCGGCAGTCCCAGCAGGGACGAAATCAGAATCACTCCGCCGGCCGAAGTCTGCGCGGCAAAGCCCTGTACAGGGAGTGTTTCCTTTCCGGAAAGCTGGTTGACGATTGTGCGGATGATCCGCCAGCCGCCGAACATTGTTCCCGCGCCCATGGAAAAGGCACACAGGATCCGAATGGACATCGGCACGTGGAACTCGCTGATTGCTCCGTAGGTCATCAGCGCGATGGTGATGATACCCATTGCGTTTTGGGCGTCGTTCATCCCGTGGGAGAAAGACATCCACGCAGCGGATAATATCTGGAGCTTCTTCAGGCGCTTGTTGAACGGCCGGTGGTTGATCTTCAGCCAGTGTAGCGGCCACATGATCGCGGCGATGACCAGCATGCTAAGGAGCAGTCCCGCGAACGGTGCGAGCACCATTGCGATGGCGATCCTAGTGATGCCGGGCATGAGCAGTACCGACCAGTTGAAGTTCGTGGCAATCAGGGCGCCGCCGATCAGACCGCCGACCAACGCGTGAGTTGAAGAAGACGGCAGGCCGAGACGCCAGGTGATCAGGTTCCAGGCGATCGCCCCCAGCAGTGCAGCTAAAAGGATCGGCTGGGTAACGATATTGGATTCCACAACCCCCTTTCCGATAGTGTACGCTACCGCCGTATGCGAGAGCGCGCCGATGAAGTTGAAACAGGTCGCCAGCAGGATTGCCGTTCTCGGCGAAAGGCAGTTGCTGGAGATGCTGGTAGCGATGGCGTTGGCCGCGTCGTGAAAACCGTTCACGAAATCGTAGGCCAGTCCGACAATCACCACCATTATCAGAAGCAGGAGTTCGCTAGACATGGGAGTCAATCACCCCCTTCACCTTTACGGTGACACCTTTCAGGATGTCGGTTGTTTTTTCCAGTACCTCGATGACTTTCATCAGAGCGTAAGCACGTCGCAGTTCATCCAGAGTAGTTGCTCTGAAGATGATCATCGGCATCCGAATGGCTCGAATATCATCCGCCCTGCTTTCCAGTTCCTCGATCGCGTGATAGACGCTCTCGGGGTGATTGAATTGCTGGAGCGGACTGATGATCAGGGCGATCTGCTGTCCGGAAGCGGCAACGATCTCAGCCATCTGGCGCAGTTCATCAGGCGGGTTTTCCACCTGGAAATAGAAGTACAGGTTAGCTGCCATCTTGAGCGAACCCAGGATGTCCTGGAGCATGTCGGCCAGCCCGGTAATCTCCTGTCGGGGAAAGGGTGTGATGACAGCGCGATTGACGATGTCGTTGATCGTCCTTTGTGCCTGTTTGCCGGAAGTCTTCGCCCGTATGATCTCTCTAAGGTGAAGATTTCGCTCATCCCTCGTAAGGCCGTCGTTGATCATCAGTCTCAACTCCGCTGAGCTGACCGCGATCAGGTCGACCATGCTCTGCAGGTGGCGGTAAAGCTGCTCGTCTTTCGGCAGGAAGCTGATACGACGAACGAACCTTACTACACCCAGTAGGGTACTTGAAGACACGGGTTTACCCCCTTGTTTCGGGTTGTCAATTTACTTCGGAAAGTTTCCTAGCTTACCAATAGTTATACACGTTGTCAAAGCAGGACTTTTTGAATATGCATTCTGTTTTCCACCTGGTCAAAAATCACTGAATTCGGGTGAATATGGGAAGTTGGCGCCAAAACCGTGAAAAGTAGTATAAAATAGAGAGTTTTTCACGGTTTTGCTGTCAATTACCCTTGGGTTTACCACCCCTCCGGAACATGATTTTAAATAGTAACAATAATCTGCTCCCCTCCTTGATAAGGAGGGGAAGGACTTGCAGGGTTATTAGATTGAGAAATAATTTCCTGGGGGAGGTGCTTAATGTCATTTAAAGACCATGTTGTCAAAGGACAATTTTTCTATTATAATGAACATGATTATTAATATTATATGGAAAAAAATAAACAAAAACCCGAATTTATTGGTGTGAATTTCCCCAAACTCGAAGAGGAGATTCTTTCGTATTGGAAGGAAAAAGATATTTTCCGGAAAAGTATTGAAAAAAATACCGGCAAAGAGTTTATCTTTTTTGAAGGTCCACCGACCGCCAACGGTAAGCCGGGGATTCATCATGTCTTAGCCAGAGCTTTTAAGGATTTGATTCCGCGTTACAAAACGATGCAGGGGTTCCGTGTGAACCGCAAAGCGGGTTGGGATACGCAGGGGTTGCCCGTTGAACTGGAGATTGAAAAGAAACTGGGCATTTCCGGCAAACCGGACATTGAAAAATACGGCATTGAAAAATTCAATAAGAAATGCAAAGAAAGTGTCTGGGAATACAAGGACGAGTGGGAGAAGATGACGGAAAGAATCGCCTATTGGGTTGATCTGGAAAATCCGTATGTGACCTATGACAACGGCTATATTGAAACTCTCTGGTGGACTATTAAACAAGTCTGGGACAAAGGACTGCTTTATAAGGATTATAAAGTTGTACCGTATTGTTCGCGTTGCGGGACTACGCTTTCTTCGCACGAACTGGCTCAGGGGTATAAAGAAGATACGGAAGATCCGTCAGTTTTTATCAAGTTTAAAGTTAAAGGAACAAAAGAAAACGAATATTTTCTAGTCTGGACTACTACGCCGTGGACTCTGCCTTCCAACGTGGCACTCGCGGTGGGAGCGAAAGTGGATTATGTTAAAGTTGAACACCACAAAGAGATATTAATTCTGGCGGAAGCGCGCTTGGGCGTACTGCGTGGAAAATATAAAGTGATCAAAAAAATAAAAGGGAAAGACCTGGTCAATTTAGAATACGAACCGCTTTATAATTTTGTTCAGCATAAAGAAAAGTCGCACTATGTCCTGCCGGCGGACTTTGTTTCCATCGATGACGGTACAGGCATTGTGCATACCGCGGTAATGTACGGAGTTGACGACTTTGAACTGGGCAAAGCAAATAATCTGCCGAAACATCATCTGATTGATCTGGAAGGGAAGTTCACCAAGGAAGCCGGATCATTCGCAGGTCTGTTTGTGAAAACTGCTGATCCCAGAATCGTATCGGACTTAAAGGACCGCGATCTGCTTTACTGGGCAGAAACGATCAAACACACCTATCCGTTTTGCTGGCGTTGCAGTACCCCGCTATTATATTACGCGAAAGATTCTTGGTTTATCAAAATGACCGCGGTTAAAGAGCAGTTGATTAAAAATAACCGGACGATTAACTGGGTACCGAACCATATCAAGGAAGGGCGCTTTGGCGAGTGGATCAATGAAGTTAAAGACTGGGCACTTTCCCGCGAACGTTACTGGGGTACACCGCTTCCGATCTGGGAATGTGATAAATGCACGGATAGAATCTGTATCGGATCATATGAAGAACTGGCGAAATATTCCGGCAAGAAATTAGCAAAGTCATTTGACCCGCACCGCCCGTTTATTGATAAAATGACTTTTAAATGCGCAAAATGTGACGGTGAGATGAAACGTGTACCGGAAGTTTTGGATGCCTGGTTTGATTCCGGTTCCATGCCGTATGCGCAGTGGCATTATCCTTTTGAAAATAAAGATCTGATTGATGCAAACAAAGCATATCCTGCTGACTATATTTCAGAAGCGATTGACCAGACCCGCGGTTGGTTTTACACCCTGCTGGCGGTGGCAACCCTACTTGAAAAAGATGCACCATATAAAAATGTTATTTGTTTAGGACTGATTCTGGACAAAAAAGGTCAGAAGATGAGCAAGTCCAAGGGTAACGGGGTTAATCCTTGGGATGTGATTGATAAATACGGAGCAGATGCTCTGCGCTGGTATCTCTATACAATAAACCAGCCGGGTGAATCGAAAAATTTTGATGAAATTGGTGTGAACGAAGTTGTAAAAAAACAACTTTTGATTCTTTGGAATGTGGTGGTGTTTTTCAAAACCTTCGCTAAGGAAGGAATGCCAAAGCAAAAAACCTTATCCAGACATTTAATGGATCATTGGATTATGGCAAGAACGCACAAACTGGTTGATGAGGTGACAGATTCTCTGGATAAATACCAGATTACCGAAGCGGGCAGGAAAATAGAAAGCTTTGTTCAGGATCTCTCAACCTGGTATGTCCGGAGGTCCCGAGACCGGTTCAAACAGCCGAAAGATTCCGAAGACCGTCTGGCGGCATTGGAAACGCTGGCGGATGTCTTACTGACACTGACGAAAGTACTGGCTCCCTTCATGCCGTTCATTGCCGAAACACTATATCAGGAATTGAAATCGGTGATGGGTGAGTATAAGACTGATTGGCAGGAGTCCGTGCATCTCGAAACTTGGCCGTCGAAAGACAAAACTCCCGTTGACCAGAAGCTGATTGACGAAATGGAACGTGTCCGGAATATCGCCGAATTGGCTCATGCTGCGCGCGCTGAAGCCAAGATCAAAGTCCGGCAGCCGTTAAGTCAGCTGGTGATCGCGTCAGAATTCAAGGAAGAATTTTCTGATATTCTTCAGGATGAGCTGAATGTAAAAGAGGTTACGAAAGTACATCAAAAACACAACGGCAAACTGCCGGAAGGCGTAGATTGGATCAGGAAGGAAGAAACAGAAATTAAAATCGCTCTGGATACAACTTTGACCGACGAATTGGTTGAAGAGGGGATTTTAAGAGAGATTGTCCGGCAGATCAACAGCATCAGAAAAAAAGCCGGTTTAACTATTCAGGATAGCATTGCAGTATATTATAAAACTGAAAGCGAATATTTGATGAAGTTTTTTGAATTCTTCAAAGAATCATTGCTCAAGGAAACAATCGCCGTATCAGTACAGGCGTACGATAAAAAGAGAAAAGCAGATTTTGAAAAAGAAGTAAATGTAAACGGAAAATTAATAACACTAGGGATTGAGAAAAAAAGCTGATATGGCTACCTATCGATCGGAAGCAATTGTATTGAGAAAAAGAGACACTCGCGAGTACGACCAGGTCCTGACGCTGTTCACCAAGGAAAAAGGCAAGGTTGATCTGATTGTCAAAGGTGCTCGGAAAATAGGCAGTAAAATGGCCGGTCATCTGGAACCGTTCGGTGTGGTCGACGTGATGGTGGCACAGGGAAAAGTGCAGGACCGGATTGCCGGAACGAAACTCTTGGAAAATTTTCCCAATCTGAAATCAAATCTGGAAAGCATCGCGTTATCAGTATATTTTAATGAAGCGGTAGACAGTATTATTCACGGCCACCAGTCGGATCCAAAAGTATTTGCGCTGATATCAGAAGCTTATAATTCCATTGACCAATACGTTTTGCGGAACAAGCATAGTGCGAATATCCACGACCAAGTATTAATCGCCCTCTCATATATTCTAAAGCTTTGTGCTTCACAGGGTTTTGCTCCGGTTTTCAACGCATGTTTCTATTGCAAAAAAGATGTTAAAGCAGAAAAAAACTTTGTCAGCGATCAGCATTTAAGCATTGTCTGTCCGCAGTGTAAGCAAAAAGAGCAGTCATTGTATCCGATTTCCGTCACAGCACTGAAAGTACTGCGCCTGATCAACCAGCAGACAATTTCAAATATCAAGCTGAAAAATCTTGATCCGGTAATTTCCGCAGAGGTCAGAAAAATTGTAAACAGTTTTATCCTGATGATCAGCGAGCGACAAATGTATTCTTATTCTTTTCTTTCCAAGCTTATTGTTAATAATTGATCGTGATGGCGAAAAAAAAATCAAAAGACATTCCGGTTTCTGATTCAAATAGCAATAATACAAAAAAGCTGAACGATAATAGTGGTGTGAAAAAAGATGCTGTTTCAGAAGGTCTGGAAACGATAACTTCCATCTACCGCGAAGATCAAACGGTTAAAACTGATATGACGAAGTTGGATCGGAAGAAGCTCACCAAGAAAAGACTGATGGGTTATTTTGGCATTGCTTTATTATTTATGATCGCCGTGGCCAGCGTCGCCGGATTTTTTATTTTTAACCGCGGCAATAATACCGGTGGGAAGAGTATTGAACTCTCCATATCAGCGCCGAAGGAAATTTCGTCCGGCGAAGAAGTATTGTTTGAGGTGACATATCTGAATAAAGAAAACGTGGCAATCAACGATGCGGATGTAACCCTGATGTATCCGGAAGGTTTTCATTTTTCACATTCTGAACCGGCCGCCGCCAATGAAGCGCATACTTTCTGGCAGTTAAAAAGTATACCGGGCGGAATGGGCGGTAAAATAAAAATTTACGGACAGGTGATTGGTGAGATTGAAGAAACGAAAACATTCCAGGCGACAATGGATTATATGCCTGCCAATTTCAGTTCTTCATTCAGGGAAAAAGCATCGCATTCTTTGGAAATAACGTCATCCATCTTTGATTTGGCTCTGAAGGCACCGCTCCGGATAGTTAGCGGGCAGGAAACGGAAATAGATATCACTGTCAAGAATAATTCCGAAATAAACCTGACCAATGTAAAAATAACTGCCAGCTATCCGGAAGGTTTCGTAATCAACAGTTCCGACCCGGAAGTGTCTGAAGATAAACAATCCTGGTTCCTAGAGACGCTGAATGCCAATGAGGAGAAAATTATTAAATTGAAGGGTGTGTTTACCGGTAATCCTGGTGATACACAGGAGTTAAAGATTCAGTTGGGTATTGTTATGGATAACGGAGTATTCCGTCTACAGAACGAAAAGACAGCACTGGTATTTATCGTCAAACCGGAGCTAAACTTGCAGTTTACCGTGGATGGATTTAACCAGGAACATTCGGTCAGTCCGGATGATATGTTGGAGTTTAATATTGCATATCAGAATGCCAGCGACTTGAAGCTGGATAATGTGGTGATTCAGGCGAATTTTACTGCTGACACACAGATTTTAAATTTTGCTTCAATTGAAGATTCACACAATGGTATTTTTGATGAAGAGCAGAAAACGATAACCTGGAGCTCCACGGAAATGGAGGAGCTCGCGTCCATCGTTCCCGGAGCGACCGGAAATATTTCCGTTAAGATTCCTGTCATTTCTTCACTTTCACCGCAAAAATCTTCCGATAACAATTTTTCTGTGGATGTTTATGCGAGTGTAAAATCACTGGAGGCTGAGGACACGGGAAATTTTGAGGTAAAGAGCGAAAGCAACCACGTAATAGTGAAAATGAACAGCAAGGTGGAGCTAAAAGCTGAAGCCAAATATTATTCTGACGATTTTGAAAAATTAGGCACAGGACCGATACCGCCGATGGTAGGCGAAGCAACAACCTATCGGATATTCTGGACAGTATCCAATCTTTACAATGATCTTAAAAATGTTGAAATAACCACGCTTTTGCCGGAGGATGTAAACTGGAATGGCAACGCATCCGGAAGCGCAGATACTAAAGTGACATTTGATCGCGAAACCCGGACAGTAACCTGGAAAATTCAGGAACTGCCGGCCAATTCCGGAACACTCTTGCCGATTGCCGAAGCAACGTTTGATGTCAGTATTACGCCGACAATCAGCCAGGTCGGAAAATTAGTTATGCTGACTCAGGAAAGTATTTTATCGGCACGCGACATTTTTACCGGCCTTGATGTGTTAGTAAACGACCGGGTAATCACTACGGATCTGGAAAATGACGTAGCGGCCAGCGGAAGGGGGATTGTGATTGAGAAGTTGGACGTTGTTAACAGCAATACAAATTCAACGCAATAAAACCGCTTAAGGTAAGCGGTTTACAAAGAATTCCCCGTTGGTTTATGCCGAAGGGGTTTTTGGTATTCTTTTAACTGCCAAAAGGTGACCAAGGATACTTAAAGCGCTGAAGACAGATGCAATACTGAAAATCACCGTAACAGCTGTTGTATTAGCGTCTATCAGTAGTGTAATGAATAAAACAATTGTACCGACAGTTTGAAACAGCATTTTTATTTTACCGTAAACATTCGCACCCAGCTGGAATTCTACCCTTATTTTTTTTGCCAGTGGTGCGAACAGTACAACCAGTAATACCAGGAATGCCTCCAGTCCGATAATTATATAAATCAGCACGTGTGGTAGTGTTTCCCAACCGAGTATTATTAATACAGTAATAAAAACTATTTTATCCGCTGTCGGATCAAAAACTTTGCCAAACTCGCTGATCTGGTTTTTTACCCGCGCCAGCGGTCCGTCCAGAATATCTAAGGCATATGCAAAAAGAAATAGGATTGTTGCCAGAATATAGTTTTCCTGCTGAATTGCTAAGATAATCGGCGCCAACATAATGATGCGGAGCAGAGTAAGAAAATTCGGTGTGATCGTATTGGGAATTAGCCTGGCAATTTTTTGTAAGCCTAAGTCGACATGTTTCAAAATACCCTGGAGAAACCTGGTTAATGCATTCATTTCTTTTTAATATTCCTAATTATTTGATTAGAAAGGATTTTAATTCCTTCTTTGCGTGAAAGCAGGTGCATTTCTTTTACAACTGTAATCATTTTATTATTCCATCTGCCTGTTTCCAAACCATGCAATTCATTTTCACTTTTTAGATTATGATAAATTTCTTTCGCATTCGTTCCTGTTACTTTTGTCGCCACTGTGCCGATTTGCCAGATCACATGCCCGTCACTTCCGGCCAGCATCGGCTTATTCAGAAACTTTGCCCAATCAATGGCACTTTGGTTTTGTGTTCTGGATGCCATGCCGTTAATTCCTTCTATGATATCAACATTTTCCTGGATAAATGACTCCTTAATTGTACCGGCCGCAATTGCCCTCTGCACGCCACCCTTTCCTAAAACAAAGGGGTGTGGCATAGATATAATGCAATTGAAGCCCCTAGCTTTTTCAATCAATTCACCCGGAAGCAGATTGGTTACAAACGCGCCGCTTTTTTTGTTCGGCTTTACTACCTTTTCAAAAAATCCTCTCAGTTCTGTATGAGTTTCAAAATACAAAAGCACATGTGTACCGTTCATACAATTCACTTCAATACCGGGTATGATCACAACTTCAGACTGCTGACTTGCCACCATTGAACCTTCTATCTCGTTATGATCGCAGATTGCCAGTCCGAGATTCAGCTTGCGTGCGGTTTTTAATAATTTGCCGACCGGAATTGTTCCGTCAAATGAATAATTTGAATGTACATGAAAGTCAACCATTCTTTTCAGGTCTCTTTTTGTATCGCGAAGATCAGGTTTTGTAAAAAAAATTGTTGACATAAGCCAATATATTCAATTGTATCTGAAATTATTCGGTATTACAAGTTACTTTATCAATTTGTTAAAAAAGGTTATAATACACACAAGATTATGGCAAAATTCAACCCCACAAAATTTGTAGAACACCTGCTCAAAAAATATGTTGTTTTTGCTCCTGTGGAACAGGGGGACGAGCTGTTGTTTCAGCGGATTCATGAGGCAAAAGAATTGTCGACATCATTGCGCCTGCCACGGAATTCGTTTAAGCAGTTTTTACTACCTCACAATGAGGTGCTTTTTGATTTTGCCGGTGCTAAAACAAAAAAGGAAATTTTGCCACAGGTCATTTTTGGCTTATCACTAGTGGATCTGAAGGCGCTGATCCTTTTTGATCAGATGTTTGCCAAAGACCCGCATTATCAGGCACGTCGGCAGAATACGCTGATCGTCGGTCAATGTGTTGTACCGGAGGATGCCAAATTCCTGAATATCTTTGAAGAAAACGTTTTGGAAAGACTGAAATTTGATATCCTGCTGGATCACCGTAAAAAAGGAGAACCGAAAATTTTTACCGGTTCCAGACTTGGTCAGAAGACGCTGGAAAAATTTGGGTTTAACGATTTTGAACATATCGATTTTAAGGGATCGGTCGAAGGTGGAAAGCTGGATCCAAAATCGCAGAAACTGAAGGAACAGATGAAGAAGGTGATTAATGATAAAAAATTCTGGGAAGATTTTGCCAAGGATTGCATCATGTGTGGTAAATGCACGGTTGCCTGCCCGACCTGTTATTGTTTTGATCTGGTGGATGAGGGCGGTGAAATTGGTAATGAACAGACGGGTGTCCGCAAGCGCCGATTGAGTTCCTGTTTTTATGATGACTTCGCATCTATTGCCGGCGGAGAAAATTTTCTGAAAACAAAGGCGGAGCGGTTGAGGAATTATTATATCCATAAATTCATCAGAACACCGGAAAGAGAGCAGATATTGGGTTGTGTCGGGTGTCTGCGCTGTTTTCAGGTCTGTCCGGTGGGAATTGATATCAGAAAAATATTAGAAGCGGCTTTGAAATATAAATAAATGAAAAATCCCTACGAAAGCTATCCAGCCACTATCACAAAAATCATATTAGACGCTCCTGACACAAGAGGCTTTACTTTAAAATTCAAAGATAGAAAACGCCAGGCAAATTTCGGTTTCATCCCCGGTCAATTTATTGTAGTCGGACTGCCGGGTATCGGTGAAATCCCCGTGGGTATTAATTCCTCCACTACTGAGAAGAAATTTGTCCAGATTACTGTCCGCGGTGTGGGGAAGGTCAGCCGGGCAATTCAACAGAAAACTGTCGGATCGACATTGTTTATCCGTGGGCCGTATGGAAACGGCTGGCCGATGAAGGAAATAGAAAAACGCGATTTATTGGTAATCGCCGGCGGGCTTGGGATTATTCCGCTCAAACCGCTGATTGACGAAGCTTGTCGCAAAGACTGGGGACGTCAGAATCAGGTGCAGGTTTTTTACGGGTCAAGGAATTTTAAAAATCTTTTATTTGAATCACAGTACAAGAAATGGTGCACTTTTCATGATACGCAGATTGTTCTGGACATGGCCGGTCCGCGCTGGCATGGCGAGGTCGGCAATATTACCGATCTTCTGGCTAAACACAGTACACCAAAAGGGGCGATTGTCACCGTTTGCGGTCCGCCGATTATGTATAAATATGTGATCCCAAAACTGCTGGAGAAGGGTTATAAACCGGAAGATATTTATCTTTCACTGGAGCGGAAAATGTACTGTACGATTGGAGTTTGCGAACACTGTGCGATCGGAGAAAAATATGTCTGCAAGGACGGACCAGTATTCAGTCTGGCGGAGATCAGGGAAATGCCGGAGGCTTTAGAATAAATATATGTGCATTACACTGCCGGGAAAAATAATATCAAAAATCGGAACTGTTGCAGTCGTGGAAGCAAACGGGAGAAAAGTGGAAATAAAAATCGATGCCGTGCCGGATGCTGTCAAAGGGGATTGGATACTGGTTTACGGAGATCTAGCCTTAAAAAAAATATCAAAACAAGAGGCGGAAGAAACAATTAAAATATTATCGAATGATTAAATATTTAAAAACACTACCAACGATTCAGAAGGGAATATTACTTGCAATCGGTGCGGCACTGGTCAGCGGAGTTGCCAATTTTATAAACAAAAACGGGGTGTCGGCGGTCGGTGAGCCGTTCGTCTACACTGCCATGAAAAATATTGTGACGGCCGTATTGCTGTTGGGCGTTCTGTTTGCATTCAAAAATTTCCGGCAGATCAGGAAGCTGACAAAACGCGATTGGATGAAACTTGGAATAATCGGTTTGATCGGTGGCGGTATCCCTTTTCTGCTGTTTTTCAAGGGGCTAAGTCTGACCTCGGCAGCCAGTGCTTCACTAATTCATAAAACATTATTCATCTGGGTTGCTTTACTAGCTGTACCGTTTCTAAAAGAAAAATTCCGCTGGTATCAGTACGGAGCATTAGTTATGTTATTTTTCGGTAATTTTATTATACTGGGTCCCAGTAAATTCAACTGGGGTCAAGGGGAAACACTGGTATTTTTAGCAACCCTACTATGGTCAGTGGAATTTATTGTGGCTAAGCAGATATTGAAGACCATCCATCCCAATATCGTCGCCTGGGCCAGAATGACAATCGGTATCTTTTTCATCTCATTGTTTTTAATGTTTACAAGTCGGTTTGATAATCTGTTATCGGCTTCATTTGCCGGCTGGGGCTGGTCAATGCTAACCGGTGCTATTTTATTCCTTTTTGTTCTGACTTGGTATCATGCCCTGAAACGCGCGCCGGCAACTTTGGTAACCAGCGTTCTGGTATTTGCTTCGCCGATCACAACATTCTTAGATGAAGTGTTTCAGAAGAAAACACTGGTTTGGGATAGCGCGGTCGGGTCATTATTGATAATCATCGGTATAGCTGTTTTTTCTCTGGCGGCAGTGAGATCAAAAAAAGAATTGCTTACCAATTCATAAAATATAAACTATGGAAGGTATTATTACCTGTGCCCGATATGCGTATATGCCGAATAATTTAGGATACTGCGGGCCTGATGAAAACAAAAACTTGATCGGCTATATCGCAAACGATGAACAGGATGACGGATTGAAAGAAATACTGACAGATTTTCAGACACTGAAGCCGTATCTGAACTTTATCGCCAGAACCAACAGGATCCCTGATCCTTTTCACAAACAGGTGGTGGAGGCTTACTGGATCGGCAATAATCTTTTGGAAAGCGTTTCCGCAAAGCAATATTACAAATATTTAACTGATGAGTTTTCCTTACAGAAGAAAATTGACCGAAAATCGCTCCAATATGTTTACGGTAAACTGCCGATGGGAGCCAAACCGCACCATTCATTTCATGTTTTGAATATTTTCCGCCGAACCGGCCACCTATCCATCAATCATACTGTTGAAACTATGGATAACTGTTGTATCAGTTGCGGGAAGGTGATCAAAAAGATGCCGGACAAACTACTGGTTGAATATTCCCCCTTAGGGATAGTCGAAGGCAAGCTTACACAAGGCGAAAAAAAGCAAAAAGAAATACTGACGGAAGTGGACGGGCAGTCAATGGAGGCAGAAATTAATACAGGGGATCTGGTAACGTTTCATTGGAACGCGGTCTGTGAAAAAATAACACCATTGCAGGCAAAGAACCTTTCATTTTATACCAATCAAGCAATTAGTTTAGCCAATCTAACATTATGATCAAGCAAAAAACGATAAAAAAACCCGCCAAGAAAAAAACCAAACCGGTTGTTGCATTCCTCAGTCTTTCTGGTTGTGAGGGTTGTTCTTTTGCCATGCTTGATTTAGGGGGAGAATTTTTTAACGCTCTGGTACATCATTACAAATTGGGGGAACATCATTTTCTGGAGGAGATGAAGGGAAAGAGACATTATGATATAACATTTGTGGACGGTGCGCCTTTAACTTTAGAGAATACGAAAGTTCTGAAGGAAATGCGCGAGCGTTCCGACTATATGGTGGCGGTAGGCAGTTGCGCGGCTTTAGGGGTTGTGCCGGGAATCAAAAACTATGTGGATAAAAAGAAAAAGGCCACGTACGTTTATCCCAAAAATAAAAAAATATACAATCCGGACATTCATCCGATCTCCCGTTATGTTAAAGTTGATCTGGTGATTCCGGGATGCCCGATTGATAACAAAGAATTTTTGAAAGTATTCACGGATGTAGCTCAGGGCATTGAACCACAGCTTTCCCATCGCCCGGTCTGCTACGAATGCCAGAGCAACGGTAACCCATGCCTACTGCAACAGGGGCAACCCTGCCTCGGCCCGGTAATCCAAGGCGGATGCAATGCCGTTTGTCTGAACAGTCGCTATTATTGCCGTGGGTGCCGGGGGATTTTGAAAGGCGGTACTATCGATGATGCGGTTAAAACACTTAATACCAAGATAGAAAAACTGGTCGGTAAACGAGCGCTGCACCATATCCTACAAATTTATGGGATCCAGGAGGACTGGTTGAATAGATTATGAAGGGTATTAGGCCCGCCCGGCTCGCCTTTGGCGAAGCCAAGGCGGACGGGGTTTGAGTTAAATGATTTTATGATTTAATTAGTAACTCGTAACATGTGATTCGTAATTGTTGGTTCTAACTCTTAATTAGCATTCATTGCCAGAAAAAATCAATTAAAGTTTAAAAAAATATGCGTATCCAAATTGAGGCGGTAGAAAAATTACTAAAAAACAAACTGCGGAAAATCGGTTTTACGGCGGAAGAAGCTAAAGCAATTACCTTTGAATATATTTCCGGTGAATTAAAAGGAAAGGGGTCACACGGTGTTTTTGGATTTATTAATGCTTATAAGAGATTAAAGCAGACAAGAAGGGGTCATTACAAAGTTGTAATTGATAAACCTGGCTATGCATTTATCGAAGGAAATAAGGATATCGGGCAGATTGTAGCCTACAAAGCGATTGAGTTGGCAATAAAGAAGGCGAAAAAAACCGGCATTGCAATGGTAGGCGGTAACAATATTCATTCTTTTTTACGACCGGGTACCTGGGCGGAGGTGGCGGCACGCAAAGGCATGATCGCTTTGTGCTTTAATTATGGTGGTAGTCCCGCCATAGCTCCGACCGGTGCTAAAGAAGCAATTCTTGCAACTAATCCGATAGGAATCGGTATCCCATACAAAGAGTATCCTTTTGTCATTGATATGGCAGTTTCGGAAAGAGCATATAATGTTATTAAACTGGCACAAAAACTCGGGAAAAAGATTCCCAGTGGATGGGCGATTGATAAAAACGGAAAAAACACGAATGATCCGGATGCTGTGGCATCAGTTTTACCGTTCGGCGGATATAAAGGATATATTCTGGCGCTGGCGCTGGAAATACTGACCGGGCCTTTTGTCAGGACTAAGGTCGGTAAAAAAACAAAGAAAGTCCGTGGCCTTCTGTTCATTGTTATTGATCCCTATGTATTTACGACCAAAAAAGATTTTAGCCGCGATATGAATCAACTGATTAAAGAAGTGGATGAAGCCAAAAGGATTAAGGGTGTTAAGGATATCCATATCCCTGGAGAAGTGGCGGCAAAAAATGAAATTAAAAAAATGAAGTCCGGTTATTTCGATATTGATAAAAATATTATTGAGCAGATTGAGAAACTATGAATCCCGTTAGAAATTAATAAAAATAGCGGGATGCAAAGTTAAAACCAATATTACATTATTCACATAATTTCTAACGGGATGAAACGAAGAATCAAATTTGATCATGTAGCGAAAATTGAAGGCCATGCCAGCCTGATCACGGATTTGGAATCCGGCGAAATCAACCGGGCCCGATTCAAAACACTGGAAGGTTCCAGGTTTATCGAGGGTATCCTGGTCGGCCGTAATTACCAGGAGGCACCGCTGATTACCGCGCGTATTTGTGGTGTTTGTCCGGTAGTCCATAATCTGGGCAGCATATTGGCGATTGAGGATGCGATGAAGGTTAAGGTAAGTGAGAAAACCGTTGTTTTAAGAAAACTGATGATGTGGGGCCAGTTTATCCAGAGCCACAGCCTGCATTTGTATTTCCTCACGTTACCGGACTATTTTAAAATGCAGAACAGTCTGAAACTTTTAAAAGATTTTCCTGAAGAAACAAAACAGGCGCTGGAGATCCGGGCGTTCGGCAATAAACTGATTGAAGTAATCGGCGGACGGTCAATCCATCCGATGAATTCCGCAGTGGGTGGCTTCATGAAAAATCCTGATGAGCGTGAATTGAGATTGCTTTTAAAACAGATTGATCCATTGTTGAAAATTGGCGCAAAGATAACAGGAATATTTAATTCCTTGAAGTATCCCAAATTCTCCCGCAGGACCGAGTTTATTTCGCTTACTCATAAAAATGAATATCCGATATACCAAGGCACACTCACTTCAACAATTGATAAATCAATTACCAAAGAAAGATTTATCAAAGAAGTTGAGGAAGAATACAGCAATTGGCAAAGAATCAAAAAGACCAAACTCTATGGCAAGATCTACATGGTCGGTGCATTGGCGCGTCTTAATGTGAACCGGAATCTTTTAAAACCGAAAGCGAAAGCATTGCTGAAAGCTTCCGGGATTGAATTCCCTTCATACAATACTTTCCACAATATTTTAGGGCAGATGATTGAGACGGTTAACGGTTTGGAAGAATGTAAAACACTGATCAATCAGTATTTGAAGATGAAGGGATCTTGTCTTGTTAAAAAGTATGAGATCAAAGCAGGGGTTGGTATTGGTGTCATTGAAGCACCGCGCGGAACCCTGTTTCATGTATACGAAATAGATAAGCTAGGCTTCCTGAAGAACGTAAATATTATTACCCCCACCGCCCAGTTTGTGAATAACCTGGAGGAAGATATTAAAGCGTTTCTTCCGGACATTCATAACGTATCTTCTCAAGCTTCAAGAAGAAAAATAAAAATGCTGGTACGCGCGTACGACCCATGTATGACCTGCGCGACTCATTAATGGATTAAGGGTAGTGGTTCGAATTCATTCGAACAAATTCAATCAAGAAGCGAATGAATTCGCTTCTGCTCGGTGAGAAATTGAAAGAACAATATCAGAATAAATAATTAATATTCTGATAAGTGAGTACGATCAATTCATAGCCTGTGTAACTTATAAATATATAATTAATCAATAAGGGCAGGTTCGAATTTATTCGAACGATTAAAATAAAAGCGAATGAATTCGCTTCTGCCCGGTAAAAAAGTAATACTATGCACGACCTTATGACTGCAAAAGACATCTGCGATGCAGTACAAAAAAAAGCCAAGGAAAATAAACTGAAAACAGTTTCGGAGATTGTGATTGATCTGGGGGAAATGGAGGATCATGGTGAAATTGTGTCGGAAGAAAATTTGCGGTTTCATCTGGATTACCTTTTGAAGGGAACGCTGGCGGAAAAAGCGAAGTTGGTTTTTAACAAAGTATCCAGCGATACAATAATTCTGCGGGAAATAGAAGGCGAGTAGGATAAAGCATAATGTAAAATGAATAATGCATAATTTTCGTTCTAAAGAAATATTGAATGATGGAAATAAGAGATAAAAATAGTGAGCGCCTTTTTTTGTTTGACTTTGACGGAGTGATTGTGGACAGTCTGAAAGAAGCTACGGATGCGATCGGTATATTTTTAGGAACTTTTAATATCAAGCAACCAACCATGGAGGAAATCCGCCGGATGTACCAGAAAAATATTTTTGATTCATTTAAAGAGATGGGTGTGCCGGACGACGGATATCCGAAATTGTACTCTATAATCAAAGAGAGAAGCGTGCAGTATGAAAGCTGGATCCCAATGTATGAAGGAGTCAATAATTTGTTATCTGCGCTCAAAGATGATGCAATTTATATTGTCAGTTCCAGCTCAACCAGGGCAATGGAAAAATATCTGGCAAAATACAATTTGTCAGGTTATTTTAAGGAAGTATTAGGCGCAGAAAATGGCACGTCAAAGGTAGAAAAGATCAGTAAAATTCTGGCAAAAGAGAAACCTGATTTGGCGCGAACTTATTTTGTAACTGACACGACCGGTGATATTAAGGAAGGTAAAAAAGCTGGAGTAAAAACTATTGCAGTCGGTTGGGGTTATCATCATCCGGAAGACCTCCAAGCGGAAAAACCGGATTATTTATTTTTGAAAATGAGGGATTTTATCAAAGCAATACCTGGATTATGAGTAATTTTAAACTGATCAAGAAAGACAAAAAGACTTTTGCCAGAAAGGGAATTTTACATACCGCGCACGGCAATTTAGCTACACCTTTTTTCATGCCGATTGCCACTAAAGCGTCGGTTAAGGCGCTGAGTAGTGAAGACATTTTGGATCTCAAATCCGGCATTATTTTGAGCAACACATATCACTTGTATTTAAGGCCGGGTATGCCGGTAATTAAAAAGGCCGGTGGTCTGCACAAATTTATGAACTGGCCGGGGGCGATACTAACTGATTCCGGCGGTTATCAGGTTTTTTCATTGGGTTCCAAAACGCATCATGATAAAAATATGGTAAAGCTTTCCAAAAAAGGTGTTGAATTCCGTTCGACATACGACGGATCAAAACACATACTGACTCCTGAGAAGGTAATCAAGATTCAGGAAACAATCGGCTCTGATATCATGATGGTGCTGGATGAATGTCCGGCTTATCCAGCGACATGGGAAAAAGCAAAAGCTTCAATGGAGCTGACAACTCACTGGGCAGAACGTGCGAAAAAATCCCACAAAAAGAATAAGCAACTTTTATTTGGCATAGTGCAGGGTTCTTCCTACAAGGAACTACGCATTCAACATGCCAATGATTTGAAAAAAATCGGCTTTGACGGTTATGCCATCGGTGGTTTAGCAGTAGGTGAACCGACCGAAAAAATGTATGAAGTACTGGACTGGGTAATTCCGGAACTGCCGGAAGACAAACCGCGCTATCTGATGGGGGTCGGCAAGCCGGAACAGATCTATGAAGCTGTGAAAAGGGGAGTGGATATGTTTGACTGTGTGATCCCGACTCGTAATGCTCGTCATGGACTTTTGTATACTTGGCGCACAAAAGATTTAAAAGGAATGTTTTATCAGGAAATAAGAATCAAACAGTCGAAGTATCGTATGGATATGAAACCGGTTGATTCAAACTGTAATTGTATCACCTGCAAAAATTATTCCAGAAGTTATCTTAGGCATCTTTTCTCAGCTGAAGAGCCATTGGCGTACCGGCTGGCTACAATCCATAATGTGAATTTTTATCTGGAATTGATGAGGAGAATCGGGCGGAATATTTAGGGATGGAATTTTAATTTACTTGTGCTATAATTTGAGTATTAACATTATAAACCCCGTTAGAAATCGAGCGTTGTCTGTCTAACAGGGTATGGTATGAATTTAGCTTGTTGAAATCATTTATTTAATTATTTATTTCTAACGGTGTGAACATGAAGAAATTAATCCCAATTGGTATTATTTTATCCGCCGTCTTTCTGATGACCGGTTGTGGTACAACAGAAACCAATACTAATACCGTGCCCGTATCAAACACAAATACCGCTGTTGAAGAAAATGTTAATTCAGCAATAAATGAAAATACTAATTCAGACAGCGCGGTTACGCAGGAAGAGGTAGTGGCAAGCGGTATGGTGTTCTTGAAAGGTTATGATACTCCCAGTGAATCGTACGGTATTCTGACATCAGATGGACATGAAATCGGTTTGGGTAAATATGACACAATGAAAGAACAGTTTCGGGCATACATCGGAGACCAAGTGAAAGTTACATTTGCAAGTATCTGCAGGACAACTAACGAAGATTGTTGCCGAACATTGTTTCCTTATTGCGGTACAGTCAAAGAATGGGAGCCGATTGAAAACGCTAACACCAATACGGCACAATAAAACAAGCAAATATTAATAAACAAAATCTGGATTAAATTCCAGTTTTTTGTTGTTAACACTTTGTTGACATAATGTAAAATATGTGCTAAAATTATATGGTATAATAAAACAAAAGTAGGACAATAACCCAGAGCGTAATATGTCCGGTTTTTCTCGTAAAAACAAAAGAAAATCAAAAACCAAAAAGAAGCTCGTGTTTCTCTTTGTAAAAAAAGCAAAAAAGAAACCGCAAAGGAGCAAGTCTTGGGGTATGTTAAATAAAGGAAAAAAACATGCCTTTTTTGTTACGAAAAAAGGGAAGACAAAATTAGATAATGCAAAGAAGCTATATCAGAAAAAAGCATTTCAACTGAGCGTAATTATTTCAATTGCCGTATTAGCCGGGGCATACTGGGTTTATAATGTCATTGTAATCAATGCTGTCGCTGCTACCTATACCATTGATACACAAGCAGAATGGGAAGCTGGTGAATATTATCCAAACACAGTTGATACGACGTCCAGTGTCAATCAAATAAAAATAAATGACGGTGGCGGCGGAACTTGGGATGGAGATACTTCCGGTTTTATGACTGACACAAACGGATATGATTATTGGACATATGACGGACCTTCTTACGGCGCGGATCTGACAACGGACGGAACATATATTTACCAAATTGTCGGCAATAGAAGGCCGTATCTTTTCCGCTATAATCCTGAGACCAATACTTGGAAACAATTAGCAAATGCACCGACCGCATTTTATTATGGTGGGTCAATAACTTACGATGCATATACCAAATCGCTTTTCGCAATTGACGGCGGTGAGCAGAACGAAACAGAACAGGCAACTAAACATGTTTACCAATATGATATTGCTACTGATGTTTGGAGTAAGGTCACAGATGCACCAAATACTTGGGGACTCGGATCATCGATTACTTCCAATGGTACGGGAAAGCTTTATGCGGTTCGCGGAATTAATACCGATGAACTGTGGGAATATGATATTGACGATGAAACTTGGGATCAGAATTATTCTCAGTTGCCAACGCCTTTCTATGTATATACTACTAACGGCCAAGCGCTGGAGTATGTGAATGAAACTTATAATGATAAATGTACTCAGGGATGCCTATTTACTTTGTATGGTAACGGAAACAGAAATTTTTTCCGTTTTGATATCGCGGAAAAAACCTGGTACCACAATTCACCAACCGATCTGACAATCCCGGTTGCTCTGGGTGGAGTGAACTACGGTTCATCTTTTGCTTATGATAATGACCGTGGCAATTTATTTTTATTGCATGGCGCGACTCAGTATCCGGTAAGTACTATCGCTGATAATTTTTCCAAATATGATGTATCAGGTGAAGTATGGGATGTGGCGGATACGACTACGCCGGATGCCCCGGGTTGGGTGACATACGGCGGTGCCTCAGTTTATCTTAATGATTTTGTTTATGCCCAGCAGGGTTATAACCGGCCCGGACTCTGGAAATTTGATGTTGTAAATAACCGCTGGGATTCCATATCTACACCGGATAAAGCAAATGCCGCTGTGCCGGCGCTCGGGCAAGGATCAACCGGCAATGGTGGAGAGAACGGTCATGTTTTGTACGTACCGAGCGGATCATACTGCGCGGATGCGGATGGTTGTTTGTTTGTTTTTCGCGGAGCAAACTCCACTAATTTTTGGCGACGTAACATTGCGGCCAAAACATGGACCGCTGACTTGTCAGTTACAAACTTTGGCGCGCTACAACAGGGATCATCCATGTGTTACAACGGAGCAAACCGGATATATGCCCTGCACGGTGAAAATTCGCTGGTATTTTACCAGTATGAAATAAATACAGAAGCCCCGGATACAGGTAATACATGGGAGGTTTTAACCAGTATGCCATCTGACCATACTGATTCAGATGATTACCCTGATGGCGCGGCTAATGCTTCATATGGCAGTTCTATTACCTGTATGGGAACTACGGTGTATGCCCTAAAAGGTGCGACTTCTGCCGCGGGTAGTAATCACTTTTTCAGTTACAACGGTGCTACCTGGACTCACCTGGAACCTCTGCCACAAAGGGCATATGTTGGTGCCGCGCTTGTAAACGTACCTTATGATGCCGGACATCCGGAATGGTGCGCGGATACCGGTGGCTGTGTATACGCATTTACCGGAAACTTAAGAGGTGACTGGTATCGTTACAATGTCAGTGCTAATACCTGGACCGCTTTAACTGGTGATAATCTTCCGACGGCCACTAACTATACCGCATCATTATCTTACGACGGACAGGGTAATATTTATGCTACGGACGGAAACTATGATACCCGAATGTGGAGGTATGATATTAATGGGGACGACGGAACCTGGTATCAGATTGCAGATCTACCAGCTCGCGTTGGCTACAATAATGCTTTTGCTTATGATAGTGTGCATAACAAAATCTATTTTCAGCAGGGTATGGCCACAACCTCAATTAGTGCATTTACTCCGACCACAGATGCCTATATTGATTCCGCGGACTGGATCTCTGAGCCGATTGATCTGGGATATGTGAATACATTTACCAGTTTGGTATCTTCAGCTACCACACCCGGTACAACGAGCGTTGCGTTTCAAACCAGAACATCTTCGGATAAAGTAAGTTGGTCTGATTGGGTGGCTGTTGGCGGCGGGGACACGATTGAATCGGATGAGGCACAATATATTCAGGTTAAAGCAACTTTGACCTCCGATGGTACAAATACACCGACACTTACTAATATTACGATTAATTACGATAAAGATGGTACCTCTCCAAACAACCCTTCGGTCAGTGGTTACGCAGACGGTTCAAAAGCAACAACGCTGACTTCCGGATATGCTAACGGTTATCATTACACTAACCCATATTTTGAATGGACGGCGCCGACTGATGATTCCGGTATTGCCGGCTACTATGTAGCTTGGACAACTAATAATGCTTTTGATCCTTCTGATGATGAGGATTATTTCCAAACCGGCACAAATTTTGAAGTCAACACAGATATGGTCACTGCCTCACCCGGGCCAACGTATTATTTGCGTGTTCAGGTGAAAGATAATTCCGGTAATGTAGCTACTACTTCAACTGCCTTTACGTATACATATAGCGGTATCGCTTCGGCGACAGAGACTACATGGGACGATCTGGCGGAATTTGTACTAGGAACAGACAGTAATATCAATACTGCAGCCAACAGCAATACGGATATGACACTGGATGCGATTAGTCCGGGTACCTGGATGGATCTACCGGCGGTCGGAACCAATGCACTGGGTGGATTGGCGATGTATAATGATACATCACTTGTCTGGGATAGTAATGATACAATTTATGTTTTGCGTTCAATTAATACGCAAACATTTTTGAAATATACCATATCCACTAAAACGTGGACTGCTTTAGCTAATACCGGTGCCAACGCGCAATATGGCTCGGCACTTGTGTATGTGCCAGACGGGATCTCAAGCGGATGCACTGATGACGGCGGGTGTATTTTTGCCACCATGGGCGGTGCGGGAACCGGATTTAGGCGTTATGATATTTTGGCAAACACTTGGACTGGTCTGACTGCAGTTTCTGGAAGTGTTGGTTATGGAGGGGGATTAATCTGGACAGGGGGAGATTACATTTTTGCTTCCCGTGGCGCCGGACAAGTTAATTTTTACCGCTACTCTATTTCAGCAGGTACTTGGTCTGATCCAGCGGCGGCGGATCCGGACATTGCTTTTAACTATGGTGCCACATATTCCTATGTGCCGAATGGCGATTACTGTCTGGATCTGCAGGGCTGTATTTTTGCCACGCGCGGCGGCGGTTCGAACCATTTCTGGCGTTACGATATTCAAAACGGCGCATGGACATTCTTAACTGCCGTGCCTTCTTCTGCACCTTCCAAGACGAATTATGGTGCAACCATGACATTTGATAATGGTTATTTGTATTATGTTGGTGGTACTTATACCACGGATTTTCTTAAGTATGATATTGTCAATGACTTTTGGAGTGATATGCCGGATCTTCCGGCCACGCATAATTATGGATCAACGAACGGAATAGTTTATGATACTACGAGCGATATAATCTATATCATGCGTAGTTATAGTGAATATAGCTTTTTAAGTTTTGATGTACTAGAAAATGAATGGCGCAATCCTACCATACCACATGGCGGTTCCAGTAATGGATTCTATTATGGTGGTGTGGCTTATGACGGTGATGACACTTTATATATTACTCGAGGGAACCCAGGAGCAACTGCTGATTTCTATAAATATACGATTTCAACCAAGGCCTGGCAGAGGATGATGGATGTGCCGATGCGTATGAATACCGGATCCGACCTAATCTATGTCGGTGGTAAAGTTTATGCTTTGACCGGAGCGCCTCCTTATGGTGAGGTTATTTCCCGTTTTTACGAGTATGATCCGGCGACTGATATGTGGACGCGCAGAGGCGATACGCCGGCGGCGGTGGGTGATGGAGCAAATTTAGTATTTGATGGCAATAACACAATCTATACCGCGCGTGGTGCCGGGCAGACGCAGTTTTATTCCTATAAAATATCCGGTGTATCGAGCGGAGTATGGTCAACACAGGCCGAGGTCACGCCGGCGGCGATTAACCAGGGCGCCTGCGCGGTCTGGGATAGTGACGCGGAAGATAAATTATATATGATCCGGGGATCCGGCCAGCGTGATATCTATGTTTGTAATCTATCAACAGATGTAAACGGAGTCGGTACCTGCGACTGGCAGGCGGATACACTGACTGATATCACACTCGGTTATGCAGCGCAGTATGGCAACGCTTGTACCTATGATGATGGAAATATTTTCGTTCCTCGCGGTAATACAAACAATACCGATTTCTTGGTTTATGACATTGATGGTGGTGCTAATGGTACCTGGTCGGTTCGATCGCTCAATAATTTCTATTATGGTGGGCGCTTAATTACCGGACCGGATAATATCCTCTATGGGTTCCGCGGATATAATACTTCCACTATGGATCGTTATGTACAGCAGACAGCTACAACCAGTTTCCAAAGAACAGGTGCATGGACTTCACAGATTGTCAGTGCTCCGTATATTTATAATTTCGGCGGGATGACCGTAAATGATACAGTCGCGGAGAATACATCGTTAATCTATCAGACACGTACATGCTCCGATAGTGGTTGCTCGGCAGATGAAGATAATGTTAACTGGTCGGAATGGACGGACGTTTCAAATGCAAAAACTAGCGGAACAACTGATTATTATACTATTGATTCTGCTCCTGCACGGTATATCCAGGTCAGAGCAACTTTTAATTCAGATCGGGTCTATACACCAACGGTCAATGATTTTAGTATCAGCTATTACACTGACGGCAGTGATCCGAATAACCCGACAGCGCCGGTCAGCGCTTACACAAACAGCAGTAAGACAGACAGTATAGATAATAGCACCTGGACAAATGATGCGACCCCGTATTTTGAATGGACATCATCCGATAATGTCGGAGGGATAGGAATCGAAGGTTATTATGTTTATTTTGGAACAGATATTACAAAAGACCCAGTGGATGATGCGGATGACCCAACAAATCTAGCTTTCAATGATGGGACAAATTATTATAACGTCAATGCGGATCATATTACCGGATCATGGAATGCCTCTACACAAAGTAGCAATGCATTAACAGACGGTCAATATTATTTAAGGATTAAGACCAAAGATTTAAATGGTAATCTAACAGATGCAGCGGTAGATGCTTTCGTATATATGATTGACGAAAGTATTCCGAATGCTATTACGGATTTATCAGTTGAAACATACATGTTGTCGGTAGATGATTTTACCTTTAGCTGGTCAGAGGTGAATGATCAGGGTCCTTCGGGGATCAATAATTATTGCTATCATACCGGCAGTTCTGGGGATACTTGTGTAGCTAAAGAAGATATCTGTAGCGACGGTACTTGTGTTCTAGATGATATTCCCTCTTATCAGCCACGTGTAAATACATTTTATGTCATGGCACAGGATGAAGCGGCTAATGATGCCGCGACTTATGCGTCTACCGGCTACTTTTATACCGGTGGTCCTCCTAACGCCCCGGCATCAGTGACGGTTGATCCGCTTGAACAAGTAGATAATAATACTTTTACAGTTTCCTGGGATTTGCCGACAACTTGTCTGGGGGCAACACCTTGTGCGGCGGCGGATATTTTACGTTATTGTTATACAATTAATGAGGAGCCAAGCGCGGAAACATGCGGTGCTAATTACAGCGGCAGTCCGACTCCTTCGCCGGACGGAGGGTGGACCACTACCACACAATCTGCAAGCAGAATCTTGCCTTCATTCTCGGCCGCAACTTTGCAGGGCGAAAATATTGTTTATGTTGTGGCGATGGATATTGTTAACAATATTGATTATTCCAGCCGTCAAACCGCAACTTATGATTTTACTTCCACAGCTCCGGGTGTCCCGGCTAGTGTACAAGCAAGTGATACATCCGACCGCGCAACCAATAAATATTCAGTCGTGCTAACCTGGGATGAACCGGCGGATGTGGGTAGCGGTGTGGAATCTTATAAAGTTTACCGATGCGAAACAGACTGTGAGAATCCTTCAACAACTGATGATCCTCCCGCGAATTATACAAATATCGCCGAAGTAAATACCCTAGGCTATCTCGACACCAGTCTGGATAACACTATAACGTATTCCTATTTCGCGCGTGCGACCGGTACCGGCGGAACACAGTCGGGCAATTCTGCTGTTGTTGCGATTAAACCGGAGGGTAAGTTTAAATTTGCACCTACGATGAGTGGATTACCATCTGCTACCGCTTATATTCGTTCAGCAACTATTGAATGGTTGACTCTAAACGACCAGGATCAATATGGCAACATTATTGATCACCCTGCTACATCATTTGTTGAGTATGGTACAACCGCCGGATATGGTGATGAGGATGGTGATTCAGTGCTTACAACAGAACATTCTGTAACTCTGGTAAATCTTACGCCGGATACTACATATCATTACCGCTGTCGTTGGCAAGATCAGGATGGCAATGTTGGCTATTCTTCAGATTTTACATTTACAACCAAAGGGGCACCTTCCGCGCCGATTAATTTATCTGTAGATCCGGAATCAAATACGGAAAATAGTTTTACTTTTTCCTGGGACGCTCCGGCAGATGAAGGTGTAACGGTGGCCGGTTATTATTACTCAATTAATACAATTCCAAACGAAACTAATTCAATCAACATTGTTGAAACAAGTGTCGGGCCGATTGAAGCTGCTTCTCAACAGGGTACTAATACATTCTATGTAGTAGCGATTGATGATGCCGGCAATATTAATTATGCCAATTATGCTTCTGTTGATTTTGAAGCTTATACTACGCCACCGACATCACCGCAAGCGATAACCATAACCGATTCATCGGATCGTGATGCTTCCCGCTATTCCATTACCATTACTTGGGATCCGCCCGAGGGCTATACACTGGAAGATGAAATATATTATACGATCTATCGAAAAGATTCGACATCTGCGTCACAATCCGAAAGCGTAAATAAACAGGCAGATAGTTTGGACGGATTTGAAGAAATTGCTACTATCACTTCTACCGGTTATTTGGATACGGGTCTTGATAATACCAAGGAATATTTTTATCAAATTACTGCCCGTGATAAAGCGCAAGCGACATCTGATCCGACCGATACCGTTTCCGAAATTCCGGAGGGTCGTTTTACACAACCGCCTAGCATTACTGTCGCGCCAAGTGTTACCCCAGATTCATTTTCTGCTGATGTTGTATGGGAAACAGAAAGAATTGCATCTTCTTTTGTCGAATATGGTTTGCGTGCTAGCGACCTGACTGATGAACAAGGAACTGCGGATTTAATATCCAAACATAATATCAAGCTTACCGGATTACAACCTTTGACGACTTATTATTACCGGATCAAGAGTATTGATATTGACGAGAATACCGCATATTCCGAAGTAGCGAGCTTTATAACCTTAGAAGCGCCACGCGTTCTTGAAGTGGAAATCACGGATATTAAACTATTTGATGCGATTGTCAGCTGGGAAACTAATAAGGAGTCAACTGCCGTCATCCAATACGGCACTACCGCAAATTACGGATTTACATATACAGATACTTCTGGATCGTATGGTACGACCCATACTGTTAAGCTGGAAGGATTAATTGATAGTAGCACGTATCATTTAAGAATCGGTGGACAGGATCGTAACGGCAACCCAATCACTTCCGATGATTATACATTTAATACATTAACCTTTCCTGAAGTTCTAACAGTAACAAATCGAAACCAGTCCGAAGGTCAAAATGAAATATCCTGGACCACTAACGTGCCAACAACTTCTGAAGTAGAATATTGGGGAGACAATATTGCTCCGAAGACGCAAGGTAACACAGCAATGGTGACAGAGCATGTCATTCTGCTTTACGGGTTGGAAGATGCCAGCAGATATACATTCAAGGTGAGAGGTTCTGACGCGTTCGGCTATGAAGCAGTATCCGACGAAGGGGAATTTGTTACATTGGAAGATACAACTCCACCTGTGGTTTCAGGAGTCAAATCGGAGTCAAACACAGTCGGTTCCGGAGAAGAGTCGAAAGTACAGATTATTATTTCCTGGAAAACGGACGAACCGACAACCTCAAAAGTCGAATATGGAGTGGGGGTGTCCGGCACGGATTATACCAACGAAACTGAAGAGAACGCGGAATTAGTCATGGATCATCTGGCTCTGGTAGACGGTCTTTCACCGGCTAAAACATATCATTTCCGGGTTGTCTCAAGAGACAAGGCTGGAAATCAGGCTCAGTCGGGTTCTTATACAGTGCTTACATCAAGAACCAGAGAATCATTCTTGCAGTTGATTATATCCAATTTAGAGGAAACATTTTCCTGGATCGGGAGATTAGGAAATACTTTCTAGCTTCTTAATGTGCTATTAGATTTAGCTAACATTGGTATTAGACAGTTGAAGCAACTGGGTTTTTGTTGTATAATAAATTCATAATAGTGGATAAATATTTTCACAATATTTTGCGTTTTTATACGCGTAAATGGGGTAATGAAAAAAACAAAAGTTGCCGATAAAAGAGGGATGAAAAGGCGAAAAAGCTTCTTTCGTAAGTTAGCTTTTTTTCTTTTTCAGCAAAAAATTACAATTGCCAAATGGGAATTGAATCTTTTTGGGCTTTTATTATTCGGATTTGGTTTAATAATCGGGGGGTACTTTGCAGTTACAAATTTTCTTACGGTTTTTGCCGCACCGCTTCTGGCTTCAGAATCTGTTACAACTGACGGGGAGTGGAATCAGGGGGTGTTGAATGATATATCAGTAAATTCCGGTGCAATACAGATTAATGGTAGTGGTGGTATAGGATGGCTTGCGGGTTGGCAGTATCGGCAGCCGGTAACGATTACCAATACAGGATCAGTACAAACAAACTACCAAGTTAGATTGGCAATTACATATGATGCACAAATGCAGCCTGATTTTGATGATCTTCGCTTTACAAATTCTGGAGGCACCGCACTTGATTACTGGTTACAGACAAAAGTGGACAGTACTTCTGCGATTGTCTGGGTGGAGATTGATTCTCTGGCTGGAGCCGGCACTACAGTTATAAATATGTATTATGGCAATGCTGATGCATCTTCAGGATCTAGCGGAGTAAATACTTTTACGTTATTTGATGATTTTGAAGACGGCAGTATTAACGCTACAAAGTGGACAGAAGTCGATCCGTCTTCAAAAATTTCTGAAAGCGGTGGAAAACTGCGTTTTGTTTACGGAAGCGGCAGTGGTGCTTGGAATGCCGGTGTATATGGTGTTACAACTTTTGCTCGTGGCGATTTAGTATTTGACTGGGATCAGCGTTGGATTAGTGATTATAGTCCGTATGATGCATTCATGTTCGGCTGGAAGGATAGTACTAGTAGTATTAGTTATACGGAACTTGTTTATGGATATTACATACAAGGAGACGGATACTGTACAACTAATTGCGGTGGAAATGTGTATGAAGATGGGTCTGGAAGGGGAGCTGCCGGTACCTGGTCAAATAATACTGACTATAATCTCCGTGTTAGAATGCGCAGTACCGGTGGTGCATATTATGAAAAAAGTATAAACAATGGTGCTAGTTGGACTACGGATTATACTAGCGCCTATTCGACAGAAACAAACCTGCGTCCTGCTTGGTCACATTATTCTGGTGATTATTTGATTGATAATGTCCGAGTCCGAAAATGGATGGTGACTGAACCAACATCAATGTTCGGTTCCGAAGAATCCGCTCTCCAGTCCCCGGGTACATATACTTCACATAATCTGGATTTGCAGTACATCTACAAATGGGGAGACTGTTCGGATGAATGCATCGGTGCTTCCACTGCTTTTACT
>JBAYGC010000014.1:0-43801 GCA_041666845.1 Patescibacteria group bacterium | reverse complement strand
GCGAACGGAGATCGGAATTTGTTCGGAACATCAGTTCCGGACAAATGTAGGTCGCAGTTCGCGATCACTCGACGCGGGGTAGAGCAGTGGTCAGCTCGTCAGGCTCATAACCTGGAGGTCGTGGGTTCGAGTCCCACCCCCGCAACCAAACGAATAGTGTTAATACAGGATTCAGGTTTAAATTTTAGGTTCGCCTGCCCCGTACCGGAGCGTAGCGAGTGGTATGGGGAGTCCGCCCCCCGCAACCACGGGTCATTCAATGCTTCGGGTTCCGTGTCTGCAAACTTTTGCATTCACTTCACCCTCCGCATTATGCCCCTTTCCCCATTCCGCCTGTGGGCGGATCGGGGGCCCCAATTATACTCAAAACCAACCGAGTGTTGCAGGAGCGCACAAGGCGTAAAATATAAAGAATAAAAACCCGAGCAAAGGAGTAGCGCAGGAGAGCATAAGCTCGATGAGCACGCCTTTGTGAGGAGAGGTGGATGCGAACGGAAGTCGGAGTTTATTCGGAACAGCGGTTACGAATAAACGTAGGCTGCAGTTCGCAATCAACCGAGGCAGGGTAGCTCAGCTGGTTAGAGCGCGGGACTCATAAGCCCGAGGTCGAGAGTTCGAACCTCTCCCCTGCTACCACGGGTCATTAGGCCCATCAGTGTCATAATCGAGTTTAAACTCGATTTTTTTGTATAAAAAATAGGGTGGGTGCCACACAGAAACGTTTGAGCAACGTACTGTATGGCAACCACCCTTCGATAATGAACATCACGTACCCGACCGGATCACCAGGTGCACGAACCCGCTTCCCTTATCCGCCTGATCGGACTTGATCAGGGCATAGAGGGGGGTGTCGGCACCGAGCGGTGCGGAAAGCGGGTACAGATCCGGATGGATAACTTTCCAACCGACCAGGTTCTCCCCGACGATCAGCCAGAGCGGACTCTGGTTGAGCGTGAGGAAACCGTCGTGGTCGGTGTCCGGCGACGGCAGATCGTAGTTACCGACACGAATCGCATCATCCACGGCCAGTCGGTTATCGGCCCAGTTGTAGATGAGTTTGTCCGCGTAGACACTCCCTTCCACCCGGAAGATCTTCACCCACGTCGTTCCCGCCGGAAGAGTACCGAGTAGCATCCGCTTCTGGACACCGCTCGAATCCCGACCTTCCGGAATGACATAGGCGTTGAACGAACCGGGCGCCAACACATCCGAATCGGCCTGGTAGAGACCGGGGATAGGCAGCTTCGCTGATCCGCTTTCGTGGTAGCTGGGGATCTGGTCGAGTAATGACCCCCTTCCCGGAACGTGCATGTAGAAAATCTCCACAAGCATGAAGACGAACAGTACCGCCAACGCCACCTTCGTGATCCAGTCGCCGAAGTGCAACTGCCCTTTGATCTCATCGGGCAGTACACCGCGACAGACGTAGATCGCGCTCATCGGATAATACAACAAGCTGTACTCACCATTGAGCCACTTCTTCGTGTACTCCCAGTCCGCCACTTTCGTGACCACCATCCACAGAGCCAGGTGGAACACGAGCCACATGATCAGCTTCGCCTGAGACTTCAGGAATTCCACCGTGGACATTCCACCAAAGCGCTTTTCCGCCGGCGTGGCCCTGTACCACAGAACCAGCGCGGACAGGACAGCCAGCGCAACCCCGAAAGCACTGCTGTCACTCCACTTCCAGTCGAAGTGGAAATGACCAAACAGCAGACCGACCACGAAGGCCACGGGCAGTGCGTACCAGGACTTGCGCTGAACGTTCAGGCGCATTCCGGCGAATCCGGCGAGCGGGTTGATACCGTTACCGCCACGATTCCTGATTGACAGGTGCAGTGTGGCCATAACAGCGACAACCACCAGGGCAAAACCAAGCAGCGCGTTCAATGTAAACCTCCAGCGTTGAGTCTAGGAAGCGCCGCCCTGTTGGGACAACGCTTCGATCACGGACTGGCGATCAGTCTCGGAGAGACCCGCCAGCGCTTTCATCAAGTCAGCCTTGGAGGGAGCGGAACCCTTGCCGTTCCAGAGCTTCGAGAGTGCCGGCACCGTACCGAACAGATCGGTCCAACCGCCGCCACTACCACTCATGACCATCAGCTCGGTCGCCTTTGCAACCCGCTCCATGGCTTCGGCGATCAGGGGCATTACTGCACCATCATCGCCCGGTTCGATCCCGAGCGCCTTGAGCTTGGCAGCGAAGCCGGCAGCATCACCTTCGTGTGCCAGCCGTCTTGCTTCACCCTCACCGGTTCCGACGAGGATATGACGCTCCTTAGCGCCCTCACCTTCGAGAATGTCCTTCTTCTTCTGTCCCTCAGCGACAGCGATCATCTTGCGTCTGACACCCTCACCTTCGAGGATGTCACTCTGCTGCTGACCTTCGGCCAGCAGGATCATCTTGCGCCGATTACCTTCCGCTTCGAAGATGCTCCTCTGTTGCTCGCCCCACGCCTTCTCTCTCGTTTCGAGAGCCTCAGCGCGTGCCTGGAGTCTTCTCTGTAGGCTCGCACGAACCCGAGCATCTGTGGGATCAATATCCTTCAGCTCCAGATCGATGACTACGAGACCGTAGTCACGATAAAACCGAAGTGCAGCCTTGTCTTCGGGAATGCCGTACTTGTAGTAGACCTTCGGTCCACGCCAAGTATCACCATCCTTGTCAAAGACGAAAAGCACACGCCGATGCGGCTTCACTTGGATCTTGCGAACCTTGTTACCCGCATCCTCCTGCCAGTAGATGCCGGTGGCATCCGCCGACAGAGGGGTACCGCTCTGTCCTTCACGGAACCAGAACTTGTCCGGCTCCTGAAGAACGTAGAAGAACCCGTTGCCGTAGTCGCCGTAGACATCCCACTTCACAGCCGGCTTGATCGCATCCGGATGAGGGAGCTCCAGCTTACCCAGTCGGACTTCATCCTTGCGGACATCCCAGAATACCGCCTCAGGTTCTCTGTCAAGCAACCGTGCATGCGGGAGCTCGTCTTCATCGAACTCAATGCCGTAGAACTTACGGCACCCGAACAACCACAGGTCGATCAGGAGCCTCCGGTGGGCGTTGACGTAGATCTCGGGATCAAAAACCATGGGCTTTTTCTCCTCCGAATCATCATCACCCGGCTTGCGAGACTTCTTGTCTGTCCCATGCCCATGATCCGGGGACTCCTTGTCCTCCAGATCCGTTTCGTAGACGAAGTAGTGCAGGGTCGCTGCTACACGCCGCCACCGAGCTTCGACCTCCGCTACGAACGCTTCGAGAAAATATTTCACCCCGAAGATCATCTTCAACGGATCATTAGGAGTCAATGATGCGATCAGCTTCGCACTAACTTCAATCGGGTCGCCAGTGTCAACCGGCTGCGGACTGAAGTCATGTGTCCGCTCAGCCAGTGAGAGGAAGCATTTCGGATCCTTCAAGGGGTTGATCTTGTCCACCGTGCGCTCATACCAGGAATGCACGGTATAGATCCACGGCACGCCGATGTAGACCATCGGATGCTTCGGATCAACAATCACAACCTCGATACCCTTGTCTTCCTTCTCGACCATCTTCTTGTAGGACTCTGCCCACTGTCGGTACTTGCCCGATACGGCGATAATCACGCGACAAACCTTGCGGTCCCGCATGATGAAAGCCGCCGACATTTCCGGCAACCTTATCCGGAACAGGTGCTGATCCGCGAGCTGGCGAACCAGGATGGGAATCCACAGCCAGATGACTCCGGCCATTATCAGACCGGAAATCGCCACCTGGAGAGCGTCACCTCGCTTACCCGCGATGAGCAGGATCAGCGAGATCACACCGAACAGCGCCAGTAGAAGCCAGCGTGCCCAATGTGGCAGTTCGAACGTTTTCGACATTTCAGCACTCCTCTTCTTGCCCGCGTATCCGAAAACACACGGGTCGCAACTACATCGGGAGAATCAGAATTGATTGTCTCCCTCCTTCGTCTATCCGCTAACTTCTTGCTTATTGTGTTATGACACAGGCAAACAGGCCTGTTTGTCAAAGGCCAATCTATATCCAGTTACGAAGCATTCGTAACGAGCTACCTTATCACACTTTGTGTGATTTGTCAACCCCACTTTGTGATAAAACCTGTCATCCAAAAAGAGCGCTTTCATTGAAGCGCTCTTTTTTTATTTTGTCGATAGCCTTAACTTACAATATCAACCTTTTTTGGCTTATTCTTCACTAATTTAAACTGCAAAGCATTAACTCTTTGCCACACATAATTTAATGAAACTGCAGTTAACGGTACCACAATTAAATTACCCATAATTTGCGCTTTAAGAAAAGGCAATCCGGCAATCATGCAAGTCATTAAACCACTCAATGTTTCCGGATACCAATCCCCAATCAGCCAGACGCCAAAATTTGTCCAAATATAGAAGAATAATGATGAAGCGACTCCCAAACCGGCCATACTGGCGGTAAATTTCCACGTCTTCATCTTTTTTCCCTTCAGCACTAAACCGATCAGACCGATTATTGCCCATGCTGACCAGGTAAAAAAGAGGATTGAGCTGTTGCCGTAGAAAATATCAAAGACGGCGACTGCCAGTAACGGTACAACCACAGTATACCCGCCACCCAAAAGTGCGCCGGCTAACAAAGCAACAGCCGTCATGGTTTCAACATTCGGAAAATCCAAAAGCAGATACCGGCCGATTACTCCAACCACAACTAACAATAATGCGAAAGACAATTTTTTCCAGGAAATCATTTTCATCTTATTCAAATTTAAACTCAATCGAATCCCCTTCTTGGACAATATAATCCGCCACTCCCATTGTTGCAGACTCACCATTCACATAATACAACCAATACTTGTTATTGTCACCACCCATTTTTCCGGAAAGAGCATTAACATAAACGCCATAGGATGATTCCTGAGTATCCAACGCCAGATTATTATCAACTGCGGACTTTCTTAAGACATCTAGGACAGAAGAATAATTCTGAATCGTTGTTGCGTAAGCTGTGCTTTGACCATCCACAGTGATCACCAGATTTACATTAATCTGAACATCAGCAATATTTGCTTCATTGCTATTTTGAACGGCAGTGTTTGTGTTCTGATTATTTACACATCCCGCCCCCAACAAAGTTGTCAGCACGAGAAGCAAAGAAAGAGATACTAGCTTCTTTTTTATCATAATAATTTTCCTAAGTTAATATTTATGCAGGGAAGTCACTAAAAAACCTTCCCCGGACAGGAAGGCAAAATCGGCAATTTCACCTCTTTCTCTATCCGCGAAGAAAGAATAATTTTTTTAAGAATATATCAGTATTCTGACTTGTCCTGAGCGACCCCGCAGACGCGGGGGAGTCGAAGGACTTACCCCTCGACTTGCTCGGGGTAAGTTTTTCGCTTTGCTCAAAACTTACAGTAGCGGGACTGCCCCGGACTTGCACCGGTGTTCCCTGATACTATTCTTGTTTTATATTATGTTTTCAATATTCTAATCCTAACACCCTATCCCCTTCACCCTAAAAAATATCAATAATCAATCCCCCTTTGCGCTTTGATACCTTTACTGAAAGGGTGCTTGATTGCTTTCATCTCCGTAACCAGATCCGCTTGCGCTATTAATTTCGGCCCGGCAAAATTCCCGGTCAGCACTAAATGCAGTTTCTCTTCCTTCTTATTCATTAAATCCAGTACATCCTGTTGTTTAATCAATTTGCCTTTGACTGCGTAATTAATCTCATCCAGAATAACAACGCTGTATTTTTTTGAAGTTATCGCCTTTTGGGCAATTTTCAACGCTTGTTCTGCAGCCTGTACGTGTTCCTGAAATTCTTTCTGATCATCAATAATCCCGACAAACCCCTCACCCATCCTGATCAGCTCAATTTCCGGCGCCAGTCGCTTGATGCTTTTAATTTCGCCGGTTTCCCAGGAACCTTTGATAAACTGGATAATCAGCACTTTCTTCTTATATCCGGCCGCTCTCAAGGCAATCCCCAGCGCGGCGGTTGTTTTTCCCTTGCCACTGCCGGTATACACAATAACTAGCCCCTTTGTTCCCTGTACTTTTTTTGACATGAATCAAACTGTTTTAAGAGCATCCGCTGGTAGAACCGCACTCTATGCATTTATAGCAGGAACCGCTGCGTACCATAATTGATCCGCATTCTCCACAGAATGGCGCATCCTCGGAATTCTGGAAAGTCAACAGCTCTTGTTGTTCTGACTTTTCTTTGAAAGAAGGTAGCGGCTCTTGTCCTTCACCAGGTTTTACAACAGTTTCCTTTGTTTGCTCTTTCTTAACTTCAGCATTTTTTCCTTCAATCTCCTTCTGGTCATTGCCGATCAATAGAGCATTATGAACCAACGCTGCTTCTTCCGGTCTCAGGAACTTGATTGCCAGCCAGCGGAAAATATAATCCATAATTGATTTGACCATCGGGATCTGTTTGTTGGAAGTGAATCCTGCCGGTTCAAATCGGGAATGAGTGAATTTGCTGACCAAAACTTTCAGAGGCACACCATATTGCAAGTTCAGTGATATTGAAGTAGCAAACGCGTCCATAATTCCGGAAAGTGTACTGCCCTCTTTGGACATGGTAATGAATATCTCACCAACCTCACCGGTCTCGTAGAGTCCGGCAGTGATATAACCTTCGTGCCCGGCTATTTCAAATTTATGAGTGATTGACTGCCTTTCATCAGGAAGCTTTAGGCGGATCACCTGATCACCGCTTACTTTTTCTTTTTTCTTGGCATCATCTTTTCCTGTATTTAACGGCTGAGTGCGTTTAGAGCCGTCACGATAAACCGCAACTGCCTTCAAGCCCAGTCTCCAAGACTGGATATAAGCGTCCATAATATCTTCCACCTTGGACTCTTCCGGCATATTTACTGTTTTGGAAATTGCACCGGACAGGAACGGTTGAGCAGCAGCCATCATTTTTATATGACCCAGATGATGAATAGATCTTACGCCATTGGTCGGCCGGAAAGCGCAATCAAATACCGGCAGATGATCCTCGTCTAATGACGGGGCGCCTTCAATAGTGTCATTACTGTCTATATAATCCACGATTGTGTTAATCTGCTCGTTGGCATAACCCAAGTGTCTCAGTGCCAGCGGAACAGTTGAATTTACAATTTTCATGTACCCACCGCCCACCAGTTTCTTATATTTAACCAGAGCAATATCCGGCTCGATTCCGGTAGTATCACAATCCATCAGAAACCCGATTGTTCCGGTTGGCGCGAGCACTGTCGTTTGGGCATTACGGAAACCGTACTGTTTCCCCATCTCAACCACCTCGTCCCAGATTTCTCCGGCTTTTCTTTTTAATTCTACGGACTGCTTGTCAAAATCCCTGACATCATATACCGCGTCTCTGTGTTTTCTCATAACCCGCAGGAACGGACTGCGATTCTTTTCGTATTCAGTAAATGTACCGACGACGTTGGCAATCAAAGTCGACTGCCGATAGGCACGGCCGGTCATAATTGAAGTTACCAATCCGCCCCAGGCTCTTCCTTCGTCGCTGTCATACGGTAAGCCGAGCGACATCAAGAGCGCACCGAGATTGGCATATCCCAAACCAAGCGGTCTGAATAAGTGGCTGTTTTTTGTAATCTCAGCTGTCGGATAGCTGGCGTGATCAACAACTATTTCCTGAGCGGTAATCATTACATCCACGGCATGCAGATAGGAATCGACATCAAACACACCCTGTTCATTTACAAATTTCATTAAATTAAGAGAGGCCAGGTTACAGGCGGAATCATTCAGGAACATATACTCACTGCATGGATTTGAAGCATTAATTCGGTCAGTGTTCGGGCAAGTATGCCAGTCATTGATCGTCGTATCAAACTGCAGTCCCGGATCGCCACAAATATAAGTTGAATCGGCAATTTTTTGGAGGAGATCATGAGCATTAAACGTATCCATTTCTTCACCGGTCGTTACTGCATGTGTCTTCCATTTCCTGTTCTCCATCGCCGCTTCCATGAATTTATTGGTAACCCTGACACTATTATTGGCATTCTGGAAGAAAACGGAAGTATAAGCTTCACCGTCGATTGCTCCATCATAGCCTGCATCGATAAGTGCCCAAGCCTTCTTTTCTTCATTAGCTTTGGAATCAATAAATTCAACGATATCAGGGTGATCAACGTTTAAAATAACCATTTTAGCGGCCCGGCGCGTTTTTCCGCCCGATTTAATCACCCCGGCAAATGCATCAAATCCCTTCATAAAAGACACTGGTCCGGATGATTGCCCGCCTCCGCTCAGCCTTTCTTTGGAAGAACGGATGGTTGACAGGTTGGTACCCGTGCCCGATCCGAACTTAAACAGCATTCCTTCTGTTTTGGATAAACTCAATATTGAGTCCATAGAATCTTGCACGGAGTTGATAAAACAGGCGGAACATTGCGGATAAGTATAATCATCCTCTGCCAACAGCACTTTTTCCTGTTCTTTATTCCAATAATACCTTCCTGCCCCGGAACCTTTATCATAACGGCTGACACCGCAGTTAAACCACACCGGACTGTTAAAGGCGGCGTACTGGTTTACCAATAGGTAGGTAAGTTCATTATAAAAATTTTCTCCGTCCTCTTCCGATGCGAAATATCCGTCCTTCTTTCCCCAATCGGTCATGGTCCGGGAAACGCGATCGACGAGCTGTTTTACACTGTTTTCTCTTTCGCCTTTTTTTTCATCGCCATAGAAATATTTAGAAACACAAATATTGGTAGCATTCTGAGTCCAAAAAACAGGAAACTCCACATTCTTCTGTTCGAAGATAATGTTTCCTTTTGGATCAGTAATTGTAGCATCGCGCCTTTCCCATTTAACTTCGTCAAAGGGATGCTTCCCTGAATGAGAGAAGAAACGTTCAAAAATTAAACCTTTCTTTTTTTCTATTTGTATTTCTTCACTCTCATCAAGAGAAGAATCTTTAATGCCTGTTTCATTTTCCTGGACCTTTGTTTGTGTAATTGTTTGTGTTTCTTCTGGCATGGCGCCTCCTATAGTTAATTAGCTGATTTTTTTAAGTTCTTTTTTAAAGGAATCGATATCTTCAAAAGATTTATAAACCGACGCAAAGCGGATGTAGGCAACGGGGTCTAGTTTCTTCAAATGCTTGATCGCTATCTCACCGATCTTGGAACTTTCTATTTCCCGGCGTGCTCCGTTATTTTTTGCGGATGCCGGTTTGCTTCTCAACTGAATATCTCTTTCAATATGACTGATCAGTCTCCGGAATGCTTCCCGGTCCACCGGTCTTTTCTCCAGAGCCCGTTTCAAACCGTTTTCTATCTTCTCTCGGATATACACTTCTCTGCGTCCGTCCTGTTTAACTACTGAAAGGTCAAGAATTTCCACCTCCTCATAAGTAGAGAACCGGAACTTACATTTTTCACACTCTCTGCGCCGGCGAATAGCAATCCCTTCTTCAATTGATCGGGAGTCAATGACCTTACTATCCATATTGTGACACACAGGGCACTGCATAATTTTTCAAAAAAATATAGCTTTTTTATGTATGAGTGGTTAATTTGGGTCTTTCACCCCACTCTGTCTATTTTAAGGCAAGTACAACACTATATATTGTGGTTCTAATGGTAAGTTTATCACAAAATATAGTATTTGTCAAAACTCCCCACTTTTCACATTTTATGACGCATTTTTGTAAAATGGGCGGAAAAAAATAACCCTGTAACTTTGAAGGATTCAATTTGTTTTGGTTTTTGTTTACGTGGATTTATAATACTCCTTTCCATTATTCAGTGTCAAATAACTTTAATAAAGTCCAGTAAAAACCTCCCTCAGGAAACCAATAAACTTTCATTTTTATCAGTTACTGAACCATTTTATATAAAAAAATGGGAAGGATGTTTGACACACTTCCCGCCCCCCCCCGAAAAGAACCGCTAAACGCAGAACTGCTCCCGTTCCGAACCGACACCGACGCCGATGATTTGCTTGCCGGCGATCCGTTCGATCTCCGCCAGATAGGCCTGCGCTTCCCTGGGTAGGTCGCTGATCTTGCGCACACCGGAGATATCCTGGAACCAGCCAGGGAGGCAAGTGCCGTAGATCGCCTGACAGAGCATGTACTCCTCCCAGGTATCGGGAAGCTCGGTCAGTACCGGCAGGTGCGGTGCGTGATTACCGGCATAGAGCGCCGTTGCGATCGGAATTCGCGGAATCCCAGTCAGCACATCCAGCTTGGTGACGTAGAGCACGTCACAGAAACGAGCCGCTTCGCTCAGCTCCAGGGCATTCAGCCAACAACAGTCGCGTTTCCGTCCGGTCGTAGCGCCGAACTCACCGCCGGCTTGCTGAAGCCCCGCCTGATGCTCGTTGGCAATGTAGGTGGGCATCGGGTGATTCCCCACCGCCGTCTGGTACGCCTTGACCACACCGATGTTCTGGCCGATCCATGACGGGATCAACTCCAGGCCCAGACCGGCGAAAACCGCGTTGGATGTGGTAATGGACGAGGTACAGCTCGGGTAGCTGGGAGCGCAGTCGTTCGAGAGAAAACGCCCCTGCCCGCCCTCCGCCAGGATGCACTCCCCCCTCATCAGCGCTTCCCGCAACAGCTCGTGCAGACGGCACGCCATCGGCTTCAGCCACTCGCCGATCGGCGCGAGCTCATCGAACGCGCCGGAAACAGTAACCTCCGGCAGCTGTTCTGCCGTGAGCTCCAGTTCCTGGCGCACGCCACGGATCATGCAGTTGATCACAGGCACTACCACCTGGAGCCGCTGCTTGAGCACTTCCGGCCGAATCAGCTGTGCCACCGTGATGCCGTCCCGCGACACCGCATTGGCATAGCCGGGGCCGATCCCACGGTTGGTGGTGCCGACGCCCCCGCCTTCTGCGACCGTCTTGCCCGTGGCCTTGGCCCGCACGCGATCGATCGCCCCGTCCAGAAGCTTGTCCCACGGACAGACGATCTTCGCCCACGAGGAAACGTGCAGGCGTCCCGTGACATCGATACCCAGTGACTGGAGCTGTTCGGCCTCCTGGCGAAGCGCGAACGGATCGATGATCATGCCCTGGCCGAGGCCGAGCTTGACCTGCTCGTGCTTGACGCCCGAAGGGATCAAGTGCAGAATCAGCTCCTGGCCACCAGCCTTAACAGTGTGGCCGGCGTTGGCTCCGCCTTGGAAGCGGACGTTCCAGGTGTACTTGCCTGAGACAAGTAGGCGATCGACGATCGCGCCCTTGCCTTCGTCTCCCCGTTGGGAACCGGTAATCGTGTCGAGTGGCATTATTTAACCCTCCCCGGGTTCAGAGTGGTAGTGTGAAAGGTCCGAGAATCCATGCTAAAACGGTCTATCATCTTACAAAAACAACTAAATAGAGTCAAATGATAAGTAGACTGGATAACGTCATCCAACCTACCCCATATTAAAACCTAAATATTGAAGAATTAGCTATATTTGACAGTATTTTAATGTAGTGATATATTCAAAACTATGAATATGTCCAACATCAATTATACTCACTACGCTCAGCTGATCGAAGCGATCAAAAACACCAAGCGGATTGAAATAATGCAGCTTTTGCGCAGTCATTGCCTGACCGTATCAGAAATGAAAAAAATGACCGGAATCAGCCAGGCCAACATCAGCCAGCATCTGCAAGTACTGCGCCGCGAGGGAGTAGTAGTTGCAGAACGTAACGGTAAGGAAATTAAGTATTGTATCTCCCACCCTGAGTTTATTACGGTACTAGATTGCATTCAAAAGATTTTATCAGACCGAACACACGAAAAACTGCCGATCAACCACTCTACCCTGCCAGATGTTCCAAAATTTACAGACCCGGTGTGTAAAATGAAAGTGCTACCAAGACACACGGCTTTTTCTAGTTATTATAAAAGAACTGCATATTATTTCTGTGCTTCTGGCTGTAAAAAAGAATTTCTAAAAAATCCCAAAAAATATGTCTAAGTCAATTGATTTTCATGTTTCCGGGATGCACTGCGCATCATGCGCAATGAATATTCAGCGAAAACTGAAAAAAGCCGACGGTGTCCAGGAAGCCTCGGTTAACTATGCTAACGAGCAGGCATATCTTGATTATGATCCAAAAATAATTGACAAACAGAAAATTGCTGAAATCGTCACTTCGCTGGGCTATAAAGCCATCTTGGATAAGGAAAAAGAAGAAGAGATAGCGGAACATGAACATGAGGAAAAACTAAAATCGCTGAAACAGAAAATAGTATTCGGCGGCATTCTTTCACTGGGATTAATTATTGGCGCAATGCTACCCGGTGCACCGGATTTTTTGATGAACCGGTGGGTAATGCTTGCTATGGCCACTCCGATCCAGATCTGGCTTGGTTCCGGATTCTATCGCAGTGCCTGGTCCGCTTTAAAAAATAGAACGACCAATATGGACACCTTGGTCGCCCTGGGGACGTCCGTTGCCTACGGTTATTCTTTGGTAGTGCTTTTATTTACCAAATATCTAACGGACAAGGGCATTGATGACCATATTTATTTTGAAACCTCCGCCGCGATTCTGACATTAGTATTACTGGGAAAATTTCTGGAATCACGCGCCAAGGGCAAGGCTTCGGATGCGATTAAAAAACTATTACAGCTCCAACCGCAGATTGCCCATGTAAAAAAAGATAATAAATGGGAAGATGTACCGGTTAATAGCATAAATATTGGAGATATACTTATGGTTAAACCGGGCGAAAAAATTCCCATTGATGGTTCTATAATCAGCGGCAGTAGCGCGGTTAATGAAAGTATGCTGACCGGGGAAAGTATGCCGGTCGAAAAACAGTCTGGGGATTCAGTTTTTGCCGCCACCATCAACTCTTCCGGGGCTTTTGAGATGGAAGCCCGGCAGATCGGTGAAAAGACCAGGTTATCCCAAATTATTAATATGGTGCGCCAGGCTCAAGGGTCAAAACCGCCGATTCAAAAATTGGTAGATAAAATTTCTTCATACTTTGTACCGATTGTAATCGGGCTTTCCATAATTACTTTTGTTATCTGGATTATTTTCGGTCCGGACCCTAAACTACCCAATGCATTGGTCAGTATGATCTCTGTTCTGATTATCGCCTGCCCGTGCGCGTTGGGTCTGGCTACTCCCACTTCCCTGACAGTTGCCATCGGACGGGGTGCCCGGGATGGAATTTTGATAAAAAACGCGGAAATGCTGGAAGCGGCTAAAAAAGTTTCTGTGGTAATTTTCGATAAAACCGGAACATTGACGGTCGGCAAGCCGGAAGTAAACAATGTGGCATTTGTTCCCGAATTAGAACACAAACAAAAAGATTTAGCTTTATCACTGGTAATGACCGCTGAAGAGCAGTCGCAACATCCTTTAGCTAAGGCAATTGTTAATTATTTAGCCGGCTTGGGAACACAAAAGGCGCAAAAAACAGAATATTTTGAAGATCTGCCTGGTCGTGGTATCGCCGCAACCATTAATGGTTCAGAAATTTTAATCGGAACAGCTAAGTTAATGCATGAAAGAAATATGTCAGACCCGTCCAAGATAACGCAGATTGCATCTGACCAACAAACTAATTACGGCACGCTGGTTTTTGTCGCGATCAATAATGAAGTAATAATCAGGTTTAACATCTCAGATACTCCGAAAGAGAATTCCGCATCAGCAATCAGTCAATTGCGGGCAATGAAAATCCATCCGGTGATGATTACGGGTGATAATTATAATGTCGCTCAAACAATTGCTAATACTCTTCATATCGATAAATTCAGCGCGGAGGTACTGCCAGAAGACAAAGAGCAGGAAGTTAAAAAGAGGAAAGACCAGGGTGCGGTCGTCGCTATGGTTGGTGACGGCGTGAATGATGCACCAGCATTAGCTGTAGCAGATATCGGTATTGCCATGGGCGAAGGTACGGACGTGGCAATTGAGTCCGCCGGAATTACCCTGCTCCGAGGAGATCTTTTACTAGTGCCGAGAGCTCTAAAACTGGCCAGGGTAACCATGAATAACATCCGCCAGAATTTACTTTGGGCGTTCGGCTATAACATCTTGCTGATACCAGTGGCTATGGGAATTTTGTTTCCTTTTTTCGGCATTCGTTTGAATCCGATGCTGGCCAGTATGGCGATGGCTTTTTCCAGTATTTCGGTTGTAACCAATGCCTTACGTTTGAAAACTATAACTTTAACAAAAAAATAATTAAAGAATAAATTAATGGATCTTTGGCTAGTATTTTTAACCGGACTGACAACAGGTGGAATCTCCTGCGTCGCAATGCAGGGAGGACTACTGGCTTCAGTTGTCGCCAATCAAAAAAGAAAAGAACATCAGGACAATCAGGACACAAAGCAAAAAACACAAAGCATTTTCCATAGGGACAATATAATGCCTGTGGTAATGTTTCTTTCCGCTAAACTGATTTCCCATACTATTTTAGGATTTTTACTTGGCGCATTGGGCTCCGTACTAACGCTAAGCTTCGGCGTACGCATAACCTTCCAGATATTAGCCGCGCTGTTTATGCTGGCCACTGCGCTGAATCTCCTGAATGTGCATCCGATTTTCCGGTTCGTTATGTTTCAGCCGCCGAAATTCATGCAACGCTGGGTGCGTTCAACCAGCAAAGCTAACTATCTTTTCGCTCCCGCGACATTAGGATTATTTACCATCTTTATCCCCTGCGGCGTAACACAGGCGATGGAAGTATTGGCAATTAACAGTGGTAGTCCAGCGATCGGCGCACTGACTATGTTTATGTTTGTTTTGGGTACTGCACCGGTTTTTGGCTTAATCGGAATCGTAACCGCCAAACTTTCCGGTTCAATGCAATTAAAATTTATGAAATTCGCCGCCATACTGCTTATCTTCATGTCGCTACTTGGAATTAATGGCGTACTACAAGCAGTTGACGCACCGGTTTCCTGGCAGAGGATCCAACTGGCATTATTTGATGAATCAAAAGAGCCGGTTAATTTAGTAACCTTATCAGACCCGTCTCAGATGAATACGGAAAATATTCAAAAAGTTACAATCAATATTGAGAATGGAGGATATTCTCCAAAACGTTTCACAGTCCAATCCGGTATACCGGTAGAACTGACACTAAAAACTGAGGAAACATATTCTTGTGCCAGCTCCTTTACTTTTAAGGAGTTCGAAATCTACGAATTACTGGATCCAACAGATTCTAAAACATTTACTTTTACGCCTCAAAAAAAAGGAAAATTCGTATTCGCCTGTTCCATGGGCATGTATACGGGGGTCATGGAAGTTATTTAACTAGATACTAATAAACCAATGTTCAAATTAAAAACAAAGAAAGACGGAAAGGAAATAGTACTTAAAATATCCGGTATGCATTGTCCCAGCTGTGGTATGAATATTGACGGTGCACTGGAAGAACTTGACGGGGTATTAGAAAGCACAACAAATTATACCAAGCAGACAACTAAGGTAATCTATAATCCACAAATAGTTACTCTGGAAAAAATGACTGCTGAAATAAAAAAATCCGGATACACTATCCAGCAATAATACATATCAAAAATCCCGCTCAAGATAGAACGGGATTTTTTAATTCGAGATTATTTCTCGGATATAGTCTTGTCACCCGGTTTCCAACCGACCTGACACAAACCGCCGTGCTGCAGCGCCTCCAGAACCCTCAAAACCTCATCGACATTACGTCCGACATCGATATCATGCACAACCTGGTATCGCAGTTCCCCTTCTGGGTCGATAATAAACAATCCACGCTGGGCAATTCCCTTATCTTCTAACAACACGCGATACCTTCTGCTTACCTCATGCGTCATGTCGCTAAGTAGCGGATAGCCAAGTTCTCCCAATTCCTTTAACCACGCTTTGTGGGAATGCACACTGTCCGTACTACATCCCAATATTTTGGTATTGAGTTTATCGAACTCTTTCAATCTTTTGGCAAATTCGGTTACTTCCGTCGGACAGACGAAGGTGAAATCTAGCGGATAGAAATACAGTATCAACCATTTACCGCGATAATCAGCCAAACAGTACTCTGCTACTTTTTCTTTTTCAATTCCTTCCAGTGAAAACCAGGGGGCGGGGTAATTTACCTGAATTTCATTATTACAGCAACAGTCACCTACTCCACTACAGTCACATTCTGACGCGCCGTTTTCTTCGCAACAGCTTTCATCGTTATCGCAGTTACATTCGCCGTTTTCCGCACAATCTCCCGTGCATTCGCATTCCTCTTCATTATGATGCATATTTTTTCCTTCCTGATTTAGATTAATTTAATTACTTTCCACCAATTTTCGATATATTCCGGTCTTCTGTTCTGATATTTAAGATAATATGCGTGCTCCCAGACATCCAACAGTAAAATCGGAGTATGTCCCTTTTGCAACGGATTATCCTGGTTCGGCATGGAATAGACCTCAAGCTTTCCTTCCGGATTACGCACCAGCCATGCCCATCCGCTACCGAATTGAGTCTTAGCAGCATCTGTAAATTTTTCTTTGAAAGCATCAACTGATCCGAAATCTCTTTCTAAGTCAGCAACCAACGCTTCGTTTCTGGTGTTTGCCGGATCCATAATCTCCCAAAACAGCTTATGGTTTAAATAGCCACCACCATGATTGCGGATAGCGTTTCTGTCCTTCTCCTCAATTTCCAAATTGTTGACGTCCGCCAATAGTTTTTCAACCGACAGATCCGCCAATTCCGGATGTAACTCCAATACTTTATTGAAGTTGTCCGTATATGCCTGATGATGCTTGGAATGATGAATCTCCATCGTTTCCTTATCAATATAAGGTTCCAGCACATCATATGAATAATTAAGTTTGGGTAGTTCGTATTTCATATTTTTATTGGTTAATTATGAGTTACTACTGTTCTACTACCTATCCTTCAGGATAGGGTTTATTGTTTAGTTGCTTTTTTTAATGCCGAAAGAGACAATAGGGCGCATTTCATGCGTGCCGGCGTAAGCGACTCTACCCCCAGTAACTGTAATACGTCCCCCGACGATAATTTATTTATCTCTTCGATAGTTTTTCCTATTACCGATTCAAAAAGCAGGGAAGTTGACGCCTGACTGACCGTGCATCCATTGCCTTCAAAAGCTATCGCTTTAACTTTTTTCTGTTCATCCAGCTTCATCTGAAATGATATTGTGTCTCCGCAAACTGGGTTACTTTCTTTATGTTCAAAATCATAGTCAGTAAGCTTTCCGTAATTACGCGGGTTTTTCGCGTGATCAATTATTTCTTCACGATAAATATCTGAAATGCTCATCTTAATGTTCTAATCGATTGATTAATCGCCTCCACTAGTTGATCCACATCTTTTTGGTCATTATATATGTAGAAACTGGCACGCACAGTTGCTTCCGTCCCCAAAGCTCGCAGTAGAGGCTGTGCACAGTGATGACCGGCCCGGATCGCCACTCCCGCTTCATCCAGAATTGACGCTATATCATGCGGGTGAATCCCCTCGATAGAAAATGATACCACGCCGCTACGCTCAACCACTTCTTCCGGTCCATAAACGGTCACTCCGCTGATTGCTCGAATCTTTGCCAAAGCATAGTTCACCAGCTCCTGTTCATGCTGCCAGATATTTTCCATCCCGATTAATTTAAGATAATCAATCGCCGCACCAAACCCGATTACTTGCGCGATCGGCATTGTTCCCGCTTCAAATCTCATAGGCAGGTCTTCAAATATAGTCTCAACTAAAGTAACTTCGCGAATCATATTGCCACCGGACAGGAAAGGGGGAATTTCTTCCAGGATACCCTCCTTCACATACAAGACACCCACCCCTGTCGGGCCCAGCATTTTGTGCCCGGAAAATGCGAAGAAATCACAATCCAGCTCTTTGACATTAATCGGCATATGCGGAGTTGATTGTGCGCCGTCCAAAAGGACCAGCACACCATTAGCATGCGCCTTGGTAATTATTTCCTTTACCGGGTTTACAATACCGAGCACATTAGAAACATGAATCAGCGCTACGAGTTTGGTTTTTTTTGTGAAATATTGATCAATATTATCCAAATTCAACTTGCCGTTTTTATCAACTGGTATGTACTTTAAAACTGCACCCTTTTCTTTTGCCAGAAGTTGCCACGGAACAATATTGGAATGATGCTCCATCTCCGTCAGTAATATTTCATCCCCGGCTTCAATATTTTTCCTGCCCCAGGAATAAGCCACCAGATTAATCGATTCTGTTGTTCCACGTGTAAAAATAATTTCTTGAGTCTTCTCCGCACCGATAAATGCTCGCGCCTTTTCCCGAGAGTCTTCATACAGCGCCGTCGCCTTTTCGCTCAGTTGGTAAATTCCCCGATGAGTGTTGGCGTTATATTTTTCATAATATTCTGTAATTGTTTCAATGACTTTTTTTGGTTTTTGGGTTGTTGCAGCATTATCAAGATAAACCAAACGCTGACCATTCATTTTCTGGTTTAGAATCGGAAAATCTGATTTTACATTCGTGATATCCAACATTTTATAATAGTTTACTAATTTCCTTATCCAATATTTTCTCAATTTTCTGTTTGCTTTTTTGATCTGGTAAATCCGCAACGATACTTTTCAGAAACCCACTGATAACCAGTCTTTCCGCTTCTTTTTTCGGGATTCCCCGACTCATCAAATAAAACATTTCCTCCTCGTTTATTCTACCAATAGTCGCTCCGTGCGTACAGCGGACATCATCCGCCAGTATTTCCAGTTTCGGACTGGTATCGACATGCGCCTGGTCGCTTAATAGCAAGTTATTGTTCTTTTGATATGCATTGGATCTTTGCGCCTTCGGATCAATTTTGATCAGACCCTCATATTTATAACCGGTATGATTAAGAAATACACCTTTGATCAGCAGATCACTTTTAGTGTTCGGCGCTCGGTGATGCTGGAAAGTATTAATATTAATTTTGCCCTGCACTCCGATAATTGCCCCCAGTATTCTGGCATCTGCCCCGCTACCATCCAGGCTAATAGTAATATTTTTGTCTCCCGGCTTAAAACCTAAAATTATGTAAATCAAAGACTCACCGCGCTTGACAGCAATGGTAACATTCTTTTTCTTCCCAAGATAATCAATTATAATTCGTTCTTTTTTCATTATCCGACACTCCCTTCCATCTGCATTTGAATTAGTCGGTTCATTTCAATCGCATACTCCAAAGGCAATTCTTTAACAATTGGTTCAATAAACCCGTTGATGATCAAAGCCTCTGCTGATGCCAGATCAAGCCCCCGACTCATCAGATAAAAAAGCTGGTCTTCGCCGATTTTGGAAACGGTTGCTTCATGCTCTACCTGGACATTCTGGTTATTGATTTTCATATCGGGGTAAGTATCAGAACGGGATGCTTCATCCAGAATCAGCGCGTCACAGACCACTTTAGCTTTAGCCTGATCCGCTCTAGGCGTCATTTGTAAAAGCCCACGGTAAGATGTCCGTCCGCCGTGCTGACTGATCGATTTTGAGATTATCCGACCGGAGGTTTCCGGTGCTGCGTGAATGATCTTTCCTCCGGCATCCTGGTGCTGCCCTTTCCCCGCATAGGCCATAGAAAGTATTTCGCCCCGGGCTTTCCTGCCCACCAGATAGCAACTGGGGTATTTCATGGTCAGTTTTGAGCCTAAATTGCAGTCCACCCATTCACCAATCCCTTCTTCTTCCACCCGCATTCTTTTGGTCACCAGGTTATAAACATTATTACTCCAGTTCTGTACGGTAGTATAACGCACGCGCGCTCCTTTTTTAACCACGATCTCAACAACTGCTGAATGCAGTGAATCAGTCGAGTAAATCGGCGCAGTACAACCCTCGACATAATGCACATAACTGCCCTCATCAGCAATAATCAGGGTGCGCTCAAACTGCCCCATGTTGGCCGCGTTGATTCGGAAATATGCCTGCAGAGGTAGTTTGACTTTAACACCCTTAGGGACATAGATAAACGATCCGCCGGACCAGGTTGCGGTATTGAGCGCGGCAAATTTATTATCATTAGCCGGAATGATCGTGCCGAAATACTTTTTTACCAAATCCGGATAATCGCGCAAAGCGGCATCCATGCTGACAAAAATAATTCCCTGCTTACCCAGCTCTTTTTGCAGAGAATGGTAAACCACTTCTGAATCATATTGCGCTCCGACACCAGCCAGAAAATTTTTCTCAGCTTCCGGTACCCCGATGCGATCATAAGTTGTTTTGATATCCTTCGGCAGATCCTGCCAGGTACGTGCTTGTTTTTCCGTCGGCTTGATGTAGTAATAGATATTGTCAAAATTCAGTTTCGAGAGATCACCGCCCCATTTCGGCAGGAGTCGTGCTTTAAAATATTCATAGCCTTTCAATCTCAAGTTAGTCATCCAGGCCGGCTCTTTTTTGTGCCAGGAGATTTCTTTGACCACTTCCGCATCCAAACCCTTGCGCGTCCTGAACACAAAATTTTCCGGCATGGCAAAACCGAATTTGTATTTTTCTGAAACGATTTTTTTTGTTGATGCTTTTTTTTGCATTATTTTTACATCAAATCCAATTGATCAATCAGATATTTTTTTTCAAAATCATAATACTTCTGCCGATGACTGTTGATATCAGTGATTGCTTTGGGATAGTTTTTACAAATATAATCAAATCGTTCCGACAGAGACACGATTCGGTCATGCGTCACCCTTTTGTCCGCATAGTTGACTACCAGTTCTTCTAAAGTGCACTGGCTATTAAATGCACTCATGTAGTGTTTGCGTACAATTTCTGACAACTCATTACAAAGATTTTCCTTTTTTACTATGTCCGAACCCATCTCTCCATGGTCACGCTCGCGTTTTGCATTGACTGCAATGATCTTCGCAATATCATGTAACAGCGCTCCACGGTTAACCAGCTCTATATCAATCAACAAGCCCTGTTTCTGTATATGTGAAGCGACTGCTTTGGCAACTTTAGTCACTTGTTTTGAATGCTCTCTAATATTTTCGGGCATTCCATATTTATCCCAGAGAGCAAAGCACTGTTGCTCTGTCGGTAACTGCATTTATTTTTTCATTATCCCGCGGTAACCGTTCTTTTCGATTAGCTTCGCCAGTTTGGCATCACCGGTTTCTACAATCTTCCCATCAACCATAATATGCACCACGTCCGGTGTGATATATTCCAAGATCCGCTGATAGTGAGTAATTAATAACAAACCTGTTTTGGAGTTTTTACGCACAACATTTATTCCTTCCGCCACAATCCTCAAAGCATCCACATCCAGACCGGAGTCTGTCTCGTCCAAAATAGCGTATTCCGGCTCTAAAATGGCTAATTGCAGTATTTCCGCACGTTTTTTTTCACCGCCGGAGAATCCTTCGTTAATGGAACGGGTCAGAAAGTCCGGATCCATTTGCAGTAATTCCAGTTTTTCTTTTGCCAGTGTTTTGAATTCAGCAAACGTAATCGGGTTTTTCGGCGTTCTTTTTGTCTGGTTATAAGCAGTGCGCAAGAAATTTAACAGACTGACCCCGGGGATTTCACTGGGATATTGGAAAGATAAAAACAAACCCGCGTGCGCTCTTTTATCCGGAGATAATTTAGAAATCTCCTGGCCGTTTATTTTGATATTTCCGGCATCTATCCGGTAGCGCGGATGACCCATTGTAGCCTGTGCCAGTGTGCTTTTACCGGAACCGTTCGGCCCCATTAATGCATGGATCTCACCTTTGGGTATTTCCAAAGAAATTCCTTTGACAATCTGTTTATCGTCAACAGATATTTTTAGATTTTTAATTGAAAACATTTTTTTCATTAGATTGGTAAGGTTAAGTTCATTGAATGAGTCTGGTTTTCCGGAGGAGTAAAATCCACCTTCACCTCTCCTTTGCTCATTTTACTTTCATAAAATATTTTTCCGTTTTGTTTGCCGTATTCATAAATATCCCTGGTCAAACGCACGTCCTGCAGACAATAATCCTTCAACTCCTCAATTCTACCTTCGTTAAATAATGTAACAGCTTGCAAACCGGTTCCCGATTTTCCCACATCGAGCGTTGCTTTTGCGACATCATCCAACTTAACCCGGAACCCCAGCACTTTGTAAATTACATCCATGATATCGAGCGTAGGTATTTTAGTAATATCACCCGGATAATAGTTGTTAAGAATCGGCATATCAAAATAATCTAAATTATAGCCAATAATTCGCGTGGAGTGTTCCAGGATTGGCCAAAGATTGATGAATTCGTTTTCCAGAAACGCTTCATAAGTATCGGTCTCATAGCGGTAAATACCAACCAGAGAAATTTTCATATCCCGGTTATTACGTCCGCCGGCACTGACACCGGTTTGCGTCTCAATGTCTAATACTATTTCTTTCATGTTTTTTCTGATAAAAAAGATTAAAGAAGGAAATTCCTTCTCTAATCAGATGATTAATTGAATTTTTGCCTTCTACTTGGGCCAGCCTCGTCGGCTAGGCGGGCCAGATTTTGTTGCCCGCTTCATCATACAGGATTATCGCATTTACCGGACAGGACTGGGCTGATTCTAAGATAACATCATCTGGATTGCCTTTTGCATTTTTGACCACTGCTTTTCCCTCATCATCAAGCTCAAATACTTCCGGTGCGATATCTACGCAACTGGCTACGCTAATACAAGCATCGCGGTCGACTTCAATTCTCGCAATTTTCGGCGTGGCTTTTTTTTCTTCTGCCATATAATTTATTTAAGGATTATTTCCCCTTAATTCTATAGCAAGTTGCCGTTGCCGTCAACGCAAAAGGCTTTATTTATTTGGATGGTAAGAACACTCTTCCTGAAAACCGCAAATTTTGCAGGATGAATTATTTTTATGCACATGCGGTTCTATTTTGCCGTGCGCCACACATTCGGACTGACTGATTTGATCAGATTTTTTATAACACTTCTGGCATAGTCCTTGAAACATGATGCTGGACCGTTGCACAACAAACCCCTGGTCTTTTAATCGCTTAGTATGGCTTTTCAACAAACTGGGGTTATCGATATCATACAACTCCCCGCATTCATCGCATTTGAAATGCAGATGCGCGTCAACGTGGCTATCGTAGCGGCTCGGTTCGTTATGAATGACAATTTCTTCAATATAACCGCCTTCACGCAAGGAATTCAGGTTCCGATAAACGGTTCCTAAAGAAATACTGGGCACCGATTTTTTAACACGTTGGTATACCATTTGTGAAGAAGGATGGATCGGCCAAAAGTCGCGTACACAGCCCAAAATCGCTTTTTTCTGGGCGGTTAACCGAGTTATTTTGCTGTTTTTGTCCATATTGCTTATTAGGAATGATTACTATTTAACATACTACTGATAGCAATCAATGTCAAATCCCGATCAAAAGCAGGCGCGAATCGCGATTCGCGCCTGCGACCGAAATTAATAACAAACTTTACTGCACTTCCCCGTCGATTAGAGTAACTGTATTACTGCATTTCACCTGATCCGCCTGGTCGACTACGCAGATTGAATAATAGTGTGTTCCTTCCTCCAAATTCTCATCTTCAGTCCGCGACCCGGATTTATCACCCTCATCTTCAACACTCAATGATGCAACATTTGAAATTGCTTTAATATAACCGTCGGCCGGAAACTGTGGTGTTGAATCTGTTTTAGACCATACCAGTTTGTAATACTTGAAATCCGCTTCATTGGATTCAGTCCAGGTTAAAGTTATCTTACCGTCATCGAAACTGCCGGCAAGAGTCACTGCTGACGGCACAGCGTTATTATTAATTGCTGTAGCCTGGATTACATTACTGCAGAAAGTCGTGTCCCCCACCGTACATATTCGATAGTAATAACTCTTTCCATTAACTGCAGAAAAGTCCCGATAGCTTGTTTCATCCGCTGACTTCACTGAGATGTAGTCGTCTTCAGGATACCTTAGATTCGGATTTGTTTCTGATCGGACCACTTTATAATATTTGAATCCTGGATTAGATGAAGTATCTGTCCACCAGATACCTACCCCGGTTTCTTCAGCAGTAACTGACATGACTGATGCTGAACCCTCGGTATCATTTCCATTATCAGACCCTCCCGTGGCTGTAACTGTAATATCATTACTGTAAACCAGACACGCTCCGGAACCATCGTACTCACATATCCGGAAATGATAGGTCTGACCATCCGTAACATCCCATATATAACTGCTTGTATTATTTTCAGTAAGAAGTTTGTAATCGTTGCCGGGATATACCGGGTTGGCAGAATTTCCCTTTACCACTTTGAACCCGTTGGAAATATTCATATTCTTAACTTCCCATTGCAGCAATACCCCCGCAGTTTGCGGTTCGCCCGTCAGAAATATGCCCACCTGATATTCTTCCTGCTCCTGTTCTTGTTCTTGCTCCTGCGCTTTCTTTCCCTTCATATGCGCGACATTAGAGCAGAACACCTGGTCATCAGTCATTACTTCGCAAACACGGTAATAATATGTACTGTTTTCTAACACATCTTTATCTGTGTAGGATTCTTCCCCGATTCGGAGCGCCGCAATATATCCGTCGTCAGGATAGTTCAGATTCGCATTGTTCTCCGAACGAACAACTTTGTAATACTGGAATGTTGATCCGGTCGATTTGCTCCAGGCGAGATGAACACCGTCATCTTCTGTTACCGCCTCCAATTTAATCGGGGTTGCTCCCGCTGCTGTTTGATAAGTTATCTTAACTTCTTTAACTGTCTTGTAACCGCTGCTGTTTTCAGCAACAATTGTAAAAACGTTTTTGCCGGCGGACAATGTAACCGCATGGCTAAACGAACCGTTGTCGTTATCCATTTCCGCTCCGTTGAAAGTCAACTTGGCGCTGATATCGGATACCGTTCCGGTGATGGTCAGTTCGGGATTTGTTACTGTCGTTACATTTGCAGGATTAGTGATTATAACTTCTGGTCCGGCAAACGGTTCCAATACGCCCAAACTATCATCTCCTTTTGAGTCTTCCTCTTTATTCCAGGTATACCAGTCATTTTTCAGATTTTCCGGATCGATGTCCGAGATCTCAATCACGTTGTTTTTTATCGAAACTATTTTTCCTTCAGCCAGCTCTTCATTTTTGCTTTCGGTAATGACGTCAACATTGCTTTCCACCACCGTTACGTCCATTTGCTCCGCTGTTTTAACAACATTAAACGCGGTACCCAGCGCTTGTATTGTCGCATCATCCGTTTCCACCTTATAAGTTCGGGCGACATTCTTTGCCACTCGGTTATAACTGGCACCTGAAGTCTGGTCGATTATTACGCTGGTCTTTTTTAAACTGGTCAGAGTTATTTCTGTTGAATAACCCAAACGGACAACATCTCCGTTTTCCAGCTCAACAATCGCTTTGCTGTCTAATCCGGTTTTCACAGCATCACCCTCATGCAATACTGCATCTGTTTCAACCACCGCCCATTCCGCATCATTTACCTTGGCCATGACTTCACCCTGCTGGTAAGCGAGTGTGGCGGCCAATGTCGCCTGTTTTTCATTGGAAAGGGAAGAATCAACATAGATTTCAATCGTGCTATATTGGGAATACCAATATATTCCCCCGCCGACAATTATTGCCAACACCACTATGATTAATATGTTTGTATATTTACCCTTCATTGTTTTGTAATTAATATTTAATTTACTATTTTAATTTATTCAAATAACCGACTACGGAAAGAGCGGCGACTACCCCCATTCCCGTAGCGATTGCTATTTGTTTATATGGAATATCGGTGACATCTCCTGCGGCAAAAATCCCGTCAACATTTGTTTTACCAAGACGATCAACAATTATTTCCCCGAAATTATTTTTTTCCACTATATCAATCATACCGGAATTAGGAATATTGCCGATATGGACGAATATCCCTTGGACATCCAGCTCTTTTTCTGCGCCCGTTTTTCTGTCTTTGTATTTGAGCTTTTGGACAACTTGCTCACCGACTATTTCGCTGGTTTCCGCGTTGGTAATCAGTTCAATATTTTTTGTAGCCAATACTTTATCAATCAATACTGTTTCCCCTGCCATTGCTTCGTTGCGATTAACTAAATATACCTTGTCCGCAATCTCCGAAAGCATCAGTGCCGATTCCAGGGCGGAATTACCCCCGCCGACCGTTGCAACGACTTTTTTACGGAAAAGCGGTCCGTCACAGGTTGTGCAATAGGTAACGCCTTTACCTCTGAATTCTTCCTCGCCGGGGATACCCAAATGACGCGGTTCAACACCGGTTGCTACTATTATACTCTTTGCTTCATATATAATTTCCGAACCGTTTTTTGTTGCTGCAATAATAAATTTACCGTTATCTTTTTTTACGCTTTTTACCGCAACGACAGTCTCAGGAGTCACATTGTTATTCAATATGTGTTCTTTAAATTTTTCACTCAACGCTATTCCGTCAGTTTTCGGATAACCCGGATAATTCCAAACTTCGCCGGATCTTGCCACTTCCCCGCCGATATCTTTGGAAATAATAAGAAAATTCAGATTCCTTCGGGCAACATAAATGCCAGCGGAAATGCCCGCAGCTGATGCGCCAATGATTACCAGATCATAAAGCATAATTAATAAAATTAGTTTTTAAGTTTAGAGCTCAATTCACGGGGTAGTGGAAATTTCATATTCTCTTTTACCGCTTCTACTTCTTCAACTTCCTCCGCGCCCAGATTTTGTAAGTGGACAATTACCTGCTCAACCAGATGCTCTGGGGCAGAGGCGCCGGCTGTAACCCCGATTGCTGTTACGCCTGCAATTTGTTCCGGTTTAATATCCAAACTGCTCTGAATCAAGTAGGCAGGAATATTTTTTCTTTCCGCCAGCTCCCTTAGACGGTTGGAGTTGGAGCTTTCCGGATCTCCGACGACAAATATTACATCACAGTATTCGGCAAGATTCTCTACTGCAGCCTGGCGATTCGTTGTGGCATAACAAATATCCTCTTTCGGCGGTTCGGTAAGGTTTGGAAATCTTTTTCTTAAAGTTGTCAGTATTCCTCTGGTATCATTTACACTAAGTGTCGTCTGGGTTAACACGGCCACTTTTGATTCGTCCGGAATTATTAAATTTTCAATATCCTTTTCCGTTTCAATTACATATGTATTATCTGGCGCTTCACCGGCCGTACCTTTCAGCTCCACGTGTCCTTTGTGGCCTACTAAAATTATCGAATACCCAGCTTTCGCAAATCGAACTGCTTCAAGATGTACTTTGGTTACTAAAGGGCATGTTGCATCAATAATATCCAAATTTCTTTTCAGTGCGCCTTCCCGTACCTGCGGAGAAACACCATGCGCGCTGAAAATTACCCTGCTTCCCGCCGGAATTTCTGAAAGCGATTCAACAAAAATGGCCCCTTTCTTTTTGAGGTCATTCACAACATGCTGATTGTGCACGATAGCATGCCGGACATAAATTGGCGGACCAAAGGTGGTTAGCGCCAATTCTACTACTTCCACTGCTCGCGCTACACCCGCACAAAATCCTCTAGGTTTGGCGATAAATATTTTCATAATATATCTAAATTGCTTATTTTCATTATGTATTATACCCAATTACAGTGCTAAAAACAAGCCCCTGGCAGTTGACCCCGTTAGAGTTTCTAACTCTAACGGGATTGACAAAATAGCAGTTATTAATATACTACAAGACTAGCAACCTTGTACCTTGGTTCTGAGGGGAGGTGTAATTATGCCTCAGATGAAAATCAAAGTCTGCGGAATCCTGATCGCTTCCGGAAGCCCACTGGACAAGACCGTTCCGAAAGCACCCGGCATTTGGGATTATGAAGGATGCGGCTCGGCGCGCCACATGGCCCGCCTGGCGGACGGCACTCTGTTTGACCTCGGCAACGCCGGGTCGACCAAGCACCTCTGTCACGTCGGCGAAACCTTCGAGCACCATCCGGTGGATCAGCTGGAGATCATCACGCCGCCGGACGACATTCCGGTCGCCAGACACCACGCCTGGCTGGAGGCTAGGAACTACGCATGGGAGTAAGTCTACAAGACGCTCCCATTTTTTTATTGTTTTAGTTTAGTGGTTTTTGAATAAACTCCTGATAGTCCGGATGTTCTTGCCAGAATTTCCATGGAATGCTTGTGTGGACTGTCTTGCCGCCGTATATTACCGCACGTGCGATTGCTTCCACCGGATACCCGCCGTAAGCATAAGCGTTAAACAATTTCACCCAGTTGGTATCATTGATTCTCAAATGCTCCAGACCGAATTGGTCTGCGAGTTTTTGCTTTAATTCAATTGCTTTTTGCTGTTCTGTTTCAATCGGAAGCCGTGCCTTGCCATAGGCATAAACAAACCGTCCATTAACCAAATCTTTTCCAATATACTCCTTGTAATCACTACTATTTTTCCAATAATTAAAATGTATTTCCGGATGAATGGTCTTTCCGCCGAAACGCAGTGATTGTACGATTGCAATTACCGGATATCCGCCATAAATATAAGCGTTCACCAGTTTATACCAATTCTCCTGCGAAACTGGGATTTTTCCCGCCCCAAAATATTTTTCTAAAATAGTTTTTAATTCGCCCGCATGTTTCTGTTCTAAAGCAAACGATATTCTTTTCTGGTCATACGGCCCATAAGGAAGTTTTCTGTACCAATCCCAGGAAAGCCGCGGCTGCATATCCAAAGTCAAAAGGCCGAAGCTGTCTTCGTATAAATCCCCGATATCCCGGTTGCGGATATTGTATAGAAAAATTTTGTCGACAAAAGTAGTTTCCAAAAGTTCTTTCGTGGCATTATCCAGATAATCAGCCTGGTCCTGTTCACTAATTCCGGGCGATCCGGTGGAACACCCAAATTCCGTGATCCAGATTTGTTCTCCGGGACGATATTTACCAACGACGCTTCGCAATGCATTCAAGTCTGACATCATCTGTCTTGAATTACCGTCTTCGCAGTAATATCCATGAACCGCTAAGCGATCAAAATAGTCGCCGTAATCCTGAAAAAGTTTTTCCGCAAAATACCAGTTGAACCAACTCAAACCTCCGTTTAAAACCAATGCACCCGGATCTATGTTTTTGATCGTACGGTAAGCAGTCTCCAAAATCGGTCCGTAGGTTTCCGGATTATGCGGGGTCAGATACGTCGGTGAGTCCGGTTCATTCCAAATTTCCCAAGCATCCACTTTATCTTGATAGCGGTTTACTACTGTTCGTACAAAATCTTGCCAAACTTCCAAATCCGGCTGATAAAAATCTCCGTTGGTAACCCCATACGCCAGCATTCCTAAAACTTTTATCCCTTCCTTATGATATTTTTCCAGAATTGAATCATAACGCGCAAACCACGCATCCGGATTTTCCACCATGAACACTTCCGTATAAAAATGCTCCCGCACCCAGGTCGTCCTGCTCTGATGCAGGCGCAGTTGGTATAAATCATCTTTACCAAAACCACCCAATGCCCAGTGGACATTGAGTCCGATTCGATCATTTGTTGCAACCCAAGGATCGCCTGCATTAGCCAAGCTAGGGGCAATAAGGATATTAATAATCAGAATAATGAAAATAATTTTTTTCATGGATTATATTATACACAATTTTTCACAAAATAAAAAAGGGCCCGCTGAGATCTGTGACTAGATCCCGGAACCCAAGCAATGTGCAAATTACGCCGTCTGGCGGGAGAAGATGTGTTCGATGCCGGCTCGGGCGTAGTCTTCGTGGCCGAAGAGCAGCTGGAGCTGTTCGGCTCCCAGAATCTCCTCGACTGTACGACCATCCCTACTATCCTCCACCAAGGACATGATGTCTTGCTTTTGAAGAATTCGGCAAAGATGCTCCCGCCGAGATTCCGCCTTGAACGACGCGGTCTGAATCAGACGATAAGCCGTCTCGTAATCGAACCCCGCATCCTCCAGTGCGTGACGGATTCGCTGGCCGGCCCATACGCCGAGCGACTCCTGCGTCAGGTTGTGGAACATCCGCTCCGGGAAGACTTCGAGCCCGTCCACTAGTCCGGCCAGCTTGGTGGCCATATAGTGCACGAGCGTGGTCGAACGCGCGAAAATGTGGCGCTCCACGTTGGACTGGGAGATTTCTCGCCCCTCGAAAGTGGCGATGTTCTCCAGCGCGCACAACGCGTCCGCCCGGAGCATCCGGGGCATCCCCATCAGCTGTTCGGTGAAGATTGGATTGCGCTTGTGCGCCATGGCAGAAGAACCCTTCTGCTTCGGCTTGCGCGGTTCGCGCAATTCGCGCACCTCGCTGCGCATCATCACCCAGAAGGTCTTGGCGATCTGCTCGATCACCCCTCCGCAAACTGCCAGTGTGCAGAGCAGTGCTGCGTGCCGGTCGCGTTGCAGGATCTGGGTTTCCGCCCGAGCAGGCCTCAAACCCAAGTTTTCTAGCGCAATCTGCTCCACGGCCGGATTAAGGCCGGCATAACTGCCGACCGCACCGGAAATCTTCCCTTCGGAGAGATCTGTGTTCATCAGGGTCTGGAGCTTGGCGATGCACCGCTTGATTTCTTCGGCGAACACCAGTAGAAGATGGCCGAACGTGGAAGGTTCGGCAAACTGCCCGTGCGTCCGCATGATCATCCAGGTCCACTGGTGTTCCGCAGCCTTCCTCTGCAAGGACTGTTCCAGCAACCTCAGCGCGATCATATCCAGATGAATCGCTTTGCGCAGGATCAGGATCATCGCCGGATCTTCGATGTCGTAGCTGGTCACACCGTTGTGGAACTGCTCCTTGAGATGCCCCACCCCGGCTGCTTCCAGCGTTTCGTGGACCGCCGTAGTGAAGGCGATCAGGTCGTGCTGGATCTCGGCGTCGATCTCGTGGATGCGCTCCACCTTGAAACCGACGTGGTCCGCGACGGACTGGAACGTGCCCTGCGGCGCCAGGCCCAGTTTTTCCCTGGCCTCGAGGACCGCCAGCTCTACCGCGAGCCAGTGATCGAACTTGGTCTCTTCCCTGAGCCAAAGCTCCTGCATTGGCGGAAGAGCGTAACGCCTGATGATCACGATGGAACCCCCTTCCTGTTTGAAGTGAATGCCAAAACAGTCATTTACCTTAACAAATACCCTATAAAAAATCAAGAAAAAACCGGTGATCATATGACCACCGGCGGCTGAGAATAAAAGAGCGTTAGTCGATGCAATCGCGGATGATGTCACACATCCCGCATGCTACACATCCCGCCTTGTCAGTGGTCGAGATACCGAAATCTTTCATAACCTGTGCAGAGAACCTGACTACGTCAAGGAACATCTGGGTGTCTGCCGTCTTTGAAAATGGATAGCCAGCAACATCTTCAAATGTCCTTCCCGCTAGCATTGACGGGATAACACCATGACGGACAACCTCGCGGATTCCCTCCCGCAAAGATTCTTCCGGCTCAGTGCCAACCACGAAGCAAGTAGACACTCTCCCCGCTCCAAACACTTCCACCGCCCGATCAAAGGCATACAAGTACATGCCACGCGGGCAGATTGCGTCCTTGCCAGGGATGGTGCGACGCCTAACATCAGCGTCCCAGCATTCGAGGTTCATCATGAGACTGGACACTCCGGCATCGGCGAGCCGGTCAATCCACTTACGGTCCGTCGGTGGTGTAATCTCCACGGCGATTGGCAGATCCGGGTACTGCTTGCGAATCGCAGTCACGACCGGAACAAAGATCTCCATGCCACGGCCCCGGCTGAACGTCAGTCCGCCATTGATAGTCAAACCGCCGTAAGCGTCAGCAGGAATTCGCTCAAGCGCTTTGAGGAACAACGATCCGGACTTCTTCACGAGACGGGGGTCACGCTGTGCGAGAGAGTATCGGATAACGCAGAATTCACACTGTGTTCCAGCCGCAAAGAGTGCGCAATCCTCGTACACAGACGCTGCCAGCTGGCGGTTATGTGCCGTGAGAATCTGTGTAATGGGGAACCCATCAACCATTTCCCCGTACCACGAAGGTGCAGACAGAACACGTCCGCGCCCAACCTCGTCACCATCCTGCATTACGACGACGCCGTTAGAAAGCATCGGATCAGCAGTCAGATGCAGATCGACTTGCCACTTCCGATAGAACGGGGCGTTGACAAACAAATGTCCGTCAAGCTCCATCTTCCCACCGGAACTCAAACCGCCACGTTTGACATTCGAGGGATTCTGTTGAAGAAACATCTCCACGACAGATGAATCGGGATTAACACCCTCACAGAGCATCTTAGCTTTCAGTTCAAAAGGCGTTTGTGGTTTCGCAAACATGACAAAACCTCCAGACTGTGAATGAACAATTGAGCTTTTGGGAAATCAAAAGCCCCTTCTCTCCATGAGAAGGGGCTGGCTTTATATATTTACCGTTATATCAAAACAACCCTTTCTCAGGAGTGGAAGAGTTGTGTCGATGGATGTTAATTCTTTTGAGAATCAGTTTGAAACCGCCTTTGCTTTTTTTTAGCCATTTTGAGGTCCGGGCAACCGTCGTGGAACTCAGTCCGGTTTCTTCGATAATCTTGCTGTATGGAATATTTTGGTTGAGCATCTGAGCAGCACGCCAGCGGTTACTTAATTCAACAATTTCTTTTTCCGTCAGCAGATCACGAAAAAAATCCACCGCTTCTTTGGTGTTTTTCAAAGAAAGCATGGCTTGGTATAATTCTTCAGTTTTCTTGACGTTTTTTTTGTTCATTCCGCTAAAATTCGTGCTTTATTAAGCTAAAGCAATACGCACAGATTAATATACCATATTATCAGGCGGTGTCAAGCCGTGTCGTCCAAGAGAGATAAATTGCTTATTCGAATCATTTTCTCTATACATGACAAAAGAGCTGGGGAAAAAGTAGCTATTTCATCGAAAATGTGATGAGAGAGAAGAGAATATGTAGAGTGGGAAGAGTAGAGAAGGTGCGAGTGAGGGATGGAGTTGAAGGAAGGAGGGGTGAAGAAGGGGTGAAGAAGGCGGGGGTGGGGGTAGGGGGTGAGGGCGGGGGGGGGTGGAACATGTGATGTTCCGACTCATAAAGGAGGTTGGGTGGTTGGGGGGCAGTCTTTGACTTCTAATTAGTGAAGACAAAGATCGCTCCCCAAAGACCACGGTTTCCTTTCCCGATATTCTCTTTTCAAATAGCTTATCCAGCTCTTATCGAATTACATATTACCATATAATAAAAAACAGGTCAAACCCCTTGAAATATTAATTTTTTGTAAAGATATATTGCTTCTTATAAAAGTTATCCACAATAAAATAAATCTATTAATAAAAAAACCGCCACTTAATTATGACGGCTGCTTGAATTCAAAGAATTTGGGGAGGAAAACCCTTCTCCCGGGTGAAAGGACGATTGATTCATTGTCAGGAACTGAGTCGGCGGAAATGACAGTGTTGTCGGGAACAATGATTCCCTTTTCGATCACCGTGTCGGTGATTCGGCAATTCCTGCCGATTTTCGCGCCATCCAGCACCACGGTATTCTGCAGCCTGCTACCGCTGCCGACGACTGAGCCGAAGCTCACAACGGTACGAACAAGCTCCACGTCATCCTGAACGACAACATTCGGAGCAAGTAGTACTTCCTCCATCTGCACCCGGTCCACCTTGGCGGGGATGATAGGAAAGCGCAGTGAAGTCCAGATCGGCCACGCTTCGTTGTAGAAGTTGAAGGTCGGCTCGCGCCGGCAGAATGCCATTTGCGCGTCGAAGTAGTCGTCGGGTGTTCCGACTTCGAAAAAAGCCGCGCGCTCGCAGGGATGCAGTCCGGAGATAATATTCTCCGAAAGGTCGTAGGTCACGACCCGCGCGTGCCCGATCAGCCACGGCACGCCCACCTTGCTCAAAGTGAGGGCGGGATCCCAGTCGGCCCTTCTCGCTTTGCGGAGCATCTCGAGAAACAGTTCCTTGCGCATGACATACATTGCCAGATTACCACGGCAGTAGCCCGGATCCGAAGGAATTTCCTCCGGCACCTCCGGCTTCTCCGCCATTCGTGTCACCCGGTCGCCTTCGCACTCGATCACTCCCAGTCGGTTCGCCGCCTGTGCGACCGGCACACGGTTGTAAACCATGATGACATCCGCACCGGTTTCCAGGAAACGGATAATCACCTGCCGAAAGTCGATCTTCGCGACCTGATCACCCATAGCAAGCACGACCAGTTCGGAAGCATCATTCTCCCAAGTCAGGAAGTGATGACGCAGGGAATCCAGATCCGACAGATAGAACCGATCCTCGTTCTTGGGCGGCGGCAGACAACGGATGAACTGTCCGCGCATCGGAGCGACTGCGTCGCGGAACCCATCCAGATGGATCATCAGCGACTGCGGACGCTTCTGCACGATCACGTTGATCCTCCGAATATCACTATTCAGGAAGTCCGAGACGACAACATCTGCAAGCCGGAAAACACCTCCGATCGGAATTGCAGGTTTTGCCCGGTAACGGGTCAGCGGATCGGCACGCGACCCTTCGCCGCCGGCGAGGATGATGGCGGTAACTTTTGTGGTGTCCACCATATGGTACATGTAACCCTACCTCCATGTCTGATTCCTTGTGAACGAACGAGCAACGATTATAGCAAAATAGTTTTAAATGTCAATGGAATAAAAAAACCGTCGTTGTTGCTAGAACTCAGACGGGTTGGGATCCTCGGCGGGGCAGCCGATGGTCCACATGACCGAACCATCTCTGGTCCGGGTTACGAAGCTCTGGCCGGAATCGACCAGGTTCGAAACGAGCGAAACGATCTTGTCGCAGTCGACCTGCTCGGTGAACCGGGCATTGGGCGTCTCGACGTCCGGCGCGTGCTCCTCGCTGGAGCAGATCATGCCGGTGATGACCTTGGGAGGAAGCGGGATCTCGACCGCAACAGCACCCTTGAGCGGGATGTTGTGGAAATCGATGACCCTGGACGCCACGGTACCAGCGATGGTTGCGACCTGCATGGCCTGATGCTGGGTCAGTCCCATTTGGAGAACCTCCGTGTGGATCGGTGATTGAGCCCAAGCCGGAATGACTTTAGGCACTGCGCGAGGACTACGGAATGAGCGAAGGAGCGTGCTCGCGGGTGGCGGGGTAGTATTCCCCCATCTGATGCCGCAGCACGGCGCAGATGTTGCCATCGTCGACCTGCCCACCGCAGAGCAGGCACCGCGTGCCGTTCGCTTCGGCGCGGATCAGACGAATGGGGAGACCGCGTCCATTCAGCGGTTTGTGGTAGGTCTCCCCGGTCGAATGGCCGGAGTGGCACATGGTCGCGCCGTCCTTGAAGTTGTCTCCACAGACGGGACACTGACCATCGGAAGTGCGTACCACCGTGACAACATTGAAAACCGTGGGCTCGGACATGGATCCCTCCTTGTGCTTTCTGACCTCTACTGACCTCTATCAGTTCCGATCCGCGAGAGATTCGCGAGATCACGTCGCTAACATATTAGCACAGCTTTACAATATAGGTATGTGCTATTAGTTTCGACAGAACTTTATATCACCAAACGCTCACTTTGTCAAGACCTAAAAAGCATAAATAAAAAGAGGTGGACTAGCCACCTCTTTTTATAATTATCTGATTCAGACTTACTCTGTCTGCGCTGTTGCAATTATCACCCAAGTTTTTCCTTCTGTCACAGAAATACTAACCGTAACCATCCGGTCATTTTTCTCGCCACCCAATGTTACCATTCCCTCAAATGCCAACGAGGTATTAACATTCCAGCCGTCATTGGCCAGCTCTGTTTCATATTCAGTCTGCATTTCGGAAACTGATTTAGTTGTTTCGATTGTGACAGAGAAAGAATTTTCAGCCGTTTTGGAAGAAGACTTTAAATCACCGTCCGCGACATAAATGTCTGAAGGGAAATCGGCAGGCAAGGAGACATTGTCACCCGCTTCCATTGAACTTCCATTAACATTGATTCGCACGGTATTGTCATCAATATCGACATCCGCGTCACCACCCGTTGATTCTTCTAGGATATTCTCCGCAGCATTTTCGGATGCCTTCTTAGTGCATCCCGCACCGGCAACTAACGCTACTGCCAGTAGCATTATCGCGATAAATGAAACTTTCTTCATACCTTTCTTCATTAATTATTAATTACACGTACCACCCACGCTCCCTAACCAACTGAGTATGCCCGCGAGTGCCTGGCTATGCGTGGTTAGCCAGCCATCGCTATATACTTCGTATATTTTATTACATGTACCACCGTCATTTACCATATCTGTAGAATCATTTTCTAATGTCGTCCAGATTAAATATTCTCCCCTACCCTCAATCGGAGTCGCATACCAGTAAGTATAAGGGGAAGTATTTAAAGGATCGCTGGGCGTGTCTATAGCCAAATATCCGGCATCATAAAGACCGTCCTGATTATATAAAGCAGCGGGCGAACCGCCCTGAGGATATTGACATCCGACAGCAGCCTCCGTCGCTCTTCCGTTCAAAAACCCTGCCGAGCCAGAACTATCAATACTGTAATAGACACCATTAACAAGAATAGCTACTGATCCATCCCCGCAAACATAGTGTTCAAATTCATCATAATAATCTTCCAGCGAAGCTCTGAATTGTGAAAAATTAACAATGCGCTGTTTATTGCGCGCATCTGATTTTCCATTTTTGTAAGTAATAACTACAATAGTAGACAAAACACCCATGATTGATATTACTACCAACAGCTCGATTAATGTGAAACCTTTTTTCTTCCTTTTAAGCATATATTAATTATATGATATTATCTTGAAAAACACTATTCTTTTCTTTCTCTGTAAAATATCTTATCTCCTGCTCCATATCCTTCATATAACTTCTACTCTATTGTATTGTATCAAGAAAAACGCTTTTTAAAAAGTAATGTTTGATCATTTTAAATGTTTTTTTGTCCTTGCTCACGACGAATCTTTTTATATTCACGATATGTTAATGCAATTACAATGATATCAAATATGCTCAGTAACAATATTCCAAATGAATTTGTAATTGAAAAACGATAAAGCTGATAAATAAGAAATAACGAAAAAACCGATATCGCCACCGGAAATGCCCACATCTTTTTCTTAAGCAAGGCATACACCAAAACTATTTTTATTACTCCGTGACTTGCCAGAAATATGATGCTAAAGATTTGTGAACTGACGGAATAAGTATGAGTATTTTGCAGTAAATGATTTACATTAAAATCTTTTGGGTCTTCGCTCAGTTCATATAATGTAATCATCTCAATAAATTTTTTGGTCCTTGTCGGTTCCGCAAAAATAAAAAATATTGCGCCAATAATTACGAGTACACCATACCCGACGGTACCAAGGGCTTTGGTGCGACCGCTGACGAAGCGCGCCAGGACGCCAAGGATAAGTCGTCGAAGTAGACGACCCGCCGGCACGTAACTAGCGTGCACAACCACCCCACCCAACCCCGTCCCCCTGCATAACTGTTTCCTACAGCCATTTGCCGGGACGGGAATTTTTATTAAAATATTGGCTCCATATTAAACTAATATACAAAATAATCTATGGGCACGAAAAGCAGCTTGGCAACAAGCTGCTTTTTTTGATATTCAGTAATATTTCTCTTCTTAATTGCTTGGCACAGTTTTTTCACCATAATTACCGACTGCAACGTCCACTCCACCCCTGAAACTTTCGCCATAAGCGAAAAAACTATACATTAAATATCCGTTAGACTCAAATGACCTAACCTGAGGCCCGCCACCCTGTTCAGTACCGACAACAATTTCATCTTTCCTATCTCCGTCAATATCACCGGAGCCAATCTTGATTCCATTCTTGAAAGTTGATGGGAAAGGCGCAAAGCTAGAGATGAAATTGCCAAAACGGTCGTACATCCTGACTTCCGGTTCCCGGGTCTTTCCCGAACCGGTAATAATTTCCGCTTTTCCGTTACCGTCAACATCACCAACCGCTACTTTAATCCCTGTTCGGTCGTCTTTGCCATAGACAAAAAATCCGGGGGTAAACGTCATCTCACCCGTACCCGTAAATGTCCTGACATGCGTTCCCGCTCCATAACCGGTACCGGTCACAATTTCATCAATACCGTCACCGTTTAAATCACCGGCTGCCACCCGGATTCCGGTTCTTACCCACGGATCATAAGCAAAGAACCCGGCGGTAATTACTACTTCACCATTCCTACCGTCAAAAACCCGGACATGCGGACCATAACCCTCGGGGACACCCGTGATTATTTCATCCCTGCCATTACCATCCAAATCACCCGAAGCAACGTAGACTCCACCGCGGATATTTTTATCATAAGCTAAAAATTCTGTTATCTTCTGTCCGCTCCTTTCATAAACCCTGACCCACGGTTCTTCACCGGAACCGATACCGACAATTATTTCGTCCATACCATCTCCGTCTATATCACCCGAAGCAACATTTGTTCCACCCCTGAACGATTCGTTAAAGCCAAAAAATCCGGCAGTAAAACCGGTCACTCCCCGATAATTGAAAGTTCTTAATTGTGGACCACCGCCCGGACCGGCACCTGTAAGAATAGACTCAATCGGAGCATAATTAGCGCTAAAATAACTGGCATGATTAACAGTAAAATTACAATATCCCGATGAATCAACTAAGCAGGTAGATTCATTAGCCCATGAATCTTCCCCTTCGGTTAATGCCTGGATCAGTAAATTACGCCTCGCATTTACCTCACCAACAAACATTGATATTGCAACATCCTTACTGAAATTCAAATTTAGTCCCGGAATGCCAAGTTTAACAGCAAGCAGTGGAATACCCTGCCTATTTTTTGCAGTTAATTCTTCACTGGAGATTGTCTGGTTAAGCATCCTATATACCTCAAAAAGCCCGCCCTCACTTCGCGTAATTACCGTATCCTCCGGAAAAGTTACGGTTACTTCAGGATTAATAGAATCTGAGGCAAACTGCCATTCCTTATCGATTGTTAAAGATGATGAGTCAGTCGTATTAGCAACGATTAGATTTGAGTCGGGAAACCACTCATTAAGATCCGCCGCATCAAAATAATAACTGTTGCCGATTCTGTCGCTTATTGCACCCCAAGCTAACCAGAGACCCGCTTTGCTCCATTCCGGCATTACTCCTGTCAATCGATAAGTGCTTTCATATTGATCTCCAGATATTCTCTCAATATCATAAAAATCTACAGTCTGAGTACTTATGGCGGCCGCATAATGAATGCTCAATAACGAATCATTATTTGGATCCTCATCAAAATACGGAGCGATGGGATCAAAACCGGATTGGCTGTCTGCAACAGTTATGGTAATGGTCAGTGTCTGATCGTTATTGTAGGTGTCTACTTCGGTAGGAGATATTTCAAAAGCTGTGATTTCGGGAGGTGTTACATCCTCACCTGCTTGCGTCATGAACGGTATGAAAGAAAATGTAAATAAAAATACACCAGAAATTATGGTGTTCAAAATTGGTTTATTCATATATTATATATACCAATTAAATATCGTACTAAATATACCGACCATTATTATTTTAGCACATTGTAAACATTACGAATAGACATAGTATTTTACCCCAAAAGCAAGCGAGATTAGCTTAAAATATTGGCTCCGGAGGCAGGACTCGCCCTCGCTCCGACTCGGGTTCCCGGGTGCTGCGCACCTAAAGCTACGCAAGCTCGCTTTTTCTCGCACCCTTCTCGTCCCACTAATAGCACCACACTCTGTGCTGCTATTTTCATGGCTCACCACTACGGTCTAGAACCTTTGGTGGACTTTTCAAGGACTATTAGAGAGTCTTTCAAGGGATCACCCCGTCATACGACGGGGCAGGAAATGAGACAAATGAGACAGTACAGAGGGGCGTCTTATTCTTGACTCATTTAAATAACAGTAGCGTAATATTTATACGTTTAATTATCTCAAAAGGCACGAATTGATATTCGTGCCCATATGCTATCCATAATAATTAGACGACTATAACAACTTAATTTGTAAAACATATATAAGACACAATGTCTATTACATTCTTCAACTAAATCATTAACTTCTTCGACATTAATTATGATTAGCTAAAAAATTACTGCGCGGCAGGATAATTCACCCGACCTAGATCGCGCGTCAATGCCCACCATAAAGACGTCTTTGTAACCGATTCGGGAGAATCTTTTGGTATTGATAGCACACTGTCTTGTAATTGTCCTTGAATATACTGACCCGGCACAAAAAGAGAGACTGCGGTCGCTGCGCTGGGATTCGGGTGATTCAGCACTGTTAACTGTCCGTTAGTACGCATAACGTCTCTAATCATTAAAACTCTTCCAATATATCCATCTGACTCAGTAAATGGATTACTATTTTGCGCGACTGCTGTATATGCATAAAAGCGAAATGAATTTGCAAAAGTCGGGCTAAGATAAAAATAAATGCCCAAAAGTACAAATGTAAAACCAACCAAAGTAAAAAAGGAACCGACAATCAGGGAAATTCTTTTCCAAAGACTACCTTTTGATTTGATAATAAATATAATCAAAACAACTGCTGCAATTAATATCAGTGGCATGATAACTGCAATACTTACGTAGTTTAAACCAAGGTTCGCTTGCATATGTTTTGTAATTAAGATTTATATAGATTTATTATAACATGCGACGTAAAAATAAAATAATGGCCCTGGCAACGAACTTGTCACCAGAGCCTCGAATCAAGCGAGGATATCACACTTACGGACAGCTACCGATCCACGGGGTCGGACTGCCCGTGTAGTCAAAGGCCAGACAGCCGAGATGCGTCGTACCATCGCCGAGGGTCTTCGACGGCCAGGTGTTTGACTGAATGTCGATGTCATTCACCCATGCCTTGGCGATGTAACCGGAACCAGACGGAAGTCCCGAGACAGAGATCAGTCGTTGCCCGAGCGGGAGTGTGACCATTGTGTTCTGCCAACGGACTGTGCTCCCTTGGATAATCTGCACCGTATACGTGAATGATGATGGACCCCTCACCGTCACTTGAGCAGTGCCAGCATGCACCTCGCGGACAGCTCCGATGGACATCATCACGATCAGGCCAACCAGTAACACAACTCCTCTGGAGATCTTCATGACCTACCACCTTTCACAAAGAATGCCTGCACATCTACCTACCAGCAACTAGATACTATTATTACCTCCTTTCTACTGCAGAGAATGAACGATGAATCATTCTTGGTGTAACCAAGAACATTATTATAAATTATGTATTGATATCAAAATTTTTGCAAGAATACACACAAAAAGAAATCAACTAAATATGTCGCTTCGTTTTCTACTCCTGGTCTCAGTAATAACTATTAAATTTATAACTCGAAACCGCCCCCGGATAGGGGGCGGTCGCCCAGCAATTTAATTTATTGGCTCCGGGGGCAGGACTCTCCGCCGAAGGCGGACCCGCCTCTGGCGGGGAACAATTGATAAGAAAAAATTTTAAATTTGGCTCTAGGGGAGGGGCTCGAACCCCCGACCTCTCCGTTAACAGCGGAGCGTTCTACCAGCTGAACTACCCTAGAATAAGATAATGCCCCTTCATATTTAAAAAATCCCGCTTTTGGCGGGACAGTCATTTTTTGAAACAAACAAAAGTCACGCCGGAAGAAGCGGGTTGTTATTGTTATTCAACTGGACAAATATCTGTTTCATGTTGCTAGTTTAATCGATTTATAAATTTTGTCAAATTCTAAACAGACAGACTGCTTTTCTGTTCTTCTTTTAATTGGGAAAAGGTTTTTGTGTCCCAACGCTTATTGCTCAATATTTTGGATATCCATTGGCCACCCACTAGATGGGGCATCATTACAAAATTGGCACCATGGTCGTATAGAGTCCTTGCGTCCGGCCGATGATAAGCATTTCCGATAATCAGTATTTTACTATTGATTTTGCGGATGAATTTAATAAAACTAATCTGATCGTCAACAGCCGGAATAGTCATTATTATCATTTTGCTGTTAGCTATCGGCAGATTCTCCAGAAACTCAATATCAGAGACATCGCCGAAGTAGAATGGGATCTTATTTTTACTGAGCTGTGCAACGGCGGCCGGATCAAAGTCGATTGCCGCGAATTTTTTGCCAAGCTTGCTCAAAGCTTCCGCGACTTTAATGCCAATCCGATGATATCCAATTATCCAGGCATCGTATTTTTCTGATACACGTTCCGATTGTTGATACTTGTCAGGACCGAACCGACGGAATACCGGCAATAAAAACTGATAAATCCTTTCGTTATATGAAATCATGTAGGAGGAAATAAAAATCGTTATAATTGCAACTAGCGTAAAAATCGCCAGTTCATTTTCTGCCAAATGACCATATTGCCGGCCGGCGAATAATAGAACAAAACCAAATTCACTAACTTGAGCCGCAGTTATTCCTGACAAAAAACTGTTACGCCGGGTAAATTTCATTATACGAAATAGAACATAAAGTATCAGCGGATTACCAACTAGAATAAAAAGTGAAAGGATCAGTGCCGGCACTAGTACGGTCTCAATTGAAGAAATACCCATTTCACTACCTAAGACAATGAAAAATACAATCAAAAAGAAATCCCTGAGCGGTTTGATCCGACTCCCGATTTCCAGCTGATACGGAGAAGAGCTGAGTGCAATACCGGAAATAACCGCGCCAATTTCCAGAGAAAATCCTGTCAGATAAAGCAAACTAGCCATACCAAAACACCAAGTTAGTGTAAAAATGAATAATAGCTCGCTTGAGCCCGCTATCTTGTCCAGTATTTTCGGCAGAAGATATTTACTGATCAAATACAAAACCGCGGAAACAAATAGGAGTTTTGCGATAAGTAATAATATCGCTTCCCAACCATTTCCATGTTCTCCGCTCATCATCCCCAAAGCAATAATAAGAATCACAGCAATTACATCCTGCACCAGCATCAGACCGATCGTATAACGTCCGTAAATTGTATCCGTATCCTTTTTATCAGAGAGCAATTTCATGATAATAATCGTACTGGAAAATGTAATAGCCACCGCCAAATATAACGCCGGTATTATTTGTAAATTGATTATCAGAAGTAAAATTGTTCCGATTCCGGCAGTAAAGATTATCTGACCCAAACCGGTAATTATGGAAATCCTGCCGATAGATTTCAGATGGCGTAAATTTAAATTCAGCCCAATAATAAACAAAAGCAAAACCATCCCGAATTGTGCAAACATCTCGTACATTTCGTGATCACCATGTAGTTGATTTAAAATTAGCGGACCGCAGATAATACCGGCAATAATGTACGCAACAATCAGAGGTTGTCTTAATAACCGGATAATAAAAGCGATGCTAACTGTAATCGCAAGCAACAAGCTAATCTGAATAAATAGGCTATCCATGAGATATTTTAGTAATTTTTATTTTCCAAAAAAAGAGCGTACGATATCCTAACTAACGCCCTTCTGTAATGATCCTAAGCCCTTTTACTACTCTATTACTATTATATTAAAGTATTTTTTATTAACTGTCTATTGTTATGTTAATACTCCTAGCAAAAAATAAAATGGATAATGTGGAAATTTTATAAAAGAAAAACAGCAAGTCTTTACTTACTGTCTTTCTATTGGCTCCTGGAGTCGGGCTCGAACCGACAACCTACCGGTTACGCTAATCCCCCTGTTTCCACGGGGCGCGGACTATATCATTACCCTTTCTTTAAAAAAGGGTATCCCAGTATCTAGTCTCTACGGGCTCCCTACACCTTAAGGTACAGGAATTCCCACGGTATTGGCATATCTCCGATCGGAAGAAACGTAGCTTTCACCGTTATCCTAGGATGTTCACTCCGAAATTACTTTCGGAGGCTGCGTGATGCCTTGATGTATTTCTCGGT
>JBAYGC010000013.1:0-44193 GCA_041666845.1 Patescibacteria group bacterium | reverse complement strand
CCTTCCAGTTGTCAAAGACAAAAAGGATTGGTTAATTTGTTGACATGATATATTTCGAAATATAAATGTAAATGTCTTGTCAAAACCAATCTTTTTTGATAGCATTGTACTGTTATAAAATAGGAATAAATGACGGGTGCGTAGCTCAGCTGGCTACCCCGATACTATTCGCTCCGCTCATGTTACGGGGCAGGGAGCACATATAAAATTATCGTCTAATGGGGGGTGCGTAGCTCAGCTGGCTAGAGCACTTCACTGATAATGAAGAGGTCGATGGTTCAAGTCCATCCGCACCCACCATTAGACTGGAATTAAGAAAGCACTCTTGCCCCGTTGCGAACTAATGTGAGCAAGCGGGGTCACTGATAATGAAGAGGTCGATGGTTCAAGTCCATCCGCACCCACCATTTGTTCCCGTGAATAAAAATTATGACTTGGGTTCGTAGCTCAGTTGGTTAGAGCGCCACATTGACATTGTGGAGGTCAGAGGTTCAACTCCTCTCGGACCCACCATGGATTCATTATGGGCTCAGCTGGCCCGCCTCGCGTCGATGAGCGAACGCGAGTCGAGGCGGGTTAGAGCGTTACATTGACATTGTAAAGGTCACTGGTTCGAATCCAGTACCGCCCACCACGCGTGATTGTTCATTTCGGGTTTCATCCCGCAGATGCGGGTTTTCACCCTTCATGAACATCCCGCTCTTTCGCACAAAAGCGTGCTCCCTCCGCTTTCCTGTGGTACTCGCTACACTCCGTTCCTCGGTCGCTTCGGTCCGCTACTCTTTTGTGCGATATATCATTTGCCGAGTATTACTCGGTTATTTGTTTTGTTTAATTCATAGAACTGTTTTATACTTGGATAAGGAATAGTCTGGTACCGGATAAAATAATAATTAACAACGTAAAATTATGCTAAAAAAAGAGTTGTCACCAAAACAGTCCGAACAGCTGATTGAGGTATTGAAGATACGCTTTGATAAAAACATGGTTCGTCACAAAGGTCTCGTGTGGACGAAAGTACAAACAAAGCTTAGTGCTAATAGGGGAAAGTTGTGGTCGCTTAGTGAAATGGAGAGAACCGGTGGTGAACCGGATGTAGTCGGATATGACAAAAAAACCGGTGAGTACATCTTTTATGATTGTTCAGCGGAAAGTCCCATTGGCCGCAGAAGTGTTTGTTACGATCGTAAAGGGCAGGAGTCAAGAAAAGAACATAAGCCAAAAAATAACGCTGTTGATATGGCGGATGATATGGGTATTGAGCTTCTAACAGAAGAGCAATATCGGGAACTGCAGAAGCTCGGTGATTTTGACACGAAAACATCCAGCTGGGTGAAAACACCGGAAGTGATCAGAAAGCTCGGAGGCGCTATCTTCTGCGATCGACGCTACAATACCGTGTTTGTATATCACAACGGCGCGGAATCTTACTATTCCGCTAGGGGGTTCCGAGGCATGCTCAAAGTTTAGGTAAGATTGCAAATGGGTATTATAAAAATCCGAGCGAAAACCAAGGTTTTGTATATTTTTACGTATTATAATATACTAAATTTGGGGTAAAAAAGAAAAATACGAAGACCCTTGGTATAATATAGAATATAGTAAGAATGGTAAATTTCATAAATATAAAAAATTAAATGCCACCTTATGGAACAAAGCGATAAAGAAAAAATAATAAAAGCATTAAACGATAGAGTTGCCGGATTACCTTGTCCAAGATGTGGTAACCAACAATTTAACCTTGTTGATGGCTATGTTACTCAATCACTACAAAAGGACTTTAAGAGTGGTATGATTCTTGGTGGGCCGGCTTTACCATCTGTAGTAGTTGTTTGTAGTAGGTGTGGTTTTATGAGTCAGCATGCTTTAGGAGCTCTTGGGTTGCTTCCACCATTAGATGATAGAAAGTAAATATATGGCTGATCAGAAAACGAATTTACAAAAAGATGCAATCCAGAAATATATAATAGAAAATTCTGAGATTAAATCTGCACTTGGTGAAACTATAATAACTACAACTAAGGATAGGGTTGAGAATTGCTTATTAAAATATTTAAAACTACTTGAGAAAAAGAATAATTGGGTTACTCCACTAAGTATTATTCTTGTTGTAGTAACTACTCTTTTAACAACTGAATTTAAAGATTATATCGTGCCAAAAAGTACATGGCAAGCAATCTATATTATTGCTGCAATTATTACATTAATTTGGTTACTAATTAGTTTACGTGATTCCAAGAACGGAATGTCCTTAGAGAAATTACTTGAAGAAATACAAAAAGGTTCATTAGACAAAAAAAGTGAAAATGATGACAGCGGCACAGAATCAAATATATCTGATTCTGCTGATAAAAACCCATTATTAGTACTTGAAGCTAGGTATGAGACTGATAAAAATCATTTTGATGGGACTGAAAAACTGAATTCTCTTATTGTAGATAATAAATTAAAAACCACGGCTTCAAATAGTGTTTTTCCTGATCCTGAAGAGGGGGTAAGAAAAAAGTTAAGTATAAAATATAGTTACAACGGAGAAATAAAAACAAAGACATTTGATGAGGATGATATTGTGGAATTGCCATAACGTAAGTGATTGATTCTATGTAAATTATGGATATTAAATCAAAATATATACAAAATAAAAACACCCCCAACCTTTAAATAGGCGGGGGTGTTTTAGATTTCAGGTTTTTATTTAGTCCTTCTGTTTCAGGGAATCCTTCAGCGTTTTGCCGGCTTTGAATTTCGGTACGGTAACGGCCGGAATCTGAATCCGCTCGGTCGGCTTCTGGGGATTGACCCCCATGCGGGCTTCTCTGCGCTTGGCGGAGAATGTACCGAATCCGGTCAGGCTGACTTCGCCTCCGGCTTTCAGGGTGGAGATGATGGTATTTTCAAATACCTCCAGCATCTCTTCCGCCTGCTTCTTTGGCACGCTTAGTTTTTCAGCGATTACGTCCGCTAGTTCTGCTTTGTTCATTTGAACCTCCTTCTAGCCGTCAGTTAAAATGACGGGTAAATAATTTAGATATCTATTTGTTTGTTAATTAATTCAATGCTGGTCGCTTTTCTCGTTTCCGAGTCTATTTGGACAACTACTGCATTGACCTGGGCTAATCCCTCTTCCGGGAAGTCGAATCTTTCTCTGTCATCATGGAGGAAGCGGTTCAGGATTATTTCTTTTTTCACTCCGAGCACCGACTCTACCGCGCCGACCATTCCTACATCTGTTATATACGCAGTACCCTCAGGAAGAATTTTAGCATCGGCGGTTGGAACGTGGGTATGGGTTCCCAGGACTGCGGAAACCTTGCCGTCCGCGTGCCAGCCCATTGCTACTTTCTCGCTGGTGGTTTCGGCATGCAGATCGACGATTATTCCGGCCAGTTCAGTATTCTGATATAATCCCAGTATTTCATTCAGGGCGTGAAACGGGTTTGTAACGCCGTATTCGTCGATAAATACCTGCCCTAATAAGTTTATCACAAGTATTTTTTTTGTTCCAACTTCAATTACCTGATATCCTCTGCCGGCTGTTTTGTCCGGATAATTCGCGGGACGGATGACCGGTATATTTTTATCATCCAGCATCGCCAGCCCGGTTTCCCGTTTGAAGATGTGGTTACCGGAAGTACAGAAATCTATCCCGTAATCCAGAAGTTCTTGTAGCGTCTTTTTGGTAATGCTTTTGCCGTGTGCCAGATTCTCTACATTGGCCATGACCAGATCCGGTTTGTATTGTTCCTTCAGAGACGGCAAAATCTTACCGACTGCCAGCCGGCCTATTTTACCGTCAACATCCCCGAAAAAGAGTACAGTTAACTTCATACTTTATTATTTCTAGCGAGAATTAGCGGGCATATTCCGTGACCCGTGTTTCCCGGATAACATTAACTTTAATTTCTCCCGGATATTTCAGTTCCGCTTCAATTCGGTCGGCAATATCGCGGGCCAGTTTGTGGGCACCCAGGTCATCAATCTCGGTCGGTTTAACGAATACCCTGACTTCACGGCCAGCCTGGATGGCGTAGCATTTCTCGACTGCAGGGAATCCGGTGGCAATGCCTTCCAGTTCATCCAAACGCTTAATATACTGCTCATAGGTGTCTTTTCTGGCTCCTGGACGGGCTCCAGAGATGGCGTCGGCAACTTTTACAATAATTCCCTCAAGTGATGTCGGCTTGTCTTCGTGGTGAGCAACCGAGATATAAGCAACTTCCTCGGGCAGTCCGAATTTTCTCATAATGTCTCTGCCGATTTCCGGATGGCCGCCCTGTACTTCGTGATCCACTGCCTTACCGATGTCATGTAATAATCCGCCCTTTTTTGCCACAGCGACGTTGGCGCCCAGTTCTTGTGCGAGCAGTGCGGAAATTTGCGCGACTTCAATCGAGTGCATCAGTACGTTTTGTCCGTAGCTGGTTCGGTATTTTAACCGGCCCAAAATTTGGACCAGTTTCGGATCCAGTCCCGCTACACCTACTTCATAAGCGGCATCTTCACCGGCCTTGCGGATGTCAGCGGACAGTTCTTTCTTGGCTTCGGCAATCGCTTCTTCGATTCGGGACGGATGGATTCTACCGTCGGCGATCAGTTTATCCAGAGCACGTTTTGCCAAGTGTCTGCGGATCGGATTGAATCCGGAGATAACAATCGCTTCTGGAGTGTCGTCTACGATTATTTCAACTCCAGTTTTCTGTTCAATAGTCTTAATGTTGCGTCCTTCTTTTCCGATGATTCTGCCTTTCATTTCATCATTCGGCAGGTTAACTGTGGTGGTGGTTGTTTCGGCAACATGTGAGCCAGCATATCTCTGGATGACGGTGCTGAGCAGTGTGCGTGCTCTGCTTTCCAGTTCTCTTTCATTGACATCTTCCATTTTTTTGATGCGCTGGATGAGGTTGTCTTTGGATTCCTGCTCAACTTTTTCGAGCAGCAATTTCTTGCCGTCTTCCTGAGACAGTTCCGCTACGCTCTCCAGTTTGGCAATCTGTTCCTGTTTGATTTTTTGAATTTCCGTCTTGATTTGTTCTACCTGGGCTGCTTTATCCCTGACCCGCTGTTGGTGGTTTTCCAGATCAAGTAACTTCTGGTCAAAACGGGTTTCCCGGTCCTCCAGACGTTTGCGCAGCTGGTTGGTTTCGTTTCTTCTTTCCTGTTCTTCCTGCTTGGCGTGTTCAATAATACTGATCGATTTGTCCTTCGCCTGCAGAACGATTTCTTTTTCCTGTGCCTTTGCGTCTTTGACGATTGATTCCGCCTTTGCTTCCGCGGAGTCAACTTGCCGGATTGCCATTTGTTTCCGGCCGAAATAACCAATCACCATTCCGATTGGAGCGGCGATGGCTAAGGTGATGATAAAGATTAAATTTTCCATAAAAAGATTCTCCTGTTGGATTAGGGAATCTTCACGATAGGGAAATAGACAAAACTATATGTTTTGTTGCAGAGACAAAGAATTAATATTTCCAACTTCCATAAAACCATCCAATAAAGATTGGCGGTCTGTGTTGATAAAGTTTGAGAATATAATGTGAAATGATGTCATCTGATTCTTTGAGTTATCCACTAACTCTATGTGAAGATTCTTAGCTTAACGAGTTAATTTATTTGCCAGTGAATATTAACACAGCCGATTGACGCTGGCAAGTCGTAAGGGGTAGAAATTATAACAAAAAACCGCCATTTCGACTGTGCTCAAGACGGTTTTTATCGCTAATATTGGCTTTATTGGATGATTTTATCGATTATGCCGTATTTTCTCGCTTCTTCCGCGGTCATGAAATAATCGCGGTCGGTATCTTTTTCGATCTTTTTCAACGGCTGTCCCGTATGAGTCGACAATATGTTGTTTAACCGGTCTCTGATCTTTAAAATATGCTCGGCTCTGATTTTAATGTCAACCGCCTGCCCTTCCGCTCCGCCCATTACTTGATGGATCAATATTTCGGAATTTGGCAGGGCGAATCTTTTACCTTTTTTACCGCCAGCAAGCAGCGTGGCGCCCATGGAGGCGGCCAGTCCGACGCAGATGGTGGAAACGTCCGGACTGACATACTGCATCGTATCGTAGATAGCCATGCCGGAAGTAACGGATCCACCGGGGGTATTGATATACAATTTAATGTCCCGTTTCTTATCTTCCGAATCCAAAAATAGTAACTGGGCAATCACAGTGTTGGCAATGTTGTCATCAATCGGATCGCCCAAAAAAATTATTCTTTCTTTCAGCAAACGCGAATAAATGTCATACGCCCGTTCGCCCATGTTGGATTTTTCAATAACGGTAGGAATAAGATGCATAGTTTTGTAATTTAGGTAATTAAACAACGGGTATCTTTCAGTATACGATGCCCGTCTTTTTTGTCAATTTGATATTAAACAATCCGCCAGTCGGTTGCTGTTTCTTCTATCCGGCCCTTAATCGTAAATCCGGCCGCTTTTTTATGGCCGCCACCGCCGAATAGTCTGGCAAAGACCGAGACATCTACCTCGTCCTGAGTGGTTCGCAGGCTGCCCTTAATGGTCCCGTCTTTTTGTTCCTTCAACACCAGTACCGCCTTGGCACCGTGCAGATTATTCAGGAAATTGGCAATCCCTTCCGCGCTATCGTTCTTTACTCCGCATTCCCGAAAATCTTTTTGGGTGATTACGGTGATTACCGCGTTGGTGTGTTCGCTTTTTACCAGTCTGGAAAATGCCCTGCCCCACAATTTCAGTGTGCCGATGGACTGGAAGTTCAGCGTGTTATTGATTATTTCCTGTTTACGCGCTCCGTTGATCAGCAGCTCGGATGCATTCTGAATTGACTGGGGGGTGGTGCCCATGTTGGAAAAACTGCCAGTGTCGGTCATGATTCCGGTTAGGAGACAGGTTGCGATATCTTTGGAAATATTAAAACGGTTATGTTCAAAGATCCGGTACAGAATGTCGGTAGTGGAGGCGGCGTTGGTTTCCACCAGATTGATATGGCCGAAGTGAGTATTGGTGGGGTGGTGGTCAATATTAATAATTACCGGCTTGTAAGAGAGATTTTCAATATGAATTTCCACACCACAATATTTCAAATCGCCGGAGTCAAGAATTACGATTGTATCAAACTCATGTTCATTAAAAATATTTGCATCAGTATTTACTCTTTCAATGCCCGGTAGGAAATTAAAAGTATCCATCGGTTCGGTCAGACAGAAAATATGATTGACTCCAACCGTCTGGTCCAGAAAGTGGGTCACGGCCAGCATGGATCCGACTGCGTCGCCGTCCGGATTCTGGTGGGCAATAACAAGCGTCTTCTCAGATGCCGTGAGTTTGTCAAAGATTTCTTTATATAGGTTGGTGTTTTGGGACATTCTTTACATTTAAACTAAAATTACTCTAAAGTTCTTCATATTCTGAAAAACAGGGTATCTTAGGGTTATTTCTTAATTGTGTCAAGCAGGCTAGTAATATGGCCGGCTTTTTCCTCGGATTCATCCAAACGAAAGTGTATTTTGGGGATAAATTTGATTTTCAGGCGCATGCCGAGCAGTTTCTGAATATTACCTCTTTCCCGTTCAATTTCCTGTTTTGCCTGGTAACTTTGGCTGAAGGGTAGTATGGAGATGGAGATATTGGCGTGTTTTAAATCCGGGCTGGTTTCAACTTTAGTGATAGTTACCAGACTGCCTGAAGAGAACTCGATTTCTCTATTCATAATAGAACCGAGCTCTTCTTTGATTAATTCATTGATCTGTTTTATCCGTTGGGAAGGCATAGCCTTTCCTTATTTAATGAATTCAATTTTGCGAGCCTTTTTCTCTTCTTTATATACTTCAATAATGTCGCCAACCTGGATTACTGTATGGGTTTCAATTTTCATTCCGCATTCTGAATCTTTCGGAACTTCTTTGGTACTTTTTTTATCCGACTGCAGTTGAGCCATCCGCCCCATGCCGATTTTTTCATTGTTTCTGATAATCCGTACTTTGCTTTCGTTTTCGATCTTGCCTTGTTTTACCCGGCCACCGACAATCTGCCCGTCTTTATCCGTTTTGAAGATTGCCAGAATTTCTACTTTGCCGAGGTCGGTCTGGACAAATTCCGGTGTCAGCATTTTTTCCAGTTCATCTTTTACAAAGTCCAACAGCTCATAAATAATGTCATACAATTTAACATTCGCCTGGCGGTCTCTTTGGATTTCCTGTGCGTGCGTGGTCAGTACGACATTGAAACCGATCAAATAGGCGCCGGCAGATTCGGTTTGGATAATATCTTTTTCCGTAATATTGCCGAGACCCTTAGAGGTAATAATCGCCCTTACTTCCGGATGCTTGAGTTTGTTCAAGGATTCAATAATTGCTTCCTGCGATCCAAGCGTATCTGTTTTTAATATAATATTCAGATCCTGTACTTTTTCCAACTCATCTTCATCTTCTGTAGTATTATTGTCGGAAGCTCTTTGAGTTATTTGCTGGTCTTTTTCTTTTTGATAGGAAAATTCTTTCTGTTTTTTGATCAGGTCTTTGATTTCCGCCTGGTTTTTTGTCGTACGTAAAATATCACCGACTTTTGGCGCGCCCTTCAGCCCGAGTATTTGCACCGGTTTGGAAGGCCCTGCAACTTTCACCAGATCACCGCGCCAGTCTTTCAATGCTTTTACTTTGCCGTATACATCGCCGACGATTATGTTATCTCCATTTTTCAGTGAGCCGGTTTGTACCAGAACAGTTGCCTGCGGTCCGGCGCCTTTATCAATATGCGATTCAATGATTGTACCGACCGCTTCGCGATCCGGGTTGGCAACAATGTTTTTCTTTTCCATTTCCGCGACTAGGAGCACCATGTCCAAAAGTTCCGCGATTCCGATTTTATCTTTGGCGGAAATTTCAGCAAAAACGGTTTTACCGCCCCATTCTTCCGGGACGATTCCCATCTCGGTCAGTTCTTTTTTTACTCTTTCCACATTGGCTTCCGGTTTATCTATCTTATTGATTGCAACAACGAATGGCAGTTTGGTGGCCTGGATTATTTTATATGCTTCTTTAGTTTGCGGCTTCACCCCGTCATCGGCGGCGACAACCAGAATGGCAATATCGGCAACGCGCGCACCGCGCCCTCTCATGGCGGAAAAAGCTTCATGACCCGGGGTGTCGATGAGTGTAATCAGCTTACCCTTGTCTTCTATTTGATAAGCTCCGATGGACTGAGTAATTCCACCCGCCTCGTCATCAACAATGTTAGTGGTTCGGATAGCGTCCAACAGTTTGGTTTTGCCGTGGTCAACGTGCCCCATTACCACCACTACCGGCGGTCTTTCTTCTGCTATTTTGTCGTCTTTTAATGCATCTTCTAGAATTTTAACATCTTCACTTTCGCTATTCTCGTCAATTTCAATTTTTTTTATGATATAACCCAAATCTTCCGCGATAATGCCGGCGGTATCAAAATCGATCCGTTCATTCATCGAAGACATGATCCCGTTCTTCATTAATTCAGCCAGTAGGCTGGTAACCGGCAGGCTCATTTTTTCTGCCAACTCCTTGATTACGATTTGCTCCGGGATGGATACTTCCTTTTTTTCCGTTGTTTCTGCCATAGTGTTTATTAGTCAATTGTTACTATAGGATAGTTTAAAATACCCGTTTGGTCAACCCGATGGAATTAAAAAAAATACACACTGCTTTTGTGGTAATTTTTGTTTTTATCCTTTTGTTTTTTATATGTTGAATCAGCCGAGCTATTTCAGAATTAAAACTTTCTTTCCTTTCCGACAATGATATTAAGTCTCTTACCCAACACTTCGACAGTGGCCGGGGTTTTTACAATCGTTTCTCCGTCGGCAACCAGCGATACAATATCGTCGCTGACTATCTTCATTTTGCGGATCGGGAAGACGCTCTGCTTTTTTGTCGCTAATTTGTCTTTACCGAAAGCGCTTTTTTCTTTCGGCGTGAAGACCGCTTCTAGGTATCCATCTTTCGGGTTGCAGACATTCTTGTGCCTTTCCGTGTCAATCGGGGCATAGGAGAGGTTACAGATTTGAATATGATCTGATTTACTGATTGAAGATATGTTGAAATGTCCGCCATTGCATTCCAGGGACACATTGCTTGCCTCCGGGACTTCCAGAGTTGAAAGGAAATATTGGTCATTCACTTTACCGATATCTATTTTTTCTATAATTCTCGCGGAAAGTACATCACAAGCTTTTTCGGCTACCGGAATCCCCAACATTTTTGCGATGTTACTGTTCTCCATCGGGATATAACCAAAGGTCACGCCACTCTGATTGGCGACTGCCGGAAATATTTTAGTAAAAGTTTTGTCGGAACCCACGGCGATAATCGTATCGGCACCGTTTTTGATGTTGTCATCGACAACTTCTTTGACGCTTTTTAAAACGCTCATTTTTTCCACTTTTCCGTTGATACCCAAATCAATTAATCGGTTTTCGATCTTGGCAATAGTTTGAGCATACTTCTTGTCGCTCAAAAATGAGTCGTAGAGATAGTAATACATAAATTTTCCAACAACCTGTGGTTAGGGTCAGAATAATGGATTAAAGAATATCTGATTTATCGTTTTTTCCGTTGCGGGTCTTCGATTTTTGCGTTTCTTCTTTTATTTCTATTGTGGCATTCTGGTCACAAACGCAATTACCGTTCAGTGAAGCACCGGCTTCTATGGAAATAATTTTGGTTTTTATATTGCCGGTTACCTTGGCCGTGCTTTTCAGTTCGGTCTTACCCTTAACATATAGATCACCGACTACCTCGCCTGAAATGAATACATTCTCCGCTTCCAGGTCGGCTTTTATTTTCGCATTGGTTCCAATTCTTAAATCCTGGTTTGTTTTTAGTGTTCCGGTCACTTGTCCTTCAACAACAATACTGCCCTCACCGTGAAAATCCCCCTCAACTTTTACGGATGGACCGATAATTGTTTCGGTATCTTTTTCTACCATGTCACCATCTTGATTTTTAAACATATTTGAATGATTAATATTAAAATACAACCTTATTGTAGTTAATTTCCAGGTGTTTGTCAAAGTGAGACAACTTCTATTTCCCTGATATTCTTCTCAATAATTTTAATTTTTACGGAATAAATCAGTTTGTTCTCCGGTAGCTTTTTTGCCTTCTCCGCCCATTCAATCAAGCAAACGGTATCAGCACGCTCCCAATACTCTTCAATGCCGATGTTTTGGAGTGCTCCTGGTCTGGGCAGACGGTACAGGTCAACATGACAAAAATGTTTTAGCTGTTTTTTTGCCACAGGATAAACCCGCCAGAAGACAAAAGTCGGGCTAGTGATACGGCTCTTAATACCCAGTCCTTTTGCCACTCCCTTGATAAAGACCGTTTTGCCGGCGCCCAGGTTGCCGGATAGAGCAATAATTCCTCCATTTTTCAGCCGGATACCCAGGTCTTCGCCGATCATTCTGGTCTGTTTTTCGCTTTTTGATACAAATTTCTTATGAGTTTCCTTCATATCTAGTACTATATCAGAAACCAATAAAATAAAGCCAGTGGCATCGACTAGTCAGATTTATGATGAAAATGCTCATTTGGCGGATGATTGACAGTCCTTGACATATATATTTGAATAATATATAGTAATCTACTTATGAATTTTTATGAGCAAATTATTATCTATTATTGTTTAGCGTTATGATGCTTTCTCCCAAAGAGCAGATATATGAGAATGTAAAGAAGAGCCAGAACATTCTTATCTGCATACCTAAAGATCCGACAACGGATGCTGTAGCCGCCGGCTTGGCATTATTTTCGGTATTGGAAAAACTGGATAAGAAAGCTAAAGTAGTCTGCTCGGAATTTACGCTTCCTCCCCATAATCAGTTTTTACCCAAAAGCAAGGAAATTGTTTCCGACCTTACTTCACTCAGAAAATTTATCATTTCTTTGGATGTTTCCCGAACGAAAGTGGAAGAGCTAAGTTATGATATAAAAAATGATCAGCTTGATATTTATATCACGCCAAAGGACGGAACTTTCCGGGATAAGGACGTCAGGCTTTCTTCATCCGACTTTGAATATGACCTGATTTTTGTACTGGACGCCCCTGATCTGGATACGCTCGGTAAATTGTATGAGAATAATACTGAATTCTTTTACCATACGCCGATCATTAATATTGACCATAATCCCGCGAATGATAATTTCGGCCAGATCAATCTGGTGGATCTGACGGCCACCTCTTCTTCCGAAATAATTTTTGAATTGGTCAAAGACTGGAAAGAGGATATTTTGGATGAATATAATGCAACCAGTTTACTCGCGGGGATCATTTCGAAGACCAAAAGTTTTCAGACCAGTTCAGTTACTCCGCGTTCATTGGCAATCGCCAGCCATCTTATTTCTTCCGGCGCCCGTCGGGAGGAGATTATCAGACATTTGTACCAGACGAAATCAGTGGAGACTCTGAAATTATGGGGTAGGGCACTGGCTAAATTGAAACAGGATAAGGATAACAAAATAGTCTGGTCGGTATTGAGTGTGGATGATTTCGCAAAGTCCGGCTCTTACAGTGAAGAAGATGTGTTAAGCGTGATTGATGAATTGATTATTGATGCACCGGATGCCGAGATCATTATTATCTTGTATGAACAGACTAAGGGAGACTACCGGGCGATTATCAGTACACCTTCAACAATTGATGCTTTGATGATATTTAAAGAGTATAGCCCGGTCGGTACGAAAGATTTTACCAGAATTACCGTTCAAGCGGCTGATTTGGATAATGCTGAGCAAATTGTGCTAAATACAATTCAGACGGCGCTCAACATCAAATAAACCAGTTCAGATGTCTATCTCAAGACGTGCCTGATGCAGTGCCCGTATTTTTTTTACAATACGCGCAAGATTAGCTATACTGAACATATGGTAAAAACAATCAACGACCTGCTCAGCGGGTCCAGTAAGCAAAAAGTGCAGATATCTTCCGAAGAAGTTGAAGAAAAATTGGATCAAAAGATTCGTGATATTGATATCAAAGAAAAAGAAAAAATAGTCGCGGAAAAAGCCGCTTTGACCGGTGTCGGCTATATCAATCTCAAAGGCTTTCCCATCCAGGTTGAGGCGATTTCAGTTATACCGGAAGTTTTAGCCTTTGAGGCAAAAACACTTTGTTTTTACCGGACAGATGAAGAGCTTCGATTTGGCATAGTGGATCTGAATGATGAAAAAAGCTTAGAAATCAGGCGGAATCTACACACCAAATATCCTTCCTTGAAACAGGTGGAATATTTGATTTCCGAATACAGCTTCGAACATGCGCATAAACTCTACGCCACAGTACCCAAAATTAAGGTATTTACCGGAAATGTGGAAATAACTGAAGAGGAGATAAATCGCTATAAACAGGAGATACAGTCATTTACCCAGTTGGATGAAAAATTGAAATCGGCTTCAATCACGGATATGATGACTATGATACTGTCCTCGGCGATTCAGGCTGGGAGTTCTGACATCCATATTGAGGCGGAGGAAAAGGATGTCAAAATCAGGTTCCGGATTGACGGAGTGTTACAGATCGTTGCTATCTTGGAAAAGGAAGTCTGGCCAAAATTAATCAGTAGGGTGAAGCTGATTTCCGGGCTCAAGCTCAATATCTCGGACGTTCCTCAGGATGGAAGAATCACGATCGAACTGACTGAAGAAAAAATAGACGTCAGAGTCTCAACTCTGCCCTCCGCATACGGCGAAAGCGTAGTGATGAGGTTACTAATGTCTTCGGTCGCGGGCTTGGAATTTGACAGTCTGGGGATTAGGGGTAAAGCGTATGATGATCTGAAACGGGAAGCGGAACGCCCGAACGGCATGATTGTAACTACCGGTCCTACCGGTTCCGGTAAAACCACTACGCTTTATGCAATCTTAAATAAGCTCAACACTTCAAATACCAAAATAATTACACTCGAGGATCCGATTGAATATAAATTGAAGGGTATTATCCAGAGTCAAATCCACACTACTCAGCAAAGTGAAAATGAAGGATTGAAAGAAGCACTGCAGGCCGGGCTTGCCGGCGGGGGTGGCGGTCAGAAGGAATACACATTTGCTCAAGGCTTGAGAGCAATTTTAAGGCAAGACCCAGATATCATCATGGTTGGGGAAATCAGAGATCTGGAAACCGCCGAGATTGCTATCCAGTCTGCGCTGACCGGTCACCTGGTTATTTCTACGATTCATACCAATGACGCCGCGGGAGCGATTCCCAGATTTATGTCCATGGGAGTAAAACCGTTTTTATTGGCGCCGGCTCTGAACGCCGTAGTCGGTCAACGGCTGGTTCGTCGCATTTGTGAAAAATGTAAGGAGGAAGAGACGATTGATGAAAGCACAATGACCAGAATTAAAAAGATTCTCTCTGAAATTCCGGAAAATTCCGGCGAGAAAATTGATTTGAATAATTTAAGGTTTTACAAAGGCAGAGGTTGCCCGGCTTGTAATAATGTCGGATACAAAGGAAGGGTTGGTATTTACGAAATATTTACCATCAACAAGGAAATTGAAGAGATCATCCTTTCCGGCAAGGTATCGGAATATCAGATGAAAGAAGTGGCGGTGAAAAATGGAATGGTCACTATGGCACAGGATGGTCTGCTGAAAGCCAAAGACGGCATTACCTCCGTCAAAGAAATATTTAGAGTTATTGAATAGCTAAAAAATATAAGGCAAATATTATGTTTGGAAAAAAAACCTCGCCAAATTTCCATGGTGAAACGGATGTTGCACCCGTGCCTGAAGTATCCCCAATCTCGGCACAAGACTTGAGAACCGGATTCGGTCCGAATCCGATGCCGAAAAATAAGCTGATGATTTTTATCGCGGTTGGAATTGCGGTTTTTGTAATCGCGATCGGCGGAGTAGTATACGCAAATTATGAAGGATACTTGGATATCTCCTTTTTACCATCCAAGAAAGACAAAATTGTCAGTGAGATGATGGACGCGATGCAGACTGTAAAAAAAGCAAAATATAATGTTTCTATTACAACCACAGCCGAACCGTGGGATGGCCTTCATCAGCCAATTGGAGAAATAAATAATAGCAATCTCACTGTTGATCAGGATATGATTAATTCTGTTTTTAGTAATGCTCAGCTACAATTGAGTGTGGAGTCATATTTTGATTTGGATACGATGAGTAAAGACCTCAAAGCGATGAACGGGTATGTTAAACTGAACGGTGTTTACGGCCAGGGTAATAATCAGATGGCCTTAGGTTTAGAATTAAGGAAGGTTGGTGAAGATGTCTATGGTATGTTAAGCGATTATCCGGCCTTAATAGCCACATTTGTGCCACAGATTAGTGAGTTGAAAAACAAATGGATTAAGGTCTCTGGTGATGACGAGTATGGAAAGTATTTGGATATGGCTTATCAAAGTCAGGACACGTTTGACGAGATGTATACTACGGACAATTACAGCTTTGCCTTTGATACCGGATTTATGAAATTGGGCAAGAAGTTGCCGTCGGAAGTATTAGATGGGCAGGCGACAATGCATTATCAGATGGTGATGGACATGGATAATTTTGAACCGATGTACGCGCAATTAATGGCGAAAACATATAAACTGCAAAATGTTTTATCAGAAGATCAATTTGCAAATCTGAATCTGAACAGTCTGGATGATTTGACTGAAATGGATTTGGGAGAGCCGATTACTCCTGATATGATCAAAGCCATGGAGACAATGATTGATAATCTGGATATAGAAATATGGGTCGGTGAAGATGATAATGTGCTCAGAAAGATAAAAGCTACTATGTTTACAGTTTTACCGGAAAGTCAAAGAACCGCAGAATTCGGACAAACAAAATTTGAGCTGTCGATGAATCTGAGTAATATTAATCAGGCGATGGAAATAACCGCTCCTGAATCAGCAATGACCATTACTGAAGTGGTGGGGATGTTTACTCCAAAAGATACTGACGGAGACGGATTATTTGATACAGATGAGGCGGATTACGGGACCGATATTAACAATCCGGATACAGATGGAGATAGTTATAAAGACGGACAGGAAGTAGATGGTGGGTATAATCCCAACGGGGCAGGTATACTCCCTGTTGATTTAGAATTGGATACAACTTCAATATTTGATGTGTTCTAGGAATCGCAGTTAGGATTTATATAGGATAAACGCCACTCTGTTTAGGGGTGGTGTTTTTTATTTACTATTTGCTATAATACAATAACTATGAAAAGAAAAATTATCATCACATTCATCATAATCGTGGGCTTATTTATCAGCCTTTATGGTTCCGGTACGAACGCGGCCGTTTCTGACTATGAAGGCCGAATTCTATTGGACGTGGAACGTCACGGAGAAGCTTATTATATTTACCAGGGTCAAAAATATTATCTCGGACGACCATCACAGGCCTTTGAGATAATGAAAAATTTATCACTGGGCATATCGGAAGAAAACTTCCGTTCCGGCTTCAAACAGGTTAATGATATCTGGCAGATTTACCGGATTATTGATTCCCGTTTATTCCCGCATATTCAAGGGAGGATTGTTCTGCGCCCGGATGCTAACGGGGAGGCCTACTATGTGACACCGGGGCTTGCTGCCGGTAACGGATATCAGGCGGAATATTTGGACCGGCCGGCCGACGCTTTCCAAATCATGACCAAGTACGGACTGGGCGCGCGTTCCGCATTTATTGATTCTATTCCGACCGGAATGATTGATTCTTCGCCCTGCGTGCCTGGCATTGATCCAAACTGCACTTCATCCGGTGAGCCCAGTATCAGTTCCGTATCCGACGCTAGTGTTGATAATGAACAGAGCGTCTCTATATCCGGCAGTGACTTTGGTGTCAAGACCAGTGTGGCCCCGCTTAGGTGGGATAATTTTGACAATGGCACATTAGGCGCGCGTTTACCCAGTCAGGCAAACGGTGGTTGGACCACAGGCGCCAACCAAGCCGGCAAAGAACCGCGTTACAGCAATACCCATGTTCGTCTGCCGGGCACATTGTCCGCTTACCAAAATTTTACCGGAGGTAACTATAATAGCGAGATTAGCTTACAGAGCGTTTTTGACGGCAATGTGTACATGTCAGGGTGGTTTTACCGAACCTCCTCCGGAGCTTCCAGTCGTAATTATAAATGGATACAACTTCGTCAGGGTGATCTTGATGAATATAGTTGGGAATTTCGCCATGATGTCTACCCGAGTACAAATTCGGGGCACATTTATGTAGCTAATAGCTGTCCAAACGGGACTCCTTGTTCGCTTTGTGATGATGAGGTTGGAATACCTGGGTACACGCCGGCTAATTGTAATATGTACTATGGGATGAACGGCGACCTTAAGACAGGTGGTTGGCATCGTTATGAAGTTTGGTTGACACAGGGGACTCTTGGTCAGAATAATGGGCATGCCCGTATCTGGTTGGATGGCCAACCGTGGATGACAATGAATGGTGTGTTTGACCCATCCGGTTGCCGTTTCCATAATATGTGGTTGGGTTTTTATTTCGCCACTGATACAGGCACTCCGCAACCACAGATGGAGACCTGGTGGGACGAGTTGTATGTCGATACTACACCAGCTAGAGTTGAGATTGGTAATAATCCGATTTATGCTAATGCCACGCATCGTGAGATTCAGATTCCACAGAATGTTTGGGATTCAAACTCAATACAGATTAAAATTAATCAGGGTTCGTTTGCGGACGGAGCAAATGCCTATATATTTGTGGTTGACGCCGCTGGCAATGCCAGTAACGGATACCCGATAAGTTTCTAAAAGTAATTTGGAAATAAAGGGTTTCATACCCTTTGATACCTATGACGCTCGGAAGCAGAAGTGCAAGCGCTTCTGCTTCGCTCGCTATCCTCGGTAATAAAAAAAGCGGGTCCTCTTCTGGTGGATCCGCTTTGCTAGCTGAGCAAGTTGTCGATGGGTATGAGTTTGACCGTGGAGTCGATACCATCGCACTGGCTGCAGCTGGCAACCTGCAGGAACTGCGCACCCTCGAGGGAAGTTCCGAGGCTGATGTCGCTAGACTCAGCGATCTGCTCTACTCCCGCGGCGGTGAGTTCGTAGTACTGGCCACAGCCGGTACAGAACGAACGCATGACGCTCCCGGGTCCTTCCAGGGGTACTGCGAGACGAGCAGGATCGGGGGTGTGGTCGCCGGTTGCGTGAATCGGCACGACCGCTCCCAAGAGTCCGGCTTTGACGCTGTCGTCAGTCTGGTCATTCATAATGACACTTCTCCTTGTGGGAACCCGTTATTAGAGTTCGCCAGTTTAGCTGATAAAATTCTTCGTGTCAAGCCACGGCCGCCATTTGTGATTCAAATATCTTGGTAATTTGTTCCGCGGTACTTTTAACTAATGCGGCAAATGCTTCTTTATCTTCTTTGGGATCAAGTCCGTCGGTAGGGACAGTAATAATATGATCGGCCTTGTATTGGTCTCCTTTGTTGGGGTTCATGGTAATATCTACTGTAACGACAATTGAATCTGCTGGGTTATTTTCATCGATACTCAATTCAAAAAATCCGTCGATTCCGTGGAAATGATCCAAACTGGATCCAACTGAAGTGTAGAATCTTAGCTGGTTGTAGTCTTCAAGTCCCATCAATTCGCAAATTGTTGCATGCAGATCATTGGCAAAACGTGCCTTAGGATCACTCGGATTACCAGGTTGCCTTTCTTTTGCTGACTTTAATGCCTGCTGATATGGTTGGTATTCAATTCTTGCTCTGGCAGCACTTTCCAGGTGTGCAACGCCCAGCATTTCGTGCTCGATTAGTTTTCCGGTATATCCGCCTTCACGATATGCCATATATTTACAGGTTAATAATCTTTTTTTCTAATTTATTTATCGCTTCTTTGTATCCTTCAGCCTTTTCTTTTTCCTTAGCCACAATCGCTTCCGGCGCATTAGCAAGAAAAGCTTTATTCTCAAGTCTACTGATCAAAGCCTGATATAGTTTCTTTTTTTCTGCGAGCTCTTTTTCTGCTTTTGCCTTTTCTTTCTCCACATCAATCAAATCCTCGTTTGATAGGTAAAAGGAATGTCTACCGGAAGTTAGATTTGAATTATTATTATTCTTTGAAGCAATAAATTCTACACGAGCAAGTTTCTCAATGATCGCTGTTTCCGTATCAGAAAGAGAATTTTTAGCAAATACGGAGATCTTTTTTACCGGCGGGACATTATATTCCGCTTTGAAGTTTCTGAGCTTAACAATGATGCCCTGTAAATCCTTAAACTCTTTTTCGATTTTTGGATTGATGATATTTTTCTCACTTACCCATGGCCACTTGCTGATGATCAGCAGTTCTTCATGATCCATCATTTGCCATAGCTGTTCGGTAACAAACGGGATATAAGGGTGAGCGAGTGATAGGATATTTTCCAGACAGGCATACAAGACTAGGGGGGTTTGATCTGATGGTGCTACTTTCGATATTTCCAGATACCAGTCAGCTAATTCACTCCAGGTAAAGGAAAATACTTTTTCTCCGGCTTGCCCGATTCGGTAGCTATCCAAATCATCAGTTACTTCCTGGATTAATCTGTTCAATCGGCTCAAAATCCATTTATCCGCTAGCGAACATTTTTTATAATCAAACTTTGTCTTCTGAACATCCTCAACTTTAATGGTGGTCAGTATATAGCGTGAGATGTTCCAGATTTTGTTGATAAAGTTTCGGTAGCCTTCTATCTTTTCTTCATAAAGTCTCACATCATTACCGGGGGTTGATCCGATTACTAAGGAGAGTCTTACAGCATCGGTACCGAATTTATGCGATACTTCCAGCGGATCAATAGTAGTTTCCGGTTTGGATTTACTCATTTTTTCTCCCGTTTTCGTTCTGATCAAGCCGTGCAAATATACGTCTTTAAATGGAACTTCTTTTTTGATATAAGTGGTCATCATAATCATCCGGGCTACCCAAAAGAAAAGAATATCATAACCGGTTTCCATTACGGATGTCGGATGGAAAATCTTCTGGTCTTTCTCGCTCATGGTGGAAAAGGTCCATAAAGCTGAGGAAAACCAAGTGTCTAAAGTATCCGGATCCTGTTGCCAGTCTTTACCGTTCGGTGCACTTACGCCGACGTAAGTATCAGTAGTTTCCAATAAATAATTCCAGCCCGGTTTCCAAGCCTTTTTGGTGCGCCAGTCTTCAGCGATTGCCTGTTCCCAGGTTTTTCCGTTAATTAAAATCTCCAAAGCCAGCTGGGGGAATTTATGCGAGATGATCGCAACTTTCTTCCCAGAATAGTCTTTAGCAATATCGGCAAGCAGATTTTTCATTCTTTGCTCAACGTCCTGGTAGCTTTCTCCCTTGCCCGGGTGTTTATGTTTAATATAGTAATTCATGTCTTTGAAGAGCTTGCCGGACTTGCCGTTTAAACTACCATAATCACACTCCCGGAGTCTTTTATCTTGAACTTTTTTCACATTCGGGAAGGCAAACTCGGCTGTTTCGACAGCACGGTTAAGATCGGAGGTAATTATTACATCGTAGTGTTTATTTTTGACGGTTTTGCCGAGCTCGACGGATTGTTTTTTGCCCAGTTCAGAAAGGGAAGGGTTAGACTGTCCGGAGGCATTGCCCTTTTCATTGTCCGGGGTTGTGCCGTGCGCAAAAAAAGTGATCTCCACCGGCTGTCCCAATTTTTTATACCAAACCGGTATTTGGTGGCCGTACCAGATTTGTCGGGAGATGCACCAATCCCGCAGATTATCCATCCAATGAAAATATGTTTTATTGAACCGGTCGGGAATAATATTAATCTGACCATTTTTAACCACATCACTTGCTTCGTCTTTGAGCGACTTTTTCATTCCCGGCGCAACTTTGCCGACGTTTACAAACCATTGTTTAGAAAGTAACGGCTCAACCGGCGTACCGCAACGGTAACAAACGGACAGATTATGGATATAGTCCTCATCAACCCGGTCCACCAACCCCTTCTTTCTCATTATTGCTACTATTTTTTCTCGGGATGCGGATGCGACCATTCCTTCAAACGATCCGGCTGCTGAAGTAAACTTTCCGTACTTATCGATGATCTGCTCTATTTCCAAATTGTATTTTGTGGCTAATTCAAAATCCAAATGGGAGTGGGCAGGAGTAATAGTCATGGCACCGGTGCCCATATCCATGTCCGCGGCACGGTCCGCAATCACTTTTGCCTTGATTTTTCCTTCCATCCACTCAACTTCAAATTCTTTACCCACGATATTTTTGTATCTTTTATCTTTTGGATGAACGATTATTACTTTATCAGCAAATTTTGTTTCCGGTCGGGCAGTACCGATAACTACCGGGCCGTATTTAAAGTAATAGAATGGAGCCTTAACTTCTTTGTATTCTACTTCATCATCCGCCAGCGTAGACTGACAACGCGGACACCAGTTAACCACCCTGTTTCCACGATAAATCAATCCGTCATCATACATTTTTTTAAAAACCTCCCGGACGGTTTTGGAAATGTTTTCATCCAATGTAAAACTTTCTCTGGACCAGTCCAGTGAAGAGCCCATGCTTTTAAACTGTTTGGTAATGGTATCTTTGGATTCATTAACGAATTTTTCAACTTCAGCTAAAAATTTTTCTTTACCTAAATCATGGCGGGTCTTACCTTCTTTTTTCAGGTTTTTTTCCACCATATTTTGGGTGGCGATAGCCGCATGGTCCATACCCGGAAGCCACAGAGTTTTGAAACCCTGTTTTCTTTTGTATCTGATCAGAATATCCTGAATCGCCAGCATGGCCGCATGACCAATGTGCAGTTTGCCGGTGACATTCGGCGGAGGTAAAACAATCGAGTAGGGTTTTTTGTGGCTCTTAGGAAGATTGTCAGGATTAAAATAACCCGAATCCTCCCAGGTTTTGTAGATATTGTCTTCAACTTGCTTTGGATCGTATGCTTTCGCTATTTCTTTCATATAGTCTATTTTAGCCTAAAATCACGGTCTCGTCATCTGTCCCCATAATCATTGTTATGCAAAAAAGCGCTATGAGCGCTTTCTTTGAATCTTACTGTTTTTAATGCCTTGACTGGTCAGGAAAGCTCCCAGTTCGGATCTACCTTTATTTTGTTAATCGGTGTAAATTCTTTTTTTCTGGCATGGAAACACCCAGCTACGGCAATCATCGCGGCATTATCAGTACAATAATTTAGATCAGGCAATAAAAATTTTGCTTTAGGAATTTCTTTTTTTAACTCTTTTTTCAGATCAGCACGCAGTCTTTTATTTGCCGCTACTCCACCCGCCAGTAAAACAGTTCTTACTTTGTGCACTTTTGCGGCATTGATCGTTTTTTTGATCAAAACATCGACGGTTGCTTTTTCAAACGATGCGGACATGTCAGCAATCTTTTTTTTGTTTTTGAAATTATGTTTTTTTGATAGGGATTCATAAAGGACGGCAGTCTTTAGTCCAGAAAAACTGAAATCATGGTTCTTTTCATTGATCATTGGTCTTGGTAAATTGAACGCTTCTTCATTTCCCTGCATCGCTAGCTTGGAAATAATCGGACCGCCCGGGTATCCCAGTTTCAGAATTTTTGCCACTTTATCAAATGCCTCTCCAGCAGCATCGTCTCTGGTCTTGCCGACCAGTTTATAGTGCCCGTGTTTTTTCATCAGGATCAGTTCAGTGTGTCCGCCGGAAACAATTAATGCCAGCAAGGGGAATGCTACTTTTTTATGGGATGCAAAGTTGGCGTATAAATGCGCTTCGATATGGTTGATGGAAATAATTGGCTTATGCCAAACGTGTGACAATGTTTTTGCCGTTTCAATCCCAACAATCAGGGAAGTGATTAATCCGGGTCCGGTCGTAACTGCTATGGCATCTATATTTTTAGCTGTAACTTTTGCCTTCACTAAAGCCTGGTCGACAACCGGTAAAATATTCTTAATATGTTCCCGGGCGGCAACTTCCGGTACCACCCCGCCGGTTTTAGCATGAATTTTTATCTGCGAAGATATTATATTTGATTTTACGTTAAAGACACCTCGTTTATTTTCTACAACAGAAGCGGCTGTTTCGTCGCAAGATGTTTCAATACCTAAAATAATCATAAATGCATTGTAGCAAAAACATAGGATTGATGCTATCCAACTTTGATAGAAAAATAAAAAATCCCTCTTTAAAGGGATAGTCATTTGGTACCGCCTAGGGGAATTGTTTCCTGGGTTGCGTCGACGCGCCACCGGCGCCTCGCCGATCGCTCGACTTCACCTTCGTTGCACTCAGGGTTGTCTCGCTTCAACCCTTCAATTCCTCACTATTATATTAAATTTCTTTAAGGAGTGATATAACTTGCCGATAAATTACTGATGGTACCGCCTAGGGGAATTGAACCCCTGTTTTCAGGATGAAAACCTAATGTCCTAACCACTAGACGAAGGCGGCATGATTGGTAATATTGATTTTGAATAAACATAATGCTCAGGATACCTGTCCGCAATGGCGGAAAAACCTAATGTCCTTAGCCTGTCCTGAGCGAATCCCGCGTATGCGGGGTGAGTCGAAGGAAAGGCGGCATAAGCATACTTAACGTATCCTATCGGAAAAAATATTTTTCGTCAATGGTCTTAGAAAGTGATATAATATCTATACAATTTGCTATATTCTAATTGGTATTTATTACTAGTAGGCATTAGAATGGTGCTTAATAAGGTATAATACAGAGTTTCCAGGATCCCTTTCTTTTTATGTTTCAACTGACTGAAAAATAATCAAAAAAATGAAATCCCTAAAGCAAAATATTGAGTTGAAAGTAAAAATTTCTTCAATTGTCGATTTCCGGAATATATTAATAAACAATAAATCCCGTTTTGTCAGGAGGATGAAACAGGTTGATACATACTTTACATATCCAAGTGGTCGCTTGAAAATACGGAATATCAACAACCAAAAAGGAGAAATCATTTTTTATAAAAGAGCCGATAAAAAGAATTCCCGCATTTCTGATTATTGGGTAGTGCCAATTTCAAAATCAGAAATATTGAAGTTCGTTTCTGTGTTCAAAGAACTTTTTGGTATTATAGTTGTAGTGAAGAAGAACAGGGAATTGTGGATGTACAAACATACTAGAATCCATTTGGATAAAGTTAAGGACTTGGGATTTTATCTAGAACTGGAGACTGTAGTAAAAGGAATCTCGTTGGAGAAAGCTAAGCTAGAACATCGTCAGGTGATCAAAAAATTGGGTTTAAAACCGCTAGAAAGTATCGCAAAATCGTATAGTGATATACTGTTAAGAAAAAATCATTAGTATTTCTATTTTCTGATGAGTGTGGTGAAATGTGGAAGAAATGTTTTTGGATTTAAGTAAACAATTTTTATAAATAAAAAAAGGGAGAAACTGAGCAATTCAATTTACTCCCCGGAGCGGAGTCCGCCGGATGGCGGTGGTGGGCTCGTCGCCGAGCTGGTGCTTGCGCCCGCATTTCGGGCACTGCTTGGGTGCGTTGATGCTTGTCCCGCAGGTGCTGCAGATGATCCATTCCCCGATATGCCGGGGAGTTTCGCGAGTCTCGCTGAGCGCAGGTTTTGTTTGCGCATTCATGACCGACCTCCCGGATTGTGGGGCAATAGAGCTGGCGGGTTTTCAGCGCCCCCATGCTAGCACGGAGCATCGACAATGTCAACGCTTCGAGTGATAAAAAAAGGCGGGAAGAAGTAGTTCAAAACTTCATTCTTCACCGCCGTTGTCCGAGGTCACTCGGTGGTCACCGAGCATGCTTCGCAGCCCTCCTGGTTCCGAGGAACCAAAGCCCTACACGTGGGGCACTGCCGGTACAACGGCAAGTGATCATACAGATCCGCCTGGCATTCCGGGCAGATCGTTTTCTCTGCCTGCACCGGGTGGTTGCATTTCGGGCAGACCTTGTAGAGTTGCTTGTGTGGCATGACTTATCCCCCCTCTCCGGGATGTGGTTTTGGGCTGTGTTCCGGGATTGGAACAGTGGAGGTTAGCGCAAAGTCTGACATTTGTCAATCCCTCCATTATATTTTATAATAAAGCCATAAATAAACAATAAACAAGGAGGCTATTGTTAATGGCAAAAATAAAATCAAAATCAACGGACAGGATCATGACCAATGATATCGCGGAAGAGGAGTTTTGGGCGGAAGCTGTTAAGGAACAACAGGATGCTTCTAGCGTTCCTTCCCAGGAAGTTGATCATGGCGGTTGGTTGGAAGAGAATTATGACGGTCAGCTCTCAGTTGATGTCTATCAGACCGAGGATAGTATTGTGATCAAATCAACTATTGCCGGAGTAAAATCTGAGGATATTGATATCTCAATCAATAATGACATGGTAACAATCCGTGGTTTACGCCAGAAACAGGAAGAAGTGGCAAAAGAGGATTATTTTTACCAGGAGTGTTATTGGGGCGGGTTCTCCCGTTCGATTATTCTCCCGGTGGAAGTTAAAGAAGATAAAGTTGATGCAGTCCTAGAAAATGGAATTTTGACTGTTATCTTGCCCAGAGCCATAAAGACAAAATCCACAAGTATTAAAGTTAAGGAGAGAAAATAGTTTTTATATTTAAATTCTTATCGCTGACAAATAGTGTGCCAGTTGGTGTTGCTGATCTAGAATTATCGGATTGACTACTCTATGCCAAAAAGCAAAAAGAAAAAAGCAGTTGATAAAAAAACTGTAAAAAAACAGAAGAAAAAAAGTAACTTACCCGCAATATTTACCATTTTGGTGTGTGCGGTCGTTTTATTAGTGGGCGCTCTGACGGTATACTCAAATCAATATCAACAAAAGATTCTACCAGGAGTCAAAATCGGCAACTATGATTTAGAGGGTTTATCCTATATTGAAGCGCTGGACCGTATTGAGCAGGCGATAATTAACATAAATGATGATGGATTGATTTTCACTTATGGTGATACGCAATTAGTTCTGGAATCAAGTATGACCAGCATTGAAAGCGGGATTGTTTATGATGTTTTTTCTTTTGATGCAAATGCAATGACTGAAGAAGCCTTCCTTGTCGGCAGAAACGGTACATATTTGAACAAGTTAACCGAACGACTTTCCGCCTTATTGTTTGGCAGGGATGTCCCGGTTGAATATTATTTGGATACGGAAATTGTAGATCTGATGCTAAAAGAAAAATTCTCGCAATTTGAAACACCCCACGTTAACGCGTCGCTAGTGGTGAATGATGACTCAACATTTTCTGTCGCCAAAGAACAGCCGGGGGAAGTATTTGACTATACTGCGATTACTGAAGAATTAATAAAAAATATTGAGACCCTTCAGGAGGTTACGATCAATCTGGAGCTGGTCAACGATCCGATAGAAATAACTCAGGCACAGGCAACTATTTATTTGTCCGCAGTGGAAAGAGTAGCTCAGTCTGCACCGTTTGAAATAAACTATGAAGGTAAAAACTGGGAAATTACCAATGAACAATTTCGCAGTTGGTTGAGCCTCCTGCCTGACGGACTGTCCGGCATAACCATCGGGTTGGACCAGGGGCAGGTTGGAAGTTATCTTGATACTTTGCGGGAAAAAGTGGATGTTCCGGTGCAGGAAGGGAAGTTCAGGATGGAAGCGGGAAAAGTTGTGGAATTCCAGGGCAGTCAGCCGGGGATTATTATTGATACGGAAAAAACTGTCCAGAAAATTACCGAAGATATTATCAAAAATGACAGCAGTGAGACAACATTAGTTGTTGAGACAGAAGAACCGGAAATATCAATCGGTAATGTTAATGATTTAGGGATCAAAGAGCTGATTGGTCAAGGGACGTCGGACTTTACCGGCAGTCCGACCAATCGACGGTCAAATATCCAGCTTGGAGCGCAAAAATTAAACGGCGTATTAATCGAACCGGATGAAGAATTCTCCCTACTCAAAGCCTTGGGCAGTTTTGAAGCGTCCGAGGGCTGGTTGCCGGAGCTGGTAATTAAGGGAAATCGGACCGTCCCGGAATTAGGCGGTGGTGCATGTCAATTTGGTACAACTATGTTCCGAACCGCGTTAAATACCGGTTTGCCGATTACCAAACGTCAAAATCATTCTTATTCAGTTTCCTACTATTTCCCTATAGGGACGGATGCTACTATTTATGATCCGGCTCCCGATTTTAAATTCATTAATGATACGGGGCATTATATATTGATTCAGACCAGGATTGATGGAAATATTATGACTTTTGAAATGTGGGGTACAAAAGACGGCAGAGTAGCAGAACAGACAACTCCCGTGCTTTCAAATTATGTAAGTCCTCCCGCCACCAAGATAGTGGAGACAACCGATCTTGCTCCGGGCGTAACTAAGTGCACAGAAAAGGCACACACCGGTGTAACCGCGTCATTTGACTACAAGGTAACTTATGCGGACGGTGAAGTTAAGGAACAGAACTTTACCAGCAAGTATAAGCCTTGGCAGGAAGTGTGTTTGAGAGGGGTGGAGAAAATACAGGAAGCGCCTAAAACTGAATAGTGATGGAACCAAATAAATATCTGGAAGAAAAAATTAAAACTTGCGTTCAAACGGAAATTAGAACCGTTGATCGCGAGTTTTTAAATTCTCAAGGAATGGAGGAATACATATATCGAATGCTTACCTCTAAAAATTTCAGGAAATGGAAAATTGTTGATAATTATATTGAGGAAATAAAAAAATCAATTAAATATGCAGTATCAAAAAATGAACCTTTGGAACTGACCTGGTTTTTTGGTGGGTACAAGTTATGGAGGATTAGTTCCTCACCATATGTTGATTGGGCAGAATTATTTTCAATTATTTATTTAGTTAACTATGCCTCGTCTGTCGCTACTGTTTATGATCCTGGTGTGAAAATAATTTTTTGGGCTGCTCATCCGTCAGTAATGAAGTATCAGAGCAATATCCCAGAAGAAGATTGTTTGAATTATCGTGAATCATTTAATATGCTGCTAAATATTATAAGGCCCAGTCTTCCAAACAATATCACGGTTGAATTAAAATCATTTGAAATATTATATCCTAATCCTAAAGAATATTTAGAGGAACTGAATCGAATGATTCTGGAGGTTGAACGTGAATATAAAAAAGGATGGACCGTTGAAAGGAAAGATAGAAAAAACGCATCCTCGGTTTTGAATATCCAATGGCAGGGTGCTGAAAATTGGCGGGATCTTTCGGCAGCAGAAAAAGAAGAAAAAATCCGGCGTGGACCGATAATCCACGACGGTTACTGTCGGCTCTCAAAAATCGGTCAAGTAATCAGAGGTTTAGGTAAAATTGATTTAACCGCAACACCAATCCCAAACGGATCGATTGCTGTCGGCTGTACCAGTTCTTCAGTAACAAAATTTTGGACAGGTTTTGGTGTGTTGGAAAAGAGGGGGGATGGCTATGTTGAAAGAATACTCTCACCGAAGCAGTTGGATTCAATAAAAGGTAGACCGCATGATATTATCAAAAGCAAAATCATTCCGCTGAAAAACTTTGAAGAAATATTGGTTTTCCATGATACAATAGATTTTTCAAAGAATAAATAACAAAAACCCCGCTGTTAGCGGGGTTTTGATAATATCCATTAAACTGCGCTCAAGAGAATTCATCAGAGGAAAGTTCTAGGTAAACCCAGAAAAAACCTAAAGATGAGTTCCCATGCTTGTCGTGAGCGCAGATTAAAAGATACTATTGTAAAGGTGAAGATTTGTCACCCTTTTTAAGGCAACAGCGAAGGATATCATATCAGGTGTAACTTGTCAAGGGGGGTGGGAAGTGATAAGATTTTGATGTAACTTTACTTAAAATAGGAAAAATGGAAGCAGAAAAAATCATTACAGCTAAGGAAAAACCGGAAGATAAAACACTGGATCTGACACTGAGACCCCGCGCTTTGAGTGAGTTTGTCGGTCAGGAAAAAATCAAAAAAAATCTCCAGATTTTCATGCAAGCTGCTCAGCAACGCAAAGAAGCGATTGAGCATACTTTGGTTTACGGTCCTCCGGGGATCGGGAAGACAACCTTAGCTCATATCATCGCCAATGAGATGGGGGTGAACATCCGCGTTACTTCGGGACCGGCAATTGAGCGGGCGGGTGATTTAGGCGCGATCCTTACCAATTTAAATGACGGAGATATTTTATTTATTGATGAAATCCACCGTTTGCCCAGAGTAGTAGAAGAAACACTCTATCCGGCGATGGAGGAATATTCTCTGGATATTGTGGTGGGGAAGGGTCCGGCGGCGCGAACGCTCCGTCTTGAACTGCCGCAGTTCACAATTATCGGGACAACTACCAGAGCCAGTTTACTTTCCGCACCGCTTCGTGACCGCTTTGGCATTACATACCGGTTAGATGAATATACGGATAAGCATATGGAAGAAATATTAAGACGGTCAGCCAAAATTCTTGGGATTGATGTCTTACCAGGTGCCTTGGAAGAAATAGCAAAAAGATCCAGACGCATTCCGCGGATTGCCAATCGGATCCTCAAACGGGTTAGGGATTTCGCGCAGGTTGAATCCCGGGAAATAATTGATACGGAGATTGCTAAAGATGCCTTACAGCGTCTGGAAATAGATCCGCTTGGTCTTGATATTGTTGATCGTAGAATACTGGAAACATTAATCAACAAATTCAACGGCGGGCCGGTGGGTATCAATACAATTGCGGCGGCGACCAGCGAAGAGAAAGAAACAATCGAAGAAATTTATGAGCCCTTCTTATTGCAGATGGGATTTATCGCCCGGACAGCCAGAGGCAGGGTCGTAACCGAGCAGGCATATAAACATCTGGGTATTGATCTGCCGAACGATTATCAAAATAAACTCATCTGATGTAGTATGACATTTCCGCTTTATGTATTTTTAATTATTTATGCAGTTGTCTTTCTGATTTATGTATTTTTCAGCGCTTTTTTGTTCTACCATATTTTCCGTTTTGGTTATTGGGATTCGTCCACCAAATTTATGGTGTTTCTTTATTTTCTGGTGACTCTGGGGATTCTATTGTCAACCATTATTTACTCTATCGATGTCGATTGGTCAGAAACAATTTCTTTATTTTCTGATATGCAGCTTAATTTTTCTTTTCACTAAATATGGACCAGTTTAAATATTTTCCAAATAAAAGACCGGATGAGGAAGTAATTTTATTATTGAGAAGACACTGGCACGCGATCGTCAAATATTTCCTTGTTCTATTGCTCGAAATAATACTACCGATTATAGTTTTTGTAATATTTATTCAATTTACTGAATTTGTGTGGGAAAAGGGTACACCAATTTCAGTTGCAATATTTTTCAGCGCTAGCGCATATTACCTTTTCATATGGCTGTTTTTCTTCCACCACTGGGTGGAATATTATCTGGATGTTTGGGTAGTTACGAACCAAAGAATTATTAATATTGAACAAAGGGCGCTTTTTTCCCGGACAGTATCCGAATTAAATATAGACATGATTCAGGATGTCACCAGCGAGGTTAAGGGGAAGCTGGCGACGATTCTGAAGTTTGGTGATGTACACATTCAGACTGCTGCCGAAGAAAAAAGGTTTATTTTCGAACAGATTCCTCACCCGCAGGAAGTAGCTACAAGAATCACGGAACTCCACATAAAACATGAGCAAAAAGCTGGCCCTAGCAATCCGATCAGCCAAATGCCCAGCGAAGATTCGTCAAAAAAAAGCAATGTATCTCAAACGTTTTAACTATCAACTGCCTCAGAAAAACATTGCGCAAAAACCTGTAAGTCCTCGAGACCACTCGAGACTTTTAGTTTTGGATAAGAAAAATGGGGGGATAAAGCACAAACATTTTTATGATGTCGGAGAATCTTTATGCAAGGGGGATATTGTAGTGATGAATAATTCAAAAGTAATACCAGCGAGGCTGCTCGGTGAGAAGGAGACGGGCGGAAAGATGGAAGTATTTCTTCTGAATAAGGTCGGCCGGGGACAATGGGAGGTCTTAGTTGGCGGTAAGGGGCAAAAAGAAGGTTTGATTATTTTATTCCCGAAAAATTTAAAAGCGAGACTTGTAGAAAGAAAAGATGGAGGGGCCTGGATTGTTGGTTTCAATAAAACGGGCGGTGAGTTTGAAAAGATATATAAAAGAATCGGCGAAGCACCGGTTCCGCCTTACATCAAGCAAAAATCCGATCTGAAGGAATACCAAACGGTATATGCCAAAAAAGAAGGTTCAGTAGCCGCCCCGACGGCCGGTTTTCATTTTACAAAAGAGTTAATCAGTAAATTGAAAAAAGACGGCGTGGAATTTCAGGAAGTTACTCTGCATGTGGGCCTGGGCACATTCCAACCGGTAAAGGTATCTGATATTACCAAACACAAAATGCACCCGGAGTTTGTAGAAGTTCCGAAGGAGACTTTAATAAAATTGTGGCGCGCTAAAAAGGAAGGGCGCCGGATTATCGCCGTTGGCACAACCAGCGTCCGTGTGTTGGAAACAGTCATGGCAGAACTGAAGGATAAAAAAAATCTCCCAGATAAGTCCTTCAAAGGATGGGTCAATATATTTATTTATCCCGGATTTAAATTCAAATTTGTGGATGCTATGATCACTAATTTCCATTTGCCGGAGTCAACACTATTGATGCTCGTTTCCGCGTTTGCCGGCAGGAAAAATATTTTAAGTGCTTATGAAATAGCCAAGCAGAAAAACTATCGTTTTTACAGTTTCGGGGATGCCATGCTGATCAAATAGAATAAAAACGTAGGCATGATTCGCGAATCACGCCTACGTTTACTTAATTGGTGGCAAATTTTTTAAAAATTTAATCTTCTTCGGCAATGCCAATCTCCCGAGCATGTTGCCTGAGTATATCTCGTAAGCGCACAAGCTGGTCTTCTGTCATTTCTACCCCACCCTCTATAAGCAATCCTTCCATCATTTTCATATATCTGTCGAATGTGGTGGCATCACCGCTTTCACTCAAGGCAATAATTTTGTCAGTTAAACTAACGCTGAATTGCCCATCTATGTGTTCGGCGAATGTTTTTGGTCGTGGTTCTCTTTCCATAAAATTGATTTTAATAATTAAACCTCAAAAAATAAAAGTAAAAAAGGATTTTAATTTATTTCGCCTAACAGGTCAGCGTATACGACGTCCCGAATAACTATTAGCTTAATGGCGAGGGGTTTAAGAGGCGAAACCCAGAAATTTATATTATGTTCAGATCACTTACTTTTGGTGCTATTTCCCCGGGGCTTAGTATCCATGCACCATCTCTATAGGTAGCAACTTCCCCTCCTTCTGGGTCTCCTGTTTCTAGATTATACATTCTACAAATGCCACTCTCTAGACTACCTCCCACTGTATCATGATCACCTTTGATCATGAATGTATATTCTATGCTTGTCCACCCTTGACCGCGTGCTTTTCCCTCTATTGCTTTAACAGATAGAACAATTATATTTCCTTTTGAATCATAGGTTTCTTCCGAAATTTCTAGTTGCCCCTGTTTAATGCCCTCTTGTTTAGCAATTTGTTCAATAATACCCAATATTTCTCCTTGTGAAAATACCTTTCCTTCCTTTATTTCAGATTTTTCAATGGTTCTTGTTATAAAATCTGCTGATTGTGCTAGCGGTTTATCTTGCCCTCCTTTTATTATTTCTGGTTTAAACATAGTTATTGTTTTCTAATAGTTAATTTCTGGGTGTATCCAGATACACCCGCTTTGACTCGCCGTCTGTGGCGAGGCGGGGATGATGTTATGAAAGATGACCGTCCTTAATATATCCAATCTCTTTTAATAAAACATAAAGTCCTTGCATAAGATTTGTCATGGAGAAACATTCTTCTGGAGTAACCCATTTATAATCTAAGCATCCTATTGGGTCTAATTGAAGAGTAATTGGCTGTTTCAATTTTATTCTATATGTAAAGAAATCCCAATCGCCATCTGGATATTGCAACATGAAATTTCCAAGAAATTCTAGGTTCTCATTGGAAGCATCGAAGCCGATTTCTTCCCTTATTTTTCTAATTAAGGCTTGTTTAGAGGACTCACCTGAATCAATTTTACCACCGACAAGACCCCACTCATTGTTTTGATGTTGAGTCTTTGGTCGATAAAGTATCAAGAATTTATTGCTGTATTCTATAAAACAGCCAGCCGCCTTTTGTTTTTCCATGGTTAATTTCATATTAAGACATTAAAATCGCCTAGGTCATCCTTCATAATTTCGCCTAACAGTGTATTTGTGCACCTATTAGCATCATAGTTAAGATTAGCTAAAAAGTAAATAATTCGTATTATTAAAATACAAAGAAAAAACTATCGTTTTTATAGTTTCGGGGATGCTATGCTGATAAAATAAATTTACTTTACTGATTCCGTTCACAAAGATCAGTACAGTTTTTCAGCAGATTGACGTCGGCACAATCCAGTTCTCCGTTTTGATCCTCCTGGCAGAATTGATCCGCGCAAGTATCAATGCATTTATCGGAGCGCTGGTTTTTGATGTCATTGATCAATTTTTCTGTGTTGAATTCATCAGAATTTTTAGAATTTAAATCAGGTAATAAGAAAAATGCCGCCGCGATAAGTGCAATAATAATGATTAAAATCAGAAATTTCATTTAGTATATTTTTTTCAACGCAATACCTGTGTAGTAATGTTTAAGTATTGTTTCATAGCTGTCTCCATCCTCTGCCATGGAACGTGCGCCGTAGGCACTCAAGCCGACTCCATGCCCCAGTAATACCATTCCATCACATCCCGGATCATCGACAGAAACAAGCCAAGGATACGGTCCGCCGGACCACACTTCTTCCCATGATCTGGTTCTGCCGTCGCTTTGTGAAAAATAGGGCGTAACCACAACTTCATCTCCATAAGTCACTATAATCCCTTCCGTATCAATGACCGCCTGGGTAATGTTTGGTGATCGGGTTTCCAGTCCGTAACCCCGATAAACCTGGTCGTTTACGGCGTCAATCGTAAAATTTTCATCGGCGTGTTTTGTACCGGTTTGGTAATGGTACATGGCATAGGTGCGGGCGGCGGTTAATAATGCTTTTAAATAATCCGCATCATTCTCATTGCCCGCTTCAGCGATGCCTCTTAGGTAGGATTCTAAAGGTAATTCATTGATTACCCATAACTTATCGGTAGCTTCAGCATAGTGAACTTCTATAATACCGCGGAAACGGTTGTCATTCAGTGATAAATTCCATTCCGGGCGGTGTTCATAATTGGTAATCTCTAAAATCGTACTGGAATTTTTTGGAACTGCCCTGAGCGGAAATTCAGAAGCAGTTATTTTATTCTTCGCGGTCAGAATATAATCATCGTTTAGATATTCAATAGAACTTGGATTGTCTTTGGTATATGTGCCAAGCAACGTGTTTTCGGTATCTCTGATTTCATAGTCCCCATTGGCTGACAGATCAACTTTATTGTTAGTGGAAAATAAACCAACTCTGATATCCGGCTCACCCGCCGTCTCTTCGACCGGCTCCGGTTTGTAAGCAACATTAATTTTAAAACTGGCTGTGCCACTTTCGATCCAGGTCAGATTTTCTGCAACCAGCCCGAAGTTCTCCGTGTAATTACCCACAGTGTTCGGCGCTTGTAAGGCAAAAGTAAATCGTACCTTTTCACCAGTGGCTACGGAGTTGCCTTTCATGATAGTCGGACGGTAATTGGCCGGCCAGAAAACATGTCGGAATGCGCTCGTTCTGCCGGCGGGATCGCTGACGTTTAGAGCAACGAAATGTTCACTGTCGGGATACCATGTCTGCGATCCAGTATTTTCAAACTCCACCCATGCTGTTATACCTTTACCCGGTTCAATATTTATTTCCTTGTTTGATTGTTTAATATTTTTTGCTGAAAAATGCGGGCGGGGATTGCCGACGCGCATGACTATCTCTAAGTCTCCGCCATTAATCCAGGTCAAATTTTCAGCTACTAGTCCGAATTTTTCTGCATAGGTCCCTTCTTTTTTTGGCGCGGTCAATGCAAAACGGAATAATCCCGTTTCTCCCGGATTAACAACAGCAGTCTTCATAATTCCCGGGCGGTAATATACCGGCCAAAAAATATCCCGGAAACTGCTGTTTCTTCCGGGAGGGTTGGTGACGTTTAGAGCAATGAAATGATTTGAATTGTTGTACCACGTTTCCGTGCCGGTATTTTTAAACTTGGCTTCAAAAGTAATTCGTCCGCTTGGATTGATATTAATTATGTTATAACTTTTGCTGACCAATTCCGCGCTGTATTGATTTGATAGATTGTTAATAGTCAGGGCATGAACGGGGGGAATGATTTGATTTGTTTCCAGATAATTGCCGATCTTATTGAGAGTAAAGGATGCAATAATAACAATAATAATTATTGACAGTAACCATGGTATTTCTTGAAGATGGGATTTTTGCTTATTCATTTATTAGAGGTAAAGAAAAAAAGTGCTTCATTAAACCAAAGTTAAAGCACTTCGCGGTTGTTGGATAAAATTGTCATAGAATCTTTTTTGTTTTTGTTTTGCCAGAACGCTTTGGTTCTGGTATCTTTATAGTATCATAAAAATGGCCATTTGTCAATGTGATTTGAATAGTGATATCATGCAAATGGAGCGTAAATAATAGTAGCTGGCGGGGTCTCTAAGGTCCCGTTTTCTATAGAGAATAGTATGTCATTAACGCGAAAAATTGCCCATAATACGATAATACAGATAATCGGTAAATCAATCTCGACCATTATCGGTCTTGTTGTTGCTTCGGTGCTTTTCAGATACCTCGGCAAAGAAGGATACGGAAATTACACAACAGTCATGGTATTTCTGCAGTTTTTCGGCATTTTGGTTGATATGGGGCTCTATATCATCTTAACCAAGAAGATTTCAGAGGCGGGGGCGGATGAGAATTCATTAGTCAGTAACATATTTACGATCCGTTTGATATCAGCGGTGGTATTTTTAGGTGTTGCCCCGCTTTTGGTGATATTTTTTCCTTATCCCGCAGTAGTAAAAACCGGTGTGGCGTTACTAAGCCTTTCATTTTTATTCATTACACTCAATCAAGTCTTACAGGGGGTTTTCCAAAAGCACCTAAAAATGATCAGGGTCACCATCTCTGAAATATTGGGCAGAATCGTTTTATTAGGTGGTACGCTCGCAGCAGTATATTATGATAAAGATTTGCAGACCATTTTGCTGGTTGTGGTATTGGGGTCATTTACCAATTTTATTTTTACATTCCTCTTTTCCAGAAAGTTCGTACAAATTAAACTGCGTTTTGATTTTGTGGTATGGAAAAAAATTATTTGGGAGGCTTACCCGATCGCTCTGGCGATTCTTTTCAACCTGGTCTATTTTAAAGCGGATACTTTGATACTGTCATTGTATAAAACGCAGGAAGAGGTCGGGATATACGGTGCTCCATATAAAATTCTGGAGGTATTGGTTACTTTTCCGGCGATGTTTGCCGGTTTGGCACTTCCAGTTCTGACTTATGCTTATGCCAGTATGGATATGGAAAGGTTTAGGCGCGTACTTGGCAAGGCATTTGATTTTCTGTCACTAATATCCTTCCCGCTGATTGTCGGAACGTTGTTTATAGCCAAGCCGGTAGTAGACCTGATTGCCGGAGCGGAATTCGCGGAATCAGCGAAAGTGCTGCAAGTTCTGATTATTGCCACCGGTATAATTTTTATCGGCAATTTGTTCGGTAACACAGTCGTCGTAGTTAATCAGCAGAAAAATATTCTGAAATACTATGCGGCAATTGCGGTAATATCGGTCGCGGGTTATCTAATATTTATCCCGAAATATTCGTACATGGGCGCGGCGTGGATGACCGTTTTGTCTGAACTACTAATTACTCTTTCCTCAATCTATGTGGTCTGGAGATCGACAAAAATATTTCCGTCCCTGAAACTGTTTAATAAAGTGCTGGTGGCGTGCATGGGTATGGCTATCGTATTATATTTTATGCAGGGGTATTCATTGGTACCTACGATTCTGGCAGGGGCAATGACTTATTTTATAATTCTGGTTTTATTAAAAGGTATTTCAAAAGAAATGATTAAGGAAATAGTATCCATGCGTTCACAATGACCACTATGTCAACAAAAAATATATTAATTTTAAAATTCCCTTTTTCTTCACTTTTTGGCGGAGGAGAGAAACATACTATCACCATGGTGGAAGGGCTAAGAAATAAAGGTTTTTCTTTCTTTCTGGTCAGCTCATGTTCTGTTTTACTGAAGGAGTTTAAGAGACGCGACTGGTACGGTAAAAAAATATGGGCGCCAAAAGAGCCTGTTTCGAAATTGAGCATAATTATATTCCCGTTGTTGGCCCCCGTCTTTTTTGTCCGGTTGGTTATTTTACTGTTGAATTTCCGTATCAGGCACAAGACAAAAACAGTATTTTGTCTTTCACTGACCGAGAAAATACTGATCACCCTGCCGGCCAGAATGTTTGGCATGAAGGTGGTTTGGATGGAACACGTATCACCAAACCGCTGGCTGACCATGAACCCGTACCGCTTTTTTTATACTTTTTATTCCCGTTTTGCCATGACTATTGTCGTATCAAATGCGATCAGGGAGGAATTTTTGGAAAAACTGCATATGACTCCCAAAAGAATTATGACAATTTATAATGGCGTTGATATGCCGGAAATCACCATGCATGATATTCGGGCAAGAATTAATCAGGGAGAATTTATTGTCGGAACAATTGCCCGTTTGGAAAAAGAGAAGGGGATAGAATATTTAATCAGAGCTATTGATATTGCAAAAGATATCATTCCCAAAATAAGACTGATTATTGTCGGCAACGGCACGGAACGACGCAATCTAAACTGGCTTGTCAACAGCTTACACATGACTGACCGAGTTCAGTTTGTAGGGTTTCAGGATCATATTAGCGACTGGATAAAAAACTTTGACGTATTTGTACTGCCATCTGCCATCCGTGAATCTTTTGGTATAGTATTAATAGATGCGATGGCCAATCTACGTCCGGTAATTGCCAGTAAAATCGGCGGGATTACGGAAATTGTCGATCATCAAGAAACGGGTATTCTGGTTGAACCGAAGAATCCGGAATCAATTGCCAATGCGATAATTTATTTGTACAATCATCCGGAGGAAACAATGGAGATTATAAAGAAAGCACGGGCAAAAGTTGAAGAGAATTTCACCAAACAAAAGATGTTGGATGAACTGGAAAAAATGTTTATTGTTTTAGCAAGATGAATATAAATGAGACGAGAAAATTTGAATTTTCTGTTAAAGAGTTTATTCTGCTTTTGTTACTTACAGTTCCAATCGGTATTGCCGTAAGTACAGTGGGAATGTGGACAAACCCACTCATGGTACTGGGTGCATTAGTTGGGGTAGTGGTAAGTATTTTTATTTTCCGTAATCCGGTGTTGGGGATATTACTAATCACTTTTTTACTGCCCTTTGAGCGAATCGGAGCGATTGAGGCGGGTGGAATGACCATCAGAGTCAGTCAAATACTGACCATTATAACAATCGGCGGATGGATTTTTGACGGTCTGCATCGGCAGAGCTTTCTGCTGAATAAAAATCCGCTGATTTTTCCGCTAGCGCTTTTCATGCTGGCCAATATCGCGTCATTGATCAATGCAGAAAATATTGAAAGATCCGTTTCCGTTCTATTATTTACACTTTTTACAATAGTCTTTAGTCTGCTTATTCCACAGCTGATTACCAAGAAAAATCACGTGCAGACAGTTGTTACACTGGTGATTATCAGCGCGTTCATTGTCGGTGCATTCGGGATTTTCCAATTTCTGGGTGATATTATCGGCCTTCCACAATCGATCACCGGTTTACGCCATCTTTATACAAAGGAAGTTTTGGGATTCCCAAGAATACAATCGACAGCGCTGGAGCCGTTATATTTTGCAAATTATCTTTTAATCCCACTCGGCTTGTTATGTGCCCTTTTTTTCGGTAAAAATAAAAATATCCGTAATAGCTATCTGATTCTATTAATTATATTCCTCGGTCTGAATCTGGTGCTGACAGTTTCCAGGGGTGGATATTTAGGCTTTGCGACAATTCTTGCTGTTTTGGGTGTCTATTATTTCAAACGTATTTTTACTTCCAGGAAAACCCCGATCTTGCTGGTATCAGCGGTGATCATCGGATATATTGCGGTTAAATTTCTAGGGCTGGGTGATACTGTCAATCTGGAAGTTTTCAGAGGGCATGTCGTCAATGCATTCTATGGCGCGGCATACAGTGAAAGAGTGGAAACACTGGAAATTGCTATGAACGGTTTTTCTCAGCATCCCTGGATTGGTATAGGGGTTGGTGGGTTTGGTCCCTTTGCGTCAGTACATCCTTATGTTGAACCGAATGATGGATGGAATATTGTAAATAATGAGCCGGTTGAGCTGCTCGCTGAAGTAGGAATTTTAGGTTTTCTGGCTTTCATTGCAATGTTTGCAACGGTCATCTTCCGTTCAATCAAAGCAATCAAAATTACGAAAGATTCATATCTGCGGACAATCATGATTGGTTTTCTCGCAATCTTACTCGGAATATTCGCGCAATACCAGACATTCTCTACTTTATATATCATGCATGTTTGGTTTGTAATCGGCATGATGGTTGCGATACAGAATATTATTTTTAAAGCAAAGCAATGAGCATATTGTTGGCAATATTTTGCATTATATTTCTGATCATCTCATGGTACAGAAGAGACTATGCTTTATCCATGATTGCTTTATTTTTGCCCAGTTATTTGATCCGATTTAAAATAGCGTTTCTTCCTTCAACTGTCTTGGAAATAATGATATTAATTGTTTTCTTGGCTTGGTTGGTCAGAACATTATCCGATAAATCAAGATCAGGTAGGTGGCTTTCCCGCTTTTGGTTTCCATGGTGCTGGCCGGTATTGTTTTTTGTCTTGGCCGGTGCGATTGCGGTGATTATTTCACCCGACACCAGGCAGGCGCTCGGTTTGTGGAAAGCTTATATTGTGGAACCGGTTATGCTATATTTGGTGCTGGTTAATACGATAAAGACACGGAAACAGATTAAAATGATGGTCTTTGGTCTGGGAATATCGATCGCCTTTATTGCACTGATCGCAATCTGGCAATACATCGGCTGGATGGAAATTCCGGGTGGTTACGGATATGAGATCCCCAAAAGAGCGACTTCTGTTTTTCCGTTCCCGACAGCCGTAGGCAAATACATCGGGCCCCTATTGGGACTGTTTTTAGGGCTGGTACTGGTGAAAAACAGTAATGAAGATACCAAAGAATCAACAGGGAAAGATAGATTATGGCAAAATGCTTTTTTATGGGGGGTGGTATCATTCAGTTTTATCGCATTAATATTATCATTTTCACGGGGTGCGCTGGTAGGAGTGTTTGCCAGTGTTTTATTTATTAGTATTTATTCGAAATGGAAAAAATTTATTTTGGCCGGCATAATAATCGCAGTTATATTGGCATTGGCAATTCCCGTAACCAGAAATAATATCATCGATGTTTTTAACACTAGCGACATTTCTACGGATGTCCATTTGGTTATGTGGAAAGGAGCAGTGAGAATAATCAAAGACAATCCGATTACCGGAACCGGACTGGCCAGTTTTCCGGTCGTCTATGATCAATATAAAGAAGCATCACATACCGAATATTTTCCCAACCCGGATCATCTGATTCTTTCTTTATGGATTGAAATGGGTTTGGCCGGTCTGATTATTTTTGCGTGGATTGTAGTAAAATTTTTCAAATCAGGGATTAGGATTATCAAACAGGATCGAAAATGGGTGGTTGCCTTGCTGGCTTCAATGATAGTTATTTTAGTACATGGATTTATTGACACACCATACTTCAAAAATGATCTTGCCGCAATGTTTTGGTTGTTGATCGGGCTGATGGTTATTATTGAAAATAATAACCATAGTGAAAAATATTTGAAGAAGTAAATAAAATTTTATTTATACTGAGTATCTTTCAAACAGAAAGATATTTTATTTCGCTGTGAAAAAATACAATGCAGGGGTGGACAAAAGTCCTATTTTGCGCTATAATACAAATGTTAAGTTAAATCAAAAACAAAAACAAAAAGTGCCAAATATGAAGGGTCCTAGCACAACCAGAGGTTTTATTATCGGAGCAGTTGCTTTATTGGCAATTGTTTTTTTGTCGTCTCAGGTACAGGCTTCGGTCAAACCGGAGATTCGCAGAGGTGAAGTTATTGATTCAAATATTATTGATAATACAGTTTCAGACATTGTCTCATCGGAATTTCCGTTTCAAATGATTGGTGTAAAGTGGCGAGGAGAAGAATCTGCAAAAATCGCGGTACGCTATTTTAATGCTGACGGTTGGAGCGAATGGTATTCGGTCGGTGAGACGGTAAAGAACAGTGATTGGTATTATTCGCGAGAGCCGATCATTGCGAACGGCGCTACAAAATTTCAATATTCGGTTACGCAGGGAGCGTTGGATGAATTAAACTTGATTTATCTCGGCGAAACAAAGAAGCTGGCATTCAGCAGGTGGAATCCGATTAAAGTCTTCAGCAAAGCTTCCGCAGAAAGCAGTTTAGATATTATTCCCCGATCGGGATGGGAGGCTGATGAAGACTTGCGTTTTGATGGAGCCAGTAATGAAATTTGGCCGACTGAATACCAGGATCCGGAAAAGTTTGTTATTCATCATACGGCTGGTGGTGATGGCGGCAATGATCCGGCGGGGACGATCCGGGGGATTTATTATTGGCATGCAACAGTACTGGGCTGGGGGGACATCGGATATAACTATCTGATTGATCAGAACGGTAATATTTATGAAGGAAGATCCGGCGGTGACGGTGCCGTCGGAGCGCACGTCTATCGCAATAAGGCGTGTGCGATTTCGCGGTTTGGCGGGGCGGAATATGAAAAGAACTTTAACAAAGGGACTGTCGGTATCTCTGTCTTGGGGGACTATGAAGATTTGGAGCTGAATAGCGCAGTTAAAAGCGCAATAACCAGGTTAATAGCCAATAAGGCCGTTCAATTTGCGATCGAACCGAATGGCGAAAGCTTCTTCTTTGATAATACATATCCCAACATCGTCGGACATAAAGATTTGGATTGTACGTTATGTCCGGGAGCCAACCTATACCAAGAGTTGGATGCAATCCGATCGGAAACGCAAAATGCCTATGACCAATTGGGCGGAAGAATCCTGTCCTATGCTGCAAAACTTGCCTCTAACACGATTAAACCCGCAATGTTTGCCGGAGATCAGCAAACGGTGACATTCAAATTCAGAAACCAAGGGAAAAACGATTGGGAAAAAGGGAAAGTATATCTGAATATTTATGACCTAGGAGATAAACCGAGCCGTCTTTATCTGAACAGCTGGCCGGGGCAGTACGGGCATATCAATTTTAGTGAGGAAATTGTAAAAACCGGTGAACTTGCTACTTTTACATTTGATCTCAAAGCACCGCTCGAATTAGGAATGTTTAAAAATATTTATCGTGTTATGGGTCCGGAAGAAATTATTCAGAGAGAATCATTTTCGATTACACGAATTGATTCGCAGTATTCTGCCAAATTAGTATCACATACGATTCCTCTGGCAGTTTTGAACAAATGGCGCGTGCCGGTCGTAATCAGTTTTAAAAACACCGGATTGGGCGCCTGGAATAAAAGCATGGTATTGCAGGTATTTGATTTGGGAGGTAAAACAAGCGTTTTTCGTGATTCATCCTGGGCTAATTCTGCCGGAAATATTGTATTCAATGAAAATGAGGTACAACCCGGCAAGACTGCTACCTTTAACTTGTATTTGAAATCTCCCTCGCAGGTTGGTTTGTACTTGAATTCTTTTAAACTTGGAATTCCCGGCAGAGAAATAGTTGTGCAGGGAGGTGAATTTACACAAATAACCAGAGTTGATATTTAGAATTAAAGAAAAATAAAAATCCCCCGCATTGCGGGGGATTTTTGCTTATCAAAGAAAATCTATTTCTTCTTTTTCTTTGCTACTTTCTTCTTAGCCACCTTTTTCTTAGCTGGCTTTCTCTTTGCTACTTTCTTTTTAGCAACTTTTTTCTTTGCTACTTTCTTTTTTGCCATTATATCACCTCCTCTCATGGAAAATATAAAATCAGAAAGAATAAACTATATTATTATTATAAACTAATACAAAAAAATGCGCAATAGTTTTTCCACAATCCGTTCAATAAGTAAAAAAATGTATTTCAATAAAAAAAATTATAATATTGCAAAAGATTTGTAAAAAATATTAATGATCAGATTTAGTTTTTAATATTTACTGGAAATAAAAAAATACCTTTGATATATAGGTATTTTATTGGTATTTCAGTACACTTTTATTGAGTGTTCTGGTGTACCAGAGTAGAAAACTTAGAACACTTTTTTTGAATTGGTATTTAAATAGGTATCTGATACTGAAACAAATATATATAATAGACAAACTTTAACAATAAAATGACTATTCTTTTAGTCAACTACAACCTAGCATGATTTTAATTCTGTTAATAAATACTCGCTCCCAATACCACATGGAGAACCAGCCAAATAGTGGCTTTGCGATAATCCGCAATATGATATTGGCTTTTGAAAGATCGTATTCATAAGAATAAGTTATTCTGGTACCGTTTTCGACGTCTTCCATTAGAAATTCTTCATGCCCCGTGGTTTTGAATTTAGGGTTTGTATTGTTTGAGATATACCCTTTCCCTGGGACAAGAGTTGTTTCCATGACTACAGGAATCGGGGGAATACCAAAAGATTTTGCTTCAGCGTGGATTACTAAGTTGTTTCCATCTTTGTGAACGATTTTCATCGAGTGCGCAACCGCAGGAAAATTTTTTGGCATATTTTCAAAATCAGTCACTATGTTGTATATAGAATTCCTAGGAGCATTTATTATCCAAGAGTTCTTGAGATGAATTGTTTTCATACGTTCTTATTGTAATCTATCGTCATTAGATAGTCAAAAGTTAAGAGCTTATGAGTAAAAATGTTAAAAATAAATTGTGTTCATATAGGGTTCTGAACTCCTCTTAGGTATATACAAAAAAACAAGGCCTAAACCTGTTAACTTCGTGGTGGACCCGAGCGGATTCGAACCGCTGACCTCCTCGTTGCAAACGAGGCATTCTAACCAGCTGAACTACGGGCCCGTGAATATTTACTTGGGACTCAACGAAAATAATGATTGGAAGATAT
>JBAYGC010000012.1:0-44698 GCA_041666845.1 Patescibacteria group bacterium | reverse complement strand
TCTTTGGTTGTCGGCCATTAAAACAACTTCCTCATTATTTGTTTGCGAGGAAGAATCGTTAAGACTATTCCAGTCGTGTTTTTATTAGATTGTTGATAAATAGATACTAACAGCTATTTTTCAATTCTGTCAAGTATTTTGGTCGGAAATTACTACTTTTTTACTATTTTGGCTAATTCTAGCCTAAATTATATTCAATAAAATATCGTATTTTCAATTTTTCTTAAGTTTTTTGTATCTATTTTCTACCCATAAACTGTAACTCACAGGTTATCCACATGGTCACATCAGATCGAGCTGGCATCCCACATACACTGGAACCATATGCGATATGATTCCGCTAAATCACGGTTTACAAGCACAGAAAGTGTTACATCCTCCACGACCTCTTCTACATAAAGTCCGGTAAAAATAACAACTGTATTCCCAAAAATATCCACGGACGAATTTGTCGAAAAACCAGGCGGCAGAAATCGATATTCGCCATATGTATTGTATAAAGGTTTGGATTTTGCAACTACTTCTTTCATTTCATAATCAAACAGATTATAAACCTTAATTTTTTTTCGGATTCTTTCACGTTCAAACCAGTCTGCGAAATTACCAAGCTTCTTATCACCCCAACCGCCCTTTGCGCCAATACTCATGATAGCTGTTTTGCTTGCCAGCATATCTTGCATATATTTTTTGAATCCTTCTATCCCACGATAAATTACAGCCCTCTCTCGAACTTTTGTGGATTGGAAAATTTTTTTCATCTCTGGCAAAACAATTCCAAGCGCAATTTCTTTTGACTGAATTAATTGATGAAGTTTTTCTGGAGCAATCGCTGCATATACTCCTTCTTTTTCACCGACGATCTGAAAAATTAATCCTTTATCAATCAGTGTACTGAGCGAATCATAAATATTCCTACGATTAATGCCTGTCTTGGCTGCAATCAACGATACTCTCGACTCGCCCATACCAAGAATAGCAACATAGATCTGTGCCTCACTCTTTGTAACACCTACTGTTTGTAATTCTTTGATTAGCCCAATTTCCATATTCATTGTTTTTGCAGTGGTTTTGCTTGATTCCATAGATAATTGAACCAAGTTCGATAGGAATCCGCTAAATCTTTACTAATTATCCGGAATATTGATACGTCCTCAATCGTTCTCTCTTTTGGCATAGAAAAGTGAATTACCTGATCACGACATATATCTATAGAGGCAAAGGTAGAATATTCTTTCGGAAAAAACCTAATCCACTGGGGATTATAATTTTTATAGATATCCTTACCAGTCATATAAATTTCATGGTCAAAAATTCCTTGAATTCGAATTCCTTGATTTTTGCAGGCAGCAAAAAAATTTACTCGCTCTGCTTCAATTCTAGGGTCATGCCAAGCCCCTTTGCCACCGATAAAAAGCACGGGTTCATTCTCTGCTAAAATAAATTTCCAGAAATTTTTCATTCCTTCCCATCCTCTTTCAATCGAAGCCTGATTTAATGCTTTACTGGAAGAGTAAAGATTGTTTAGCTCCGGCAATATATTTTTGATCACTTCAGTTTTTGATGCAAGAATTCCTCGAAGTTCTTCTGGATCTACTGCCGCATATAACTGCTCACCGGTTTCTGAAATACATATGACAAGTCTACGTTTTAATAAACACTTGATGGAATCGTAGACATTCCTCCTATTTACTTTTGCACTACTGGATATCGAAGAAATATTGGAGCTTCCTAAAACAAGGAGAGTTTCATATATTTTTGCTTGGTTTCTCGGCAGTCCTAATTGCAGTAGTATCTCTGTATACATTATTATTTGGCTAAAATTAGCTTATCTTCATAATAAATTGCCTGTGGTGATATTTGCCACTCATTACTAATGATATATCATCCCCTGTTAAAAGTCAAAGGGGTAGATGACGCCTAGAATGATAATTGACAACCAAACAAGGAGAAAGTGAAATGGTCCAGAAAATAGCCCTTGTATTTGGCACTATGCTGGTCAAGAGAGATAACTGGATCGGATATGCACCTGATACGATTCTCGCTGCCTTCCCGAATGAAGAACAAGCAAAACTGTTCTTACAACCGTTCGGTTGGCGCATTGTGCACATACGACAGTTTGACTCTGCCGATGAAGCCGTAGAAATAATCCGTACGGAGCAAGAGCAACTCCTAAAAGAACTGGAACAGCGTAAAGGAAGTGGATCATGAAGAAGCTGATCATTATTCTCGCGCTGGTGGTCTTTGCCAGCAATGCCGTTGCCGGAGTGACTAACACCAAGTTGTTGCTCCATGGAACCAAGCCGGCCACCGGGCAATCAAGCTGGCAAGTTGCCGCTTGGGAGATCATCCCGAACTTTGCCGCGGATCCTACCAAGAATGTCTTCGTCGCCGGTCCGCGCTATAAAGCAGGAGACCGCTGGTGGATCGAACTGATGAGTGGTGCACTTACCGTAAAGCGGGAGAGCACCCCGCTGATCGACCTCAGAGCCTCCTTCGACGCGCTTGATCCCGTTCACCTATGGACAAACATCGAGTATTTCCCCCAAAGTGGCGACTGGTATGTTTACTTCGATATCAACTACCGGTTACCCGCAGTCGGACTAGTTGGAGTCGAAACGGAAAACAACATTCCAAACAACACATCGGCTGACTTGAGCATCGGCCCCCGGGCTGTTCTGCCTTTCAACGAAGGAAAGCTGGTTCTGATCAGCACTTACCAGTTTCACAACCACAGCGAAAACCAACTCTGGTTCAGAACTGTGCTTACCTTCTAGTATCGTACAAATCAAAACCCCACCTCTTTATGCAATGATATGCATATTGAGGTGGGGTATTTTTTTAATAATTCATTAAACCGGGCGAAGCGTTCCGGCCCAGACCTGCCAGGCTAAAAGCGACTTAGCAACCAGACTTAAGATAATATAGGCTCTTTCCCCATACAGATAATCCTTCCATTTCCCGATTTTTTTGTATTGCAGAACCATGTTGATGGCAAAAACATTGAAAAACAGGAATAGCGAGACGAAAATCCAGTACACAAATGTCGGCGGCCCCTGGGTTTCCGATCCGGCATTAAACAGATATATGGCAATTGCCACCCAAGGGATGGCACCGGCCAGCGATCCAAACCAGAAGGAAGTCCAGTTGGTTTTTTCGGTCTTCTGATTATGCAGTTCCATTACCCAACCGAACAGGATCATCATCGCGTTGAGGAAAAACATCAACATCAGACTGACGCCGTCGTACATGCCGGTGATCATAGCAATCACGACGATCATCAGGGATGAACTGAAGGAATATTCAATCCATCGGGCATAATTTGCACCTTTTTTCAGATTATTTACATACCAGCGATTAATGCCGGGCATTGATATCATAAAATGAGCAAGCGCGGAAAGGAAAAGAAAACCAGCAATCAGTGGGCCGATTGTTAATTGAAAGACTTCCTTTAGAACTGGCTCTAGTTTCATGGTTTGTGTATTGAACTCAACAAATACCGAAGTGACCGGTAGTGCAAAATCACTGCTTAATATCACCATGGCAATACCCTGTGCCAGATGAAAAAAACCCATGATCAGATTGAATTTTCTCAAGCCCTGAAAACGTTTTCCCTCGTCTTCCGGATTTGGATTATTGTTTTCCATAAATATCCATAATTAATTATTATGGATTAATTATAGCAAAACTAAGGAAAAATGATACTTCTGAATGTTTGACTAATATAATTTATTAATTTAAAATTACCGCAAGATGAATTATTCGATAACGCTACAAGTTAAACGCTCAAAGAAACACCCAACCGAATGTTGTGGAGTCTCTTTCTGCATTAACACCTAGAATATCGTTTAATCGATAATGCAACCGGAACCTCTACAACAGAGGTTTTTTTCTTTGCCCTTTCAACTGGAAGGAGAGGCTGATGTCTCGCCAAGGGAAACCCAAGTACAAATTGGTGGCACCCTGCCCGATCGCCTCCGACACCCTGGTGGAAATCCCCATCCAGGACCGCCTGGGTGGTGAAGCACTCGATCTCTTTCTGCGGGGGCTGATCCTGCAGGACAAGATCCGAGCAAAATGAAAAACGGCTGCATACCGTTCTTTCCGAAGACACTCCGCTACTAAAACCAGCGGAGTTTTTTTTAATCCAAATATTATTCTCTGATTATTATCTTTATTAGTAAAAAGAAAAGAGCCCCGGGCGAAAAAGTTCGCGCCGAAGGCTCACAGATCAAGAGGGATAAACCCTATAGCTTCTCCACTCTAGGAGCGGATCAGCTTACGAACGAACAACAGGCAACTTCAGAGAAATGGCGTTACCAACATGCACAGCGATATACTTCAAACAGTTAACTTTGGAGATATTAATCTCTCCATTTCGTGTGAATCCTACTTGCACAAACCAGTCTCCTGTCTGCTCCCGGCATCTCCCATACCCTTCCTTGTTCAAATAGATGCCATTTTTGCGATGATAGAGGATCAGCTTGGTCACCTCTTCAACAGCTGATGGCCACTCATACAAGTCCAAATCTGAATCTAAATGATACAAATCTCCACCTATGGCACCGAGAGGCATGAGGTACCACCGGAATTCACACGCACGGTGGATGTAGCCCTCACAAGCAAGGTGCTGATTCCAATACTCATTCCGACCAAAGGTCAATTGGCCAGGTTCCGAATACTCGCCCTCCACATTCTTCGGACCAAGCTGCCGCCATCTCGAAATGGTTAGGCGTCTTCCATTGACGCGGTGAAGTCCGAGAAAGGCGAAATGCGTCTCCCGAAGTTCCTTCCCCTTGTGTATGGGGCAAGGACCTTTGAGAAAATCTTCGTCCCATGGGAAATCAGACACTGCACGGAGTTGCTTCTGCGAGAAGTTTACTCCGTAAAATTCCGACCACTCCTCGATGCCGAAGAAATTGTCACCGAAGATGTCGCGCACCTGTTTCTGGTGCAGGAATCCTTTGAGATCATCGCGACGCATATACGCCGCGACGCTCTTGGCATAGTCCTGGTCGGAACGTATCCGAGCCAGGTGTTCGGGAGTGACACCGTGGTCCTGGAGCGCCTTGAGAGTAGCGCCCAGCTGACCAAACTCCACCGTCCAGAGACCGTTTTTGGTTGTGCGTTTCACAGCACTTTCCTCCATTTTTTTCCTTGTTTCGCTTTGCGAAACTTTGGAAATGCTTACCCTGATTCCGTCAGGGTGCGGACTCGAATCATTATCTCGGAATGAGACGAGTGTACTAAAGACTAACTGAATAGTCCTCAAAACACCCGCCTCAATATTTTTCAAAGAACTGATGATAATAGCATATTTTGATAAAATGTCAATAGTAGCCGGTTTTGGACAAAGTCACAAAAAGTTTACTATCAACCAGTGGAGTTTTTTCTATTAAAAACGGAACGTAGACTGACTAGTCTACGTTCCGTTTAATTGGATACAAATAAATTAATTCTCTATCCTTAAGATATCCCTGACTGCTTTGCGGTCATCCCAGGGAATCTTTCTGCCATTCGCTACCGCCATCTGCTGTTCCGCACCCTTGCCCGTAATTAATACTAAATCATTCTGACCAGCTAGACTCAGGGCTTTGGTGATCGCTTCTTTCCGATCTTCAAATGTAAACAAATTTTGATTCAATACTTTGCCCGCATCTTCCGCACCTTTCGCAACATTATTAATTATCTCCATCGGATCATCATCGTAAGGATCTTCATTGGTAACAATTACGATGTCGGCAGTTTTACCCGCCATCTGCCCCAGAATCGGCTGGCGAGCCTTGTCCCGTCCACCGCCACAAGAACCCAAGACATGAATTAATCTATTTCTGGAGATGGCTTTTAACGCATCATACAACAAATTCAAACTTGCCGGCTCCGGAGCATAATCCACCATCACTTTGAAATTCTGGCTTTCGCCAGCTGGTGAATTAATCCATTCTTGCCGGCCGGGGACTCCTTTTAAATTTACCTTGACCAATGAGGAGAGCGGGAAGCCAAGTTGTGCCACTGTAGTGATGCTTGCCAAAACATTATAGGCATTGAACTTTGCAATAAATGAACTACTGATCCGCTCGCCTTCTAATGTAAAAGATACTCCACTGCTTAAGTCCAGATTACTTGCCTGAAAGTCTGCTTTTTGATCCAATCCATATGTAATGAATTTATCAGCAGTAAATTTACTGAGCCTTTCGCTCTCTGCATCATCCGCATTGCTGACAATTATCTTATCAATCAATTTTCCGTTGATATTTTTCTTTTGGCATTTTACCAGATGGGCAAACAGTTTTTCTTTGGCATCTCGATAGTTTTCAAAACCGCCGTGTGCCTCAATATGTTCTGGTGTAAGATTGGTAAAAACTAATAGATCATAGTTGATATTTACGTGGCGGAATTGTTCCACACCCTGCGAGGAAGTTTCAATCACCGCATATGCGCAGCCCGCCTGTACCATATCGCGCAGCAGTCTTTGCGTTTGAAAGCGTCCGAGCATGGTCATCTTTTTATTATTCAGCCATTCTCTTTTATCAACTTTGAAGTTAACAGTGGAAGCCAGCCCGGTTTTCTGCCCCTGTGCTTCCAGGTATTGGGAAATAAAATTAACGGTGGTTGTTTTGCCGTTCGTTCCGGTGACTCCGATCACGATCAGTTTTTCCGAAGGATTGCCATAATAAACTGCTCCCATGAATGATAAAGTTCGGTGGTAAAACTGGATGATGAATTCTGGAATAAGTTTTCTTATAAATGATTTCATTTTGTTTGATAACAGGTAATCGGTAATTGGTAACATGTAATTAAATTACTATTACTATTTACCAATTACGAATTACATATTACTAATTACGATTTACAAAAACCAACTATTTCTCCCCAAACATCTTAATTATAACCTCCCTATTTGCGCGGGGACCATCCAACTCCACAAAAAATATGTTTTGCCATTTACCGCGTATCAACCGACCTTCTTCAATGATTAATGTAAGACTGGTGCCTAAAATACTGGCAATCACATGGGCACGCGCATTGTTATCAATGCGGTTGTGCTGATAATCTTCTCCCTCCGGAGCCAGTGCTAAAATTCTGTTTAAAATATCCCCCCTCAGCCCCGACTCGTTTTCATTTATAATCAATGCCGATGTGGCATGCGTAGTCGTAATTATGCAAACTCCCTGCTTAACCTCAGAATCATATACTTCATTTTCAATTTCTTGCGTTAAATCAAACAATTCAAATTGTTTTTGGGTTTCCAGCCGGATTGTCTGCGTTTTCCATTTCATAGCTTTAAGACTACTTAAACTTAGGGAAAATAACAAGTTCACACAACAATTTACAAATCCAGGATCAATCTTGCCTGCTCGCAGTCATTTTTAATTGTTTCCAGCAATAAATTGCGATGGCTGAACTCTTTCAATGGCCGCATCTTTTTAACTATTTCCACCGAAAGCCACTGCCCATAAATCATTTTTTCAAAATCCAGAATGTGAACTTCTAATTTGGGTTTTTTTTCAGTTTCCGAAGGCATACCGACAACAACCAGACCTTTATATCTTTTTCCACTAAACTTCACATATCCCGCATAAACGCCACTGGAGATTGTTTTTTTTGGCATACGCAAATTAGCCGTCGGATATCCTAACGGAGCGCCATAACCGTCCCCATAAATAACTTTCCCCCTGACATTCAATTTCATTTATTTTACCGCCCCAGATGCAATAATTATCCCATTTGTGAATATTTCCGGTAATGCGTAGAATTGATCCTCAATCACCTCGCCGGTTTTATCAAAAACCCTAACCAGCGGTGCGCTCATTGAACCGACGCCGACAATTATTTCATCCAATCCGTCCTGATTGGTATCGCCTCCAGCTAAAAATGATCCGCCCCTGAAATTATCACCAAAGGCAAAAAAGCCGTTGGTCACGCTGGCTTTGCCAAAACGGTCAAACGCCCTTACTTGCGGACCACCACCGATGCCGGGAACAGTCAAAATATCATCCCGCCCGTTGCCGTCCAAATCTCCCGTTGCCACTCTGACCCCTCCGCGAAAAGCGGAGTTGTACGGAAAGAATCCCGGGGTGAATACGGCATTGCCGACATAGTTGAATGTCCGAACGTGCGGACCGGACCCCTGACCGGTGCCGGTAATAATCTCATCCCGCCCGTTGCCGTCCAAATCGCCGGTCGCTACATATACGCCATTGCGGACATGTTCCGCGTAGGCAAAAAATCCAGGTGAAAATACAGGTTTGCCAAAACGGTCAAAAGTACGAACGTGCGGACCGGAGCCGGCTCCGGTACCCGTGACTATTTCTCCGATACCGTCACCATTTAAATCGCCGACTGCTACGTATACGCCATTGCGGACATGTTCCGCGTAGGCAAAAAAACCGCTAGTAAATTTTGGCACTCCCCGGTAATCAAATACTCTTACTTGAGGACCGCCGCCGATCCCCGCTCCGGTCACAATCTCATCAACTCCGTCACCATCCAGATCACCGACCGCTACATTTACCCCGCCACGGAAACTTTCACCATACGCGAAAAATTGCGATACCAGCGTACCGTCCTGTTCAAAAACCCGCACTTGGGGACCGCCGCCGGGGCTCGGACCAACTACAATGTAATCGGCTCGGGTATCGATAATATAGATAAATTCCCTGACGCTTGAACTCACATTACCTTGAGCATCCTCTGTTTTCAACCGTAAATAATATGTAACATCATCCATGCCGGAAAGGCTGTCGGCTGTATAGAAATTATCAGCGACAAATTCACCTTCCGACTCCGGATCGGCACTGCTGTCTGTGCCGAAATAAACATAATAGCCGGCAATTCCGCTGACATCATCAGTCGCTCCTGTCCATTCAAAATAGGGGGTTAAATAATCATAGCGTCCGCCGTTGTCCAGTGCCACATCTTTATCATCGGAATTATACGCCAGTATCTCAGGATTGGATGGAGGAGCGGTGTCCTCCGCCACCAGTTGAAACGCAGCGCCGATATCCAACCTACCATAACCAAAAGTCGTGTCATATCCCACACTACCCAAATCTTTCGCGCTATCACATAAGACTGCTTCGATATTCTCCGGGTCTACGCCAAAAGCTAATAATAATGCGGCGGCGGCCGAAACATGAGGGGTGGCCATGGAAGTTCCCTGTGAATACGAAAAATCTATTGCGGTACAATCACCTTCAGCAGTACATGTTTGTTGTAAGATCCCACTGACTCCGTTACCACCCGGTGCTACCAAATCAATTCCGGTACCATAATTTGAATAATCAGCAATTTCATCACTAGCTCCGGTTGCACCAACCGCAATTACTTCGTCATATTTTGCCGGATACAATATTGAGCCGGTACCGCTGTTGCCGGTTGCAGCCACAATAATCACCCCGGCGCTCCACGCATCCTGAATTGCCTCTTCTAATGGAGTGGATGATATGGGCCCGCCCAAACTGAGATTAATAATGTCAGCTCCATTTGCGACAGCAAAATCTATACCTTGAGCAACTGTAGCCATATCACCATAACCCTCGGTATTGAGAACTTTTACCGGCATGATGGAAGTATTAAAAGCGATGCCGGCGACACCAATACTATTATCGGTACTCTGTGCGATAGTGCCGGTAACATGTGTACCGTGACCGTTATCATCATTGGGATAGTTATCTGGCCCACCACAAGGAATATAGTCACTTACATATTCACCACAGAAATCATAACCAGCGACAAAATTTGTTTCCGCCAGATCACTTGCCATAACATATGATTCTCTATTTTCATAGGCCACCCCTGTATCCAATACCGCGACAACAATTGACGGGTCACCGCCATACTTCGGAGACACACTATCATAGCCCCATGCAATCGGAACATTTATTTTTTCAAAATTCCACTGCTCATCATAGTATGAATCGTTCGGCGTAAACACCTGAGCCTGCACAAGATAGTTCGGCTCGGCATATTCTACCACGACATTATTCTCAAAATCCGATAGAATTTCTTTCAGTTCCGTGTCCGAATCAAAAGATAATTTATAAACTTGTCCCTGATTGTCACCTGACAATAATGGCTTAATTGAATTGAGATTATACTTTGTATCAAGATAATTCACAGTCGGCAGATTTATCTTATGCCCATTCACATCGATTACTTCATTAACAGCAGGATGAAATTTAACTAGCAACACACCTGGCTCATATTCACCCTTGATTTTTTCATCCGTACCCGCACTGATAGAAGTGGGAAGTAATAAAAAAACCGCGCTAATAATAGCTAAAATGACGACGGGAGATCTAAAAATAATTATTCTCTTCATATAGTAAAAATAGAAATATTATCGTATTTCCTATTATACCCCATTTTTGCGGTAATCTTAAGCGATATCAATCTAATTCAAAATATTCTTTCAATTCGCGGATCAGTGGTATCAATTCAATACAGGCTTTTTTTAGGGCATCTATTTTGAATGATGAACCGATTTTCTCCAATTCAAAGTTTTCCAGATTGATCAGGGTATTTTCAATATGGATGATCACTAAGTCAAACTGCCGACCAGCTAAGAGTGGTTGGATATTATGCAGAAATATCCCCTCAGTCACTTTCAGACCTATTTTAAAACTATCATGCTGAAATTCCCGGATAAGATTTATCGGCACTTTGTGCTTTTCTAATTCCGCACTGAAGGCAACAATCAGATCATTGGTTCTAATCAGTTGGTTGACAATATGCGGTGGCATTTCAATTCCTTCCGCGTGCTCGCTCCCCTGCATATGCTGTGCGGAACCGAAAGAAGAATTATTTCTGCCTCTTTGCTCCCGATTATGAGGAAGGGATGAAGACAAAAACGGCGGTCTGGAGAATTGATTATTTTGTCCGAACGAACGTCCTTCAACAGGAGGATCCATAAGGATCTTAAGTGAACTCTGGGGGAATTTTCTGGGAGTTTCGTCGATTCTAATTAGTTTAATCTTTTTCATGTTAAATTATCGCTGAGGATAGTTTTTTGATTTTAGCGCCGTCAGATAAATTGTCTGGAATGTTGTTATTACGGAAAACACAGTTGTAAAGACTATGAGATACATAGCCCAGTCCAAACTGAACATCGCGGTAATTAATGCAATTATAAACAGGGGGTACATCTCCGTGCGATGCAATATGCGCCAGATAATCTTTTCGGTCGGGTCAGGCACTGCCCGGCGATGATTGGCATATGCGACAATGAAAGTCGGCATCAGTGCGAAATATGAAGCCATTACTATCCACCACGAGATAGGCATAAAGAAATCAGGCAAGTCCAGAAACAGGAAACTGAAAATCAGGAGAAAATCAACAAAACGGTCAACTGTGCCGTCTAAAAACGCGCCGAAATAAGTAGTACGGTTCTGCGAACGGGCTACCGCTCCGTCGATCGCATCCATTACCCCGGCCAGAATAAATAATATCATCCCCCAGAAAACACTCCCCCGGGCAACAAAAATGAATCCAAAAATCGCAGGGAAAAATGAAATAACAGTCCACACGTTTGGGCGTGGAGTTATTTTTGCGGCAACCTTACCCAAACCCAAGGTAAATCGATCCGGATTTAAAAATTCTTTTATCATATATTTAGATTAGAACCACCCGCCCGGTTCTTTGCGTTTCTGCACGGTGTAAGTGGCATCCGAATTTCTAATCAGTGTATAATTCTTGCCGTTGCCGTCCTCAAATTCTACAGAACCATGCATTTTCGCCTGTTCAAAAAATACTTGAGCCTCGGCGCTGTCCAATTTATGATCCAAATGGTTAATCCCGTTCTTGGCGTCACTCTCACCAAGCACATGGTGGCCATGAACGTCCTGACTGATATCGCTCATTTCTATCAAATTAATTTATTAATATATTGTAATGCAATTGTAAGAGAAGTGGCTTGATAATCCGCCTTCTCACAAACCTCATCATCATAAGGAGTGTTTTCACGTTTAATCCAGATTGCCACAATGTCCGAATACTTTGCTTTAATCTGATCAATTGTTTTTCCTCGGTTATCCAGAAACACCGCGCTTTGCAGATCTTGGTTTTGGTCAAAATACAGGAGTTTTGATTCGACAGTATCAATTATTTCCCTGAAATATGCTTTAATACCACTGGCTTCCACTTTCGCCTGTTGAAATTCATCCTGGCCAAAAGTCAACAAGTATAACTCTGATTTCGGAATCGATTTTAGTGCATTCAAAAAATCCACAGTGTCGGGAAAGAGAAATTCATTTGCTGAATTGACGATTTCATTAAAATTCAACAACAAATCATTTTCGTCAAGTTCCTCAGTCTGTGCCAGCAGTCTTAAATGCTCCCGATAATTATAGTAACCGGACCGTTCCTTAACAATCCGGTAATTTGAGTTGAACTGGTCGCCTGTCACGCCGAACATGGCCAGCCGATCCTGCAAAGCCTGTTTGAATTTTTCGGTATCGAATAATGTATGATCGAAGTCTAATACTATTTTCATTTGAGTCCTTTTTGGACAATCCTCATGATAATTGTAGCAAGCTTCCGAGGGTCATGTCTAATCCTGGTTCGTTGCAACAATATGTCTGATTTTTTTTGGAGATACGCCTCTTCGGCTAATAACGGTGCACCAACCAGTTTATAGCGGGCTGAGTATAATTTTTTCTGATCAACCGTAACAACCTGTTCGTCGCTTAGTTTATATTTTTTTAACATCCGGCCGGTAATCTTTTTTGTATTGTAAATCACATAATCAATTATTTCCTGTCCGATGTATTGTTCAAAAAAATCTATTGTATCGGATAACTCCATCGAATCGGTCTGGCCTTTTTTATTCATGAGGTTCGCGCAAAATATTACCGGAGCTTTCGAATTTTTGACCGCCTGTTGAATTCCAGTTACTAAAAAATTCGGCAACACACTCCGCAAAGGATTGCCGGGACAAATTACTATCGCATCAGCTTTTTTTATCGCATCAATCGCCCGGGGATTAGCAACAGCTTTTTTGCTCAGCAACAATTTTTTAAAAACATTTTTCCGTTTTGTTAAATCATCAAAAGCATGTTCTCCGATTATTCTTCTGCCGGAGGCAAGCTCTGCAACTAAATCGGTTCTGGTCAGTGTCACCGGTATTACCGACCCCTGTGTTGCCAGATATTCATTTGCCTTTTCTATTGCTTTTTCAAAACTGCCCAGCTGTTTTTCGTACCCGGCTAAAAATAAATTGCCTGCATTATGGCCGCGCAGATCACCCGAATCAAACCGGAGATCAAAAAAATCCCTGTGGTTTTTTTCCGCATGGGATAATGCCAATAGCGCCTGGCGGACATCACCCATCGGATGGACATTGAGCTCGCGCACCAATTTACCCGTAGACCCCCCGCTGTCCGTCATTGTCACAATTGCGGAAAGATTAACCGGATATCTTTTTAGCCCGGACAAGACGACAGACGATCCGGTTCCGCCTCCGATTGTTACAATATTTTTTTGCCTGGGCATTGAAAATTATATTTGGTTATTTTTAAGAAAATCACTGACCGCAATCACATCTTCCGGACGGGTGAATTCAAGCCAATATTCTTTAATTTTTTTTACTTTGACTTTCTTCTGGCCAGCAAGATAGGAAATAGCATCGGTAAGTTCATATTCCCCGCGAGATGACAATTTTACGTCTTTCACAATTTCAAATATCTCCGGCGTGAATTTATACATACCGGTATTTACCAAGTCGCCCACAAATTCTTTGGGTTTTTCAATGATCTTTTCCAGGTATCCGTCTTCTGCAATTAGTACTCCTTTGTTTTCTGGATGTTCAGCTGTTTTAGCAGCAACGTAATGATAATCATCTTCCACCATCATGTTTTTTAAATCCGCGACAGAATATAAATCATCACCACAAACAGAAATAAACTGTTCATTACCGATTAAATCCTCAACACATTTGATCGGACTGGCAGTCCCATATTCATCGCCCAGTTTTTCGAACTGATTGATGATTGTCATATTAGAATCATATTTTCTGGCAAATTTCTCCAATACTTCCTTTTTATAGCCGACCACAATAATAATCTCCTCCAAACCGGCTTTTTTCAGATTTTCCAGCAGATAATAAAGAAAAGGCTTGCCGTTCACCTCGATCAGGTGTTTTGGCTTATCCTTGCTTAAACCCTGCATTCTAGTGCCCCGGCCTGCGGCAGCGATTACAACTTTTTTGATCATTATTATTTGGTATAAATCTTAAAAAAAATCACCCTTCTCAGGCTAACGTCCTATATAATAAGTGATATTTAACATTCACGCAAGAATAGTTATTATTTCCTAAACTTTCGCGCCGTTTCATAAATTTTATACCAAAAATGATTATAAACAGAATCAAATGTGCCGACACTGTCAACCTGCCTGCCGCCAAAACCTCTTTTGAAACGTGAAATGCCGGACCACTTATGTGTACTGTCACTCTCGTCAGAGACACCACCAAAATCATATATGCTGTAACCATCCTTCTTTGCATCCTTGATCGCTTCCCAATGCAGTAAATAGGGAGCCATCAGATGGCGGTATTCCGAATTCGAACCGCCGTGCAAATAGGTCACCGTTTCACCGAAATAAATCATCAGATTAGCAGCAACTGTCTTGCCTTCAAATTCCGCCAAATACAGATCAATCATGGCATGCCCCGACAATGATTCCATCATTTCGACATAGTAATTTTTCGAATGGGTATTGATACCATTTCTTTTTGCCGTTTCCTGCGCCAGACTAAAAAATATTTCAACATCCTTTGTTTCACGGCTGGTTCTGATTACTAATTCCTTCTTTTCCGCGAGATGAATGTTATAACGGGTTTTTTGTTTCATGCCGGAAAGTAAGTCAGCCTCACTATTCGCAATATCTAGAATCCAAGTGGACTTCGGCTGAATCTCTTTTGTTACTATAACACCCAACTGTTCCTGAATCACCCTTGAATACCCACTTTCAAACGCCGGTTCAAAGCGCAGAAAAATTGCCCCCTCTTTTTCCGCCAGTTTTTTAATCCCCCCCAACAATACATTTAAAACACCACTGCCAGTAACCACCACCGGACCCTTGGGACAATAAAGATAGCACTTGCCGAAAGGCAGACCTATTTTTATTACGAGCGCGATACCCTTCAATTCATCTTTATCGAATGCACCGATATACCAACAGGTGAATCTGAATTTTTTTTGAAACTCTCCCCAAAATTTTGACTGCAAAAACGACCCACTAGCCAACGCGTGGGCTACGATAAATTGATGTGCCTGTTCAATATCCTCTATTTTTCTTATATCCATAAATTATATCTATTTTCTGCCCAAAACTTTCAGTGATGCTTTCACTTTTTCTTCAACTGTTTTTGCCTCCCGTGGAATATGTTTGATCGCTTCCCTTGCTTCTCTAAGCGAATACCCCAGACTGACCAAACCGTCCATCGCGTCGGCATCTTCCTGAAAACCGGATTCCTGCAAAAATTCTTTGTTGTCTTTATCCGATATATCAATCTTATTCTTAAGCTCTAATATTATTCTTTCCGCTGTTTTTTTACCGATACCGGATACCCTGGTCAACATTGACGAATCACCGTGAATAATCGCCCGCTTAATATCTTCAATGCTCGCCTGGTTCATAACGCCCAATGCGGACTTCGGACCAATGCCGGAAATTTGAATCAACTGTTCAAAAAATTCCAACTCGGAAATATTTCTAAATCCGTACAACTCAACTTTATTTTCTGTAACATTCTGATAGGTATACAACTCTGTTTCTGCATCAACTTTTGCTTTTTCCAGTAATTGGGGTAATACAAAAACCTGATATCCGACGTCATGAACGTCCAATACTATATACCCCTTATTCTTATATTTAATCGTTCCTTTTAAATACGTAATCATAGTCCAATTATGTCAAACTCGGAGAAGTTGCGCAAGCAATAAAAAATGGGCAACCGCAAAGGCTACCCCGGCTACGTAGCAATTTGTACGAACTTATTGGAAGATTCCCTTCCGACTAGCTCCGGGCGAGCTCGGCGATTCTGGCATTGATAATTGCCAACTCTGCTTTCGGATCGAATTCCGGCTCATGATCGCCATCGGGATCGGGAATGAAGATATGGTGACAACCACACGGCAACTCGCCGTGACGATCGATGGAAGCGGATCTCTCTACTACTTCCCGCGCGTAAAATTCCCCTTCGAAATGGGGATGATCTGAAACCGAGCCTTCCATGGCGGACACCTTTCGCCGGTTAATTGACCGCTACGACAGCCACTTTCAGTTTATTAGAATAAAGTGCTTCTGTCAATACTAAAAAAAAGCGCAGTATCTACCTAAGATACGCGCTCTGTAACAATGCGGACTAGCTTACCGCATCAAAGAAGGGCCAGCGAAGAAGATCCTTCGCAACAGAAATGGGTTCCAGGTCCGGATCGACAGGATCCAGAGCAACCGTCTCGCTTTCGGGACGCACGACTTCATCTTGTACCCCGATACGGTAAACTCTGCCAACTGCCAGCGGAACGGGAATGGGTGGGCATTCCGTGCAACGCACATACCCGGGAGTAGTTAGCTCGATATCGAGCATTCTAGGAGCGGTGGTTTCGGACATGGCAACGCCTCCGTTTCTGGATGACGAACGCCACCCTCTAAAACCTGCCATGAGCGACTTACTTATATTATATTCCCAAACATAGAATAGTAGAAGAGTAACAAATTAAACATGATATAATAAACACATATGGATAACCAAATGAATCTCCACAGATTTAGGGAACTTGATTCATTACGAGGCATTGCCGCAATCGGTATTGTATTTTGGCACTATAAAGCGCAGTTTGGAGCAGAACCTTTATTTCATTTGTTTTTCCCATTTTATAATGCGGGACTGATATTGGTTGATTTCTTCATATTATTGTCAGGATTTGTTCTTGCATACAAATATTTGAATCAAAAGAAGGGGCCTAGTTTTAATAAATTAGCTATCAGCCGTTTTTTGAGATTGTACCCACTGCATTTTTTCACTTTGATAATTGTGCTGATACAAGTCGTGATTCTTGTAAACATATTTAATTCCCAAGAATATGTTTATGAGTATAATAACCTAAAACATTTCATATTGAATATTTTTCTTCTGCAGAATACCGGCCTGGAAGACGGTTTTTCATTCAATGCGACATCCTGGGCAGTGTCTACCATTTTTTTTGTTAATCTTCTGTTTTTTCTTATTGTTTCAAAGGTAAAAAATCAACGTTTTGCTATTTCACTATATATACTTTGCTTTTTGCTACCATTTCTTTTCTTTCTGTTTATCACACATACAATGATAACTGATCAAAAAATTATTTTTGTTAGTTCCGGGATATTAAGAACAATGCTAGATTTTTTCCTGGGTGTTTTGTTATTTATTTTAATTAAAAAAAATGATGGGAAAGAATTAAAGTTATCAAAATATTTATATGATTTCCAATTCATAATCTTTGTGTTGATTTTGATATTTTTTATGAGTTTTAGAATCGGCACAATAACCGGAATAGACCTCGTAACCGCTTGTATAGTGTTTCCCCTGATTCTTGTATCAAGTATCCGAAGTAATATTATGAGCTACTTATTAAAAAATCCAGTCCTGATGTATATTGGAAAAATATCTTTTTCAATTTATTTAATCCACTATCCGATTCAACTTCTGTTCCGAATTGTAGAAAAAATTTCAGGATTCAATTTTAATTACCATAATCCTTGGATCATGCTTTTATTTTTCGCAGTCGTGTTTGCTATATCTCATGCTTTTTATCATACAATCGAATCTTCTGGCAAAAAATTATTTAATACATACAGCAACACAAAACAACGAGACTCTATGGTCTCGTTATAATATGTTGAGCTGATTTTTAGCTGGCAGCTTACTCCTAGAACCCAAGATTGATTACTAAATTATTTCTTATCTTAATTATTTGGAATCAATTTGCATCACATGCTGTTGTACTCAGGTGGGTATGAGCATGTTTATAAACACCATCCTCGTAGTAAACTTCAAGATCATCATAGCCGACATATTCGTTACAAGGACCATTCACCGCTGCCTTTATTTGATTATTGAGTATCGTTTCCCCTTGTAGCGAGTTATCCCTTGCATTATAATCAACCGCCTCTGCACCATTACTTCCAGTAGTACCACCATAGTGACAAGATGGCCTTCTACTAGAAGAATGAGAACATTCAGTATCACAAACAGGATTACCTCGAGTATAATTACAAGTATCATGTGTAATATCATATGTATATATCTGCCCCATATCAACCAATCCCATATCAATATTATTTTGAATACAAGTTTTTAATCTCAACAAGTCAGCAGATTCTTGTCTAGGATATGGTACGCCATATGAAACTGCAACTGCAGGTAAATCTGAACATTCTGGTGTAACAAGAACTTCATTACCCTCATCATCATGGGTATACACAGGTGGAATTATTTCTATTGGGGGGTATTCCTTCAATTCAAACCAACTTGTTCCAAACACCTTGTTACTTCCTCCCGTGCTTGCATAATAAATTGTATTAACAACAAACCATGAACCGACAACAATGAGAGCGCCAAAAAAAGTTCCCGAAATAATTTTTTTACCCCTTTCAACTCTTTGAGTACTACCGCCGGATGTCAATAAAACCAATCCACCAACTATTATAAAGCCCACTACAAGAACACCTAACATACTTACGGCAACTTGGAAAATATTTACTCCCAGGATAAGTATGTCTTCAATTCTGCAATTACCGTTGCATGTACATGGCGGGAGTATCATGCTATCTGTACACGAACCGCCCTCTGCTTCAGATTCATCAACCGCCATACTGATCTGAGGAATTAATAATAAAACAAAAAATCCAAATGTCATAAGCAATCTTGGCAATATTTTCTTTGTTTTTTCTTTCATAATCTTCATATTACTTATTAAGAATAAAACAAATTGCAGATTTGGGCAAATGAATCCCGTTAGAAGTCCAAGCATTTCTCTAACAGAAACCACACAGGTATAAACTATGTGCTCACCATCTTGTGATCATTCATACTCTCAGCAAGTTATGGGATATTTGACTTCTAACGGAATAAAAAAGAAGCGCCCCGAGGAGTGCTTCGAAAACGAACTACCATTCCAGACAAGCCTGCTTAATGACGTCGGCGAAAGAATCGTCGAGTTCCGCCATTTCGCAGACGTGATGGAATTTCTCCGCCACCTTGAGACGCTGGACACGCTGCGCGTCCGTCCAGCCTTTGCCAGCCGTATCGCACGCGGCAATTGCTAGCAGATGACGCAACATCCCGACATCGCCACCGCACAGTTTGGGCAGAATACGATCCGCCCGATGCTGATAGGAAATGTCGTGGTACTGGATCGCGTGTAGCACGTGACCGCTTATGCCATACTTCTGCGCGAGCTCGACCGAGAACTGTTCGTGGCCGGCGAAGAAGTAGTCGCCAGTAGCGACTGCGTTGTCGAACTGGACCAGCTTCCCCAGGTCATGGAAAAGCGCGGCGGTCATCACGTCGACGCCGGTCAGCACCAGCATGCGCTGAGCCGCTTCCACAACCAGCGCGTTGTGGCGCATGAGTGAGAACTCGTGCCACTTGGTGTTGTGGTGGACTGGCTCGAACAGCAGAGGTCGGTTCTTTTCCGCCACCAGATTCCGGACGAGATTTTCCAGAAAGTCGTGCGTCCATTCACCGTTCATGATCACCTTCTTTCTTCTGAGGTGTGTATTCGGACAAGATGAATTGACACGACACCATAGCGCATTACGACAAATATGTCAACCCTTCTCGCATCACGATTCTATTGATATAATCATAGAGTGCCGCGAATTAATTCGTGGCTACCCATTACATTACAATATGAAATTCAAACTGGAATCTAAATTTAAACCGACCGGGGATCAACCGGAAGCAATTGATAAAATTGTTACTGGATTGAACAAAGGTATGCGCGATCAGACCCTGCTTGGTGTTACCGGTAGCGGGAAAACTTTTACCATGGCCAATGTCATTGCCAGAGTGCAACGACCGACTTTGATTATTTCCCACAATAAAACGCTAGCGGCACAACTGGCTTCCGAATTCCGGGATTTCTTTCCCCACAACGCCGTACAGTACTTTGTCTCATATTATGACTATTACCAGCCGGAAGCATATATCGCACGCACGGATACTTATATTGAAAAAGAAACTGATATCAATCAGGAGATTGACCGACTACGGCACGCTTCTACACAGGAATTGATTTCCCGCCGTGATGTAATAATCGTTGCATCCGTTTCCTGCATTTACGGATTGGGTGAGCCAACTGAATATAAGAATGAAGGAATTGTTATCAACAAAAAAAATAACTTAGACCGAAAACAATTCTTGAAAGATCTGGTCACGATTCAATATAAAAGAAACGATACATTCCTAGGAAGAGGGACATTCCGCATTCGCGGGGATGTGATCGACATTTTTCCAATCTTTTCGGAAAAGATTGCTTACCAGATTCAGTTTTGGGGCGACAGTGTCGATCAGATAAAAGAAATAGACGCGCTGACCGGTGCGGTGCAAAATAATTTGGAGGAGATTGTAATTTATCCTGCTACGCACTATCTAGTTCCATTTGCTAAACAGGAAATAGCAATGAAGAATATCAGAGCGGATATGAAAAGGCAGGTGGAAAAATTTCAGAAAGAAAATAAACTGATCGAGGCGCAGAGAATAGAACAGCGGACGAAATATGATTTGGAAATGATTAAAGAAACCGGATTCTGCAGTGGCATTGAGAACTATTCGCGCTATTTTGACGGCAGAAAAGCGGGTGATCCGCCCTATACCTTATTGGATTATTTCCCGGATGATTTTCTGATGTTTATCGATGAATCACACATGACTGTTCCGCAAATCGGTGCGATGTACGGCGGTGACCGTTCACGCAAAAGTTCGTTGGTTGACTATGGATTCCGCCTGCCGTCTGCGAAAGACAACCGCCCCCTCAATTTCGAAGAGTTTGATAAAAAAATAAAGCAAGTGGTTTATGTATCCGCCACTCCGGCTGATTATGAACGAAAGATAAGTAAGCAGATTGTTGAACAGCTGGTCCGACCGACCGGACTTTTGGATCCGACTATTGAGATCAAACCAACCAAGCATCAGATAGACGATCTGCTGGCGGAAATACAAAAAAGGGTAAAGAAACACCAACGGGTTTTGGTTACTGTATTAACAAAAAGAATGGCGGAAGAGATGTCGGAATATCTGAAAGAAATGGGGATCGCCGTTCATTACCTGCATTCAGAAATCGATACTTTTAAGCGGTTGGAGATTTTGCGTGAACTGCGTATGGGCACCTATGACGTTATCGTAGGAATCAATTTGTTACGCGAGGGGCTAGATATTCCGGAAGTATCATTGATTGCAATACTGGATGCGGACAAAGAGGGGTTTTTAAGAAGTGCTACAGCACTAGTACAAACCATGGGTCGGGCTGCCCGTCACCAGGAAGGTCATATTATAATGTATGCCGACAAACTGACCGATTCCATGCGGAAAGCGATCAGCGAAACAAACCGCCGGAGAGATAACCAGATTAAATATAATAAAGAACGTGGCATCACCCCTCAGTCGATAATCAAGGCAATTAAAACTGAAAGACTTTCAGGAGGAAAGATTGAGGAAGAAGAAGTAGATAAATTTGATGCCAGCATTGTACCGAAGGAAGAATTATCCTACATGATAACCAGTATGCAAAACCAAATGGATCTGGCCGCTAAGAACCTGGAGTTTGAAAAAGCAGCAATGCTTCGTGATCAGATAATGGAACTGAAAAAGGAACAGAAAAAATGAAGAAGGTAATGGCATTTGGCGCATTCGACATCCTACACCCAGGGCATGTTGATTTTTTTGAACAGGCAAAAAAACATGGTGACTATCTGGTAGTAGTCGTTGCTAGAGATAATACAATTAACCAGGTTAAAAAACACATTCCACAAAAACCACAAGATGAAAGGTTGGAAGCGGTACAAAATCATCCCGCTGTCGACCGAGCAGTGCTGGGTTATGAAGATGATAAATACAAAATCATTCAAGAGATTGCGCCGGACGTTATCTGTCTAGGATACGACCAAGTAGCTTTTACTGAACTGCTGGAAGCCAAACTAAAAGAGTTTGATTTGAATACCAAGATTGTCCGGCTTAAGCCTTTTCATCCGGAACAATACAAAAGCTCCAAATTAAACAAATAAAAGCCGCCAGTAATTCGCAGAGCATTTTAAAGATTATGACATATTCTAAAGAGAGAGATTAAAGAATATGTTTTTAACCTTTTTTGCCCTGCGAATTACTGGCGGCTTTTTTAATATTATTACTCTCCTCTGCTTCAGATTATTATAATGAATAATAGTCTGAAGAAAAGAGGGAAGTTTATTATAGAGAACTTCCGAAAAACTCTTTAACCTCCTTCGAAAAAGAACGATTGGTGGGAGAGAAGGATTTTCGGTCTTCTCTCCCGCCATAACCTACCAATGAATGGGATCTATACCTTATTGATGGCATAGAGAGCCCATAGCGCTTGATTAGGTGCGCCATTCCCTGTAAGTTCTATCGCGACTTACCTGCGTCCCTTAACGCTGGGATGCGATCTTGGCTTTTTACCTCATGCCCGGTACCAAGATTTGGCAGGTATTTTACGTTTAGGCATGCTCAACGTTTTTGGGGCGGGCCACGGATCATCGTAGCCACCTCCTTTCACATTTTGTCTTTTCCAACCCCGCCCGTGGATCGTGCAAATGCGACCAGGGAAGGATTGGACACTTCCATCGCAAAGCCATGTACCCGCGTTCCCGGGATATCAGGCTTTGCAACACCGGAGACCGATGAATCTTCGTCCGTGAGGACGACGACTTCGGGGCGGTAGAGCGCCGCACCCGATTCGATCTCCTTCTGGATGAAGGCATGAGCCGCCTTCACCGATGTGGCGATGTCCGTGCCGCCACCAGAAAAGTTTCCGGCCGCGAACTCCCTGATGAGATTGCGTGCCTCATCAGGAGTCCCCGCCCTCTGGACTTTCCCGAGCTGGGTGTCAAAGACCGACACCCAGACAACAGCGTCGTCGGTGAGGACCGCTTTGAGGCGGTTCATGACGACGCCAGTTGCCTTCCAGTGCTTCCGGCCCCGCATGGAACCGGAACCATCCACGAGGATAAAGATCGCTTGCTTGCGCTCCATCCTCGTTACGCGCTCTCGCACCGGAATTTGCCCGGTCACTGCCTGGTATAGGAAGTAACCGGACGACTGCTGGCGAAGCGCGAGAGCCGACTTGGCCACCCGCGAAAGTTCATTAAGCGACCGCATCGGCCGCTGACGAACCTCTTCACCAGTTGGATCCTGTTCCATGCGCACCTGGCGGCGCGCCTGAAGCTTAGTGAAATCGTCGAGAGTTCGGGAGATATCGAGCATCACCCGCTTGTCACTCCCTTCAACGAGATCCTCCGCCACAGCGAGTCTGTTCAGCCCACTATGACCGGACCGCTGGCCATCACTCTGCGTCGAGTCCTCGACACTATGGTTTTTCCCTTCGGGATCGAGTATATCCTGCTCTTCCGCCGATAGGGAATCAACAGTATCGATCGTCTCGTGGAGAGCTTCAGCCGTCCCTTCGGGACGGTCGTTATCTGTGAAGATGGGAAGCGGTTCCCCACCTTCACCTCCGCCCTGCCCGCCTTGCTGTTTCGAGAGCAGCTTGAGCAGACTCATCGCCTGCTTGAGCGGGCTTCCGCCGGGGAAGCGGGAGAGATCCACTACCTGCAGGAAATCGCAGACGTTCTGGTGGTACCTCATTGCCTCCTCGGTGTGAGCGGTGACGATCATCTGTTTATCATTCGAAGATTCGAAATACTTTATCCCGTTCTTACCACGAACGGGATAAATCCATTCTCCGAATCTATTCGGAGCTGGTAGAGTTTCCTCCACCCGCTCCCGGACGATTTCGCGGTAGAACGACGGCGAGTTGACACTGCCACCTGCCGCGATGTTGCAAAGGTCGGAGACCAAGTCTCGACTGAACGACTTGAGACCGACCCCGTTGGCTACCTCCCGCATCTCCTCCGTTGTGGGCGGAAGATATGTTGCGGGAGGCGAGGTACGAAACGTATACACGTTCCAGACTCCCTCCTCCCGCTCTAGATGCGGGTGTTTGCGAGAGCCAAATTCTGCGCTTCCGCAGCCTTGGCGCTCGCCGTCTCACGCAACTGCTTACGCCGCTCCGCGAGACCGTCCGTGATCTTGAGGTTCGCCGCTTCGTCGACGAACGCGACGAGGCGCCTGGCGACCTGCAGGAGCTTAATCGGGCTCCCACCAGCCGCCTGGAACTCGTCGAGGAACTGCTGGAGCTTGCGCTCCGCCTCGACGATCCGTCCCTCAGCCGCCGCGCGCTCAAACGCGGCTTCGAGTTCCTGGCGGATGTTTTCCGCCAGTCCCTCGAGACCGTCGATGAACCGCAGATCTACGAGGTCTTCCTTGTGGACCATGCTGTCGCCGCGGAGACTGGCCGCGGCTTTCACCACCCCAAGCGCGTAGATCGCGCTACGGGGCGAGATGGGCGTGTCGCCCTCGCTGGCCTTGGCGACCAGCTCGGCGAGAACACCCTGGGTTCCGTTCAGATCAGCACCCGAGAGCCGGGGACCGACCTTGCGGAACAACTCAAGGTAATCCCTGGCCGAGTAACTCGGCCATGACACCTTGAGCTGGAGCGGAAAGCGCTCGATGAGCGCCGCCGCCGCGGGGCCCAGATCCGCGATCTCCTCTGGATCGCGGTTGGTGATCCCGATTACGACTCTCGTCGCCATCGGAAACTGCTGCGCGCCCTTGCGAAGGCGGCGCGCCGTCAGTGTGTCCTTCAGCGCTAGCAATACACTTGCCGGTGCGTCGAAGATCTCCTCGAACACGGCATAGGACCGTGCAAGGAAACTCTGCTCCGGGAAGTACCGAAGCACCTTGTCCTGCTCCAAGGCGGCGAAATCGAGTCCGCCCCAGAGGGTCGCCTCGTCCATTCCTTCTCCGAAGGACTGGACGAAGATCTCGTCTTCGGCTGCGACGGCCTTGAGCGCCGCCGCGACCATCTCGCTCTTGCCGTGGCCACCGGGGCCCCACAGCAAGATGTTCTTTCCAGATTCCAGCGCAAGCGCCAGAATCCGGGCAATCTCCTCGTGGCGGATGAAATCCGCTCCGAGTACTCCGTGGATCTTCTGGTAGAGGTTCATCCTCTACCTCCTTTTCTTCATGAGTTTGAGCGCCCGACGTACATGCGATTGTGGCATGACATCGGCCTGGCACTCCTCCCGCTTTTGTTGGTGGGGAGTCACCACGTGAAGAGACCGACATACCGGCCTCCCACAGTTGAAACTGCATGAGCGGTATGTCACTTACTTCATTCACCTCGGGCATTCATCCGTTTCCGTACCTGGGACGATGGCCTCGTAGCCCCACACGAGGGCATGCGAACGCCAGAATGCCACGGATTGCTCCGTCGCGTTCCGGTCCCAGGGCTCTGGCTCGGGCCGGTGCCCAACGAACGCGGTGATGAGGATATAGAAATCCTCGCGACCATCCCGTTTGAGGATGATCGTCACCACACTGCAGAGCTCTGTCGTGCGGTTCTTGACGAACCGCGTGAGCCCGAAGCGTCCGGGGCGCTTTGCCCAGACAATTTTGTCCGCATCCGTCGTTTGGACGCAGACGGTCTCACCGATGAGCTGACCGAAATCGACCTCCTCGATGAGAAAGTTTCTCCCCACCGCATCGATGCGGCGAAGAGCATCCGGAAGCAGTGCAACCACTCCCGGATGCAGATGACTTTGGTGGCGGTCAATCACCGCTTCACCAGACTTCAACATACCGATGCTGCTCATCGGCTTTCCTCCTTGCTTTACTTTTTGGTTATACCAGAACTCTCTCCTCAAGTTCTAGCGATTAATAATTACGAGGAGATTTCTGGAGACAAAAGGTGGTTAATCTCTTTTCTCCAGCCGATCTCCTTATGAGAACGGATGATAGGTTTGTCTTTCAGCGGTCTACTTCCCCTTACGGGACTCTCGACACTCACTTACTTGGGACAATGTACCGACACAGATTGACTCGCTTCTGCCAACCTGATTAGTACCGGCTTCAAATGAATTGAAACGTTTATCCTATCGAGCGAATTAGCAAAGTATTGTACTTAGGAAATGAACTCTCTCCTATTCCACGAATCCGTCTCTCCTTGATCGGACTGCAGAATAAATAATGTTAGTTCATCTTAATCACCTAAATTCGATACCATTGCTTTTATAAAGAACAATTTCGATAAAGAACGATGTAACTCTTACTTAGAAGAGTTTGGTGAGGAGACAGGAGGCGGTATTTTATGATTTCTGCGCCTCTTGAATACTCCCTCCTCGCCAAACCTGCTAAATCAAAACGGGCTCTTTCATTTTGGATGAGAGAGCCCGCGTCAAATTTAATACTATCTTATTATTTTGGTAATCATTAGGCTAACAGTTTTCACTGTTGGTCCATCATGTCCCGACAAACTGGGATTTAGATGCTCTCTCCGTTTTGATTACCTTATTCAGTTGTCAAATTACCTGATTGTCTTGAAGTCGCTTCTATACTTGGCACTGGCTCCCCGGTCACCTCTTGGTGATCAGGGAATACACTGACAAGTATTTTCTAGAAGATTTATTCCTGCTTCACCAAAGCCTGTCTCTCTTTGACCAAGCTTTGAGTAAGCAGTGAGGATAAACCTTTTGAAAATATTACCCGCTAAATGGATGACTTGGTCATCTAATCTAGTTGGGATAATCGAGTGTTGAAAAAGAGCAATAATTTATGTTAACCAGACAGTATATACCCATTTGATAATCTTGTCAATACCTAGCGCCATTCTTTACTAATATTTGTCATTATTCAATTTTATCAATGTATTTTGACGACTTTGTATTGATTATTATTGTCATTTTCTATTGACATTTATTTATTACGGTGCTATCATAAAAACAGAAATATCATTTCTGCAATAAGCATTTAATATACTTAATCACGACTTCTATGCCCAAAATTTCATCCCCTATTGCCAAAACCCTGGTCCAAATCGGCTTAACTGAAAAAGAGGCGGCCGTCTATGAAGCACTTCTTGAGCTGGGTAAAGCCGGTATGGGAGGATTATTAAAAAAAATACCCTACAAAAGAGGGAATGCTTACGATTTAGTGAAGGCATTAATTGATAAAGGACTTGTTACTGAAACAGTGATAAAAGGTAAGAAAGTTTTTGTGATCGAGCCCCCAGAAAGAATAAAAGTCCTATTAGACGAAAGAGAGAAGACGGTTCAACAACAGGCAAAAACATTAAATGCCAACTATGAATCACTGAATTCGCTTTATCGGATTACGATGAATAAACCAGGAGTACGTTATTTTGAAGGCAAGGAAGGGATAATTAAAATTTACGAGGAACTGCTAGCGAATAATCAGCCGATTGACAGTATCGAAGACAAAGGTGATCTGGTAGAAAGCATCCCGGACTATGCCGCAACTTATGTAAAAAAACGGGTGCAAAAAAGAATCCCTAATCGGGTAATTTCCCCGGATACCAATACTCTAAATCAGTCCAATCCAGAGAAGCTCCTAGAAGCCCGCCTGGTCCCGGCTGATCAATTCCCATTTCGTATGGATATCAAAATCAGCGGAAATAAAGTTTCGCTAATTACCTTCCCCGAGAAAAACATTGTCGGCGTCCTAATCGACAATCAGGAAATCGCGGAAAATTTCCATATCCTTTTTGAATTCCTTTGGACTAAACTCGCTACTCAAAATTAAGCAGCTATTTTTTGATCGCTCTGGTCTGCATCATCATTATCCGGGCCGAGACTTTTAAGATATTCCGTGTTAGAGGCGACATCATTCAACTTCACCATTCGACAATTCGGCATCAGGTTCGCTTCAATCAGAGAATGATCCGCCATTTCTTTACCAACCACTATGGCAAGTGGCGAGTCTCCTTCTCTATAATCCTCCCCCTCCACCCCCGGCCCAAGTACGAGGTAAATTGCGAAATCAGCTGACTTACCATCCTGACCGGATAAATCATTGATTAATTCCTGTGCTGTTTTTAGTTCATCAATTCTATAGTATCGTCCGAAATTTTCCCTGACGTTGTCATCGATATATATTCCACCTGATTTTAACTTCTGATAAACCTCGCTGATGAATTGAGCATATCTTTCTCTTTCAACATACACTGTAGAACGCACTCCAAGAGCCAAATCAATTTGTTCATCTTGCAGTTTACCGATCTGACCAAAATCACCCACTATAATTCCGGCCGGATGAGCATCTAGCAACTCATAAGCGTCCACTTCATAGAAATCATCTGATAGATAATCAGTTATACCCTCAATTAACAGCTCCCTGGCCTTTTGCCAATTATTTGTTTGCTCGGATACTCGTAATTTTTCTCTATAGCGCGGACCCTCGGGAGTTTCTTCCGCTTGATCTGTAGGTACAGCTTCCGCCATACTCATTCTTTCACCGGCAGTAAGTAAAATCGGTTTTAATCTATTTGGGTCCTTTTGAATTTCAGTTCTGACTGTTTCATCATAAACAATACTATCAGAACCGGTCTGACCCGACTCAATCAGAATTGCCGCTTTAATATATTCAATAAAAGATTTTTGCTCCTCCGGAGTTATTTGCCTGCCAAGTTTTGTCTCCAGTTTTTTGAGGTCAATTAGTTTGCCGATTATACCGGCAATATCATAGTAAAGCGCATCGCTCATCGCATACTCTTCATATCTGTCACGGATTCCTTTTTGTGAACGCTCGTGTTTAGCAATACCACTACCCGGACCAAATTCTAAAACCGTTTTCCGGCCAGCCGCATCCTGAGTAAAACCCTTCATCAGCCCGAATATATCTACCCCGAGACGCTGATTGTATTCAGCTGAGTTACGGTCAACTTTCCAATAAAGTTCCGGTAATGGCTTTAATCTTCCCATGGCATTTAGAGCGCGCAAATAAACCGATTCATTTTCTCCGGCTTTGCCCTGACTACTTGCGATCAATTCCTGTTCATGGCGATATTTTGATAAATCTACATCATCCTGAGAAAGCAAATTAGCTATCCGCAGGAATTGTGCGCGTAACACTTCCTGAAACGCTGACTCTTTCTCCAGATCCTGAAGCATTTCATCCACATCCAACCGCTGATCCTGAAGTTTAAGATGGCTTTCTGTAATCAGCGCGTTTGCTCTGGCAAGCAGGCTCTGATAAATCCATTGTTCTGATATTTCCACTTCCGGCTGTTTGTCTGACAATTCTGCATATATCTGACCGGCTTTTTCTGTAGCCTGATCAACAAGCCGTGCATATGTTGAAAAAAGCTTTTGTGCTTCCTCTGGATCAAGACTATTACCAATCTCAATAAACTTATCACCGTTTACTTGGTCTGATTCTAATGATAAGAATGCTTTCATTCTTTCTAACCTCTGGTCAGGTCCTGATACTTTTTGGACAAAATCCTGAGCCGGCTTCATCTGCTCTGTTGTATTGCTTTTTATATATTTTAAAAACTGATATTGGGTCCTTAGATTTAATTTAGACAAATCAATATTAAAATCACTTTCAATTGCAGACCTTAAGTCTAAAGACATTAGAATTTTAAACATAGCTAGGTCTTCTTTCGGATTTTCAAATTGTATTTGATCCTGTAAAGAAGCGGTTTCATTTAGTGATAATTCAGTATGTTCCGGATTGTTCAAAAAATCTTCACCCACTTCCTGCCACCCGACTAAATAACCCTGAGCAGAGAAAACACCAATTATTCCCGGCGCAATCACAGTTGTAAGATAATCACCTCTAAAATATTTCCCATCAATGTCAGCTTCCACCTCCTGCCAGGGATATGCGTGATCAGAATCAGTCATTGTGCTTGGTGCCCCGTAATCAACATCCGCGCTATCATGATTCAACTTATTGAGCATTTTATCATTGAATCGGAATCGCAACACATCAAACTGGCTTTGATGCATTTCAGACCAACTAGGTAAATCAGCTATTGCCTGCAGCTCTTCTTCTTTATCCTGTTCAAATGCTAAACCAGGCCTCATTAAATGAAAATATTTTGCATATTGTCGGACAAAATAACTTTCACCTTCATTATCTGATAAATCCTTTAACCCGGTATCTGCAGATAATGGGCTGATACCTTCATCATAACCGTCACGCCTTAGGTCAGCGATAATTTTAATTGCAACTAACTTAGTAAGAACTGATTTACTTGCCTCACTTTTCTTAAACAAGGTCTCAATTAACAGACTGATAACTGAGGGTTTATATGTTGCAGCTTCATCTAAACCTATATCATCTAAGCCCAACTTTTTCCCGGCATCTGAATCAGAATATCGATGACGAATATCAATATCACTATAATGCAGAATATTCCCTTCGTCGTCTATATATGCATCCAAAAGTATATCCGCGATTGCATCAATATCTTCAACACTTTCCTGCTTTTCTGGATCTTCAACAATTGGTGAATTGTCTTTTAATTCCATTTTTATATTAGCTAGTTTATATGATTTCATCCTAGCAGATTATTTGTATCGTGCAAATATTTTGAAAATAAAAAAACCGGGTAGCCACTTGCTTCCCGGGGTCAGAAGGGGTACTGCCCCGTCCAACAGGTTGTGCAATAGTGCTCGGCGCCGGCACCGAGTACCTTCTTCATTCCCTCGAGCGAGAGAAACCGCAGACTGGTAAGACCCAACATCTGCTGGATCTGATCAACCGGCATGTCTGCAGCAATCAGTTTGCCCTTTGATGTCATATCGATGCCGTACTTGCAGGGTGCGATCACCGGCGGACAGCTCAAACGGGCATGTACTTCCCGCGCACCAGCCGCCATGAACATGCGGTTCAGCTGTTCGAAAGTTGTACCGTAGACGAGTGAGTCATCCACGACCACGATCCGCTGGTACTTCGTGAACAAGCCACGCATCGGCCGGTACTTCAGAGCCGCTTGTTCTCTGCGCGCATCCCTACCCGGAACGATGAAGGTCCGAGCCACATAGGGACTCTGAACTAAACCGATCTGGTAAGGGACTTTGCTTTCATCAGCGAATCCGAGTGCCGCGAAATTACCCGAATTGGGCACCGAAATGACACAGTCCGCGCCTTCCACCGGACACTCACGGGCCAGCTGCTTGCCCAAATCGTACCGGAAACTGCCGACCTCCTTAATACCGTCAGTCAGCATACGAATACTGTAACGGCCGTCTTCGCCGTGCTGAACCAGCAGTTTATAGAACAACCGCTGAGTGCCATTGTGCGGAGCTCCGAAGACGTGGCCGTCGGGGCGGGCGAAGTAGACGCGCTCGAAAGCACACATCGCCAGCGGTACCGAAGGTGTCACGCCTTCGAGATACTCAATCTCACCGTGCATGGTGATGCGGATCACCTCGCCGGGAAGTGACTGGTTGATCTCGACCGTCCCGTCCTTGTGCCCCTGATTCGCCCGATGCGCCAGAATCGCGTGCAGAGCACAATCTTCCGACGCAAAGATGAAGTAGTTGCCGACCCGCATGTAGTACAGCGGGCGGTTGGCAAAAGGATCACGGAACAGGTAGACACAGCTCTCGGTAGCAAGCCACGCCGAATAGGACGCCGGCACCTCCCGCATCAGGCTGACAATACCTTCGTGCAGCTTGCTCGGGTTGTCCTGGGCGTTCAGGATGATGTGGTGCAACAGCGCCTCGGAGTCGTTCCAGCTGACAAACCGGCAACCGGCCCGCTCCAGTCTTGCACGCTGTCCGTTGTAGTCCGGAATGTCGCCGTTCGCGCCCAGAGCAATCGTGCCCCAGCGCGGCCGCATGTAGTGCGGTTGTGCGTTGACGGCGGTACTGCGCCCCTGGGTTGAGAACCTGGTCTGGAACAGCATCATCTGCGGAGTAGCGTCCTGCATCTTGGCAACGACGCTTGGATTGCCGAACAGTGAAGCGATCAGACCGCACTGCTTCTCCACATGGAGCATGTCACCGCCCGAGAACGCAACCCCGACCCATTCGTGACCGCGGTGTTGAAGATCATACGCGCCAATCTGGCTGTACTCCATCACCTCGGCAGGGTCGGCTGTTTTCAGGGCGATCACACCGAAAATCGAGCACATAAAGGCACCCCCTTCTTCTGGTTGAAGCCTGAAATGATCAAACCCACCTCAAAACTTGAGGCTCTTCACCTTATCATTTACTTTATTGTACGTCAAAGACCCTTGCACATTAACGATGTGTATGTTACGATTGGTTTACTTTAAAAATAATTAAGGATATTCTATGCCAATCAAAAAGGCCGGTATCAAGGCTCTAAGACAGTCAAAGAAACACCGGATCCGAAATATTTCGGCAAAAAACAACTTGAAGGATCTTACTAAAAAAACGGAAAAATCTTTGTTATCCGGGAAAAAAGATGAATCAAAAGAGCTAGTTCAAAAAACCATCAAAGCGCTAGGCAAGGCGGCGAAAACAAACCTGATTAAGAAAAATACCGCTTCCCGCCGAAAATCAAGACTGATGAAAAAACTGAATAAGCTGAAATAGTCACAATTAAAGAAAATAGAACGTGGACTGATTAGTCCACGTTTCGTTATACAAATTCGTGTCTACGTTTTTACTTTTTTACCGGCAGATTTCCATAACCATTAGGTCAAATAAAAGTTCCGGCTTAACTTGAGAATTCTTCAGATCAAAATCAATATCAACCAACTTTTGATAAATCAGACCTAGTTGTTCACGGCTGAATTTTTTCGCCTGAGGGACTGTCTTTTGGACTACAAATGGATGCAGTTTTAATGTATCAGCGATCTCCTTTTGAGTTTTATTCGCTCCCAGCATCTCATTGACCAGAATTAAATTTCTAAACTGCCAAATAAATTTGGAAAGTAGTTGGAGCGGTTCGGTCCCCAACGCCAACTGGTCACGCACCAGACGTAGTGCCTGTTCCTTATTCTTCTGCCCCAAAGCATCCGTCAGATGAAATATATTTTCGTCATACTTTGATTTCACGAATTCTTCTACCTGCTTTCCGGTAATAATCTGACCACCGACGTAGTTGACCAGTTTTTCTACTTCACTGTCCATCTGCCACAGATCGGTTCCGACCTTAGCAACTAGTTCTTCCACAGCGCTTCTTTCAATCCTGCCGCCCCGGTCCTTCACTTCATTTTGAATCCAGGATGAAAGTTGAATATTAGTAAGCAGGGGGAATGTTTCTTCCCGTTCTTTTTTTAACTGGGTAAGTAGTAATTTTTTTGCCTTGGCGCCACCTTTGATTTTGGCCTTACCTTTTTCTTCAACCACGCCCTCCCAGACAATCAACACATTGTCTTCAGGAAATTTTTTTTCTTTTAATACCTCTAACATTCCGTCAATTAATTCTGCACCACCTCCTGATATAAGGTTCTTAATCACTATCAACCTCTTACTGTCCAATAATCCGCCAGTGAAACTGACAGATCGGAATTTTTCCAAAGTTGTTTCCGCACCTTCCAACTGAACAACGTTAAAACCGGAAGAATTATATTTTTCAATAAATGCCTCTTTTAACTGTTTCAACCTTTTGAGCGAACGAAAAGCATCTTCGCCATGAACTAATATTATCATCTTAAATTTTTAATTCTATTAATTCCCCCCAATTTTTACCGGACTTGACTTCGGCAATAATTGGCACTTTCAGCTTATATACTGTTTCCATGATTTCTTTAATAATTTTTGCTGCAGTATTCAAATAATCATCTTGTACTTCAAACACCAACTCATCATGAACCTGCAAAATCATTTTTACAAGTTTCCCATCTGAATTTCCTTTTATTCTTTTCAGCTCTTTTTGCACTTCAATCATCGCAATTTTAATCAGATCCGCCGCGGTACCCTGAACCGGCATATTAACCGCCATGCGTTCCGCTGCGTTTCTGACCATTGGCACACCGGAATTAATTTCTGGCAGATATCTACGTCGACCAAACAAGGTCTCAACATAGCCTAAAGATCTTGCCAGCGCTTTTGTCGTATCCAGATACTCCTTAATCCCGCTGAATGCTTTGAAATACTTTTCTATAAAATCTTTTGCTTTATCCCGATCAATATGGGCACGCCAAGCCAAACCATATGCCCCCATACCGTAGAGAATCCCGAAATTTACTTCCTTAGCCGCGTAACGCATTTCTTTTGTGACTTGTTCAAGTTGAACCCCATTAATTTCGGCGGCAGTACTCTTGTGAATGTCTTCACCGGCATTAAAAATTTCGATCGCCCTTATATCATTTGCCAGCGATGCGACGATTCTTAATTCAATCTGTGAATAGTCAATCGCCAGAATACTATATCCCTTATTCGCTACAAAAGCTTTTCTGATTTCACGCCCCATTTCCGTTCGAATCGGAATATTCTGCAAATTCGGGTCGGACGAGGAAAGTCGTCCGGTTGCCGCGACTGTCTGATTAAAACTGGTATGCACTCTGCCAGTCTTTTTATTGATTAATTCCGGCAGGGCATCAATATATGTCGACTGCAGTTTGGTATATTCGCGATATTGTGAGATTAGATCAATGATCGGGTGCAAATCACGCATTTTTTCCAGTTCGCTTTCCGCCGTGGAAAATCCCGTTTTTGTTTTTTTAATGTTATCAGTCGAAACTCCCAGGTCTTCAAACAAAATTTTCTTCAGTTGCAAAGGTGAACTGATATTAAACTCACTACCGGCTAGTTTATAGATTTTATCTTTTAGTTTAGCTATTTCTTTGGTAAACACAATAGACATCTTTCGCAGGAAATCAGAATCCACGATAATCCCGTCTCTTTCCATTTCAGCTAAAACCGGGACTAATGGCATTTCAATTTTTTCAAACAACCCCAAATTCACCTTCTCATCCAGTTGCTTCTTTAATGGCTCAACCAAACGGTAAGTGAAATCAGCGTCTTCTGCGGCATAGTAAGAAACATTTTCGATCGAAACATCTTTCAGTGTTTTTTGATCCTTTCCCTTCTTACCGATGAGTGCTTCAATTGGAATCATTTCGTGACCCAGCTCGGAAAACACAACACTATCCAGCTTCAGTTGTCGGGAACCGGAATTTAAGAGGTAAGCGGCAATCATCGTGTCAAAAGTAATCCCCTTCATGAAGATCCCATACTGAGTCAAAACTTCCATATCAAATTTAATATTGTGTCCAAATTTTTCGATTTTTTCATCTTCTAAAATGAATTTCAGTTTTGTAAGAAATTCTTTTTTCGGTTGCACATAAAAAGCTAAGCCGGGCTTCCAGCAGAAGCTGATCCCCAAAAGCTCGGTATCAAAGGTATTTAATCCGGTAGTTTCCGTATCCACGGCAAATTCTTTCTGTTTGGAAAGCTCTTTGAAAAATTTATCAAACTTTTCCGATGTATCTACCAGGTGATAATCAAGATTTTTATCAAATTTTATTTCCGATTCAGCTGATTTTTTGGAAAATAAATCAATTTTCGATTGCGTTTCGGCAAATGGGATTTTATTCAATAGACTTTTAAATTCCAAGTCCTGTAAAATAGCAACCACCTTTCCCCGGTTGTAATTCCCCGCTTTGCATTTTTCCAGATCAAACTCAAAAGGCACGTCCGTAATAATCGTCACCAGCATCTTGCTCATCAGAGCATCTTCTTTATGCTCTTTTAGCAGTTTTTGGGTTCGTTCAGAAATCTTTTCGCTTTGTTTGTCCGCTTTATCGAGTGATGCATAAATCTTTTCGATTGTCCCGAATTCCGCAAGTAATGCTATCGCGCCTTTCTCACCGATTCCTTTCACACCCGGAATGTTATCCGAAGGATCCCCGCGTAATGCCTTGTAATCAATCATCTGCTCCGGCTCTAATCCGTCAAATTTCTCTTTAACCGCCTTGCGGTCATAGGTAACCGTATCAGCGATTCCCTTTTTCATCGTGTAAACTTCCGTATTGCTGTTCACGAGTTGCAAAGCATCCATATCTCCCGTGACAATTACTGATTTGATCTGCTTGTCAGTGATCGTTTTATTCCGGGTGATTGTGCCGATCACATCGTCCGCCTCGAAGCCTTCTTCTTCATAAATCGGCATGTTAAAAGCCCGAACCAGGTCTTTGATAATCGGAATCTGATCATAGAGCTCGTCGGGTTGTTTAACGCGCGTGGCTTTGTATTCTTTGTATTCCTTATGCCGGAAAGTCGGTCCTTTCAGGTCAAAAGTAACAGCCACATATTCCGGATTAATCTCCTTTAATACCCGAAGTAATATTGTAGTAAATCCATATACCGCGTTCACTAAAGTACCGTCCTTTTTCTGCAAAGGGGGTAATGCATGAAAAGCCCTGTGGATCAGGGCATTCCCATCAATTATAACTATCTTCTTTTGCTTTGCAGACATACCTATAATCTACTGTAAATCAGCTAAAAAGGAAAGTGCAGTTTCTTTTGGTGGGTGGTATAATAGTATTGCGTTAAAATCAGTTTAATAATTAACTGAACATATATGAAGAAAGCACTCATCTTATCAGTTACTTTATTTTTGTTATTACTGCCAGCCAGTCGTCCACTTAAAGCGACCCCGTATTTAGACAGTTATTTTGATGAAATAACAGCCGGAGATAATTGCACGTTGGTAAATACGCCCGCCGAGGCGGATGCAACCCATGTTTATACTTTGAATCCGGACTATACTAAATTACTGGCAGTTGAATATCCTGCCTTTTGGGAAAGGCAAGCACGCTGTGATGAGCTTCAATTTCACGTTGATCATAATACACCTAAAGCTAGGCTTAGCAGTTGGCTTCTTACCACCGCACAGAGTTGGCTCCAGAATATTAGTACTTCACACTACAAAAACCAAACCGTAAGTACATCCCGTGATGAATGGTTTTTTATTAATGAGTCTGGAGCACACCGCATTCCGGATATTCTTACCGGTTGGTCGTGGGGACTACTTGGAGAAGATTACCTAAAAATCAGTCCACGCTTAACTGATTCGTTTTACAATTCCGTAACCATAGGCAGTCCGCTGCAATTTAACGATGGTCAGTATGCGGAAAAGATAAGAGCGATTTGGAAAAACGGTGACAGAAATTTTGATACGCTTCCAACGCGGTTAGGAACAAGCCTAAGCGGCTATACCTACGGATATCCTAAGTTGTTTACCAGTTGCCCCAGTTCATGCGGAAGTCCTACAGATAGACATTGTGGTAATTTGCTCGATTGGCGCTGGTTCCAGTCTAATCAAGGATATCGTACGTGCCCAGATCAGAATGATCTAGATGCCTGGCGCTATGGAAGTAGTGAAACGTTTTAGGATACTAAATATTTTTAGCTAACATTAACTATAATGTTTATGAAAAAAATTTCTTTTGGAATAGCTATTTGTGTTTTTGTATTATTCCCACTATTTCAACCAGCGCAGGCCAAAACCTGGAAGTCGCCGAATTATCCCTACACTGATGATGTAAAGGCAGGAACTTGCATCCTTGTTAATACTCCAGCTGAAGCGGATGCAACCCATGTTTATACCTTGAACCCGGATAATACCATTAACATCAATGATGCTTACGCTTTGAGATGGGGTAGGGACGCCCGTTGCGATGAAATCAAATTTCACGTTGATCACAATACACCGATAGCTCGTTTGAAAATTTGGCTCGATGAAACTACCTATGGTTGGTTTGCTAATATCGGCACAAGTCATTATAAAAACCAGACCGTCAGTACTTCCCGTCATGAATGGTTTTTTATCAATGAATCCGGAGCGCATCGCATTCCGGACTGGTTGACCGCTCTTTCCTGGGGTTTATTGGTTAATGATAGAATAAGTATTTATCAAACAGACGCATTTTATAAGTATGTAACAATTGGTGCGCCATTACAATTCTCTGAAGGACAGTTCGCTGATAAAATTAATGCGATCTGGAAAGACAGGGTAAGAGATTACAGTAATCTTCCCAACAAACTGGGAGATGAAATTAGAGACTGGACCTTGCCGGAAAGAAACTCATACATGAATGCGTTTGAATCGTGTCAATTTGATTTAGGCCGACGTGGATTTAACCCACATGACAATCTTCTTGACTGGTCCTGGATGTTGAGTAATCCTGGTTGTCCGCTAGCAGATTAAAATAAATATTACAAAAGCGCCTCGGCTGTAAAAGAAGACGGCGCTTTTTTGTATAAAAAAACAGGGGATGACTAGGAGATGTGATTCACCTGATGTAAACACAATTCCTGAATCACCCCCACGGTGACGCGTGTTTTTGAACGATTGTCCTACTTAAGCTTTTTCCGCCCCGAAGAGCCTGCGACGACCGCATAACGGGGATTCGAACCCCGTCTCAAGCTTAGAGGAAGCCACCCTCTAAATAGGACTAGCTAATCCTCCTTTGCGTTCGCAGTCTCACTGGTACTGCTGCGGATTTAGCAGAAACCCGCAACCTAATACAAACAAATGTCGCTTTATTTGTCAAGAATTATTCAAACTAAAGCAGATGAGGATGCGCCCGCCTGCCAATGCCTGAAGCCGTAGGCTGATGGCGGGCAGACATCCTCATCTGCGATTATTCCAACTGACTTTTTTTAGTCTTCTATTTTATAAACTTTCTCTGATCTGACTTTCATGCTCCTGTAAAACTTTGCTAACATCCATTCTAAACCTCCATTATTTTCAGACTTCTTCCATAAATAAACTAGTCCCGACCAAATTACCACTAATGTAGCACCAAATATCAATGTCATATTAATAGTATCATTCCATCCGGGCCAAACCCAATTCCAAAGATGGGCATATAATTCCCTGAGCGGCGTTTCCAAAAAGAAAATAGATAAGGATATGACACCAAAATATTTTATCAACCTTATTCTTTTACTGAAAAAGGCTTCTCTTTTTGGATTATCAACCAAAGCCTGGACACCTAAGATAATTAGAATAAATATTCCGAGCTGTGCGAGCATAATCGAATACCATGTCCAATCAATAGTCCGCTCCAGCATGGTGTCGGGTAGCATGAACATAATTGTTGCGCCCGTTATTAACCAGAATAATCCGAATATATATGCGAATCTTTTTTTGAAGTGCTGCCAACCACCCGAGGAAAATATACCAAAAGCAGCACCGATAAATCCGAAGCCAATGTAGGGAATAATGGGATTGTTTTTGTTGATGAATTGACTGGATAACCATACAAGAAAACTGTTCCCGGTTTTTACAAAGTTTTCATACCATTCAAAAAGCGGGATCCTAACTGCAGATGATAAAACTATTAAACTACCCAGGACTAAAAGTACTTTCGCAAATTTGAACTTGTTGCTAGCTCGGAGTTTAAACAGCCAAACTACTAAAGATAAAAATACTAAATTCCAACCCATCATAGCCAAAGCATCTAAATAGACAAAACGCTCGAATGAAAATGACGGGAACTGCCCCCGCATTAAAAGGCCATCAACCATGGAAGTTAGAAAACTTCTGGAATCGAAATTAATGATCGCCGGTCCGATGAAAACAAAATAAATAGAAGCTAAAATTAATAATACCGCCCCCTTGAAAAATAAACTCTTAGCAACTTTATTATCATTCTCACCTTCCTCCAAACGGTTGGATATGCGATACGCATAGCCAAAACTGGAAATTATGGCGAATAAACCCGCCCACATCAATAAGAAACCAATAATGGTGACAACCAATGGCGGGTTATCCATATCAAGATCGAAAATGCCGCCAAAATGATACAACGCAGCGTGTAAAAAAATAACGCCCATAATACCTACTCCGCGTATTAGGTCTAAAGAAAGAAGTCTTTTGCTCATTTATTTTATTTTAATATTAAACCGGTTCTGGAAAGGACCGGAAGATACGAATAAGTTTGCCTGACCGTTCATTGGGTACTGGTTGCTCCCATTTGATGATAACATGAGGTTCATAGCATTCAAAATTCGAAAAAACATTTTTTACTGCACGGGCTATTTTCTTTTCATTTTCTTCGTTCAATTGTGGTTGTATTCTAATAACCAATAATTCAGCGGACTCCTGAACAACCTGATATTCATCAATCTTATCGCAAGCGGAAATTATCGCCCTGCTGATAAAGTCAGGAAAAATTGATACCCAGGAATTGTTTTGCTTATTGCGGGTCCATAATATATCATCCGCCCGACCCTGGATTTGTTTGATTACGCGAAACGAAGAACCGCAGGCACATTTATCCGGACTGATGGATACAATATCATTTAAAGCATATCGGATTATTGGCATGGAAGTCTTATGCAAATCTGTAATGACCATTCGACTGCACGGCTGGCCGATCGGTGTGGCGGTTCCGTCTTTTTCCAATAATTCCACAGCAACCAAATCTTCATTAATGTGCAATGAACCGGCCTTACAGGTCATGGCGATTGATCCTTCAGTTGCTTTATAGATCTGGTGAACTTCCGCCTGAAATATTTTGCTGATGAATATTCTATCCTCTGGTGACAACACTTCTGCATATGAGATTAATCTGGTTGGTCTGGCCTTAAGCTTACCTGTTACTATTTCTTTCGCCAATAAACGAAGTACTGAAGACGGACCGGAAATTACATTCGGATTAATATCATTTAATTGATGAACAATTTTTTCGATTGACTGCATCTGATTTACATAGGTTACCCGGTGACCGAATTTATTAAAATTAAATGCCGGCGTAAAAACTCGCAATATAAATGCCAGATTGAGCTTCTCTCCGGGTATGAATGGAAATCTGGCTAAGAAGCACGTCTTAATGTAGCTCTCCTCCCTGGGCGTGGTTATCTCAACACCTTTGTTGCCGCTGGTACCCGATGACATACCGATATTCAATCCCCGATATCGCCTCGAAAAATCCCGGCTTTTCTCAATCTCCAGGCAGAAACCAAAAATTTCCTCTTTAGTCAGATTGAGGGTATTTACATCTGTTAAATTATCAATGATTAATTTCTTATTTACTGTTGGTAAATTCCAACTATCGTTGATATTTTTGTCTTGATAATACCTATGATAAAACTTGGAATTATCAACAGCGAATTTGATTAATTCTTTCATTCTTTTATCCTGATACCGCCTGATATCATCCGTACTCCATTTTTTAAACCGGTATCGGCATAAAAAGTACCACAATGGTGTAAAAAATGTTCCCCGGTCTGCTTTGAAATCTCTAATTTTTATTGCCATAAATTAAACATTACCATTTTACTTCATTGGTATACATATAATTTACTTTAATTTTGATAAAAAGAACAGCAGGCAAGGATACACATTTTCATCTTCATTATCTCCATTATGAATAAAATAAATCACTTAAATCTTCCCATTTCGGGTTTATCGATTCAATAAGCATTATTTTCTTATCCCTTCTCCACCTTTTCAATTGTTTCTCACGTTCTATAGCACTAAGGACATTGTCGGTTACTTCATAGTAAACCAAATATTTTATGTTATATCTTTTCGTGAATCCTTCAATTTGACTATCTTTATGCTCCTGTACTCTTCGGATTAAATTATTTGTAACACCAATATAAAGCGTCTTGGAATAACTGCTCATTACATACACATAATATTGTTTCATGTTTGTAGCTTTAGATTTCTCCACTCCGGTCGAAATGACACATGAAGACGGCCAAAATGACACTACTAATAGTCATTCCGACCGACCCTAATCCGCCAGTTGGCGGAGAGGGGGAGCGGAGGAATCTATTTGTAATTTAAAACACATTCACTTCTTAATAAATATCCTTTTAACCTTCTCAACCAATCCAAAATGCTTCATAAGCAATCCGGCGCCGGCTATAATTATCCCCGCTCCCGCCACAATCAAATATTTTATCATTTCTTTTTTTTCTTCCACAGGAGTAACTGTTATTTTTTCTTCAGATAATTCAACAGATTCTCCCAGCACTTTCGGAGATATAATATCCTCCTGATAGCGCGGAAGTATCTGATATGCCTCATTCGACTGACTGACAATCCCGATCACTTGCACGATCTGCCCGTCGCCTAAATCCGGGCTATCAATATTTGTGGTAGTTTTAATTGATACCTTTACTTCTGCCAGTCCGCCGTAATCTACATAAAAAGTTTTTCCTTTTTTGTCCACCACCGGACCTTCAATTGTTACCAGCATTCCCTCTACTGATTCATCAATCAACTCTACAATAACCGGTTCGGGAATGATTTCCTGCGGTTCAAGTACGAGAATATCTTCTACTGCGCTGATATTAATTTTTTTCTCTCCGCTCGCTTCTGACAATTTGCCAGTCACCTGGATATAGTCACCTAATGCTAATTCGGGAAAGTCTTTTTTAGAAGAATAAACCTGAATGCCCGCTTGCTGATCCATAATATAGAATTTCTGTGTTCCCAATAAACCCGGCTCGACTGTCACCCAACCGGTTGTCTTAACATAAACACCTTTCTCCAGATTCTTTACAGTTTTGATATCAGCATCTGTTACCGACTCCGGATCATCTGTTTCTTCTTCCGTTGCCGTCTGCATCTCCACTTCAACAAATTCATTCACCGCTCCCGGGGTCGGTTTTTCTGTCCATGACCATTGGTCGGAAAAATCTTTTCTGGCAAAAGAAATGTCTTCCGGCGCCTTTGTATATTCTACGCCATTAACAACCTTGCCAGCAGGATCAATCAAAAGAATTGATTCAGCAGAATTGTTTAATGTGATCTTTGATTCGGGACGGGTAATGACTAGATATTCTTCCGCTCCCAGCAAAGTCGAATCGGCAAAATTGTAAGATGTTTTAGTGTCGGTAACCTGCCAACCGGATAAATCAACATCTTTATCCCCCGTATTTACCAATTCTATCCATTCACCCTCGCTGTCCGAACCCGCCACATTAGCCATTACTTCATTGATCAATAAATTTTCAGAATAATCAAAGTCAGAAGTTTGAATCACAACTGAATCCTTAGACAGAGCTCCGTATTCATCGATAGCAGTTAGAGTTACTGTATAAGAACCAGGCTTTAAAAATTGATGAGCGGTTTCAATACCTTCTCCATTTTGGCCGTCGCCAAAATCCCAAGCGAATTCCATACTGTCTCCGTCCGGATCAGTAGAATCAGATGCGTCAAAGGTAATTTCCTGATTCACTTTCGCTTGGGCCGGAGCGCCAATTTTAGCTTCGGGAGAGTTATTGCCCGTATCAGAAGAATTGGACGCTCCGGGAGAAGGTTTAGTCCATGCCCATTTACCGGAATCTAATAAACTGTATGATTTTCCTTCCGGTGTACTGCCGGAATATTCAATCTCATTTACAACATTTTCGTCCGGATGATGCAGGATAACCTTTTCACCTCCACTGTTATTGAGTGAAATGTCAGATTGTTCCCGAAGCACAGCCAGATATCCCCGTGGTTCAATTGACTGCGTCTCAAAGGAAAACATTGCACCGCTCAAATCACTTAACTTCCATCCGTAGAGATCAATTCTATTGTTAGTGATATTATGTAGTTCAATAAATTCACCCTCCGCGTCAGACCCGACTGGGTTAGGTAATAGTTCACTGACTATTATTCCAACCGAATATCCACCCGGAGGCGGGGCAATCGGCGCTTCAGTTATGAATACAGTAATAGAATCCAAACTCTGTAATTCTCCATCACTTACTGAAAGAGTTACCAGATAATTGCCCACACCAGCATAGGGATGAGTTGGTGCAATTTGATCACTACCGGCACCATCGCCAAAATCCCATGCAAACGAAAGAACGTCACCGTTCGAGTCAGTAGAGTCTGACGCATCAAACTGGATTGCTTCATTTACTACCCCGTTCAGATTGGAACCGGCGTTAGCTTGCGGTGCCTCATTAGGTAAAACAATTATGTTTTCCGCGCCCGGTGAAGGAATTAAATATTCAATAAAGTCCTGGACACAATTATCCGAATCTGCTGATTGGGAATTGCGACCCAAACTGGAACCCGCTGACACATCCGGTGCGAAATTGATCCCGGCAACTCCCGTATCGTCCGTTAATTGATTCGGGTTCGGTTCATCATACAATACAGTATCTATGACTTCACTATTTTGATTGATGATACGAATCCCGTCTGTCTCTGATCCGCCATTTTGAAACTGCAGTCGATCAACTATTAAATCAGCTCCGACAATATTTAATTCTCCTACCACAAAAAATGATTGCGGTTGGATGATGACATCACCAAAAGTAATAACTTTACTATAAGTCACCCCTCCCATTTCAATCGACCAGTTATTCAGATCAATAATATTGTCGGTTGGATTAAATATTTCAATCCATTCATTGCCCAGATCCGATCCGATAGGATCATAGAGCACTTCGTTAATCACTAAGTGCTGACTTTCTGAATAAACAAAAAACGGGCTCAGGACGCCCGCGAGTAGTGAGAAGAGGAGTATCACTCCTTTGATTCTTGGCATGTTTTTAAGGTAAAAAAATTAGGCTCCAAGAGGATGCCCATTTCGCTTTATACATTATCATAAGTAAAAGGCCCTGTCAAATAGGTATTGACACATCTTATTTACAACGCTATAATGCAGGGCGGAAGGCACGTTTACATGTCAAATAAAAGTCCCCTCTAGTGAAGATGAGATTTACAAAATTCTCT
>JBAYGC010000011.1:0-46084 GCA_041666845.1 Patescibacteria group bacterium | reverse complement strand
GCGCAAACCATTTTGAGCAAGACTCATTAATGATTCCGATTCGAAATATTCTTGGATTTACTTTACGTCCCATGGTTATTTATCTCCTGAATGAATAAGCATACCTCTTTTGCCTTTAAATTGGCCACCGTATTTTTTGTCTTTACCATCCCCTCGCTCATCCCGGTCTTTGGTGTCCTGGGTTTCTTTTCTGATTTCCTTGGCATCAACAATTTTCAAATCTTCTTTCGGACCTTTTGTTTCTTTTTTCTTGCTGTCTTTAACAACATGTTTTGATTTCTTGATTTCTTCCAGCACGATCAGAATATGAGATGATCTTTTTAAAATTTCTGTTGCCCTGCCGAATGCTCTCGGTTTCCAACGTTTGAGCACCGGGCCGTCATTGACCGTTATCTCTTTGATGAATAAATTATTCTTTTCTAATTTAAAATTATTAACAGCATTGGCAACGGCTGATTTAAGCAGTTTCAATACGGGTAGTGCGGCGCCTTTTTGCATAAACTGAAGCTGATGTTCGGCTTTCTCCACATCCATACCCCTAAGGACATCCACAACCAAACGCACTTTTCTTGGTGCTATCCTTAATCTGCTTAATTTTGCTTTAACTTCCATTTTCTTCAGAAATTACTTAAATAATTATTTATCTCTTTCGTCAGGTTGTGCCGCCATCTTTTTGGATGCTGCAGCTGCTGCTTCCTGTTCCTTCTGCATCTTTCCACCATGCCGATGAAATGTTCTGGTCGGAGAAAATTCGCCCAGTTTATGACCAACCATATTTTCAACAATATAAACTGATTTATGCTCTCTGCCATTATGGACACCGATTGTAAAACCAACCATCTCAGGTGTTATTGTTGATGAACGGGACCAAGTCTTGATAATTGTTTTATCGCCCTGCTTCAAGTTCGAAAGCTTTTTCATTAGCTTCGGATCAGTGAATGGTCCTTTTTTTAGTGATCTTGCCATTTATTTGGTTCTCCGTTTGATAATATGCTTATCTGATTTCTTACCCTTTTTTCTTGTTTTCACTCCGAGTGCTGGTTTGCCCCATGGGGTCTTAGGACGTTTAAGACCGATTGGATTACGTCCTTCTCCACCGCCATGTGGATGATCTACCGGATTCATTGCCTTACCTCTGACTGTCGGTCGAATTCCTCTTCTTCTGGTTCTGCCGGCTTTCCCCCAGCTAATATGCCGGTAATCAGGGTTTGATACCTGTCCAATTGACGCCATGCATTTGATAGAAACAAAACGTATTTCACCGGAAGGTAGTTTGAGTTGTGCTTTATCACCTTCAATTGACTGTACCATAATACCATTACCGGCCGATCTTGCTAACTCCCCTCCCTTTCCGGGAGCCAGTTCGACATTATATACCATAACTCCTGGGGGGATATTTTCAATTGCTGAACGGTTACCGACTTTTACTTCCACCTTATTTTTTGAAGAAACAACAGTTGCACCAACCTTCAGACCGTTCGGCGCCAGAAAATAACTTTTTTCACCGTCTTCGTAACGTACCAACGCAATTCTGGCGTTACGGTTCGGGTCGTATTCTATGGAAAGGACTTCTGCCGATACATCATATTTCTGCTGTTTAAAATCGACTATTCGGATAAATCGCTTATTACCCCCACCGATGTGCCGGACAGTAATCCTGCCGTGAACATTCCTTCCACCAGTTTTCTTCTTGATGATGGTCAGTTTCTTTTCCGGTTTATTCGTAGTAATATCGGAAAACGAATCAACAGATGATCCTCTTCTTCCGGCGCTATTCGCTTTGTATTTGGTAATTCCCATAGTTTTATATTAAACTCCTTCGAATATTTCTATCTTCTCTCCGGCTTTCAGACTAACAATTGCCTTTTTCCAGTATTTTGTTGTTCCCGAATGGCGGCCATACTGCACATTTTTACCGCGATGATTGATTATTCTCACCTTTATTGCCGTCACGCCGTATAAACTCTTAATTGCTTTCTTGATTTCAATTTTATTAGCACTAGGATATACCTCAAAGACATATTGACCATTTGCACCCAGACTATTCGCCTTTTCAGTAATGATCGGCCTGACCAGCACTTTATAAGCATCTTTTGTATCTTCCTTTTTTACTTTTTTCGGCGCACTCTTGGTGACTTCCTTGGTTGAAGAATCCTTCTTCTGTACCACCTCTTTACCAACAGCCGGTACAAGTGAAGGATCAAAAGATCTTTCATCAACTTTCTTCTTTTTTGTACTATCAACCTTTCCCTGTTTTTCAGGCTTCTTTTCCAGTTTCTTTTCAGGTGATTTTATATCATCCTGTTTTTTGAATCGATCAAGTATTCCCATCTTATTTCTCCCCCTCTTCTTTTTTGAAATAGGTTTTCTGCATCTTTGTGATACTATCCTTGGCAATTAACAGATATTCCGCATTCATTACTTGAATAATATTTAAATTATCAGCCTGACACGTTTCAACTAAAGGCAGGTTGTTTGCTGACTTTGTAATTACCTTATCCGTCTCAGGAACAATTACCAGTGTCTTGCTGTTTTTAACCGGCAATTTGTTTATAATTCCAACCAAAACCTTTGTTTTGATTTCAGGAAGCTTTAGTGTATCAACCACTACTACTTTTTCATCCTGTGCGCGATCCGAGAGCACCATAAACAATGCTTTCTTCTTCGCCTTGCGGTTCATCTGCTTTGAAAAATTCCGTTCATTGGTAGGACCAAAAGTAATTCCACCACCGATCCAGAGCGGTGATCGGATAGAACCCTGTCTGGCTCTGCCGGTCCCCTTCTGTGCCCATGGCTTGCGTCCGCCACCCCGTACCTCACTACGGCCTTTTGTATGCGCCAATACCTGTCTCTTGTTGGCCTGTTGTCTTACCACGGCTTCCTGAACCAATTCAGGGTTTATTTTTACGCCAAAAATCTGTGCTGGTAATTCAATTTCTCCAACTGTATTTCCTTCTTGATTGTAAACTGCTACTTTTTTCATCCCGTTAGAAATTTCGATGATTATTACTTATAAATATTTTAGTTTGATACCCGTTAATTAGACTAATTTCTAACGGGATTCTTCTACTGGTTTACTTTCATTTTTTTGTTCATTTTCCAAAACTTTTTCGGAATTTTCAGCCTTTATATTTTCCTCTGTTACTTTTTCCACTTTTACTTCTTCATTTTTTTCTTCAACAATGGGCTGCTTAATTTCCATCACACCATCACCATAAACTAACACCAAATTATTTGTCGGACCCGGGATTCCGCCTTTAATCGCTATCTGATTCTTTTCCAGATCTACTGCCACGACTTCTAAATTACTAATTGTTGCTCTTTGATTCCCCATCTGTCCGGCCATTCTTTTACCTTTCAAAACATGCTCCGGATAGGAACATCCGATGGAACCAGGCATACGCTCTTGATCTTTGTGCCCGTGAGTTGCTGCGCTACCGTGAAATCCATGGCGTTTAACTCCGCCCTGGAAACCTTTACCGATTGAAATTCCGGTTACTTTGATCTTATCACCTTCAGTAAATACTTCAGCTGAATATTTATCACCTTTATTAAAAGTATCAGTACTATCTACTCTGAATTCCCGCAAAAATCGAAATACATCCATGCCTTTACAGTGGCCTACTTCCGGTTTAATGACATTTTTCTTCTTGCCATAGCCAACCTGAATGGCATTATAACCATCTTTTTTCTCTGTCTTGATCTGCACAACAGTGCATGGGCCGGCCTCAACAATGGTAACAGGAACAACCGTCCCATCCGCTTGGAACTTCCTCGACATGCCCAATTTTTTTCCTAGTATAAATTTCATAGTTTTAATATAAAGGGTGTTAACCCCGAAACATTCTTTAATCCTTTCACTTCCCTCACGGTATAAACCCTGAAAGCAGATAGGATATTCACTTATATTAGCTCCTCGGCTCGGAAGTTTAAAGTCTACTTTAAACTTCTCTCGCTCTATGTCGCTAATAAAAAATCGCGACTGATATAGCCACAATTTCACCACTAGTACCACGACACATGACATGCCTTGATATTTTACCTTCTAGTTTTTTGCGATGAATTATGACTCCGAATAACCTCTATGAGTGTTCAATCGATATCCTTGGATCTGTGCCCAGGATCATTATTATTGAGACCCAAACAAGTTACTAATATTTTTATTTTAAAGTGTTTTTGTTATTACATTTTTATTTCAACATCGACGCCGGCAGGGAGATTCAGGCTCATTAACGTATCAATCGTTTTTGCAGTAGGATCGATAATATCAATCAATCGCTTGTGTACACGCATTTCATACTGTTCTCTGGATGTCTTATGAACAAATGAGGACCGGTTAACCGTATATTTACTCTTCTCGGTCGGTAATGGTACAGGTCCGGATATCTTTGCCCCAGATCTTTCAGCAGTTTCGATAATCGTCCGCGTAGACTGATCAATAATTTTATTGTCATACGCCTTGATTTTGATTCGAATCCGCTGGACTACCTTGGTTTCGGTATCCTCGCTTGCATCTATTGAATCTTTTTTTTCAGCTGTCGTCCGTTCAGTTACCATGTGAAATTATATGTTTTAAATTTGCTTTTTAGACAGATAGAGAGGCCCCCTTAAAACAGGGGCCTCAATACCTATTTGGTTATTTTAGTTACTACTCCTGAAGCTACTGTATGACCGCCTTCTCGGACAGCAAAGCGCTGTTTTTCCTGTAGTGCGATAGGTACGATCAACTTAACTCCCAAAGATACTGTATCGCCCGGCATTACCATTTCTGTTCCTTCTGGGAAAATCAATTCACCGGTTACATCTGTGGTTCTAATGTAGAACTGTGGTTTATATCCTTTTGCAAATGGAGTATGACGACCACCTTCTTCTTTGCTGAGAACGTAAATTTCCGCATCAAATTCTGTATGAGGAGTGATTGTGCCCGGCTTGGCCAATACTTGTCCTCTTTCAACATCATCTTTCTTGGTTCCACGAAGCAGTACGCCTGCGTTATCACCAGCCTGACCCTCATCCAGTTGTTTATTGAACATCTCAATTCCAGTAACAACCGTCTTTGCCGTATCATGGATCCCGACAATTTCAACTTCGTCGTTGATATTTACCTTTCCTCTTTCAATTCTTCCGGTAACAACCGTTCCGCGGCCTTCAATTGAGAAAATATCTTCAATCGGCATTAAGAAATCCTGATCAATTGCACGCTCTGGATTCGGAATATAACTGTCAATTGCATCCATGAGTTCCTGAATCGGTTTACCTGCTTCTGGATCACCAGGATTTTCCAGCGCTTTTAACGCTGAACCTTTAATGATTGGAGTTTCATCGCCTGGGAATTCATATTTCTTAAGCAGATCTTTGATTTCCTCTTCAACCAGATCGATCAATTCTTTATCATCTACTTGGTCCGTTTTATTTAAGAAAACAACAATATAAGGCACACCTACCTGCCTGGCAAGTAGAATATGCTCTCTGGTCTGAGGCATTGGGCCGTCAGCAGCAGAAACCACCAGAATCGCACCGTCCATCTGAGCAGCGCCGGTAATCATATTTTTGATGTAATCGGCATGTCCCGGACAGTCAACGTGCGCATAGTGGCGTTTGTCAGTTTCATACTCAACATGGGATGTTGCAATAGTAATACCGCGTGCCTTTTCTTCAGGTGCGTTATCAATTTGATCTACAGACTTATTTTGAGCAGTTTTCCCCTGAGAAATGAGATATTTCAGGATTGCCGCAGTAAGTGTTGTCTTTCCATGATCAACATGCCCAATCGTACCGATATTGACATGTGGTTTTGATCTATCAAATTTTTCTGCCATTTTATTCTTAGTTTAGTTAATTCTTATATATTATTTTGCTAAAATTAGGGTTTTAATCGCTAATCAAAGTAGTCATGATTATATCAGGGTGTAAATAATTTTGCAAGTCCTGATATATGAATCCCATTATATTTGGCTAATATTAGCCTTTTTTACTATTCTATCGGGTCTAACTTGAAATTTACTTCGGTAGTTCTTAATGTCTTTACAATCACCTGCTGTTCAGCTGTCTTATATCCTTCTGCCTCAACTCGGATCAAATAGCTGTCCGGAGCAACTTTCAGCATCAAAGGTGTGCTATTCCCCACTTCTTCGCCGTCCAGGTAGATAATAGGATCAATATTGTCCGGCTCAACCGATATTTCAACCAGAATTCTTCCCCTGACAATAACCTGATAAAAAGATGATTCCTCAACTGTGTTAACCTTATATATCCAGATTATCATCGCACAAAGTACAGCCGTTGCAACCACTAGAAACCATTTGAACCCGTTAGTCATAAAATAGTACTTTATGTTTTAGAATATACCCTTATTCTACTTCTTTTCAACAGAATCTTCAATAATCGTGTTGGCAACATTCCTTGGTACTTCGGAAAAATGTGATAATTCCATTGAATAACTGGCTCTTCCCTGTGTAGCGGATCTAAGTGTAGTCGCATAACCGAACATTTCTGCTAATGGGACGTCGGCATCGATAACCTTAATATTCTTACGATCCCGCATTTCTTTTATACTAGCCCGTTTTGAATTCAAATCTCCAATAACATCTCCCATAAAATCCTCTGGAGTTATAACTTCAACTTTCATAATCGGCTCCAGGAGCACCGGATTAGCCTTTTTAATAGCATCCCGCAAACCCATTGAACCGGCTATTTTGAATGCTGCTTCAGAGGAGTCAACTTCATGATAACTGCCGTCCGTAACAGTGGCCCGTAAATCCACCAGCGGATATCCGGCCAAAACACCGTTGTCCATTGCTTCCCGCATACCTTTTTCAATTGCCGGAATATATTCAGACGGAATATTACCACCCTTAACTTTATCAACAAATTCAAATCCCTTACCTGTTTCTAAAGGTTCAACTGTCAGCACGCAGTGGCCATATTGTCCACGTCCGCCTGACTGGCGCACGAATTTTCCTTCTCCGTTGGCTGTACCCTTGATTGTTTCTTTGTAAGCAACTAAAGGTTTCCCGACGTTTGCTTCAACTTTAAATTCTCTTCTCATCCGGTCAACGATTACCTCCAAATGCAATTCACCCATACCAGAAATCAATGTCTGTCCTGTTTCCTCTTCTGTTTTTACCCGGAAAGTCGGGTCTTCTTCAGAAAGACTGGCTAATGCATGACCTAATTTGTCCTGATCCGCTTTTGTCTTTGGTTCAATCGCAACAGCAATAACCGGTTCCGGGAACACAATCTTCTCCAGAATAATTGGATCATCAATATCGCATAATGTGTCACCGGTCGTTGTATCTTTCAAACCGACTGCAGCCGCGATATCACCGCTGTATACATCCTTAACCTCTTCTCGGGTGTTGGCATGTAATCTGATAATACGGCTGATGCGTTCTTTTCTGCCGGTTGTCTGATTCAAAACATATGAACCGGATTCTATTTTACCCGAATATACACGGAAAAAAGTGAGTTTACCGACAAAAGGGTCGGATGCCACTTTGAAAGCCAATGCGGCAAAAGGACCCTCGTCATCCGCCTGTCTGGTAATTTTCTGTTCAGTTTTTGGATCTTCACCCTCCACCGCTGGAACATCCAATGGTGACGGCAAATAATCAACAACCGCATCCAATAGGAACTGGACGCCTTTGTTTTTCAAAGCAGATCCAACAAAAATAGGCACGATTGCGTTGGCAATTGTTCCCTTTCTTAAAGCTTTTTTCAGATCTGCCACCGGAATTTCTTTTCCCTCAAGATACATTCCCATCAGAACATCATCATTTTCAACAATCGCTTCAACCAGTTTATTTCTATATTCTAAAGATTTTTCTTTCATGTCATCAGAAACTTCAGTCTCTTCCCATTCCTTACCCATATCATCTTTGTAGACATAAGCTTTCATTAACAGCAGATCGATAATTCCTTTAAAATCCGCCTCGGCGCCGATTGGTAATTGAGCCGGGTATGCGTTTTTTGTTAAACGTTCATGAATAGACGCCAAGTCAGCATAAAAATCTGCTCCAGTACGGTCCATTTTATTAATAAAAGCAATTCTCGGAACATTATATTTATCCGCCTGGTGCCAGACTGTTTCTGATTGCGGTTCTACACCCGCGACACCATCAAACACCACGACTCCCCCATCCAATACACGCAATGAACGTTGAACTTCTACGGTAAAGTCAATATGACCCGGGGTATCAATAATGTTTACCCGCGTATCTTTCCAGAAACATGTCGTTGCGGCGGCCGTAATAGTGATACCGCGCTCTTTTTCCTGTTCCATCCAGTCCATCTCCGCTTCACCTTCGTGCACCTCACCAATTTTATGTTTTTTCCCCGTATAATAAAGAATTCGCTCAGTTACTGTGGTCTTTCCGGCATCGATGTGAGCGATTATTCCGATATTTCTTGTATTAAATAGACTGTATTCTCTCGGCATGTTTTGTTAGTAATTAGTTATTGGTAATTGGTAAATAGTAACTAGTAACTGGTAATTTAATAAGTATCGTATTGCTAGAACTCGTCAATTTGTTAATGATTATTACGAATTACTATTTACAAATTACTAAATAATTATGCAAAGTGAGCGAAGGCACGGCCTGCCTGCCGAAGCTCAAGCGAAGTGAGCGAAGGCACGGTTCGCATCTGCCATTCGGTGGACATCTTCTTTTTTCTTGATTGCTGTGCCCTGATTTTCTGATGCTTCCATCAATTCCTGAGCCAGTTTTTCTCTCATCGGCTTGCCTTTGCGGGACTGTGCTGCACCGATTATCCAACGCATAGCGAGTGCCTGACGCCGATCCCCTTTGACTTCAATTGGAATCTGGTAATTAGCACCACCAATTCTGCGGGATTTTACCTCAACTACAGGAGATACGTTTTTCATCGCTAAATTAAACACTTCCAGAGGATCTTTCTTGGTTTTCTCGGCAATGATATCAAAACAATCATAAAGCACCCGCTCAGCAACTGATTTCTTGCCACGGGTCATTACTAAATTGATAAATTTACCAATAACAACACTATTATACTTTAAATCCGGTTCAATTACGCGCTTTGGTGCTTGCTTGCCTCTCATTTCAGGTTTCGATTAAAAATTTTCTATTTACTTAGTTTTTTTCTCTCTTTTGGCTCCATACATACTGCGTCCCTGTTTACGTCCATCTACCCCTTGAGTATCATATACTCCCCTAACTACATGATATCGGACACCGGAAAGATCTTTTACCCTTCCTCCCCGAATCATTACGATAGAGTGCTCCTGAAGATTGTGACCAATACCCGGGATATATGCTGTTACTTCCATTCCGTTTGATAGTCTTACTCTGGCAATCTTGCGCAATGCCGAGTTCGGTTTCTTCGGGGTCATTGTCGTAACTTTAATACAAATCCCCTGCTTAAAAGGCGAACCTTTACGTAATTCGGTTTTTTTTCTTTTGATCGGATTCAAAGTAGTCCCCAAAGCTGGAGTTTTTGATTTCCTTTTGTGCGATTTTCTGGACTTTCTTATTAACTGGTTTATTGTCGGCATTGTTCGAATAAAAAAAATTATCTGACGATATATTATGTCACACGGCTGAGTGTACCAAATATGTTTATGTAAGTCAACCCCATTAGGATATAGCAGTATTTTAATGGGGTCAACCCCCTAAAACTGCCTGATTTATACGCAATTACGAGCCGAAAATTCTAAAGACAAAACTTGATATTCCGTCAAAAAGTGTAGAAAAAACGGAAAAACCCAGGTAATTATCCAGAATAATCATACCTAAAAGAATCATCGGACCATATCTTTCCAAAGTTTGTTTAAAATTATCAGCGGATGGTTTTAATAAGGCAAACAGCAGATGAGAGCCATCCAGTGGAGGAATTGGAATCAGGTTAAAAAGCCCCAACACTAGGTTGATTTGAACCAGAGCAACCAGAAAGATCACCAACATGTTTTCAGCTCCCAACAGTCCGTTACTTAATATGATTTTCAATGCAAAACCGAAGAATATCACCGCAATAAAATTGGAAAACGGCCCGGCTAAAGAAATCAACGACGGCCCGAATTTCTTGTATTTTATGTTGTTTGGATTAAATACAACCGGCTTTCCCCAACCAAACCCGGCAACCAGTAACACGATGAACCCCAGGAAATCCAGATGAGCTAATGGATTTAGCGTAAGCCTGCCATCATATTTAGGGGTTCGGTCACCCTGTAGAGTCGCTGCAAAAGCATGGGAAAACTCATGGATTGTGATACCAAAGATAATCGCCAATATCCACGCTAAAAAGAGAGCGGGGTGACTGAATAGAAGACTTAAAATCATTTGTATTTGCGTTTATATAACAATTATGCTAATCTTGAACGGAAATTTTATATTACTAATTATAACATTATAACCGTATGGCGAAAATCTGTGAAATCTGTGGCAGGGGTGCACTCACCGCAGCATCAAGAAGTCATTCAAATATCGCAACCAAACAAACAAGGTTTTTGAATCTGCAGAACACCACTATTAACGGCAAAAAGGTCAGGGCCTGCACCCGTTGCATCAAAACCCAGTCTAAGGTGAAAAAATAATTTTTAGCAAATATTTTGTCAAGCTCCCCTCTCAATAATTGAGGGGGTTTTTGATATCAGTTCTAACTAGTTGTATTATTCAATCCTTTACGATTAAACAAAGATTTTGTTATTTCAATCAATACAATAATTATTGTACTGGCAGTGGCAATGATTCCCCAATCAAACCAATCCAAAGGAACCGTCTGCATAATCTTCTGGAAAGGATCAAAATAGATCGCAATCAACTGCAGAACAAAACCAAGGGCAACTGCAAATAATAACGGTTTATTCGAAAATAGATTTACACTGAAAATCGAACGACGCGTAGAGCGGATACTGAATACATAGAGCAGGGTGCTGATGGCAAATATTGTGAATACCAGGGTACGCGCATGCATCAAGTCCCAGTTATGATCCAGTAAGTACCAGAATAAAATCAGATTGCCAATGCCGGTAATGAGACTGATGATGGCCGTCAAAATTTTCATTTCAAAGGTGAATAAGTTCTGTTTTTTGCCCGCCGGCGGATCTTCCATTACCTCCTTACCCCCCGGCTCCATAGTAAGGGCAATGCTCGGAAAGCTATCAGTTATCAAATTAATCCACAGTATCTGTGACGCTACTAAAGGCAGGGGGAAATTTTCGACAAATAGCGCACTGACGGCGATTGATCCCATAATCAAAAGAATTCCGGAGAAACTGTCAGAAACAAGATAAAGAATCACTTTTTTTATATTATCAAAAATTATTCTTCCCTGTTCTACCGCGGAAACTATTGTTTTAAAGTTATCATCTAAAATCACTAAATCCGCCGTCTCTTTGGACACATCAGAACCGGAACCAAGTGCGATCCCGATATCAGCTGTCTTGAGAGCTGGCGCATCATTCACGCCATCGCCGGTCATCGCCACCACTTCTCCCCGCTCCTGCCAGGCATCAACAATCTGCAGTTTGTCTTTCGGTGTAACTCTGGCATATACCGAAATGTACTGAACCCTTTTTGCCAGCTGCTCGGGGCTGATTTTAGCCAGCTCAGAACCCTCCATGATATTTTCCGGATTGCTTCTAAGACCCAATTCCTTAGCAATAGCCTGCGCCGTTAACTTATGGTCACCGGTGATCATGACAATTTTTATTCCCGCTTTTTTACAGAGTTTGATTGTTTCTTTCGCTTCCGGACGCAACGGGTCTTTAATTCCGGCAAAACCAACGAAGACAAATTGATCCATCAGATCTTTTAACTGATGCCTATTATCGAGGCTAATTACTTCCTCCGGAACAGACAGATAGCCAAAAGCCAGAATACGTAATCCTTTACTGCTCATCTCTTCAAATTTTTTTTCAAACTGCTGATGCAATAATTCCGTCATCGGTTTAGTAACCTGGCCGTTTTGAACCCTGCTACACATTTTGATAATTTTTTCCGGTGCTCCTTTGATATACAGTAAATTTTTCCGCTTGCCCTTATGCAGAGTCATCATATATTTCCTTTCAGAATCAAAAGGAATTTCATCCAAACGCGGCTCGTCTTTTTCCAAATATTCACGATAAAAATCCAAACGCGCACCGATAGACAAAAGAGCCTGTTCTGTCGGATTACCGATCATTTTCCACATCGAAAATTCATCCTCGGGATTCTGAATAACCGCATCGTTGCATAATGTACCAATTTGGAATAAGTATGAAAGTTCCGCCTGCTCCTTAATATTCCAGTGGCTGATGTTCTGATGTTCAGCTTCAAGATCATGGTTAAGCGTCACTAACTTCGACACCCTCATATCGCCCATGGTAAGTGTTCCTGTTTTGTCGGTGCAAATAACCGTTGTAGAACCAAGTGTTTCCGCCGCTACCAGTTTTTTCACCAACGCCTTTTCTTTTAAAATTCGCTGCATACCAATAGCTAGAATCGCTGTTACGGCAATTACTAAACCTTCGGGGATTGCTGAGACGGCAATCGCCACTGCAGTGGTAAAAATCTGAATGAACGGTATCCCCTCCAACACCCCGACAATGATGATAATGACCGTAATCAGTGGCACAGTGGAACCAATTATTCGGCTGAATTTGTCCATTTTCTTTTGAAAAGGGGTGTGCTCTTCTGCGGTATTTTTTATTAATGAAGCGATTTTACCCAGCTCTGTTTTTATTCCCGTATGTTTCACCACAACCTCTGCTGTCCCCTGAGTCACGATTGTTCCCAAAAATACCATATTTTTTTGTTCACCAATAGCCGCTTCTTTGTCTATTACTTCAATTGTTTTTTCTACAGAAACTGATTCCCCAGTTAAACTAGCCTCGTTTGTATTGAAATCTTTCTCAAATATTATTCTGCCGTCGGCAGGAATCTTATCACCGGATTTAAGTAATATAATATCCCCGGGAACCAATTCTTCCGCCTTAATTTCCTGTTCCCGATCATCCCGTCTTACTCTTGTCAGAAATGTAATTACTTTTCTCAGTTTTTCCATTGCTCTATTGGCTTTGTACTCCTGGATATATCCGACAATAACATTTACTAAAACAGCGGCCAGTATTACATACATATCAACATAATCTTTGAGAAAAAAACTGATCAGTGCGGCGGCTAAGAGAACATATACTAATGAATTTCTGAATTGTGATAAAAATAAAATAAATTGAGAAGCTTTTTTTTCTTCCGGCAGTTTGTTCGGACCATGATCCTGCAACCGATCCTGTGCATCGGAATTTGACAATCCGTTTTTTGAAGTCGTCAAAGACACCAAAGCATCTTCTACAGATAGATTATAAATCTTTTGATCCACCATATTGTTTTTATACGCAAAAAAACGCTAGCTTCTTCTGTATATTATTTAGAATAATCTTCTTTTTATCTATCAATTTTTTCTTTTATTTTTTTCACAATATCTTCCAAGTGCCAACTGGCTTTAATCAGGTATTCACAATTTGGATCATTATGGAGTTCGCGCTTTTTCTCCTCATAATCCAAATAGTTAATTATAACAATAATGTCTATATCCCATTCTTCTCTACTGATTCTATCCGAACTTTCAAATCAATGGCTTTTGTAATTATAAAACAAAAAGTATTAAATCGGATGTTTATTAAGTGCCAAATCAAGATCATCCTATTCATTAATTCTTCTAATAGCTACACATCGTCTTTCCTTAATCACCCTTGAAATCAAACTGTATTCTCTATCCCAGGATATTCCACTTTTGAGATCGCTATATTGGCCATCTTTCAACATTAGAATTAGTAATTCTTGTTTGTAGTATTTAGATTTTCAAAATATTTTTAACTTTTTCGACTACTTCTTCAAGTTTATAACTTGATTTCACTAGATAGTCAGAAACATTCAGTTTTTCTAAATCTTCCTTTTCCGCCTTGCTGTCTAAATTAGTTAATATTATTATTTTTACATCCTTACCCCACATATCTGCTCTTAATTTTTCACATACTTGTTTTCCCGCCAATTTTGGCATTATCAAATCGAGCAATATTAAATCAGGATGTTCAATTATTGCCAATTCTAAACCATCCTGACCATCTTTTGCTTCAATAATATCACAGGATTTCAACTCTTTTAAAGCGGAGGCAAGCACTTTTCTTATTGGCTCCTCATCTTCTACTACTAGTATTTTTTTTATATTGTTTGCCATATTTTTATGTGCTTAATTCATCTTTAATTTTTTTAACTACATCTTCAATTCTCCAATCAGCCTTCACCAAAATATCATATACCCCCCTACTTACAGCTTCTGCCGTTTTCTCAGCATCGCTTAAATTGGTAAGAAAAATTGCCTTAGCGTTTTTTCCCCAATCATCATTGCGTAACTCTTTAATCATTGTCATTCCATCCATCACCGGCATAACAATATCCACTAGAATTAAATCGGGATGCTGTTTTAAAGCTATCTTTAGACCTTCCTCCCCATTACTTGCAGTATATATATGATATCCTTCACTAATCAATTTATCTCTTAAGGCTACACGTAATGATTCCTCGTCTTCAACAACCAAAACTCTATCTTTTGGGTCATCTTCAATATGTATAGTATTTTTACTCATATCATATAGAATTAATACATTTTAATTATAACTTTGAATTGACCATTTCTACAAGTTCATCCAGTTTAATATTCGATTTTATAACATAATCACAGTTTTCATCTTTATCAGATATTTCTTTTACTCTTGGGTCATTACTTAGGTTAGTTACAAAAAGGACAGGGACAGACCCCCCCCACATATCGTTTCTAATTCCTTCCACTGCTTCTATACCATGCATTTTTGGCATGATTACATCCATGATAATAATATCTGGATGTTTAGTTAACGCTAAATCCAAAGCTTCTTGTCCATTTTTCGCTTCAATTACATCAAAGCCCTCGCTTTCAAATTTATTCACAAGCGCACTTCTTATTGGCTCTTCGTCCTCAGCAATCAATATTTTATTTTTCTTATCTGTCATAGATTTATAATTATTCTTTACTCACAACTGAATTTTCAATATCCGCAATTATGTTTTCTAATTTATAATCCGCTTTTGTATAATATTTATTAACCCCTAACTGCATATATGCCCTCAACTTCTCGTTACTTGCGGTATTTGATACGACAAATATTGGAATTGATTTCCATTTTTTATCACTTTTTGCTTTTGTGACAAAATCAAATCCATCTTCCTTACCCAATAAATAATGATCCAACCAAATGACATCAATCCCACCCTCATTTTCTAGAATATCCATACCATTAATTACCCGGCGAGCTGTTTTCACTTCAAAACCTTTGCTGATTAGCTTTATCTTAATAGCATTTTGAAGAGGTATTTCATCCTCTAAAACTAGTACGGTCTTTTTTGTATTTTTCTCAGTCATAATATTTAGCTTAATTCTTTTGTACCTTCTTTTTTTTGCATTCCCCTTAAGGGTAAATTGACATAAAATGTTGAACCAACGTTTTCAACAGATTCAAACCATACTTTGCCACCAGAATGTTCAACTATTGATTTAACGATATATAGTCCCAATCCCGTTCCTTCTGTATCACTTTCTTTTACATTATCTGCTCTGAAAAGTTTTGTAAATATTTTGTCCTGTTGACTTTGAGTAATTCCCATTCCAGAATCAGATACTATAATCTGAACAATTTTTTTCTTTTTATCTTGTTTTAATACGATTCCAATCTTTCCCTTTTCAGGAGTATACTTAATCGCATTTGATAGCAGATTTTGAATCACCATGCGAATCAGTTTAATATCCAACATCATAAACGGAATTTTATTATCTAAACTCTTGGCAAATATCTGCTTTTTCTTATTTAATTGGGGCATAATCTCATTGATAACACTCTTAATAATATCAACTATTTTTGTTTTTTCTGGATCAATTGCAAATGTCCCCAATTCTAAACGTGAGACATTGAGCAAAGAGTTTACTAAACCTACCATTCTCTGATTACCTTTATATACTTCTTTTAGATAATTTTGCTGTCCTTTATTTAGTTTACCTACATCACCGTCTAAAAGCATCTCAGAGTACCAATTGATTGTTGATAGCGGTGTTCTCAATTGATGTGATGCCAAAGATACAAATTCAGTCTTTGCACGATCAATTTCCTTTTCTTTAGTAATATCTCTTTCAATGCCAACAAAGAAAATAACATCCCCTTCTTTATTTAGTATTGGCGCAATATTTACTAGCGCAATATATTCATCTTTATTTTTTCTTATGTTTGTAATTTCTCCGGTAAATACTTTCTTCTTTTTCTTGATTGTTTCCCACATCTTTATATAATATTTTTCATCCATTTTTCCACCCCAAAGTTCGTTATTTCCAGCCTTCTTTCCAATGATATCTTTTATTCTATATCCTGTTATCTTCTCGACTGCTTTATTTGCAAATAGTATAATCCCGTCTGGATCTGTGATTACAATATGATCAGAAGCATTTTCTACTGCTAACTGGAATTTTTTCAGATCTTGAGCTAAGTTATCTGATTTTCCTTTTTCTTCTTCAACATCTTCCAGAACATTCAGGAGAGCTTTTTGTTGATTTTGAAGATCCTTTGTTTTTTCTAGCACCCTCTCTTCAAAATTAGCATATGAGATCATAACCCTCTCCTTCATCGCATTGAAACTGTTTCCTAAATCTTCTATTTCATCCCCCGTCTTTAAATTGAAATCAACATCAAAATTTCCTTTACTTATTTTTTCAGACATTTCTTTTAATTTTTCTAGTGGTCTAAGAAATCGTGACACCAATCTATAAACGATTACAATACTAAGGAAAGCAATTGTAAAAACAATTACACCTAACAATAATGCAGTCTTTGTAGCCTGTTGTTTAAAGATGGAAACGTTGTGTTCAAGAAATACATAAAAAGGGTAATCACCAACTTTTGCAACATTGATAATTTCTTCAGCATTATCAACCTGATCAGTAATTTCAAAACTTGCATTTGATATAATATTACTTAATTCATTTTGAATTTCATCATATTGCATTTCCTCTATTGCAATACCCGGATATCTATTACTTGACATTATTTCGCTATAATCACCATCACTGAGTTTTCCTATACTTTTATAAGTATCTTCATCTTCACTGGACGACACAACAACTCCATACCGGTCTAGCAGTTTTATATGTAACTCGTGCTCAATATTAATATTTTTTACAGTGCTATCAACATATTCAGGGATCATTTTTGCAACCAAGACACCTACTATCTCACCATTTAAAGACTTGATTGGATTTGAAAAATAATAACCTAATTTGTCTGATGTCGCGCCAAGTGAAACATCTACAAAACTATTACCAGTTTTTGCTGATGTAAAATAATCTCTAAAGCTATAATCATTGCTTAAAAAGGTCGGGTCAGTAGATACTAAAACAACACCATTGGTATTCATTAAATATATTGCTGAAAATATATCACCAAGATTATATTGTTTCAGTAACTCCAATACATCAGGATTTTGAATTTCCTTACTATTTTCAGATAGATAACTAATTAATAGTTTCTGTTCTGATGCAGTAACCACCAACCGTTTTCCACTATCTAACAAATTATTTGTATGTCTTGACTGTAATGTAGCTATCACACCATAATCCTGTTTGGTATATTCATACACTCCACGTTTGACCTCCCAATAAACAAAAGCTGTTGCTAAAACACCAAATATCACTATTATTGACACAATTGAAAATACAAGTTTTTTTTGTAGACTTTTTCTTTTACTCATCTATTTTTGAGAATCGATTCCTATTCTATTTAAATCTTCTTTGAGTTTAACCATCTCTAGCTCTCTTTCAATCATCTTATTATTTATATCTTCCAATTCACTCAATTTACTTTCTAATTCTTTGCGATTATTTTTTACTTGTTGTAACACCCTATTCTTTTTTGTTATATCCTGATAAAAAACAACAAACTGATCATCAGCCGGACAGTGCGATGTTATTCTAAACCATTTATCTAATTTTTTTGAGTAAACTTCAAAACTTATTGGTTCTTTACTTTTTACTACATTACAAAATTTATCCACATGATCAAATACTTCTTTTAATCCACTTGGGATTTTACTTTTCATACTTTGATCAACTAGCTTTTTAGCTTCTAATCCAAGAGTTTCCTCAAAAGAATTATTAATCTCTAAAAATTTGTAATCAATCGGGTTGTTTTTACCGTCATAAATTAGTTCATTAACTGTAAAGCCATCGACCATGTTGTCAAATAGATATTTATACTTTTGCTCTGTAAATTGCAGGTTTCTCTTTTCATTTGTTTCTTTTGTAACATTTGTTACTAAAGATACATTAAGTACGGTTTTTCCCTGATCATTTTTAATCATTTTCCCCCTTACTAACCCAGACTTCATTTCTCCATTTTTGGCTCTAAAATCAATAATATATGGCTCAATCTTTTGCCCGGCAAAACGGCGAATGAAATTCTTACCCATCAAGAGTTTACTTCTTGTCGTAATAAATTTTAATTTTAGTACATTATGACCCACTATTTCATCCAAATCATATCCAAGCCATGTTATGATTTGATTATTACCATATACTATTTCACCTTTATGATTGGTGATTAGGATTAAATCTGGCAATAATTCAAAAATCTTTTTGTATACTTTTTCGTCGTTTAATTGCATTTTTTTAGTATAAGAATTTAACTATATAAAATCTAGTTACTTTTTATGTGAATTTATCTTATCCTTCAATTCTTGTATTTTTGTTTCTCGATGCTCCATTACCTTATTCATCCTAGAAAGTTCTTCAACTTTTTCAGCCAATTGGACAGAACCCTGAGTTAATTCATCTTCGTTATTTTTATCATCTGTAATATCCTGAAATATAGAAACAAAATACCCTTCTTCCGGGCTGTAAGCAGAAACCTTAAACCATTTTTTTAGATCTTCAGAAAATGCCTCGAAAACCTGTGGCTGACGATTCATTACAACTTCACTATATCTATCCATCCAATTAGATTTATCCTTCTTAATATTCGGTAAAACTGTACTTAATTTTTTTCCGATAATAACATGCGATCTTAAGCCAATCATTTTTTCAAAATTTTCGTTTACTTCCTCAAAAATATAATCAGTAGGCAAATTATCATCACTTAGAACTACTTTGTGATAAGCAAATGCATAAGGTATATTATCAAATAAATATTTGTATTTTCTTTGTGCGTCTGCAATTTGAGAAGTTAATATTTCATCCCTACTAAGATTAGTAATTAGTACCAGATCATGACTAATCTCACCATTATCATCGTACATTGCCGAGGCTCTAATGAGTCCGGTTAAAACAGTTCCATTTTTTGCCTTGAATTCTAGTTCATACGGCGTTACAACCTTACCTCTTATTCTGTCTGCGAATTTTTTTGCAACGATTATTTTTCCTTTAACAGTAATTGCTGGCAGTTTTAATAAATGTAATCCAATAACTTCTTCCTTATTATATCCCAACCAATCTTCCATTCTGCTATTAACACCAATTAAAATTCCTTTTTTATCTATTAAAAGAACAACATCGGGTAAAATGTTAAAAATTGTCTCATATAAATTTTTATCTTCTCTAAACATCTTATATTTTTTAATTGTTTATTTTATAAAAAACCAGCGAGTTTCCTCGATGGCTAAATATAAGCTTTCGTAATTATCACTTGTTAATAACCACATATTTAAGCATTTATTTTATTTTATACATTAATTGTACACTATTTTCAATAAATTGTCAACTGATAATTTGACACCCGCGGGTTTTGTATGATATTGTTCCGACAAATGAAAATACTACAAAATCAAAATAATTGGTGGAACATGAATCGCCTCTAGAAAGCTGATAGATTTTTCGTTTATTTATCCGCTTTCACAGGCGGTTTTTTAATTATGAAAATATGAAATACTACTATTTCAAAAATCCGGGAATATTGTTCTGGCGTCGATCAGAAAATATCGACAGTTAATTAATATTAATAAAATTACAATGGAAAAAATATCATTATCGGAAAAGGAAATACCAACCCACTACTACAACATCCTGGCAGATCTTCCTGAACCGCCTTCCCCTCCTCTGAATCCGGAGACTAATGAGCCGATCAGGCCGGAAATGTTGGAGCCGTTATTCCCCAAGGCACTGATAGAGCAGGAAGTAAGCCGGGAAAAAAGAATCGAAATCCCTGATGAAGTAATGGAGATATACAAAAAATATCGTGCCACACCCCTGTATCGGGCGACCAGGCTGGAAAAATTGTTAGGAACGCCCGCAAAGATCTATTACAAATATGAAGGCGCCTCACTGACCGGCAGTCACAAGCTAAATACCGCTCTACCACAAGCATATTATAATAAGCAGGAAGGAATTAAAGCACTGACTACGGAAACCGGAGCCGGTCAATGGGGAATGGCCCTCTCGCTTGCTGCAAAATTCTTTGACCTGAAATGCTTGATTTTCTATGTCCGCTTGCACTATCAGCAAAAACCGTACCGGGTGAGCTTCATGCGTATGTTTGACGCCGAAGTATTACCCTCTCCCAGTAATCAAACGATTATTGGCAGAAAATTCCTGAAAGAAGACCCTAATCATCCGGGCAGTCTCGGCATTGCGATCAGTGAGGCAATGGAAAAGGTCACGGACGGGTCAATCAAGTATTCCTTAGGTAGCGTGTTGAACCACGTACTCCTCCATCAAACGATTATTGGTCAGGAGGCGAAACTGCAACTGGAAAAGGACGACGAATATCCCGATGTAATATATAGCTGTTTTGGCGGCGGAAGTAATTTAGCTGGAATCAGTTTTCCATTTCTAAGTGATGTCTTAACCAAAAAGAAAAAAGTGAGGGTAGTGGCAGTGGAGCCGGACACATGTCCAACTTTAACCAAGGGAGAGTATAAATATGACTTTGGTGATACCGCAAAAACCACTCCGCTGTTCAAAATGTACTCATTAGGTGCAGATTTTATCCCGCCCAAGATCCAGGCGGGTGGACTGCGCTATCACGGCGCCGCACCGCTGGTCAGTCACCTGGTCAACAAAGGATATATTGAAACCATATCCGTGAGTCAAACAGATGTGATGGAAGCAGCAAGGCTCTTTACACAGACCGAGGGTATCTTACCCGCTCCGGAATCTGCACATGCGATCAAAGGTGCAATTGATGAAGCTATTCGATGTAAGAAAGAAGGCGTTAAAGAGACTATCCTGATCAATATCAGCGGACACGGATTCCTAGATCTGCAAGGATATGAAGAGTTCTTAGATGGCAAGTTGGCAGTGCAATAGCGTAAATTAAAAGAGGGCTTTTGCTAGCTCTCTTTTAATATTATTAAAATTAAACCAGTTTGTCTGCAATTTTTTTATACAGGAATCTTTTTGCTGTTTCCACAATCAACAGATATACAAATACAATTGCCAAAATTGATGCTAAAACCGGAACAGATAATGGTACAAAATCAAAGAATTTTCCCACCGGAGAAAACGGGATTACCCAGGCGATTATGAGTAATAAGAGCGTATTCACCAGCAAGGTCTTAGACGGCTTGCTTTTGAAGAACGGGGTTTTTTTAGTGCGGATAAAATAAATAACTAAAATTTGCGTTGCCAATGACTCCAGAAACCATCCGGTCTGGAACTGATGTTCAGTCAGACTAAAGCCAAAATATAAAATACCAAAAGTTGCAAAATCAAAAATAGAACTGATCGGCCCAAAAATTAATATATATTTTCTCAGTAGCTTGATATTCCAGCGTGGCGGTTTTTTTACATCCTCAGCATCAACATTATCGGTAGGTAAAGATATCTGCGACATATCATAGATAAAGTTGTTCAATAGTATCTGTTTTGGTAGCATCGGCAGAAAGGGTAAAAAGGCAGACGCGCCCATCATGGAAAACATGTTGCCGAAATTCGAAGAAAGACCCATGGTTACATATTTTAAGGTATTTTGGAACGTCTTTCTTCCTTCAATTACGCCATCATGAAGCACTTCCAGTTTTTTATCCATCAGAATAATATCAGCCGTATCTTTGGCCACCTCGACCGCATTGTTAACTGATATGCCGACATCCGCCGCCTTCAGTGCCGGAGCATCATTAATCCCGTCACCTAAATATCCGACTGCGTTACCTGATTTCCGTAATGAAGAAATAATCCTTTCTTTCTGCTCCGGGGTTATACGTCCAAAAATGGTTGTTTGTTTGACTACAGCTCGTAATTGACCATCGGACATTCCGGCGATCTGACTGCCAATCAGAGTTCCTTTAACAGGCAAATTTATATCACGACAAATTTTCTGAGTCAGCACTTCACTATCCCCGGTTAAAATCTTTATTTCAATTCCGGAATCCTCAAGTTGCCTAATAGCATGAATTACACCCTCCTTCGGCGGATCAAGGAAAGCCATAAAACCCATAAAGGTCATATCCTGTTCATCATCAACATTATAAATAACATCATCGCGGTCTAACTCTTTGACCGCCAGGGCAAGTACTCGAAATCCGTCATTACTCAGTGCTTCATACTGGTCTGACAAAATCTTTGCCGTATCACTTTTAAAAGTAACTACTCCGTTATCATCGTGGTAATTTTTACATGCTTGAAAAATACTTTCCGGCGCACCTTTGGTAATTAGAATTTTTTTGCCGGCATCATCTACAACAATTGAATCCCGGCGGCGCGTAAAATCAAACGGCACTTCATCAATCTTTTTAAATCTGGAAATATCCAGCTTCTTATATTCAGCAATGGCATTATCCATCGGGTTTACAACACCGGTATGTAAGCTGCTGTTAATATACGAATAAAGATAAACCGCATCAGACTCATTACCGTGAAAATCCACATGTTTAACCAGTGTGATTTTATTCTGGGTTAGAGTACCCGTTTTGTCCGTGCATAAAATATTCATACTGCCAAAGTCCTGTATGGCAGAAAGATTTTTGACAATAACATGTTTTTTGGCCATTTTTATCGACCCGCGGGAAAGAGATACCGAAAGGATTACCGGTAATAATTCCGGCGTGAGTCCGATGGCGATGGCGATAGCAAAAAGGAAGGAGTTAAAAATTCCGCGCCCCATCAGTGTATTAATAATCAGTACCAACCCGACCAGAACAAAATTCACCTTCATTACAAAGTAGCTGAATTGCCGGATCCCCTTTTCAAACTCCGTATCATCGGTCTTATCACTCAATTGCTTGATGATTTTTCCATACTCGGTATTGTGACCGGTTCGCAATACTTCTACCGTACCGTACCCGGTCACGGTATTGGTCCCCATAAAAATTATATTATTATTTTCCGGAGTAAAACTAATTTTTTCATAATCAAAATTATCGGTCATCACTTTTTCCACCGGAAATGATTCCCCTGTTAGTGCCGATTGATTGATGAAAAAGTCTTTTGCTTCCAGGACGATTGAGTCAGCTGGAGTGACATCACCGGCAGTTAGACAGATAATGTCCCCGGGAACGATATTTTTAAAAGGTACTTCCACTCTTTTGCCGTCACGAATAGCAGTTACTGTGGTTAATACTTTCTGAACCAACTTTTCTACAGCTTTTTCCGATCGATAAGAATTGGCAAAATCAAGCACAGCTGATAAAAAAACCATAAAGATGATGATTATGGCATTGGTTCTTTGTCCAAGGAAAAAAGAAATAATCGAAACAACTATTAGAATTATTAACAATGGGCTGTTGAATTTTTTTAAAAAAACCACAAACGGGCCGATCTTCTTTTTTCCGTTGATGGCATTTTCTCCAAATTCCCATAATCTTCTCTCTGCCTCAACAGAGGTTAAGCCTAACAACTTGTCAGTTTTTATTACTTTTTCCATAATCATATTTTATCATACAAAAAACTATTTTAACAATAATATTAGATAAAAAACTGGAATTAATCCGACTTAATGGGGCCCCCAAAAATGCTTTCAGCATTTTTGGGGAAAGGGGCATAGACCCGAAACCAAAAACAACCAAACTTGTTTGGTTGTGATAGGTGAAGGGTCTAATGACCCGTGGTCGGGGTGAGAGGATTTGAACCTCCGATCTCATGCACCCCATGCATGCGCCTTAAGCCACTAGGCCACACCCCGTTAGAAATTTATTTTAAGTAACCTTTTATTCTGTTTTTTATGTAACGCTTCCCCATCCCTGATTTAAGATATTTCTCTCTTGCTTTAGTATCCTCTTCATTCAGACAGACCTCATAATAAACTAACTTTAAAGGCAAACGATTCTTTGTTGAATATACCTTGCCATCCTTATGTTCTTTTAACCTTTTCATCAGGTTATTTGAATAACCGGTATAAAATTTATTGTCTTTCTTACTCAATAGAACATATGTGAAATACATGGATTTATACGGTATATTTCTAACGGGGACACCCCGTTACATTTACAAAACATATGCCCTACCCTTAGGACTAGATAATCGCACTGGCTCCGGATAGGAACGTGGGTACCCGCAACTATATTCCACAGAACATAGCGATCTAGGGTTCCCGATGCGATAATCCTGTAGAACCGGATTAAACTAGAACCTAATAGTAGAGCAATTTAAGTATACTTTTTGAAAAGCGCTTTGGCAAGTCAAAAATATGTTGTAATAAAAAAAGGCCCACCGCATTTGCAAATGGTGCCTTGGATTAGATCAAATCGGAGGAACAACCCCCTGATCTTTCTTGAGAAAGACCATTCCACATCCCGTGTCGGCCAGAACATACTGATCAGCCTGTATGTAATCCTGTTCCGGCTTCTCAAGCAAGCGAGAATCTGAGCCATTAACCGGCTCAGTGCTGTTTTCCAGCCCGCGGATTCCTTCGGAGCGGGATTCCGAGCTATCGCTGGTCACAAGACACCTCCTTCACTTATCTTCGGTTTCTTGGTTCCCATTAGGAATGTTTGGCAATCCCGGAGTACCAACAAAGTATGGACGGTACCGTTCTCTCGGTACGCTGAACGAACTGCAAGGAAAAGCTGGCTTGGATTCTGTTTCCTTTTCAGGTAACCCTGAATCCTTTCTGGATACATCAGGCTTTTTTTTCCGCATCTCTCTCCCCTTCCTGCGGTTGGTCCGGTTATACTATTGTAGACTTCCGCTTGATCCACATGAAAAGAACAACCATATATCAAAAAACCATCTTGCCGATGGTCTGGATAAATATATTTTAGTGATACACTAATCAGCCATCAGCTTAATGGGTAAAATAACCAAAATAGAAACCACGTTTGCTTGGCGCAACGGATTTTCGGTTATTTATGCTGAGGCTAATTGAATATTTCATGATTATTGATATGAATAATATCATAATGATTTTTTGTGTCAAATGTGAATAATCAGAATTCCGTAATCAGTAATTGGTAATTAGTAAACAATGATCTAGCCTTGTCAGTTACAAATTACCAATTACGAATTACTATCTACTGATTACCAAATAAAAAAAGCCTTTGATTACACGAATCTCAGGCTGAAAGAGCAATGCTGAACTGGACTATATGTCCATATGTCCGCCGGGAACAAATGCGGGAGCCATATTGTAGTGACCCCCAAAATCCACAATAGTCACAATCGGTTTGTTGGGACAGCAGCAAGTGTACGGGGTCAGTTCGCAGTCCACACAGCGAGGCTCACCGCTACTGATGATCACGCCGTTGAGGCAAACCAGACCCGTACGCAGTTTCCTCGCCGAACTCCAGGTGGGATCAGTCGTGTAACCGCCACCGGTCATGTCGAACTCGCCATCGAGCTCAATCACGTACACTTCCGGCATTTCCGGACAGCAGCAGTTAACGGGATTCAACCCACATCCGGCGCACTGATACTGGCCAGATTCGGTTAGTATCACGCCGTCCGGGCAGCGGATGTCCCGCACCTGATCAAAGGCAGTGGCAACTAGCGAATTCATACTGTTCCTTTCTTGCCAATCAGTCGGTGACAGCTTCAGTATCCTCCAGAGACTTCTCCTGGCAAACACAATTAGTCAGAGACAATCTGCACTGCTTGCACCTCCATTTCTGAATTGCAGGATCGAAATACGCACCGAAGGGCGCGTCTGACTGGTGTCCTACACCGGAAGCGAAGTGCGCAGAGTGACCATTTCCTCTTTGAGCCATCTTTTCTCCTTTCTGACCGGAGCCCACATTTTGAACAGCGGATACTGTGCATGTAATATTAGCGGATCATAATTCCCATTATCTCAAAGTACAAACCGAGTTTTATGACTCGTAATGATGCTCCATAAGCACCCTTACCAACCATCAAACAAAGAACCGGCGGAATGAGGCCGGTTTAATAATTTTATTATATATACTAAACCGCTCATCAGTGATAGATGATAATCATAATCAGTTTAATAATAAGGTTTACTTTGTATTTCATGGATTTTAAAAAACTAGCCTCTCGGCTAGTTTAATTAATGAGGATTAATGCAAAACTAGCCAGAGATTCTGGAAATAATCAATTTAATAATTGAAATTGTATTTTGCATTTTGTTACTCTGAATAATATGCTGACGGAATTACTCTGTCAAGCTATTTTTCCATCTCCTTTAGTTCATCATCATCATAAATTGCTGAAGAATCCAGTTTTTTATAATTAAACAGTTCGTCCTCGTTGAAAAAACGATATATTTCTTTACCGGCTGATTCTAACGAGTCCGATGCATGAATAATATTATGACCTTTACTCATAGACAAATCTCCGCGGATACTACCGGCATCCGCATCTCTTCCGGAAGTTGGTCCGACGATTAGTCTTATAGCGTTGATCGCGCTAAATCCTTCCAGCACCATTACCACAACCGGCGAGGACTGCATAAATCTTTTCAAATCCTCAAAAAACGGCTTGTCCTGGTGATGTTCATAATGCGCGGCAATTAAAGCATCATCAATTGAAATCATTTTCATTCCGACAATCTTTAAACCTTTTCTCTCAAAACGCGTGACGACTTCCCCTAACAAATTTCTTTGCAAAGTATCAGGTTTTATGATAATAAGCGATCGCTCTTTCATTATTGTATATTCCCCTTTTTCTTTAGTAGTTCTTGAACCTTCTCGACTATTTCTGTCGGCGTGTGATTTGCTTTTACAAAATAGTCATCAGCACCAAGATCCTTGCCTTTCTGAATATCTTGATCCTGACCAAGGTTAGTTAATAAAATAACCGGCACATCTTTTATATTTTCATCTTTACGTATTTCTTTCAATGTTGCAAAACCGTCTAATTTCGGCATGATAATGTCGAGCAAGATCATATCCGGCTTCGTGTCTCTTGCCGCTTTTAACCCGTCTGAACCGTTTTCTGCTGTAGCAATTTCAAACCCCTCTCTGGTAAACTTCGCGGTATACATCTCCAGTAACATTTTGTCATCTTCAATTAAAAGAATTTTTTGCTTGGTACTCATAAAGTTATATTGGATTGTGATATTAAATTATTAATTGAAGTCTCTCCTTACCTATAACATAAAACCATAAAATTTGCAATATATGGTTATATTTTCGCCATTTCCTTGAACCAATTGTTATTCTGTTCATACTGGTATGCGATCTGTAAAAGCTGGCCCTCTGCAAAAGGTTTTGCCATAAATTGCAGACCGATTGGCATTCCCTCAGAAAAACCACAGGGCACGGAAATTGCCGGAATTCCCCCGATATTTGCCGAGACTGTAAATACGTCGGACAGATACATGGTTAGCGGATCGTTAACCATTTCACCAATATCAAACGCAGTAGTCGGGGTGGTTGGAGTAACAAGGATATCAACTTCCGTAAAAACTTCGGCAAAATCATTCTTAACTAATTCACGGACTTTCTGAGCACGGCGATAGTATGCATCATAAAAACCACTGGACAGGCTAAAGGTGCCGATCATAATCCGCCGCTTCACCTCATCACCCAGTCCTCCAGCACGTGATCGGCTGTAAACAGAAAATAAATCCTTAATATCTTTATCATCCTGCGTTATAGAATAGCCGTACCGAATGCCGTCATAGCGCGAAAGATTAGAGCTCGCTTCTGCCGGTAAAATAATATAGTAAACCGCTAATGCATAATCCGTATACGGCAGACTCACCTCTCTGACACTCGCTCCCATTTTTTCTAACTGACCAATTGCCGTCCGGATACCTTCTTCAACATTTTTATCAATCCCGCCGACAAAATATTCCTTTGGTATTCCGATCCGTAAACCTTTAATATCTTTTTTCAGATTTTTTGTATAATCTTCGACCGGAACCAGCGCAGTTGTTGAATCCTTTGAATCCTGTCCGGCAATTGCATTTAGAACCAGGGCGGAGTCCTCTACCGTTCTGGTAATCGGACCAATCTGGTCCAAAGAAGACGCTAAAGCAATCAGCCCGTAACGCGACACCCTCCCGTAGGTTGGCTTTAATCCGACTACTCCGCAAAAAGCCGCCGGCTGTCTGGTTGACCCGCCGGTATCAGAACCCAATGCATATACGCATTCTTTAGCCGCCACTGCAGCTGCAGAACCGCCGGATGAACCTCCCGGGACTTTTTTCAAATTCCAGGGATTTTTTGTTTTTTGAAATGCCGAATTTTCCGTGGATGAACCCATGGCAAATTCATCCAGATTTGTCTTGCCCAAAAGCACCATTCCGGAATTATTCAGTTTGGTTGCCACTGTTGAATCATACATCGAACGGTAATTTTCCAGAATTTTGGATCCGGCAGTGGCGTGCGTACCCAGAGCTAACATGTTGTCTTTCAGTGCAGCGGGGATGCCTAAAAGCGGTGAGCCATACCCGCCTTCCTTAATTTTTTTATCCGCTTCTTTAGCGCTATCAATTGCAATATCTTTACTGATTTCAAGAAAAGCTGAAATTTTTGGTTCAGTCTTCTCAATATTATTTAAATATTCTTGTGTCAGCTCAACAGAAGAGATTTTGCGATCTTTTAATTTCTGGGAAGCTTCTTTAAGTGTAAGATCAGATAGTTTCATTTTTTTTTAATATCGTCTTAACTTTAATCTGACCGTTTTTACGATCAGGCGCCTGTTCGATAAGTTCTTCCTGATTCCCTGATTTCTTAACAACGTCATTCCTTAAAATATTTTCTATATCGGACACAACAATCTTCTCCCCCTTTTCTACCGTCACTTTTTCCAGTTTATTTATGTAATCTAAAATAGAGGTGATTTGTTTCTGGAATTTATCAACCTCCTCCTTAGTCAGCTCGATGCGTGCAAGCTGAGCCAAATGTTTAACTTCGTCTTTAGATATAGCCATTATTTGTTTATTTTATCATTTATTACTTCAGCATGGCAAGAAATTCGGCTTCGGAAATAGTGGCAATATTCAGTGTTTTTGCCTTTTCATACTTTGATCCCGGATTATCGCCATACAGTAAATAATCAGTCTGTTTACTTACTGAGCTGGAAATACTGCCCCCCGCCTCTCTGATTTTCTCTTTCACCGCTTCGCGCGAAAAAGAGTTGAGTGTGCCGGTAACTACAATGCTTTTTCCAGTGATTGCAGTTTTCTTTTTGGCTCTAGGGTTCACAATATTAACCCCGCTGGCAATCAGATTGTCAATTATCGCGAGATTGTTTGAATCTTGAAAATACTTTGTTACTGAATCAGCCATTACTTCACCGACTTCATGCACGGTATTCAGGGCAACTGCGTCTACTTTTTTTAATTTTTCAATACTGCCGAAACTGTCGGCCAAATCCACCGCCGTCTCTTCTCCGATGTGGCGAATACCCAGAGCGTAAATAAAACGGGCCAGAGTAATATTTTTGGAATTATTAATCGCTCTGACAGTATTTTCAGCGGATTTTTCGGCAAAGCGTTCCAGTGATTTTAGTTCATCTACTGTAAGATCAAAAATATCCGCAGCATTTTTAATCAGGCTGTTTTCGTATAATTGGTCAATTATTTTAGGACCGAGACCTTCAATATCAAATGCTTTTTTTGAAACAAAGTGGTATATTTTTTCCCGTTGCACGGCAAAACAATTTTTGTTTGTACAATAATGCGCCACCTCCCCGGCTTTCCGCAATACTTTTGATCCGCACATCGGACAAACTTTCGGCATATTAAATTTCTTTTCTTTGCCGGTGCGCATATTTGGCAGTACCTGGACAATATCCGGTATAATATCTCCGGCTTTTTGAATAATAACCGTATCCCCGATTTTTAGATCCAGCCGTTTTATCTCATCTTCATTATGCAATGTTGCCCGAGAAACAGTACTGCCTGCGATACGGACCGGGGTCAGATGCGCAACCGGAGTCAATGCTCCGGTCCGGCCGATTTGAACCTGAATATCTTCCACGACAGTCGTAGCCTGTTCACTCGGAAATTTATAGGCTACAGCGCCACGGGGTGCCTTACCCACGAATCCTAATCTTTGATAAACATGCAGTTCATTAATATTGATTACTATTCCGTCAATCCAGAACGGCAGTTGACTGCGTTTTTTTGCAATTTTTTTATAATACTCTTCAACGTCTGATAGATCATTACAAAGACTGTTTAATGAATTTGCACTGCCCTCCCCCGCCCGAAACCCCAATTGCTGTAAAATCTGGTGTACCTGCTGATGGGTTGTTTGACCGAGATCAGAAACAAGATCATAAGCCATGAAACTTAATCTGCGCCCCGCGGCAATCGTGGAATCCAATTGCCGGATTGATCCCGCGGCCGCATTACGAGGATTAGCAAACTCCGGTTCGCCTTTTTTCTTCTGAATTTTATTCAGATGGTTGAAATCCGCCGTTGCCATAAAAACTTCACCCCGAACAATTATTTCTTTTTTCGCCGATTGTCGATTCTTTTGATCTAAAGCATCAATATTTATCTTTAATGGGATTGCCTCAATAGTTTTAATATTCTGGGTTACATCCTCACCGACTCTTCCGTCCCCCCGCGTCGCTCCCACCACTAACAAGCCGTTGCGATAGGTTAAGGAAATTGCCAGACCGTCCATCTTTACTTCAGAATAATAGCTGACCTTGCTCCCTGCGGGTATTAGCTTGGCATTTCTCTGCTCCCAATCCTCAAGCTCTATTTGAGAAAAGACATCATTCAAAGACATCATTCTAGAAAAATGCTGTATCTTATTGAATTTATCCAAAGGTTTACCGCCCACCCGCTGTGTTGGTGAATCGGGTGTTAAAAATTCCGGGTATTCCCTTTCCAGATTATCCAGCTCGTGTTTCAGTGAATCCAGTGCGGCATCAGAAATCACCGGTTTATCCAAAACGTGATAGAGATACCGGTGACGATTTATTTCCTGCTTTAATTTTTCGATGCGCGACTTCGCTTCCTGTTTCTTCATCTATGCAAATTTAACACCTGATTTTTATAACCTTGCAACATGAATAATTTATAAGTATTCCGGCACATCATAGTACACTGTCATACGAACATGATCTATAAAATGTTCGACAATATAACAGTCAAAACCACATTCAGTCCCTCTTTGCCATCTTTCAACCTCTATTTGAATTCCAGTGATATTTGCCTGATACGGTATATTAAATGCAAAATCACTGAAATTTATATTATTTTCCAGTTCATCGATATCCCCGACTTGAAGAGTAAACCCAAAATCGGAATCATTAATTCGTGCCGGCGTCCATTTTTCACCCCATAGATCACCTGGCCCGCCATAAATGCTGTAACCGGGATTAGGCGTCACACCCCATGGAGCCAGAGTTGCTTTATTCTGACTGCCGATACTGCCATCCGCTTTGATTATTTTGATTTCTTTTTCAACAGAATTATCATCCCAATCGTCAGTATTATAACTTGTTGGTATACCATCATTAACCTTGGCATTGTCCAATGGCTGCGCCCATCTACCACCGATAATTTGAGATACAGTGCCGGGTGAAGAAGGACCTTCATATTTTTTAATATTTAAACTGCGAACTTTATCCACTTTTTCTTCTGAAAATATTACATAATCAAACAAGCCGGAAATAGGAATCTTCCAGGGCAGCGAAGCGTTCAATGCCTGCTGGGTACGCCCAAATTTCCCAATTGTTTTAATCCGAACCCGAGACGGTATGTCTACTATTACATAACTCTGATCAAGCGCCTTTATCTCAACATCATCTACATTTGTATAAAAAGCTTTTACCCTAATCTGGTAATGTGCTAAACCAATCGTGTTTGGATCCAACTCAATTGTTTTGCATTGAATATACGAATCTTCATTGCATAATCCAGAATTATATCCAAGGGCGTTACTTGCCAGAAAAACCTTTTCAACATTTTCAAATGAATTTCCGTTAATATCCCAACCAGTCCAGCTTATCTCGACCCATTCTGATCCGGTACCATAACCACTTTCATACAGCGGATCACTAATTGGTAATGGATTATTATCCCATGATATGTACAGATATTTTATTCCTGTATCCGTGCCAAAAGGGGCATCGGGATCATAAAAATCAATTTGTCTTGACTCATCTTGCAGAAGTGAAAATTTGTTGCTGACCTCTTCACTTAATATCGAGTTTTGATCAAATAAAACACTTAAACCGGTTTTGGTAAATTCATGAGAATCAGCAACTGCTTTAATGTCCGCGATGGTTTGAGCTAAACTAGTGCCTGTCTTACGATTAATTTTCACAATATGCAAAGCTTTTTCCAACCCACTTTCTGCTGCATAAGATGCTGCCATAGAATTTTCAATATTTTCCGTCGCCTTAATTTGACTGATAATCAATGTCGCAAATCCAACACCAGCCGCCGTAATTCCGGCCATAATCAATAAAGAAAGTAAAAGTGCCTGACCGGACTGTTCTCCAGTTTTCATTAATTTCGATTTCAGTTTTTTGATTGCATTTTTCATTTATCTTCGGAATACCATTGATGTTACGGTTGTTTGGAGCTTTACTTCTTCCTGCTCTATTCCTTCTCCAGCACTGCTATTCATTATTATCGTTACCATCGGCTGGATATCCGGAATTTCGCAGAAGTTATTGGTACAAATGCCGGAATCACAATCTAAACCGACAGTGCAACTTGTTTTGGTAGAATATGGATCAGAAAAAGGAAAAATATACAAAGAAAATCCCGTTACTATCACTTTTTCCGGTGTAACTACTTGCCAATTATCATTAACCGAACATCGGTTGCGATAAAATGAACTGTTCGAACAAACTTCCATATCCTGCCCATTCAATCTGTATAAAACCTGCTTGTTTTCCTGATCTCTGGTCACTAAAATATCGGCAGGTCCGTTTGATAAGTCGATAGATACGCATGAATTGCCAGCACAATCTGAATTACTCTCACAAGAGATATAATTGTCAATTCCCTCGCCAGCCGTCCCTTCACAATGACCCCTGTAAAATTCATAATCAATTGTTCCAATTTGCGCTTCTCTAATTACTGACTCCATAACAAAACGGGCATCACTTTGTACCGCTTGGACATTGCGTACTTGCCTTTGGATATTGGTAATAGTTACGAACAGATTGACCGCCATCAGTGCGGTCATTGAGAAAACAGCTAGGACAACCACCATCTCCATCAGGGAATATCCGGCCGCTTTCTTGTTTAATATTTTTTTTATCTGTATCTTCATATATTTTAAAATCCCTGTCCTTTTCCCTAACCCCTATTTCCAATTATACAAATGATCCTCAAGCATCACAGAATTCCAACTCCCCTTTTCTTTCCAAAAAACATTAGAAATTACCTGGACGCCGACTTTTTCATCGGTTCCACAATCCCAATATGTTCTAAATTCTTCTATTCCGTCAGAGGCTTTTTTACATATTGAATTAATAGTAACTACCCGATAGAATGGCGTGGCAATACCGGTAGAATCGTGACTATAAATACCGTTTTTTAGATAAAGAAGACATTTACTATTCGGATCATCAATACACTCCTGGGTTGTTGTTGCCTGAATATTAAAATTCAAATTCCATGCAGGAGTTGAAGAATTAAATTCAACTGTCAAAACATTTTCATATAGATCATTATATAAACCTTGATCCCAATCAACAAACGAAAGATTGTTTGACTCAATCTTTAACCAATTATTATATCTTTGTTGTTTCACTACTTCTATCCCCTCACGAGCCAGAATGCCGGCAACAGCCTGCATTTTGCTTGCTTTTCCACCTCTAATCGTTGTAACAGTCAGAACCAAGGTACTGACAACGCCAATTAAAATAATACTGACCGCCACAACCAGTTCAATTAAGCTTTGACCTATATTATTTTTTGTAATTCTTCTGAATAGCATGATTTATTCTAAAGGAAAAATATTACAATCAGAACCAAAATCAGCAATTTCACTAATTTCCCCTGAAACACCATTTATCATAACCATACGGCATTTGCCCGTTGATTTATGCTCTAACATTATTCTGATCGTTTGTTCGGCAAATGTTTTTGGCTTGGGTGGTATTGGGGTAAAAAAGTAGGGGGTTGGTTTTGGTGGACGAAAGGAAATATCAATTCCAAAAGGAGTAGCATTCGGGCAAATAGTAAACCCCGGCGAGTCTTGCCAAGAACAAGAAACATTATAATCTCTGATTCTGACATTCTTGGGTAAGGCATAATTATTTTTTCCTGCCAGTGGAATATCTCCCCCTCCAACATCAAACTTACCTGCAGTACCGGATAAGTCGGCAAAGAGGGTATACGTGGTTGGACAATCAATAGTTGAACCAGTTTCGTAACAATACTTCCAAACACTTGTATCATAAACTTTACCGATCGAAATTCCAAATCCTCCAATCGGCACCAAACCGCACGTACCCCCGTTTGGACAGTCAACGTCCGTACTGCAAGAACCAAGATCATTATCACCGCCATTGCAGACATTGACCACCTGGCCGGACATACCGAGCGTTTGAACTTCGCGAAAATTATTTACTAATTCAATAGCACCTGTTCTTAAATCATCCATTTTTTGCCCTTGCCGGAAATTATTCATCACAATTGTTGAAATAATAACAAAAATGGAAATGGAAATAACCAATTCCAGTAATGAATAACCTTCTCTTCTTTTGCTAAGACTGAAATACTTCATTGTGGATTGTTTTAAATGGTATACCAGTCAATGATTTGGTTACCGTATAACAGTACAACCAGCGTAGCTAATGTAAGAAATATTCCAAGCGGGACGGAATCCTCCCACTTCTTCTTTTTTGTTGCCAGTAACGACACGGAGATAATTGCCCCGCTCACGTAAGTGACCACTAAAAGCGGAAGAATTTTCGGCCAGCCGACCATGAATCCGCACATCAATCCCAGCCTTAAGTCTCCCCCACCGATCCATTTTCCCTTCGAGATTACAAACTGTAACAGGAAAAAAGTCAACCCTATTATACCACCAATTAATATATTCGTCAGTGGAAATCCCAATACTAGAGAGCCGATAAATCCGATGATAATCGCGGGGATAGATACTGAATCAAGCACTAAATAATAGAGCAAATCATAGACGAAAATGATTATTAAAAATACGGAATAGAGCGCATAAATATAGAACTCAAGGGAAAAGCCAAATTTCAGATACAGGATTAAAAATACCAAGCCGGTACCCAATTCAACCAAAGGATATTGTTTGGAAATGCTTTTCTTGCAGTAACGGCATTTACCACGCAACATGATATAACTCAAAAGCGGTACGAGATCAATGGCGGATAGAGTCTTTCTACAATGCGTACAAAAAGATCTGCCTTTCAGGAAATCTTTTTTATTTTTCATCCGGTAGACCACGACATTCAGAAAGCTGCCGATGATCAGTCCATAAACAAACACAAATGTTTCAAACATTATTTTTTAATTTCAACTTCTAATTTATTATCAATTTTTTTGGATCCGTTTTTCGGGTTTCGGATAAAATTTGGAAATATTGAGCTTAGTGCCATTTGAGCAGTTTTACTGATAATTTCAAAATCGGTCCGTAGAGAAAAATTATTCACATATTTTTCATCCAATCCAAGCATATCCGAAAAAGAGTGACTACCGGGATTTATCTGCCACAGTCCAGTAATCCCCGGCCTGACCTTGGTGCGAATTGCCCACTGACTGTTGAGATTGGGTTGTTTTTCCAATTCATTAAAATCCACATCGTTAATCGGCAAGGGACGCGGGCCGACCAAGCTCATTTCTCCCTTTAAAACATTAAAAATCTGCGGGATCTCATCCACACCGGTGTTTCGGAGCGATCTCCCGATATTAGTCTGTCTCGGATCAATTGTCATTTTAAATAAAAACCCGGTTGCCTCATTTTTAGCCTGCAACATCGCCTGCTGCTTATCGGCATCTACAAACATTGTTCTGAACTTGTACATCACAAAAGGCCGGTTATTCCTACCATACCGCTTCTGTTTATAATAAACCGGACCGGGTGAATCCAGTTTGATCAGTGTACCGACAACAAAACTAAAAATTATCGCCGGCACGAAAAGCAGAAGGGCGATAATCAGATCCAGAATGCGTTTTATCAGTTTGCGAAATGTTGTCATGAAAAACAAAATCCACCTTTATTTTAACTCAAATTTCTGTTATAATAATACCATTATTTATCCTAATTGTAAACCAATTATTGCATGAATCATGTGCTTCAGAAGGGTCTTCAATACGCCAAGAATAATACGATTATAAAAAACACTCTATCACTCGGTGCCGGGCAAATTTTAACCAAGGCTGTTTCGTTATTCTCTGTTCCGATCATTGCCCGCCTGCTCGGAGTTGACGGATTTGGACAATACACTCTGGTATTCAGCTTTGTTATGATTTTCAGCGGTCTTTCAGACTGGGGAATTCACAAACTGACAATCAGGGAAGTTGCTCGGGATAATACTGTTAAAAACAGTTTTTTTGTTAATACGCTTGTCTTACGCCTGGTCTTGGCTGTCTTTTTTTATTCGATCCTCATTGGAGCAGCGTTTTTATTTGATTATCCTGAAGCAACAACCACACTGATTATTGTGCTAGGATCGCTTATCTTGGCTAATTCCATAATCAATACGTTTGTAGCGATGCTAAACGCTGAGGAAAAAATGAGCTTCTCGGCAGGCCTTTTATTCATCCAGTCATTGCTCTCACCATTGGTGATCATTCCCATATTATATTTTAAGATTGGACTTTTGGAAGCATTTCTGATTCTGGTGTCTTTGAATATTATTTTGGCAATCGGGGTCGGTATCTATTTGTCAAAAAAGATGTTCTCTTTCAATTACCGCGACATCAATCTGGGAGTATGGAAAAAGATATTCCGGGATTCATGGCCATATGCCCTCATGGCGATCTTTTGGATGATTTATATTAATAATGGATCAATCATTCTTTCAAAAATTACTGACATCGGACAGGTGGGAATATATAATGCCGGCTTGAAACTTGTCCTCGCTCTATTTTTTATTCCCGGGAGTTTGATGATGGCATTTTTTCCATCCATGTCACGACAAATTGCTCAGGAGAACAAGGATCAGATCAAGAAAAGTTGTGAAAAAACCTTAAAAATTCTCTTCTGGGTCATAATTCCCATTGCCGTATTAATACTTTCACTATCAGACTTTGTTATACCAATACTTTTCGGCGAGAACTTTGCTGATGCTTCTAAAGTATTGAAAGTACTAACAATCAGCCTAGTTCTGTTTTTTATTAATTCCCCGCTTGGCTATGTAATCCTTAGTACTCAGCATATAAAAAAATATATCCCCTATGATTTTGCAATTATGCTATTTAACCTTTGTTTAGGAATAATTCTTTCATTCAAATATGGTCCAGTGGGACCTGCAATAGCTTTGATTTTCTCTGAAACATTAAGTATTTTTGTCCGTTTATTTTTTATCAGGAGAAATCTTCAGTTCTCCGTTTCATTTAAAAGCCTTTTTATCCCTAAATTATAACTGATGAAAAATAGTGTTTCGGTAATTATCCCTGTCTATAATGAGGAAAAATATCTGGACCGATGCCTGTCAACAATGCTTGATCAAACTTATACTGATTTAGAAATTATCGTGGTGGATGATGATTCAACAGACAATTCCCAAACGATCATTAAAAAATATCCGGTTAAATACCTGCACCAACCACATCGCGGACCGGCAGCGGCAAAAAATCTTGGTGCCGAACATGCTAACGGTGATATACTGGTTTTTGGTGATGGTGATATACATTATGATAAACACTTCATTGAAGACCTTACTTCTCTGATTGTAGAGGGAAAAGCGATTGGAACTTATTCCAAAGAAATGTACGTTGCCAATCCGGAAAATATTTGGTCACAGTGCTATAATATTAATCTGAATTTAGATTTTCATAGAAAAGTAAAAAAGGATTTCCCGGATACTTATACCGGATTTAAAGCGATAAAAAAGGATCTTTTTATCAACGCGGGCGGGTTTGATGATGTCGGATATGGAGAAGATCTTACACTTTACCCTAAGATCAAGATTAAATCCCAGGCAGCCCGGAATGCGATCTCCTACCATTATAACCCCGACAGCGCCCGTGAAACGTTTACTACTGCCCGCTGGATAGGAAGAGGAAATAATAAGAATCCAATTTTCACCTTACTTAGATTAGTGAAGTATTCCTTGCCTGCATCAATTATGGTTGGATTATATAAAAGCGTTAAATATAGAAAGTATTATTTTATTATTTTCAAAACTGTTTGGGACTTCGGGGTATTAATCGGAATTATCAATTCTTTTATAAATAAACAACATGCTAAATAATTCAAAAGTTGAGATTAAATGTCCCCTTTGCGGATCAGGACACTATGAAATGGTCGGGGAAAAAAATTCTTACCATGTTGTAAGATGTAAGTGTGGGCTATTTTATATCAATCCTCAACCGACTGCTGAAGTAACCAAGGAAATATATAATGAACAATATTTTTCCGGCGGATATAATTTCGGTTATCAGGGAATTGACTATCTGAGCAGAGATAATGAAGAATGGTTTAAATACATCCCCTCCCAGGCACTAAAAAAAATAGAGGGGCGTCTGAAAAATAAAGGGAAACTATTGGACATCGGATGCGCAGTGGGATATTTCTTAGAGGTTGCGAAAGAAAAAGGTTGGGACATTTCAGGAATTGAACTTTCCGAATTTGCCAGAAACAGTGCTAAGAATAAATTAGGAGTTGAAATTTATCCAACATTGGAAGAGTCACCTTTCCCCAATAATCATTTCAATGCTATTACGGCATTTGAAATCATTGAACACATGCAGGATCCTAATATATTCATAAAAAGAATTAACTCATTACTCCTACCGGGTGGAATATTAGGGATCTCCACTCCAAATTTAGCCAATAGTAAAACATTCAACAATTTTACTGATTGGAATTGTCTGACACCACCGGAACATTTATTCTTCTTTGATAAGCAGACAATAACCGCTATTCTTGAAAAAAACGGATTCAAAGTATTAGAAATATTTTACGGACCAATAAATCCTCTTAACAAATTTCCTGAGAAAAATTTGGGAAGAATAAAAAAAATCTATCACCAATTTAAGCCGGTTCTAAAACCGATTAAAAGATTAATGTATGATCTCCCGATGGAATGGTATGGTCGACACTCTGGACTGGGTGAGGATATGATTGTCATCGCACAAAAAGTATAATAATGAGAATATCAATTATCATCGTAAACCATAATACAAAACAGCTTTTGAAAGACTGCTTGGATTCTATTAAAGTTCAAAATCAAAATAATGAAACTGAGGTTGTCGTAGTTGATAACGCTTCATCGGATGGCTCGGGTGATATGGTAAATAAATATTTTCCTGAGGTTAAATTAATACAAAATGATTTCAATGTAGGATTTGGTGCCGCAAATAACCAGGGAGCGAGAATCGCATCCGGAGATTTTCTTCTCTTTGTGAACAGTGACGCTACCCTGCAAAAAAACGCCTTAATAGAGATTGAAAAATCAATGGCAAACACTGAAAATGCCGGAGCAGTCGGTTTTAAAATAATAAATAGAGACTCATCACTGCAACCATCTTGCGGTAGCTTCCCTACCCTGCTCAACCTCCTCACAGAAACACTTTTTCTGGATCGATCAATCCAATTAAAAAGTAATTACCATATCCGTAAAAGCGGGGTTTATCAAAATGAGTTCAGCCCTGATTGGGTATCAGGATCCTGCTTTATTATTAGTAAACAATTATTTAATAAGGTGGCCGGATTTGATGATAAATTTTTTCTGTACGTTGAAGAAGTTGACTTGTGTTATCGAATTAAGAAAAATGGCTACCGAAATATTTACTTCCCAATTGAAATGGTAGTTCATAATAACCGAGCCAGCTCAATAAGCAAAAATACCGCAATCATCTTTACGCATCATAACCTCATACATTTTTTCAAAAAACATCATGGCAATTTATCAGCCTCAGTGATTTATTTATTGTTTATTCTGAAAAGCTGCATTTATTCAATCATTGGAATGATTTGTGGTATATTCAATTTAGAACAAATGCAAAAAGCTCGAAGTTATTTGTTTTTGCTCATAACTCTATTATCCAAAAAGCAATACAACAAATATGAAAATTCTATTAAACAGCAGAATTGATCTGAATTCCAAGCCGGGCGGAGATACCCTGCAAATCAACAAAACCGCGGAACAGCTACGGAAACTCGGGGTGTCCGTTAATATTTCAACCGAACTGCAGCCGGATTTGTCGAAATACGACCTTGTCCATCTTTTTAACATCACGAGACCACACGAAACATATGTCCAGTTTCTAAACGCTCAGAATCAGAATAAACCGGTTGCAATTACTCCCCTTTATCAGAATTTTGACGAGTGGGATCGTAATGGCCGGGTCGGGTTGCAGAGTTTATTTATGAAAGTTATACCCGACAAAAATACCAAAGAACTGTTTAAACTGTTCACTAGGGCGCTGACCAATATTCATTTATATCCACAATTCTTCGCACAGCTCAATAATGGCTACGTACAGCAACAGCAGAAAATACTTTCCGGTGTTAATGCCTTGCTCCTGAATTCCGATCTGGAAATGAAGCTACTGGAAAAGGACCTGGGGATACATAATAAGTATTACATTGTACCAAACGGAATTGATGCGGAATTTGCGAATACTAATTCGAATCTATTCATGCAAAAATATGGCATTCAAGATTTTGTGCTATGCGTTGCCAATTTTTCCAGCATTAAAAATCAGATCAAACTGATGCAGGCTTTAAAGAATACAGGGATCAAGCTTGTCTTAATCGGTAAGCCTCAGAAAAATCACAAAAAATATTTTCAGATCATAAAAAAAGATGCCGATAAAAACGCAAATATCCTACTGATTACCGATGCTTCAAAAGATATGATAAAATCAGCATATACTTCGGCCAAAGTGCATGTATTGCCAAGCTGGTTTGAAACGTGCGGTTTAGTAAGCCTTGAGGCCGGATTAGCCGGATGTAATGTCGTCAGCACAGACCAGGGATACGCCAGAGAATACTTGGCAGATTTCGCAAAATACTGCAGTCCGGCGGATATTAATTCAATAAAGAATTCTGTGATAGATGCTTATCGGTCTCCAAAATCTGATTTATTAAAAAACCACTTATTAAATAACTTTTCTTGGGAAAGAACGGCCCAAAAAACATTGGAAGTGTACAGGGATATTATCAATGCAACTGGTAAATAAAAACTCGTCTACAATCATATTTGGCATCGGTGTCATTATCACATCTACTCTTTTTGGTTGGTCCAGCCGTTCCGTTTGGTATTTGGCAATCATAGAAATAGTAATCCTATCCGTCTTTTTAATCGCCGCTACCCAAACTGATGATAAAAAATTCAAACTTCCAATTATTTTAAAATCTCTAATTTTCTTTTTAATCCTTTCATCTTTGTTTTCCGTATATTACTACAACAGCATCCTGACTTTGGTTATGTATCTGCTGTTTATCACAGCCTTTTGGATGATCGTCCAATTTGTCAGGAGTAAAGAGCAGTTTAAGTTAATAATCTTTATCATTTCAACCGTTGCCCTAGTTGCCGCGATCAACGGAATCGTCAATTTTTTCGAGCTACAGGATATCAGCCTGGGTGTTGCTTCATTCTTCGGCTGGCGCAATGTTTTTGCCGGATTCATCCTGCTTGTACTGCCGATAACACTGACACAATTTCTTGCCGGGAAAGAGCGAAAGGCTAATGTTTTTTTTGGGATCACTACATTATTATTGACAGTAAACCTTTACCTCACTTTTTCTCAGGCAAGCTGGATTGCTATGACGGTCGTATTTTTTATGCTGGTTTGGCTATCGAGAAAATTGCCTTCCAAACAATTAATCACCAGGTTATCAATTCTGATAATTTTATCAGTGGTGCTAGTTTTCAGCTTACTGCAAATACACACACCATTAAGCGGAGAATCAATTCAATCAGCAAATGTAATTCAGTCCAATGCCGTCAATAACCGGATTGACTATTGGAAAACCAGTTGGGAAATGTTTACAAATTATCCGTGGACCGGGGTTGGGATCGGCAACTTTGAAACCATTTATACCCATTACCAGCAAAACGTCTGGTCATTTTCCGTATCCCCGCACAACAATTTGTTACTTTATCTTTCCGAACTGGGGATTTTCGGACTAATAACATTCTTAATCTTCCTCTATTCTATTTTTAATAAAGCAAAGAAGGTTATCAGAAAAACTGCCGCTGAAGATCAGACATTGTATTATTATGCGGTCGGAGTTACGGGAGGAATAATTGCTTCATTCGGACATAGCTTAACAGATATTGACTGGGAAATTCCCGCGTTATTATTGCTATGGTTCATAGAAGTAGGAATTATTTTTGCTCTGCACAGGTCGTTATTTGAAGAAAAAAAATTGATCAACAAAGCGACAAGTAAAAAATCCCAAATAATGGTTTTTGCTTCATCGCTTGTTGTCGGATATCTAATAATCATTCCAACGATTACCGATCTGTGGAATAAGCAGATAAACAATATCCAAAGTGAAATAAATGTCACTGATGATTCAATGGCTCTGCTGGAAAAAGCAATAGCTTTGAACCCTTTTGACGCTGATTTATTCAGCAATCTTTCAGAAAATTATCAAATAAGAATGTTGGATCATAAAGGTGTCCGGGATGAGAATCTCTATAAGAGTATTAAATATGCCAAAAAGGCCGTTGAGCTTGATCCACTATCTGCCGAAAGACACGAAGCGTTAGGTTATGCCTTGAATTTGGCAAGTTCCGGAGAAGATGAAGAAATTGTTGAAGCCGAAAATGAATTCCGGAAAGCTATCGCATACAACCCGAATAATAATTTATATCAATACCAGCTGATTGGATTTGTGCTTCAACGTCAGAAAAAATATGATCAGGCAATTGAGTTTTTAGATATTGCTCTGAATCTTTTTGATAATGAGAGTATTAACAAAATTCATTCCGATCAGGAAACACACGATCAACTTCTTGGGCAAGTAGAGGCAATCAAAAATCTGCGGGAAACAATAATCACGCAGAAGGAAGAATAATGTATTTTAATTTCTATTGATTAAGGTAGGGGGCAATCAGCTCCTGTTTTTTATTCTCATATTTATCCGCCAAATCAGCACTGCCCAACTCTCTCTCGACGGCAGACAGTCTGATATATACTGAAGCTATGGTCAGGGTTAAATGTTCTTTAACTTCACTGGTAATACCGGAAGAATCCGGATCAGCAAACAATCCTAATGCTATTAAATACTGCTCTCTCGCATCAATTAATAATCCCTCATCCTCCAGCCCTTTTCCCCAAAAAAAGTAGGTCAGTGCATAATTCGGGCTTTTTAAAGTCGCTGCTTGATAAGCTTGGTTCATAACATCAAATTTACTCTTATCAATCCTCCCCCACTCGTTCATTAGATTACCCATTTTAAAATCGTAATTAATATCCTCGGGATTCTTTACTTTAATTATTGCCAGCTCGTCTTCGGCTAAAGCATAAAGTACTGTCTTTTTTTCATTATCTTCCTGAACAGCCGCTACTTGCATAAGCAAATCAACATAGCGGAAACGATAAGCTATTTCGGCAGAACTGTTTTTTGCGTAGGGAAGAATACTGTCATGTATGTCTTGTATTTCATAAAATGCAAACCGCTGATTGACATCAATCTTCGTCATGTCCCTTAAATTATCATCTGCAATAATTGGTCGTACAGTAATTACTCCGATCAGAATGATAAATACCAACCCCAGTGATCTATTAATAATCTTATTTCTGCTACTCAATACGTTTTCTTCAGGAATAGATTCGTTATTCTCTAATCTGATAATGATAAAAATCAAAGCTATATAAAGCCACAAATAAACACTGAGAACCGTCACGGAAAAACTAAACATTCCTTGAACAATGTAAGCAAAGAGTCCGGCAGTTAATGCAAAAACCATCACGGATCCATTAGTGTTCTTACTATTCAAAAAGAACCGAATAGCCCGGATAAATGTGTAGATTAATATTGATAAATAAGCCAAAAGGCCGATTAAGCCGGTAGTCAGTGCCGAATCCAGGAACTCGTTATGAACACGATCAGCAAAATCATTATAATAACCATATACGCCCTGTAGTGGGTTATAATAGCGGATCAGCACGTCTTTCTGTGTCTCCAGGCCATATCCCAGCCACGGGCGCTCCTTAATTGCATCATAAGCTTCCTCCGCCCAAAGGACTCTCAATGCACCGGAACCCGACTGATAATCAGCAACTATCTGGATTAGACCGGTCCCGACCAAAAATCCTCCGACAACCATCATTATCCCAATAATAGAATATAGCACTTTCTTCTTTTTCAGTTTTACAAGCATAATTATAGTCGAGAAAATCGCTACTGCAATTAGAGCAATCCACGCTCCCCTGGTATAGGTAAAGTACAGAACCAATATTTGAAGTAGTGTTAATAAAATTGCCACCCATTTTTTAATCATGGAGGCAGTAAAAAATATTATAGCGACAGTTAATGGAATTGTCATAACCAAATAACCGCCCAGAAAACTCGGGTGGCCGAGGGTTGATGCTATGCCATAATCTAAAATAGTATATTTGAATATTCTGAATCCCAGCTGTTCCATAATTCCGACAATACTGACCACTGCGGATCCGGCAACTATCCAATAAATTAATTTTTGGATATGTGATACTTTCACAACTAAAATAAATGTTATGAAAGCTAGGGCAAAATAAAACAAATACTGCAGTAATCCCTGTAGCCTGCCCGGACCGAAAAAACTCACATAGGGTGACTGGGAAAAAAGAGTTACCAGTATTAATATGAACAAATAGGAAACAAATAAAGCAACAATTACTTTATAATTCCGCCAAATATGAACAACGGAAAATTTGTTCACAAAGCATATTCCAGAAATAATTAATAGAATTCCTAACTGGAAAAGAAATGTTTTATTGAAAGTAAATTCTGTATCAGTTGCCGTATTCAAAAAAAGCGGAACTATTACAATTAATAATCCGAAGAGAATTAAAAGCATTGCGCGCGTTTTCATGACCCCATTATATAGGAATATCACCATCTTGGCTAAACCAGCTTAAACCAAAAGAACCTACTGTCTTACTTCAAGACGAATAGGTTCTTTTAAAATCCCTTAGATCTATTGGATTCCTGCTGAAGTCGCTGTATGTACTCCGGCTGCTAGCGAACCAGATGCTCCCTCTAAACGGAATAACATCGTGTAATCATTTTGGTTCGTCCCTGAATCTATATACGAATAGTCACAAGGCGCTGTAGCTCCAGTGGTACAGATAGTCGCAGTTGCTGTTCCGGAAGGATCAAAGATATTATCAATTCCAGCAATATAGGTTAATATGCCGGTTGCTGTACAACCATCGACTGCTGATATTCTTGTTGCAGCTGTACAATCAGGATACTTTGTTGCTGAGTTGAAATATAGTTCCAATCCGGTTTGTACTTGTCGGATATCGGCGATTCTTTTCGCGTCTCGTGAACTTGTTCTTGCGCTATTTAATGCTACTACCGCGATTGTGGCCAAAAGACCGATAATTGCGATAACAACCAATAACTCAATTAATGTAAAACCTTTCTTGTTTCTCATT
>JBAYGC010000010.1:0-49321 GCA_041666845.1 Patescibacteria group bacterium | reverse complement strand
TGCAGTCATCCATTTGAAGCCACCGATTAGGATCATGATTACCGCGATTAGACCTAAAAATCCGAGTACCCACTGGATCAGTCCGATAACGGTTTGCTGAAGGTCAGCGCTACCAAGTCCTAAAGTTAGTGAAGGGTCATAGAAGCTGACGGCATAAGCAGTTTTTGTCACTACCAACGCTCCAACTCCTGAGAGTAGACCTACGATCTTTTTCATATTTTTCACCCCCTTTCCTTTTTAGTAGGATATATAAAATGAGAAGATTATATATGATTTGATATTTTTATTATAGTCTAATATACCTAATTATGTCAAATATATACGAAACTAAAAATACTTTCATTTATTATTATGGAAATTAATCTAGTGTGGTTTATCTGCTAATCTTAGCTAATAAGATATCTTATGCCGATGAGTTGTTTATTCATCAAAACAGAACAATTTTAGTGCTCAAAATGGCAAAAAGAATATGCCAGAAAATAAATTAGAATTTAAAGTTATCAAATAAATATTTTACAACTGCTCCACTGACAAATATAGTAGCAAGACCCAGTACCGCCCAAACCAAGGTATCTTTAGCTTTCTTAACCCTATCCGGATTACCAGCAGAGGTAAGCATTAGAAACCCACCATAGATGAACATCATTACTCCGAACAAACCTACCCCCCCAAGCATTAATTGAAGAATTCTAACCCAAAGATCCATCAGAGACATTTCTGTACTACCTAGCGGATTACATAACCCTCCGCAAACACCGTTTGAACACTGATTCCCCGTGGTACATGGAGTGCCGGTATCACAACACACGGATTCTGCAGTAACAATACTGGGTGCTATAGAAAATAGCGTCATTAGGGTGAGTAATATTAGGGAATATGCGATTCGATTTGATTTCATGGAAATAATTGATAATGATTATTTATTCACCGGTAATATATTTTTTAACATCATCGCTAGTTGGGCAACTGGTGGCTTTACCTTGATCACAACAGAGCATTTCTGGTCCTCCCGCGCAAACACCTAGCTTTCGGCAATAGCCACTGGCTTTTGCTGCATCATCGTAGGAGCTCGTATCAGTACAAGTTTGCGGGTTGAGGTAAAAGTTATATGTTGTGCAGGTTACATTCGCGGGAGGAGCAAAGGTCCGCACAGGACAATAACTGCCTGGCTCATATGGCAGATACATTTCGTACAGTTGGGTTTCTTTGAAATTCCACCACTTTTCCCCCCGGCCGAAAAGAAGTCCGTCGCTTTTCCCAGTTAAAAAAAATATGATTGTGCTAACAAGTATCCATGTCAACATGACCATGGCAACACCCTTAAAAGTTCCACCTAATTGTTTTTTACCAGAATCAATCTTTTCTGAATTGCCCATTGCCATCAGCAAAGTAAAACCGCCATTGATGATAAAACCTATCGCAACAGCAGCTAACGCACCGACTGCGTATTTCATGATATTTGCACCTAACGCCAGAAAGTCGGTTAATTTGCATTGGCCACTACAGGTACATGGCGGAAGGAAATTTCCCGTATCACAATCCGCTAAAGCGGGAGCAGCCGGCAGTAAAACAGTTAGTATAATAAACGCAGTAACGGAAAATAATATCAAACGGTTTTTCATGCTAATCAGTGTATGTTTGTAGGATCAATTTTTGAGCTAATTGTAATGCTTCCCTGGCTTCAAGCTGGTTGTTTACCACACTCTCAATCGCATCGGTCGTATACTGTTCCATAAGGTTTGGCTTTTTGCCGTGGTACCAGTTCTTTGCCACCAATGATTGTTCAATAAACGGACGAAGTAAAAAGTCTTCTCTTTGCACATCAACAAGCACTTTCAAGGCCGTTGGTCGCCCGGTTGATTCCAGATAACCTGTCACATTTTCGACTCTTGTCGCATATTGCAGGAAATCCCACGCTTCATTGGCATTCTGAGTGCTATGAGAGACCGTTTCAACCCAGTAATTCGCGTAATTCAGATCTTGGTTGAGTTGGGGGACATTCGCGGTTCCATAACTGAGTTGCCCGGCGCTCAGCTGATCGATGAGCGGAATATTGTAGGAATAGCCGAAAAAGAAAGCTAATTTGCCCTGGGCGAACATTTCTAGGGCGTTAGGCAGGTCTTTATTCCAGGTATATACTTCTTTGTTGGGGTCGGAAAATTGAGCATAAAAATCAAGGGCATTAACAGCCGGGATTGTTTGCGGATCGTCGGGGATTGATAACAGAAAATTAGGCGGGTCAGTTAATGTTGAACGGCTTTGTAGCATTAGAAGGAAAAGAATATCCATTGATCGGGGTATGTTTTCCGTGCCACCCAACGCAACACCGGCCTGAATAATGTTACCTTCGCTGTCTATCTTCGTTAGTTTCTTTACATCAGTCAGCAATTCTGAATATGTTGTTGGAGGAAGCGGGATCTTGGCTTGATTCAATAGCTCTTTATTATAAAACAGACCTATATTATCAACAGAATACGGTAAACCATATATTTTGTCTTCGATGACAGTATCTTCATAAACTGAATCAACAAAGTTATTTGCCAGTTGGGGCAATTGGATGGAAGGGGTTTCTTTGTATTCTATTTTCTGCTCCTCTTTTATGCCGAGTGATTTTACTGTGCTGTAATAAGCCATGCCGGTTGAGGCAGGCATGGGGGTTATAAACTCTTGATATTTATGTACCCAAGTGTTCGGGATTGAATAAATATCCGGTCCTTCACCTTTCGCCCATGCTTCCAAGAGAGCTTGTTCGTATTCCTCATAACGTAGAGTACGATATTGAATCGTAATGTTCGGGTGCATAGTTCTCCAAGAAGTGATAATCGGATCTAAGCTTGCCTGGCTATCTTGTACGCGCCAATAAGTAAGTGTCTTGGGGGTGATTGCACTGGCGGGTACTTTTGTCTTTCCTCCGCTGAGCATTGAAAATATAATGACAAAAATTGCAATTATCGCAAGTGGAGCTAGAATGAAAAGTAATTTTTTTGACATAGATCTTCTATATATAACCTTTTAATTCTTTTTTTAGTTCCGGCCTTTTTCGGGCATAGGCGATATTGGCTTTGATCCACCCGGCTTTTGATCCGACATCATAAATCTTTCCTTTAAATTCACAAGCAAACACTGATTGTGTTAGTAACAGTTTTTTTACCGCATCAGCAAGCCAAATTTCACCGCCTTTTCCCGGCTTCATGGTCTCCAATATTTTAAATATCTCTGGCCCCAGAACATATCCTTTCAAAGACGCCAAATTAGAAGGCGCTGATTTTAGTGACGGCTTTTCAACAATATCCAGCATTTCATGTACATTATCTTTAATGTGTTTGTTCTTGATAATCCCATATTTTTCAATGTCTGAATCCGGTACTTGCAGAACACCAATGACCGGTGATGTATATTTCTGGTATACATCAATCATTTGTTTGATCGTATTTTTTGGTGAATCAATCAGATCATCCGGCCAGATAACGACAAATGGGTCATTGCCGATTACACTCTTTGCGCACAATACAGCGTGTCCGTTGCCAAGTGGTGATTTTTGGCGGATGTAAATAAAATTGGCCAGTTTGGATATCGCTTGGATTTCCTTTAATTTTTCCGTTTTCTTTTTTCGCCGCAGATTATCTTCAAGTTCAAAATGGCTGTCAAAATGATCTTCGATCGCACGCTTGTTCTGCCCCGTGATCAAAATTATATCTTCAATACCTGCCGCTACCGCCTCTTCTACCGCATATTGTACCGATGGTTTATCAACGATCGGTAGCATTTCCTTTGGTTGTGCTTTGGTGGCAGGCAAAAAACGCGTACCAAATCCAGCAACTGGGATTACCGCTTTTTTTATTTTTAGCATGTTTTTTTGGTTAATTCTTTTGATATCATACCATAAAATGAACAAAATGTAAAAATATATTCCTAAAAGAAAACACCCTTATTATCAAGGGTGCTTCCTCTTTATTGTGAGTAAATTTAGTTTATTTTTTTTGCGGTTCTGCTGGTTCTTTGGCTTTTGCCACAATCCACTTATTGTATCGCTTGATGAAGAGGATTAGTAGGAGAATAACTAGCGCAAGCACAAGCAATGAAACCATCATAATTCTCCATGGCCAAACCCAAAACGTTATTTCAGCATTATCTTGGACTAAGGTCCCCGCAGTCAGAGCGATACTGGCTTTGTATCTGCCGAGTGCAAAATTATTTTTTTCGTTGGCAAACTCGGTCCAGAATTTATTCCAGAAATTACCGGAGGCCTGTTTGACCTGTCCCTTCTCCCAAATTGTATCGTATTTTCTGATACTGTCCGGTAGAGTTGCTCCTTTTTTTGCATTGAAGTCGAGTTTGGCCGTTTCCGCGCCCAGTAAATTCTTGATTGTTACAGTTCCTTCCGGTCTCAGATGGATATTACCGCTATTTTGAAAACGGGTGAATAATGTTGCCGGCAGTCTGTTTAAAGTAGTCTTATTACCATCCAGACCAAATTCCGCGATATTTCCTGTTTCAGTGACATCACCAAAGACTCTTAACAGGAATAATGATCCAAGCTTGGTGGCCAGTGCCAGACTACCCGGATCTTCCAGATTTGGAGCGGAAGTACCAAAAAATACTGTTGCGTAATGACCACCCGGTTCAGCGTCAATTGGAGGAGTGATTGTAATTGGGATTACTTTTCGTTCCCCGCCCTGTAACATGATTGGCCCTTCCGGCAGGTCAAACCAAGTTGCTACACCTTCCAGTGGTGCGTCAAAATCAAAGGTGGGCTGTCCAGTTTCACCATTTGCTGTAAATGAAACAACTTCCGGATACAATGAAAGAGTATCCTGAGTTTCATTGTAAAGTTTAATTTCTGTCTTACTAGCTACTCCCGGGTCGACATTTTGCTCAAAAGTTGGAGCAATTAGCGTTAAAGCATTGGCAGTCGGAGCAATAAAAAACCCCCCAAAAACTACAAATATGGCAACTAATAATGATGTTGCAAATTTCTTAGACATTGTTTTTTCGATTATTTATTTTTTGAAACAACTTAATTTTATCACTAAAAAGTAGCGGTAGCAATATAGGTAATATCCGTGTTGTAAGTTCCCGCTTCCGTATTGGCTGCGATATTGGCAAGATAGAAAGCGCTGATCGTTTCTGAAGCAGTCGGTACCGATTCAGAAGCAATAGTGGTAGTAGTGCTGGCAACGAATGCCCAGTCTCTATTGCCGGCAGTAGCGTTGTGGTCATAGGCGGCGGCGATTGTAGTATCACCGTTGGTTGAAAATCCCATACCAAACTGCTCTGCTCCCTGGGTACCATCGGCATCGTTGGTAATCGAGGCGACGTCGATCGTATCACCGCTACTAGTCAGGGTCGCACCGTTATAGGTAACAATATATCCATCGGTTGCGTTGGTGCCGATCGAAATAGTGTGCGCAGCCGTATCTGTTGCCGATCCGGCGGTATCAGCAGTCGCCCAACGAGCAGCTGAAGCGCTTAATGGTCCAAAGCCAATTGATGTATCAGAGATTGCAAAAGTAATTGAAGGATCAACTGTACTGGTAATATTTACACTATCATCTGCAACAAAGTCTATCGCAAATTGTCCAGTATCACCGAAAGTACCGGCGATTTCCAGGGTGTGTGAATTAGTATCATTTGGACTCTGTAGTTGGGCGTTACCACTCGTGGCATTTGTTCCTATCTGAACTTGCACGCAAACTCCCGCGGTAATTTCACCAGTTGTAGCGTCTGTTGGGGCATCTAAGGTAAGAACAGCTCCGGTAAATGTTGCTCCCCATACACCAGCTCCGTTCGCGGCAGCGAGTGTCTTGTCTGTCCATGATCCGTCGCAGTTTGCATCTCCATCCACGGCGAGATCAATATCTGTGTAATCAACCGAACCGACGGTAAAATCGGTAAGGTCAATTGTAATAGTATCAGCGTCTGCCTGGACACCTGTTGGTGTAACAAACAAAATTGTGTGGTTGGCTACGACATTCTGGGTTAGCGTGGACAAAGTATCTGAGATTTTGGTTAAACTGGCCGCGTATGTAGTTTGATATGGCGGAGTCAAAACAAAAACAAGTAAAAATATTACTATAGTGCTTGCTATTCGATTAATCAATTTATAGTGTTTATTCATAATGTTTTAAATTATATGCATATTATATCATACTCTCATTAAAGAGTCAATATCGAGTACGTTATCTTAGCACAATACTATTCCCAATGTAAAGTTATTTAGCTATTTTTAAATTGATTCTTATCCTTTTTAATTTTATCTAATATCGCTTTTCTCCAGCGTGATTGCTTTTTCTGTTCCTCATCACCTTCATTATCTCTTTTTCTTCGGCAACAAACGAGCAGGAATACGCAAAGCAGAATCACTAGCGCTAGGATAATGATTAACAGTATCAGCACAAGCCAGGAAAAAAGGATGAAATGCGACCACAACCAAAAGCCACTTTCCGGTGAAAATTTAATAATATCAAACTCTAATGAAGAAGATTGTATATTACCTGCTTTATCGTATGCCTGTACTTCTGTTGTGTGCGGGCCATATGGGAGTTCAGAAAATGTAAAAGGTTCTGTCTCTCCGGTCTCAAGTACGGCATAAGGTTCTTCATCTAAGGATAATTCATAACGGTCAACACCCGAAAGTTCATCAACCGTTGCAAAATGCACTTTTGGTTCCTGTAATTTAGTTGGATTTTCCCCCTCCATTCGAATATTAAATTCTAGTGGGGGAGTGGTATCAATCTGAACTCGATAATGATAAGTCTTGCTCCAGCCCCCCTTATTCAGAACCTTTACATGCAAATACCAAACACCATCTTTGGTATTTTTATATGTTACCTTATTATCCGTGCCGTCTGTTATGTCATCTGGGGCGGTATTTTTTTTATCATCAAAGGAATAACTGAATCCCCCCGCTCCTTCTAATTTGTCCCAGTAGAATGCCGGTGAATTATCCGTATACCAAGTGTCTTGTTTCGGGTGGGTGTCGGAATAAATAACCGGCGCCGGCAAAGCTTCAACTGCCGGCTCTGGTTCGGGTGTTGGTTCTGGTTCCGGCTTCGGTGTTGGTTTTATCGGAGTGACGGGCGTCGGTTCTGAAATAGTAAAAGTCGCACTACCGGCACCGGTGAATATATCAGTTCCATTACCATCATTTTTTAATATTGAAACAGCACCTAAGGTAACGGTGGCGGTCCCGGCCTTTTTGCCTTTGAAAGTAATCGTTACAATCGAACCAGAAGTCCCCGTATAACCCGGATCTGTTAATCCACCTTCAAGATTCATAGTACCCGAACTATTGGAATAGCTAGGAGAACCCGGTATCCAAAATTCAAAAAGACCTGACTGGGTTACTGCAGTTGCTTCCAAAAGATCGGTGGGGAAGGAAGCGGTTGCTTTGACGGCATTAATCGGGTCGCCGCCGGTGTTTACAACTATGGTTGTGGATATTGAGCTACCGACTGTTAAATTTCCACTGGATGGGGAAAGAAAAAGCGTGGCTCCCGCATGGGCCACGTCAGTTCCGATAATAAATCCCCCTATGACAAGCAAAGAGGTTAATAGAATCCTGCTATTCCAATTGAGGCTTATCTTCATCTTTAGATCGGGACCGTAAAACAATAAATAGAATAATAATCAACAGGACGATTATTACTATAAGTATTATAGCAAAATTTGAGAAATTATTCTCATTTTCCGCTAAGATCAGTTTTCCGGCTTCGGTTAGATTCCCTGCTTTATCATAGGCTCGAACTGTGAAGTTTGTTGGTTTGTCAATTTGATATGAATATGGACTGGATACGTTGGTAAATAATTTCTCACCTTGTAGAACATCATAGTGGTCTATCCCCGACATAGCATCGGTGGTCGCAAATAGGATGGCTTTATTTTCTTTATACTCATCAGTATTATCAGCAAGCTGAATCTCAAATGATAAGGGTGCGGTTTGATCAACCATCACTCTTCTTCTTCCCGTATATTCCCAAGCTTCTCCGGACGGTTTTTCATAAAGAATAAAATAGTAAATACCGTCTTTGAGATCATGAAATGTAGTATTACCCACTTCCTCTTCCTGAATTTGATCCGGTACCGCTTCAGGATCCGCAGAAAGTATGTAGCTATAAAAAGAATCGATCCTCGGTTCCCAAGTAACCATAAAATCATTTGCAGGATACCACCGATCTTGATCCGGGTGGGTGGGGGATGATAATGTAATAGCTTGCGAAGAAGGAGTAAGAATTGTTACCTTACTTCCGATAGTATTAATTTTTGCAGAAGTTCCAGCGCCATCATTGAGGTATGCCTCGGTATTATTATTGATAAAGTTTATACTAACCGAACCGGTATGCTTGGCTCTGAAGGTGATTGTTAGTACTTTGGAATCAAAGACATAACTTCCTCCCGGAACCCCACCGGTGAAGCTGATTATTCCTGTCTGAGAATTATTATTTGGTTGTTCCGGCCAGATAGTAAGAAAAGAATTGCCGAAAGCCAGGTCAACAACTTCCAGATAATTTGTCGGATAAGCAATCTGTGTCTGGACGGCGTTGATAATCTCTCTTTCACTATCCAAATATACCTCCGCTAAGAATGTTTCTTCCGCAAAGACCGTCTGCTCCGAAGGGTTGATATATATATTTGTTGCGCTTGCGGTTTTACCAAATAAAACTATTCCGATTACTACGGACAAGCAAAAAATAATTTGTCTGTTTAATGGTTTCATATTATCCAGTCCAATAAAACATCATAATGCTAAAATCTACGATATTGACTATGTCGTCTTTGTTAATATCCGCTCTTGCGTTCGCAGGATTTTTTTCCTGCCAATAAAACATCAAGATACTAAAATCAACTAAATTTACATGACCATCGCAATTCAAGTCGGCAGGTGAAGCAAGTTCACATGGGTTTGGTTCAACATCCTCAGTAACAGTAAACGTAATAGTTTTACTGTATTCTGAAATATCTCCATTACCCGATGTCGCATTGGAACGGGCTTGGTGATTGCCAGAATTCATCAAATCCTCTCCCGCAATCAGTGACAATGACCAGAGACCGTTATTGTTTGAAGTAATGCTGTAGCTGTCGACTGTTTCCGGGCTGATGAATAAATCCACTTGGCTGTTTGGTGCCGTATATCCTGAAAAGGTAATAGTTTCGCCGGTTTTTACTGAAGTCCTGTCCGCCTCAATTGTTGGCCCCAAGAAGATGCCGGTTATTGATAATGTTACTCCAGAGTTCAGGGTTACGGAAATATTGAAGATCGGTCCCGCTAGCCCGTTAACGTCTTCCCCGTAAATTGTAAAGGTGTAAGTACCGGGGTTCATTTCAATTGCTATATCAAATTCGGCTGACGAATTTGTCGTAATGTTGGTTAAAAATGTACCATTACGCAGCAGGGTTAGTTCTGAATTTGGATAAGCGAGGCCAGTAAATTGGACTACAGTCTTCGGTTCTTCCGGCGGTTGGGGTGCTTGTACTACCGCAGAGACAGAAACACTGTGTGATCCAGATACGGTATCTGAATTTACAACACTCGGTATTATGGAAAATATTAAAACAAAAAAAACGCCAACAATGATTGAAGCGTTTTTAATACTTCGCATGATTCTTTATTATTTCCTTTTCCGCGCTTTATTAATAATCCATCGGTTGTATTTCTTGATCAAGAATATCAGTAAGACGACAATTAATGCGAGTACAACCAGAGCAACTGATATTACTCTCCAAGGCATAATCCAAAAGGTGACGGTTGCGGTATCTTGTACCAGATTACCGGCATCCAATGAAATAGTTGCCTTGTAACGGCCTAAAGCGAAATTATTTTTTTCGTTGGAAAATTCCGTCCAAAATTTGTTCCAGAAATTACCAGTAGTCTCTTGAATCTGATCTTTTTCCCAAATTGTTTCATATTTTCTGATGGTATCGGGGAGGGTGCAACTTTTTTTAGGATTAAATTCCAGATTAGCTGTGTCACCACCAAGCATATTGGTGATCTTTATAGTGCCGGATGGTCTGAGATGGATATTGCCTTCATTTTGAAAACGAGTGAAAAAAGTTACCGGCAATCTGGATAGGGTGTTTTTGTCACCACTGAGACCAAACTCACTAATATTACCTGACTCTTTAATATCGCCAAATACCCTGAGTAAAAACAAAGAACCGAGTTTTGTGGATAGTGCCAAACTGCCCGGATCTTCCAGGTTTGGGGATGATGTACCAAAAAATACAGTTGCATAGTGACCGCCCGGTTCGGCATCTAGGGGGGGCGTAATTTTAATATCAATTACTTTTCTTTCCCCGGCGGTAAGTGTAATCGGACCTTCGGGTAAGGTAAACCATGACGCGACTCCTTCTATCGGGGCATTAAAATCAAAGGTGGGATTACCGGTTTCTCCCTCCGCTGTAAAGCTAACAACTTCCGGGTAAAGATTAAGTGTGTCCTGAGTTTCATTATACAACTTAACTGTGGTTTCCGTAGTTACACCCGGGTCGACCGATGTTTCAAATGAAGGGGGGATCAGAGTCAGGGCTTGAACTTCTGGTATAACAAAAAAGCCCCCCACAATAAGTAGAGCACCTAGTATTAACTTTGTAATATATTTCGGCATCACTCTTTTGTTTTTATCAAATGTGGTATGAATAGTCTCTCCAACTACTGACACCAGTATACCAAACTATTGGAATTACTAAAAGGTTGCGGTTGCGATGTAAGTAATATCGGTGGAATAACTTCCCGCTTCAGTGTCAGCAGCGATATTGGCCAGATAAAATGCACTGATTGTTTCCGTAGCAGTAGGGATGGCTTCTGAAGCAATAGTAGTCAGGGTGCTAGCGACAAAAGTCCAGTCGCGACTGCCGGCTGTCGCGTTATGATCGTATCCGGCCGGAATGGTAGTATTGCCGTCGGTTGAAAAGCCCATGGCGAATTGTTCACTGCCCGGAGTCCCATTAGCATCATCAGTAATTGACGCAACGGAAATGGTATCGCCACTGCTTGTTAATGTCGCGCCATAGTAAGTTAGTATATACCCGTCAGTTGCGTTTGTACCAACAGACAATGTGTGGGCAGCGGCAGAATCCGCATCTGCCCCAGTAGCATCACCTGTTGCATATCGCGCATTAGCGGATACTAGATCACCAAAACCGATGGCGGTATCGGAAATAGCAAATGTAATAGAAGGGTCGACAGTAGCGGTAACATTAACACTGTCATCAGCCACGAAATCCAATGCGTACTGACCAGTATCGCCAAAAACACCGGCTATTTCTACGACGTGTGAATTTGTATCATTCGGACTCTGCAGTTGGGCGTTACCACCAGCCGCGTTGAGACCGATCTCAACTTGAACACAATAACCCGCATCAATTTCCCCGGCCGCCGCGTTGGTTGGCGGGGTGAGTGTTAATGTCGAACCTGTGAATGCTGCTCCCCAAGCACCTACACCAGCCGTAGCCGCGACAGTTTTATCTGACCATGCTCCGTCGCACGTTCCGTCGTTATCCTCTGCGATATCAATATCACCGAATTCAACTGTGCCGACGGTAAAATCTGTGAGATCAATTGTGACTGTATCAGTGGATGCCTGCACTCCGGTTGGTGTCACAAATGTGATCGTGTGGTTAGCAACTACATTCTGAGTCAACGTGGATAGTGTATCTGTGACTTTTGTTAAATTAGCGGCGTAAGCTGGCCTGATCGGAAAATACATAAAAGCCAATGCAAAAATCAGCAAGTAGACGCTAATCTTCTTAACAATAGTTGACTTCATTTTTTTAGCAGTTAAAAATATTTAAAAGGTTGCGGTTGCGATGTAAGTAATATCGGTGGAATAGCTTCCTGCTTCAGTATCAGCAGCGATATTGGCCAGATAAAATGCACTGATCGTTTCTGTGGCAGTTGGCGCGGTCTCTGAAGCAATTGTAGTCAGTGTACTGGCGACAAAAGTCCAATCCCGGCTGCCGGCTGTTGCGTTATGATCGTATCCGGCCGGAATAGTAGTATTACCGTCGGTTGAAAAGCCCATGGCGAACTGCTCTGTTCCCGCCGTGCCATTTTCATCGTTACTGATTGCCGCAACGGAAATAGTATCACCACTGCTTGTTAATGTCGTGCCATAGTAAGTTACTATATACCCGTCGGTTGCGTTTGTACCAACAGACAATGTATGGGCCGCGGCAGAATCCGTATCGGACCCGGTAGCATCACTGGTAGCAAATCGTGCATTAGCGGATACTAGATCACCAAAACCGATGGCGGTATCGGAAATAGCAAATGTAATGGAAGGGTCGACAGTAGCGGTAACATTAACACTGTCATCAGCCACGAAATCCAATGCGTACTGACCAGTATCGCCAAAAACACCGGCTATCTCAAAAACATGAGAATTTGCGTCATTCGGATTTGTCAGTTGGGCATTACCTGCGACACCAGATGTGGCATTGAGTCCGATTTCAACCTGCACACAAACTCCGGCTGTAATTTCCCCGGCCGCAGCATCTGTTGGTGCATCAAGTGTGAGTACCGATGAGGTAATTGTTGCCCCCCATACGCCGGTATTGTTTGCCGCCGCCAGGGTTTTATCTGTCCAGGCGCCGTTACAGTTAGCATCACCATCAACAGCCAGATCAATGTCGGTATAGTCAACCGAACCAATGGTAAAATCGGTCAAATCAATAGTTATGGTATCAGCATTGGCTTCAACACCAGTCGGTGTTACGAATGTGATGGTGTGGTTTGCGACTGCATTTGAAGTGAGAGTGGAAAGGGTGTCAGTGACTTTTGTTAGATTTGCTGCATTTGCCACCCTGATCGGAAAATAAATGAAAGTTAGCGAAAAAATCAACAAAGATACCCCTATTTTTTTAATCATGTTATTCAAAGGGTTAATATTCAATATTTTTGCACCTTTGTGCTTATATTATATCAGACCAAACGCAAAAAGTCAATGCCAAGTTAGTCTGATATCTTAGCATAATGAAATACGCCGTGCAATAGTATGAAAATACCTTAAAAGGTAGCGGTCATAATATATGTTATATCTGCAGAATAGCTACCCGCTTCGGTTTCACTGCCAATGTTGGCAATATAATAGGCACTGATTACTTCGGAAGCTGTGGGTACTGTTTCGGAACACAGAGTGGTTGTTGTGTTTGCTATATATTTATATTCCGCTGGACTATTGGCATTGTAGTCAGTATTGATTGTACAGTCTCCAGCTGTTGTTATACCAAGCGCGAACTGCTCAGTGCCTGCTGTCCCGTCATCGTCGTTGGCAATTGTTGCGGCAGTGATAGTATCAGTGCCGCTGGTCAGCAGTGGGCCGTTATAAGTTAGAAGATATCCGTTATCAGCGGCGGTGTAGGCGGTTATCGTATGAGCGGCAACCTTACTGTCGGATCCGGCGACATCGCCGGTTGCCCAGCGGGCATTAGCAGCGGTCAGATCCCCGAAACCAATGGTGGTATCAGAGACACTGAGAGTAATCGAATCAAATTCCCAATTAGTGGTATTACTACAGTCTACGTTGGATATATGCTGAGCATTGATTGTATCGCCACTGGAAGCATCGGATCTACCGACGTCCACATATTTTACGGAAGTTTGAGTTCCTCCGACATCTAGAGTCCAGGTCCCAGATGTCAAATTGGAATTTCGGAAAATGATTTCATCGCCGTACGCTCCGCCGTTCCAATTGATATTATTTGCTGTGTATGCTGAACCTGAGTTGTATTCAATCTTGGCATCACCGGTGGTGATGGTATATGTGCCTCCGATTGTTGCGGATGCGGTGAAATCAATACCAGGTGTAAAGGCGGTGTCACAGCCGGTATAACTACCGGAATTGTTACTGATAGTCAGATTGTAGAACTGGGATGTTGAAGTCATTGTTCCGGACATGTTTTGTGTTGAAGAGCCATTCAGAAGTACAGTTCCATTTTGGGCAGTGAAGGTTCCATTATTTGTCCAGTCGCCGGCCAAGCTGATTTGATTATTCTCTCCTGATACAACATCCAGGATCCCGCTAGTAATTGTTAAATCGTTGTAGACAAAGATTGGCTCCTCCACTTCCACAGTCAAACTCGCCCCGTTGATTATCAGGTTATGAAAATTTTGAGCACCCGGATTATATATATTGTCTGTGCCGGTTGCGGCGTCAAAAGTTATAGTAGACTGGTCTTCCGTGACAGATGAAGAAGCGCCAAAAGTAACATCACCATCGGTTGTAATAAATGTATTATCTGTTTCTACATCATCAGTGAGATCCATAGTCCCAACGATATTCAGACCATAAACCCCGATAGTCATGTCATAGCCGTGTGAGTTGAGTACGTCACCCGAATTGACAGTAATGCCTTTAGTGGCAATATCGCTGGCGAGATCAGTGGTGTCTGGTGAAGTACCGATGTTCAGATCACCGAGGTCCTGCTTACTTGCTGTACTGTCGGTAAGTGTTAGATCACCATCCAGATATAGTTTCCCGGTTCCGGAAGCGGCAGTGAATGTGACGCCGCTTGCTAGAGTGAAGTCCCCGGCAACATTTAGGTTATCGTCAGCACCCTGTATGAATTGCCCACTGGATACTGTGAATGTACCATTAACATCCAACGCTCCAACTGAGGTTGTGTCGCCCCCGCCTACTTCAAAGTTCAATAATGTATTACCACCAGAAATAATTTGCTTGGTCACGCCCGTCATGGAGAGGATATTGCCGGTCTCTGCTGTATATATTCCGTCTGTCAAGTCAACATTACCACCAACAGTCCATTGATTAGAGCCGGAAGTTATGGTTTGAACCCCTCCGCCGGTTCCAATAAAATCAAGATCGCCAGTGATATTCATGATGGGGTCATTAGTGGCTCCGGCAAAAGTTATGTTTTGAACTTCAGCAGCATTAATAAATAAATTACCGGAAATATTGTGAGTTCCCGCTCCTGGTGTGATGGCGGTAGGGTTATCTGGGTCTTCATTAAATATTTCCACATCACTACCATAAGTACGTGCCGGCATAACTGTAGTAGCTCCCCCAGCACTGTCAAAACGCACGACGCAAGATAGTGTGCCGGTAGTTGGGATAGTAGTTGAAGAAATTATAGCAAGTGTGCCGCTACCGGAAATTGTTCCGTCGAGCGTAAAAGAAGACCCAAGCCAGATGGTAAATATAGAGGCGGTAATAGCAAGCTCATCATCTGTATCTATATCAATCGCTCCATAAATGAAGGCATGATTAGTTTGGATTGTCCATTTGCCGGCACCATCTTCTCCCTGGAAAGTGACGTTATAAAAATAAGAATTGCCAGCTTCAATTGTATTATCAGTGTCACTGCCGTCAAAAGTGATAGTGTTACTGTCATGGGTATAAGCACCATTGTTATCCCAGTTGCCGCCCACCTCAAGTGGCTCTGCATTGGAATCAAAATTAGCGCTGGGGCTGATTAGGACGTTGTTGGTAACTTCAAAAATATTAGTAGATACCGCGTCTATGTCAACCGTTTTTGTGTATGTGCCATCGCCGATTGTTAAATTATAAAAATTGAAATCAGCGGCATCCGCTTCATCAATCTGAATTGTTGAATTATCGTTGCCAATCATTTTGAATGTCCCGCCGGTCGGGGTAAATGCAGAACCATCAGCAAAGTATGCTGCCTCATTGGTGGTATGACCAGCACCGTCAACTTCAATTGTGCCGGCGGAGATTGCTTCAGTCCAACCATTGGCCACATAGAAGTTGGCGTATGATGAAGGGGCAAGATTATCACTGCCCACACTAAGCGTTCCGTTACTCATTGTCAGTACCCCACCCAGTCCTACATATTGCCCGTCAGCATTAACAGTATAATTACTGGCGATAGTCATGCCGCCGGTATTTTGGGCCAGGTTCCACATAGCTAGATTAGATCCAACATTCACAACTGTCCCGACGGCTTTGTCGATATCAAATTCACCTGTTGCGCCAGTCATACCAAAATAGTTTCCGGTTCCAGAAACAGTTATGCTTTTGCTAACACTGCCATCCATTGAGAAAACAGGGTAACCTGTACTATTCCCCATCTGGAAAACGTTATCATTAGAAATTGCGACATCACCCGCCACGACAATTGATCCGTCTTGAAGAGCGGACGATCCGCCGTCACCGGATACAGTAAAATTACCATCTACATTAATATGATCAGCGGCTTGATCCATGTTAAGATTACCGCCGGTCTTTGTAAATCCGTTTGTGACTAAGGCCTGCAGGTTGTTTAAGTCAAATGTCCCGTCTGTCAGGGTAAAATTATTATCTACTTGCAGATTAGTCCCGGCCAGTTGCACGGTACCTGTGCCCGCGCCATCATTAATTGTAAGATTGTAAAAGTCATCTTCCGTTGCGCCGGTGGAATCGATTGTTTTTGTCCCGGACGCAGGGTCAAAGACCACTGTGCCTTTATTATGATAGAAAATATCATCGTTATTCCAGTTACCGCCGACATTAATCTGCGGTGCGAAAGACGGAGTAGTGATTTTCTGTTTTGTTCCACCTTCGTTTACAATTAGAGTGGTAGTAGTATCAGGTCCTGATCCATTGTCAATCGCAGGGGAAATATACCGAACGGAAAACTCAACTGTAATAACCTGGTCGGTAAGCGTTATTTCAGGGACATCGGCGAATGTAATCGTTACGTCGGTTGTTGCATTCTCGGTGATTACTACGGCAGTAGACCAGTCGGTAATTGCAACAGCATTATTTAAAGAGGTGTCTGCACGCCACAGACGGGCAAACAACCGATAACTGCTATATTCATACTGCCCCTCATTTATGGTAGTAGTTGCATTCACATTCCATGTGCCGGCGGCATACGTGCCGGAAATACCGCGATTGTCGCTTAGCATATACCCTGCCTTCTGAATCGTTGAAGGAATTGATCCCAACCAAGAAGTGTTTATTTGGCTGGGTAAAAACACACAATAATAACCCGCTTCATTTGTATAGTTATCACTACATACTGCGTCCCCATTAGGTGTTCCGGCTGGGTCTGTAACCGAGAGACGCCGATTACCGGTATAGGCATCGGTTGTGGATGAAGCAAGATAATATGTTTGTGCTTCTTCTATATCAAGCGATCCGCCAGTAATTGTAAGATTATTGTCAGTGTCTAAAGGGTAGTACGATTTTACAATGGCGCTTCCGGCGGAGTCATCAATTTCCAGATTATATAGATCAGCTGCTTCTGCCGAAGCCGCTTCAGTATTATTAATATATTGGGTTCCCGAAGTACCGTCCATCTTTAGAGTACCGGTGGATTCGGTTATAGTATCGTTGTTGGTAAAATCACCAGCTACCGTCAGAGTGTTACTGCCGTTATAATCAAAAGTTCCACCAGTTATTGTAAAATCATTATTAACATCCATTATTGCTGATAATTGCCAAGTAGTGGAACCGCCGGCATCATTAAATATTGTGTTGTAGAAAGAATCAGTCCCAGTCCCGTCCGCATCTATCGCATGCGTACCGGAAACGGCATCAAAAGTTACGGTTTCTGTACCACAAGTATAGGTATCATCATTGTCCCATCCACCACCAACAGTAACAGCATAATTACCTGATGAATTGTCGACTGTTCCTCCGGTAATAGTTAAGTTGTGATTAACATCTAGGGCTCCGGCTAAATCATAGTGAGCTGATCCTCCACCATCATTGAAAACAAGATCATAAAAAGAATCGGTAGTCGTTCCGTCGGGGTCGATTGTTTCTGTACTTGAGGCTGCGTTAAATGTCACGGTACCAGATTGTGCCTGAAAAACACCTCCATCAATATCCCACGAACCGGCGACTGATAATGCATAGTTACCACTACTGCCAACATCTAATGTTCCGCTGTTAAGGATAACATCGTCCGAAATAGTAGTGGTTCCCCCCAATGTAATAGTACCGGCTGTTGCAGTCAGATCGTTATTAATTGTGGCACCGGCATCAAATGTCCAGCCACCGCCCGAACCATTAAATGTGACACTATCAAAGGCATCTTCTGCTTCAATGGTGAATCCGGTGGTGGTGCCGGTAAAAGTAGTGGTTTGTCCGGAACCCATGGTGATTGTAACTGTTCCTGCCGTCGTAAAATCACCACCGATAGAGAGAGCGTTAGTTGCCATATTCAGAGTTGCTCCGGTTGCCAGGTAAATATCACCGTCCATAGCGGATTGAGTGGAAGCGGGGGATGTGGTGACTGTTCCTCCTGGCGTAAAATTCTCATTGGTTTTGATTACTACCCGATGTCCGTCTTCAACAGTAAGGTTGCTTGATGTTACTGTGTAATTAATATCATCATCATCGCCATTATCATACGTATCCAGATCAGTATTGGATACCGCAACTGCTGAATCATTGTGTATGGTTAAGGCGTTTTCCTCAACTATTATTCCCGCCATGTTTCCGGAACCAAGATACTTATCGATAGTTGCGCCGTCTGGTGATTGACCGTCAATCCAGATAATCATCGCTTCATTCGTTGTAGGGCTGGCCACTCCGGTGAAAGTATATGCACCGGTCAAATCATTACAATTTGTCTGATAGGTGGTGCTTTGTACCCGAAGATTAAGCATATTGGTAGAACCGTCGCACTCAGCAAGTGCAGTAGTTGTATTTACATCATAAACGTTGCCGGCGACGGTAAAACTAGAGAAAAGCCAGTTGATATTATTACTACAATCTGTATTAGTGCCGTTGGCAGCTTCAATTTGGTCGCCACCCGATGCGTCTGATCTTGCTGAGCTAACATACGACACTGCAGTTTGAGTGCCGGAGACGACTAATAACCAGGTGCCGGAGGTAAGGTTGGAATTGCGGAAGACAATCTCACTACCAAGGGCCCCAGCCCAAAGAATATTTGTGAAAGTATAGGTAGATCCGGAATTGTATTCTACTTTTACACCAGGTGTGGTAATTGTGTAGCTATGGGTGACAGTAGCAGACCCAGCAAAATCAACCCCCGGAGTAAACGCGGTGTCACATCCCGTGTAACTGCCGGAGCTGTTGGTAATGGTTAAATTATAAAAAGCGGAGCTACTAGTCAATGTGCCGGATATCGTTTGAGTGGCTGCGCCGTCCAAAGTTATCGTTCCGGAGTCAGCTGTAAATGTTCCATTATTTGTCCAGTTCCCAGCTACTTTGACCGCTTCACTATTGGTGTCAAAAGTACCGCTACCATTAATTGTAATACCGCCGTCAATATTTATCGGGATGGTTGCTGCTGTATTGATGTTTAATGTCTTAGCATTTGTCCCGTTGCCTATTTCCAGATTCCAAAAGTTGAAGTCCGCTTCATTAGCCTCGGTAACATAGAGGGTGTTAGTAGCATCCGTGCCTAAGAATTTTACTGTTCCGCCGGTAGGAGTGAAAGTTGATCCATCCATAATAAACAGCGAACCGTAGGTTGCATTGGCTGTGCCGTATATTTCAATCGTTCCTCCTGTAATGTCTTCTGATGAGCTGATAAAAAATGAAAGTGGGGCGCGGTTGTCACCATCGGACCCGTCACGGCCAACTGTGAAAGTGCCGGTAGCCATTTTTAACACGCTGTCCGTATTAACCTGGACCTTGTCAGAAAAATTGGCCGTCTGTCCATTAACATCCCAAATACCATTCTCAAAGTAAAAGGTTGTACCAGTAATATTTGTTGTTTGTTGTGTGGTATAACTTGTTGTTTTCTGCTGTGTAAAAGCACAGAATTCAGTACCTGTGCCAAAGTCATTGTTTGCGCCGGAAACTGAAATAGTAGAATTTGTGGTCCCCTGCATTCTAAATGTTGGCCATCCACCAGCTACACAGCCAAATGTATTGTCGTTAGAAATAGTGACATTACCGTCAATGGATATCGTACCGTCAGAAAAAATAGCTGATCCATCATTACCGGAAACTGTAAAATTACCGGTTACTACTAATAAATCCCCCGATTGGTTGATTTCAAGATTCCCGCCGGTTTTGGAAATATTTCCGGCCACATACATGTCGTAGTTATTCAGATCGATAATTCCATCTGTAATTGTCAGATTGCCGTCGATCTGGCAGGGTTGTGATGTGAGATTCCAATCGGCCGAACCTGCGTTATCGTTGATTACAATATTATAAAAATCATCTTCATATGGACTGTCAGTATCAATATCATATGAGCCAGATGTTCCGTCAAAAGTTACCGTTTCTGTCCCTCTGATATAATCATCGTCATTATCCCAGCCACCGCCGACGTTAATATTATAATTGCCGGATGAATTATCTACAGTACCTCCGGTAATGGCAATATTGCGATTAACATCTACCGTGCCGGTCAGATCCCAGTGTGCTGATCCGCCGCCGTCATTAAATGTAAGATCATAAAATGAATCAGTACCGGTTCCATCGGCATCAATGTTGTAAGTTCCAGATGTAGCATCAAATGTAACTGTCCCACTGCGTGCTTCAAAAGTCGCGTCGTTATCCCATGCTCCGGCCACGGTTATAGCGTTATTTTCTCCGGATACAACGTCCAGCGTGCCACTGGTAATAGTCAGATTGCCGTTAACATCGATGGCATCTTCCACCTCCACAGTCACTGCCCCGTTAATCACCAGGTTATATAAATCTTGAGTACCAGCGTTAAAGATGTTATCGGTTCCGGATGTAGCATCAAAAGTAATAGTAGACTGGTCGATGGTCACGGCAGAACCAGCGGCAAATGTTACGTCACCGTCCGTGGTGATGAAGGTTTCGTCTGTTTCTACATCGTCTGTCAGATCAAGCGTTCCCGTTACTGACAATCCATAAACTCCTAAGGTCATATCATAACCGTGACTATTGAATATATCCCCAGTTGGCACAATTACTCCTTTTGTAGCAATGTCGCTAGCGAGATCGGTAGTGTCGGGAGACGCACCGATTTGTAATACGGACAATTCAACTGGTGAGGTGTTATTGTCGGTGAGTGTCAGATCACCATCAAGAATAACATAATAGCTTCCCGAAGGAGCAGTCCAGGTCGTACTGTTTGCCAGTGTAAAATCACCGGCAACATTCATATGCGCTTCTCCTTGAGTAAATCCCCCGGCAGTGATATCAAATGTGCCGTCAACATTCATTGCATCGGTTGAGGTAACGGTGCCGCCGTTTACCTCAAAGTTCAGTAGGGTATTGCCGGCAGAAGTAATATTTTTTGTGCCGGTCATAGAAAGCGTATTGCCAGTTTCAGTTGTGAATATCCCATCGGTTAAAACCACATTTCCGGCAACAGTCCATTTATTAGCACCGGAGGTTATGGTTTGAGTGCCTCCACCGGAAGTGGCAAAATCAAGATCGCCGGAAATGTTAATTGTCGGATCATTAGTGGCTCCGGCAAAAGCTATGCTTTGAATATCAGTAGCTTCTACAATTAAACTGCCGGAAATATTATGAGTTCCCGCGTCCGGTGTGATGGTACGTGCTGCAACCGCAGAATTATTATAAATTTCTACATTGCCACCATAGGTTCGGACCGGCATAATTGTCGTATTACCGGCAGTGCCGTCAAAACGTACTATGCTAGACAATGTTCCGCTAGTTGGGAGAATGGTTGTGGAATCAATAGCAAGTCTACCCGCACCGCTAATTGTACCGTCTAGTGTGAAAGTTGATCCTGTCCAATTGACACTGTGTGAAGTGGCGATTACTACTTCATCACTTGTATCCACATCTATTGTCCCGTTGATAGAAGCATCATTGGTTTGAAAAGTCCACAAACCGGCTCCATCTTCACCCTGAAAAGTAACATTGTTAAATGCAGAGCTGCCGGCTTCGATTGTGTTATCAGTATCACTGCCGTCAAAAGTAATTGTGTTACTATCGTTGGTATATATGCCGTTATTATCCCAATTGCCGGTAATCTCAAACGGTTCACTGTTGGAATCCAGCGTAGCACCAGCTGTTATCGTAAGATCACCGTTCACATCAATTGCTGAAACAGAACCGGTATTAATTTCCACCGTTTTTGTACTACCATCACCAATAGTAAGATTCCAAAAATTAAAATCAGCGGCATCAACCTCCGGAACATAAATGGAAGCGGTAGCTGTACCCATAAACTGGAATGTTCCACCGGTGGGGGTGAAATTAGATCCATCAGCAAAATAGGCTGTGCCATAAGTGGCTTGTTCTGATCCATATATTTGAATGGTTCCTCCCGATATATTTTCACTCGCGCCTGCTTCATACCAGAAAGGGCTATAGGTGCCTCCAGGATAGGACTCTCTGCCAATGACTACCGAGCCACTACTCATATCAATACCACTGCCGGCATATGCATAAAATACTCCATCACACCTCAGGTTCTGGCCGTTGATTACAAACTTACCTTCTTGTGGTCGACAATGTGCCGCATTTACAGCTGTCAGGAAGGTTAGTGTATTGGTGGAACTGGTAAATAATATATCAAAATAGGCACCATAAGTACTGGAGCCGATTATATTATTTGCTCCGGAAATTGAAATACTCGGGTCTTTTGCTCCAGTAAAGAGAACACGCGGTCCGCCGGCACCGCCAAATACAAAAGTATTATCTCCTGAAATGGTAAAATCATCCTGTACCTGGATAGTGCCGTACGTAAAGATATCAGCGCCCTCTGCGCCGGAAATAGTAAAGGTGCCCTGAAAAAGCAAATAGTCCGATGCCTGGTTCATCTGCAGTGAACCCCCGGTCTTATTGAAGTTGCCGTAGGAATACCAATAATAATTATTTAAATCTATCACCCCGTCAGTTAAAGTAGTAGTCCCATATATCCAGTCAAAATTAGCGGTTAATTGCCATATAGCTGTTCCGCCACCGTCATTGAATACAACATTATAAAGATCTTGATTCCCAGTTCCATCCCCATCGATTGAATTTGTGCCGGAGGTGGCATTAAAAGTTATTGTTTCCGTGCCTCTGGTATAAGCATCATCATTATCCCAGCCTCCGCCGATGCTGATATTATAACTGCCGGTTGAGTTAACAACTGATCCTCCGGCAATGGAAAGATTACGGTTTACATCCAAGATACCGGTCAGAGTCCACTGCGCCGTTCCGCCGGCGTCATTGAAAGTGAGATCGTAAAAAGCATCCGCACCAGTGCCGTCACCGTCGATTGATAGGGTGCCGGAAGTGGCATCAAATGTCACGGTCTCAGTACCACAGATGTATTCGTCGTCGTTATCCCAACTGCCTCCAACATTAATACTGTAATTGCCGGATGAATTATCTACGGTACCTCCGGTAATTGTAAGATTCCGATTTACGTCTAAAATTCCAGCAAGATCCCAATGACCACTCACGTCATTGAAAGTGAGATCGTAAAAAGAATCAGTTCCGGTGCCGTCGGCGTCAATAGTCTCTGACCCAAAGTAAGAATTAAAAATAACATTGCCTGATCGGGCTTCAAAGTTACCACCATCAATATCCCAGGAACCCATGACGCTAAGCGAATAATTATTTCCGCTGCTTACATCCAGTGTCCCGCCATTGATGATGACGTCATCTGCAACATAGCTTGTCGCTCCCAAGATAATTGTGCCGGCAGTTACGGTCAGATCGTTATTCATCGTTGCATCCCCATCAAAAGTCCATGCACCGCCGGAACCATTAAATACTAAACTATCAAAATTCAGTGGTGTATCAATTGAAAATCCGGTTGTAGTCCCCGTGAACGTAGTGATCTGCCCGGATAAAAATGTTATTCCCGCAGAGCTTTCTACTGTGTAATCGCCGCCGATTGACAGTGCATAGGTGCCGATAGAGATTGTGGCACTGGCCTCTAAATAGATGTCACCATCCATGGCACTTTGTGAAGATGCGGGAGAAGTGGTGATTGTGCCAGCTGCATCCAGGTATTCACCGGTTTTGACCAGAAGCCTGTGCCCGTCTTCGATAGTGAGGTTATTTGTGGAGACTGAATAGTTAATGTCATCATCGTCTTCGTTATCAAACGTATTCAAATCAGAATTATTGACATATGAAGATCCGGAATCATTGTGGATGGTAACAGAGTTCTCTTGAACAGTAATACCGGTCACATCTCCGGAGCCCGAATATTGATTCACAGTTGCTCCATCCGGTGTTTGACCGTCAATCCAGATAATCATTGCTTCGGAGCTGGACGGGTTGGTAACGCCAGTGAAGGTAAACGCGCCGGTTGAATCGTTACAGAAAGTCTGGTAGGTGGTACTTTGCACCCGAAGGTTAATCATATTAGTAGAGCTGTCACACTCAGTAAGGGCAGTTGTGGAGTTTTCATCATAAACATTGCCGGAAACATTAATACCGGCGGTATATGTTACATCCAAAAACGGGTCGGATGTGGTATCTGCATATTCCGTTTGGCGTATTGATGCTCTTTTATACTCACCAGTAGAAATAGTAAAATCTTCAACTAATCTAAAATCGGTATCTCCAGTCAGGTTCACAGAGGTGGATGGCGAAGTGAGATTTTGGGATTTCCAACCGACGTTGCCCGCCCAATTCAAAGATCCTTGACTGGTTGAACAACTATTCCAGTCACCAGAGTCAAGCGCTGCTCCGATTGCATCTTGACCGCTGTAATACAGGATAGAGTATGTGGTATTTAGAGATTTTGATTTTGCAAATGCGTCTGCATAAATATTTACATCCGACGCGCTGACAGTGGCGGTGTCGCTGATTGATGATGTATCAAACGAAAGGTAACTTCTGATACTTGAATTTGGTACTATTAATTGATTATCTTCAATCAGAGATGTGGTGCCATTAGTAGCCGCAACATAAGTTGATCCGTTATAGGTTATCTGGCCATCCGCCCCGGTTGATGAGTAGAACGTATCAGTCGGATCCAGTGTGTTCCAGCCGTCCTTTAGATTGGAGACTCGGATTCTACTAGGGGTAACCGAGATAGTGAATCCGGACGCAACAAGGTCGGAGAAATTCAGTAATAGTTGTCCGTCGATGACCAGCGATGTTGGATCCGCGTTGGTTATAGTGTGACCATCCGATTCTACCAGAAACTCGATTGCTTCAATTTCGGGTAACCGGAAAAAGATATGGGACCATTTATTTCCCTGATCAATCTTCTGTACCTCTAACCGCATCTGTAATTGCGAACGATAATCTGCTGACAGAGTATCGACCGGCTGGGTTACTCCACCGATTACAACAGCCGGTCTCAGGATAAGTGGTTTGCCGTTCACATTGAATGATACTCGGCTGTCTCCCATGCTGATAACATCCAGTTGTGTTTCTATAGTATGCCAGCTACTGTCAGGCCCTTGAAAGAAATTATCAACCGGGAAAAATCGGTCTTTAGTTTTACCGTTTTCTTCCCGATAGCGAAGTTGTTTTTCGCTGATAATCTCTACATTATTTTTATTAGCATCAGTGGTAGAACCCTGTTTTTTACTGGCGACACTGTCTGATTCCACTAGCCATGGTCTTTCTTCCCGCCAACTGGTTGTTTCAGCAAGCGGATCAGCTTTTTTGCCCGTGCTTTTATAGTCGATAAATGAAGCCGGCCCTAACTTGAAATGGTAATCAACCAACGTCGGGGATTCAAATTTATATGATAGTGTATAAGCTTCTCCTTTTTTCCAATCTACTTGCCAGCTGATGACACTATTATTTTCATCTGATGTAGACACTAAGCCATTTTCATTGGTAGAAAGGATATTGATCAGGTCAGGGACTAATTCGGTGACCGTACCAAAATAATCTTCTTTTGGTATAATTTCCAGAAACATATCGTATTCTGCTATCGGGTAGATTCTACTGGGCCCGATCCGGGTAATATCAAACAGTACATCTTTGTTGACTGAAATTTTTTCTATCGTACTATAAGATTCCCCATCGATTGAACCGGTAATATTCAAGATGTAATCGCCGGCAATTAAATTGTCGATGCTGGTAGTGTAATCCGCAATGTTGGTTACTGATCTGGGTCCACAACTGGATGAGCGGGAAATTTCTTTGTCGGTTGTTAATATAGCTTGCTTGCCTTTGGGGTCAGTAATTTGAATAGATAAATCCGCGTCACAAACAAAATCACCGCGGGCATTATATGCGCTAATACTTAAATTTGCTGTTTCGTCAGGCTGGTAAACTGACTTAGAGGTATTTAACGCAAGAACTCCCCAGGCAAACTTTTCTGTCTTTTCCTGGACGACTCCATCTTCCTCAACGGTAAATGTTGCTTGATAAACTCCAGGCTGGTCAAAATTTTTTGTTTGAATTTTATATTCTTCCGTTACCGTGCCTTTGTCTTCTTTTTTTTCTACAATTGTTTCTGGTTCAGCGACCGATCCGTCCGGGTGGATCAGTTGCACGGATTTGACTTCTCTCTTTTTGGTCGGAACACCCAGAAAATTAAATGTCGAATTTTTTTCCACTTCGACTGTGGCAACTGGTACGGCTTGAGAATCTACCCCGGCATTATCAGATATGGATATTTCATTAAATTCCCCGCTGTTTACTTTTTCTTCAAAATATTGAACATCTAAAGCAATGCCATCAATATATGCGGTAGCTGATTGCACGGTTGGTTCAGAAACATACTCTGCTCGTATTTGAAAACTGTCATTGTCTGTTATCTGAGCAAGGTCGGTAATCGGGTATGACCAATATCCTTCCCTGGTTTCATTACTCATATCATCCAAGAGTGCGAATGAGTCCATTGCGGTCCAGTTTTTACCGCCATCCAGAGAATATGAAAATACAATTATATCTTCATTTCCCACATATGTATCAGTTGCAAAGGACAAGGTTGCTGTTCCTGAAATCTCAATTGCTTCCGGAGGAATGTTTTCAGCCAAATTAAATCCGCTGCAAACGAGTTTTGAGTTTGCTAATTCATACTGAGCAACTTCCCCGAGGTCCTTTAGTGGACTATTAGTGTAGGTTGAAGAATTTTTAGTATTGAATTTATCGACTGGTGATGACCCGAGTAGGTCAATCTCTTTAGCGGAATCAGGATTCTCCCAGCCAGTACATTTACTTGGGACTGTACGTATTATTACATCACCGGCGACTAATGGCCGAAATACAAACTTTATCGATTCTACTATTCCAGTGTTCAATGCCAAGTTGGCATAAATAAGGATAGTCAAAGATGCGCAAAGCATGATCAGCACGAACGCCAATAGAGAGGGGATACTCCTTCTTCTGGAGCCACGCACTATTTGGTGAACTAATTCCAGTTTGTTTCTTCGATTAAACATTGCCATTTGTTTTTTTACTGAAAATAAAACGATTAAGATCCTCTTGGCTGAAACGCCACTGCCCGATCTTAATCGCTTTTAACTCACCCGAATCGATGTAACGATAAACTGTCCTTTCGCTGACGCGCAGGATCTCCGTTACTTCCTTGAGGGTAAGCAATTGCTCCATTCTTGAGGGTATTTTTTTGTTTTTGACCTGATTTGTTGTACTTATTTTAGCATATTGCAGTAAAAAAGTCAAGAGATGATTTGTACCTATATGTCTTATGATGACATATTATGTCATGGTTTGGCAATTAACATATGACACTATTTAGCTAATATTAGCAAAAAATATTCTAAATATTTCCAAGGCCATAAATAATAAATTAGGATTTAATAATAAAAATTGGTCAAATCATTTGGATAAAAAAATGGATGCAGCATTCTGGCATACATCCCTTGTCTCGCGAGAGACCTAGATGATCAGTTGGGTCGCCGGAGGAAATCCGGCAGATCGATGACGCCGAGAGCGACGTCCGACGGCCTGATTGTGTCATCCGCGTCGCAGCCGATGGCCTCGCGTTCATCCCCGCTGATGATAACGAGACGTTGCTCGGTCGACGCATAGGAGGTCCCTCCTTGTTGCAAAACGGCTCCCGCCGTCAGTCCTTGGTGTTCCTCCGTGAGAGGCAACCATACATTCATCAGCTTAACTCCCAGCTATTTGGTTGGTACACGACATGCTGGACTTTCCAGCAATCAGGTAGCGACACGATAGCACAGGCAGGTGTTTTGTCAAGAGGCACGGGGTCAAATCTGAAATATTCAGAAAATAAAAAATGCCCCTGTATGGAGCATTAGTGATACTTTGATTTAGTCTTTGAACTTGAATGTCTTCCAGGCAATTAGAAATGATAAAATAATCCAGCCGCCCATAAACGCGAGTTGCGTCCAGACATCTTTGAGCGTTTCACCGTTAACTGAGATAGCTCTCAATGCTTCAATCATCGGGGTGAGCGGTAGAAATTTTACAACCTTGCCGACAATTGCCGGCAAAGCTTCTGGTGAAAAGAATACTCCGGAAAAAAACATCATCGGCATGGTGATTACCTGGGAAAGTGATTCCGCTGTTTTGGTATTTTTGGCATATCCGGCAACTGCAAATCCCAGATTTAAAAAGATTAGACTGCCTGTAATGCAAACGCCATAGATTAAGAAAATATTTCCGTAAACGTTCACGTCAAACACCTGTTGCGCAACAAGAATTATTAATGAAATTTGTATAAGGTTTAAAAAGAGGTATGAAGACACTTCGGCGATTAGAAAGTTACGGACTTTGAGCGGAGTAGCTGAAAGACGTTTTAATAGTTTTCTCTCCCGGTACTGACTGATTCCGGTTGAAATTCCGATTACCGCTGACATCATAATTGCCATAGCCAGAATTCCAGGCATAATAATATCGATGTACTTAATTTCCTTAGACTGGACACTTTCCGTCGTGTAAGTAAAAATTTTTGGTGTATTCGCAATGCCCATATTCATTTGGTCAACAAATTTATCCACTACCCCCAAAGCCAATTGGTTTACTGTGATATTGGATTCATTATAAAACACTTCTATTGGTGAAGGGGTGGGGGGTGGTGATTGCACTTCAGGATTACCCTGTATTTGTTGGTTAGAAACAGGGTTAGCGCTGACAAAGCTATCCGGAATGACAATAATTATATCAACATCACCGGCTTGTAGTTGCTCTTTGGCAAGATCCAGATTCTCCGGTGGATCTATTTTTTTTAAAAATTCAATTTCACCTAAACCTTTCTGGAACTGCTGAGAGAGTTCTGAGTTTGCTTGATCAAAGATTATGTAATTGGCGCTGCCCATTTTAGTAAAATCGAACAAGCCGAAGATGACAATAAACATCAAAGGAAAAGCCAGGGACCAGAAAACCGCCTGCTTATCGCGGAAAGTCATTTTAATATTGGCCCAGATCAGCTTTAACATGTTTAATTTAATCCCTTAATTTTTTCCCGGTTAATTCGATAAATACATCTTCCAACCCGGCGGTCACCACTTCCAATTCCTGCATGAAGATATTATTTTGCTCCGCCCATTTATAGAGTTTCGGCAGTACTTCATTACTATGTGTTACTTTCAAATGATATTTGTGTTCAGAATCATTTTTTACTTCCAAAATTCCATCTACGGATTTCAATGAATCAATATCAAACTGCTCGTCCGCATAGAAATTTATTCGGGCGGAAGAATGCAAATTTCTAACCAGGTTTTTTGGCGTATCAAGCGAAATAATTTTACCCTGATCCATAATCCCCACGCGGTTGCACAGGTATTCTGCCTCTTCCATATAGTGTGTTGTGATAACAACAGTTTTACCCTGCTCATTGATTTTTTTGATGAATTCCCACATGGAACGGCGCGCCTGCGGATCCAAGCCGGTAGTCGGTTCATCCAGAAAAACTACTTCCGGATCGTTGACCAAGGCGGCACAGATTGAGAACCGTTGTTGCTGACCGCCGGAAAGCTGTTTAATCAGAGCTTTCTTCTTATCCCTTAGCTGAACTATGTCTAATAGTTTATCCGGTTCGATTGCCTTATGATAAAATGTACCAAACAGTTCCAAAATTTCTCCAAGTTTCAGAAATTCATAATAAGCGGAAGACTGTAGTTGGATGCCGATCAGGTTCTTTACCTTATTCAGTTCTTTGTGCGTGTTTATTCCCTTAATCAATGTTTCTCCGCTGGTTGGGTCTTGTAGTCCTTCAATAATTTCCAGGGTAGTTGTCTTGCCCGCGCCGTTCGGTCCGAGTAAACCGAAAATCTCCCCCTTTTCCACGGAGAAAGAAATTCCGTTAACAGCAATTAAGTCTCCTTTCTTGTCGGGGGTTTTAAATTTTTTTACCAGTTCTTTTACTTCGATGATAGACATATTTGTGTTTTGGCATTCTAGCAGAAATCTCCAATCGTATCAACAGGAATAAAAAATGGCGCTATACCTAGAGAATCTGGTATCGCGCCGAAGAGCAATATGGCTGGGGGTTCAAACCCCTAGCAGGATTCCTTCTCGAGATGTTCCTCGATCAGCTTCATGAGCAGGTGTTCCCGCTCCTCGAAGGAGTAGGTAACCCGAACACAGTCGATCGGGGTGCCGATGATTCGCTCCAGGTCGATCGGGGTGCCGATTACCATGGCGTCGATGGCACCTGCCTCGACCATCGCCATGATCGTCATCTGCAGGTCGGCGACCTGCTCTCCGCCGTAACCCATGGCGGGCAGCAGATTGCCGATCTTCGGGTACTTCCGGAAGGTCTCCAGCAGGCTGCCCTGCAGGAACGGGAGCGGGTCGATGATGATTGCACCCGCGTTTCGAGCGGCCACAGTACCGGCGCCGATCCTCACTCCACCGTGGGTGGTGGTGGGGCCGTCCTCGATGACCAGTACCCGCTTACCGCGGATGGATTCGGGATCGTCCACAGTGACCGGCGACAGATCGTCTACGATCGTGGCCATCGAGTTGTATTGCTTGATGGTTGCCCGTAGCTGGGCGATCTGCCCCTGATCAGCCGTGCTCTGCTTGCCGATGATGACAATGTCCGCCATCACCAGGTTGTCGAAGCCGGGGTAGTAGGTCAGTTCGTCGCCGACTCGGAACGGATCGGCGACCACGATGTGTAGGCTGGGGGTGTAGAACGGCATGTCGTTGTTCCCGCCGTCCCACAGGATCACATCCGCTTCCTTCTCGGCTTCTCGGAGGATGGCCTCATAGTCGACGCCGGCGTAGATCACGCCGCCGGCCATGATGTGGGGCTCGTACTCCTCCATCTCCTCGATCGTGCACCTGTGCTTCGTCAGGTCGTCGAGCGTTGCGAAGCGCTGTACCTTCTGCTTGGCGAGATCGCCGTACGGCATGGGATGCCGGATGGCGACCACCCGACGGCCGGCTTTACGCAGCCGATCCGCGATGTGACGGCTGACCTGCGACTTGCCGCAGCCGGTACGGACGGCACAGACGCTGATCACCGGCTTCCTGCTTTCGATCATGGTGCTGATGTGGTTCAGGAGCCGGAAGTCAGCCCCTACCCCATTGACCATCGCGGCGCGCTGCATCACGTAGTTGTGCTTGACGTCGCTGTAGGCGAAGACGCATTCGTCGATCTGCTGTTCGGGGATGATACCGGGTAAGCGGTCTTCGCTTACGATCGGAATGCCCTCCGGATACAGCTCGCCGGCGAGTTCGGCCGGGTAGCGGCGTCCGGCGATGTCCGGGATCTGCGTGGCGGTGAAGGCCACCACTTCGTAGTCCGGGTTGTTCCGGAAGACGCAGTTGAAGTTGTGGAAGTCGCGCCCGGCGGCTCCCAGAATCAAGACTCTTCGTCTGGCCATTTGATCACGCTCCTGGTCGCGGGTGGAAACGGGTGAAAAGCGGTGGACGAGATCTATTACTAACGGCACAAAAAGCCGGTTGTTTTCAAGAACAAACCTACCTAAAAAAATGAGGCAAGTCAATTACCTTACAAAAATAATCCGGAAGTGTCAAGTCAAAACGAGGCTCATTTAGTACCTCGTTTTTTTATTTCTTATGCCGGTTTTCAGCACTTTGTTTCCCTGTTAATTGTCATTGATCAATGATTTTAATTCTTCGATATTATGAATGATATAATCGGGCCGGGCAGTTTTCAATTTACTTTCTGGATCGATCCCCCAGGTTACCGCTGCGGTTTGGACTGCGGCTGATTTGCCGCTTTCTACTTCGTGCCTAGTGTCTCCGATAAATATTGTTTCGTTTAATTTGAAATTGTATTTTTCAGTTATTTGCTTTATTACTAATGATTTATCATGCACGTTGGAATATATGTCGGTAAAAACATCATTAAGATCATATCTTAAGATTTCTTTCTTGATATGTTCGTTAAAGTCACTACTTAATATTATAATCACTTTACCCTGTTGTTTTGCCACTTTCAATATTTCACTAATCCCCGGATAGGCATTTGGTAATGGCTGTTTTTCGATTGCCGACCGATATTCTTTTTGTTCCAATTCGTGTGTAAGATCGGGTATGTATTTGTTATAGAACAACATATACGGCTGTTGCCAATGCTGTCTGAATTCTTCAAACGAAATTGGATCAATGCCATGGTTCCTAAAAATAGTCAGGACTACCTGATAAAAATTTTTGGTATTATCGTTAATTACTCCCGACCAGTCAATTATTATGTTTTTAATCATTTTTTATCTGATTTTTATTAATGTATATTTTAACACTGATTCTAGGAATGAAAGGTATTTTTTAGTTCGTTTGGAATCCCTACCTGGACCGATTGCCCAGCGCTCTAAGTGTTTGGTGTTGTCGGCGACATCGAAATACATGCCAATAATCCTTTCCAAAATCATCAGCCAGAAATATTTTCTAACATCCGTTTTACTATATTCTTTTGGTGCTGTTTCGGCAACCCGGTGACTGAAATCATCGAGGTATTCCAAATGCTCATTTGTTTTCCGGTAGTTTTCTGTTTTCATGGTGACCCATAATGGCCAAATTATCCAGCCCAGGTCATAACCGAAATATCTTAATCCAATTTTAGCGTTGTCAATCAGGCCTATTTTATTGTTTTTAGTGAGGATTAAGTTATCCGGAGCAAATTTCCATTTGGAAGGATATCCTTTATTCCAGAAATTCCGGTATTGATAAATTACCGTTTCAATTTCAGAATAATTTTTCAATAAATTTTTTGCTTTTTGCAAATGTTCAATAACTTTATCAGTGGAAAAACTCTGTTCCAGAGCCATTTCTTTTCCGATCGTTTGGAATTCCCAAAATGCAGACAATATCTTTCTCAGTAGCCCCGGCTTCATCCCTCCCTCGTTTCCATTTACAGCTACTTCACTTAATAAGTTACCGGTCAGGTATTCCTCCAATTCATAGGGCACCCCGATCAATCCTTGCTCAAATATTTTAGGGATAATTAAAGATTCCCCCTTGTATCCTTTGAAAAAGAATTGTTTAGTTCTGACCTCACCGATGCGAAGGATAAATCTTTCTCCTCTGGAATTTTTGCATAACGAAACATCCTTCTCTCCCGACTCATTTTCAAAAGTATCGAAAGTGCGGATAACAATAAGAGCTTTGGATTGAACCAGCTCCTTTTTTCGTTTCAATATATCTGTTGGTTGAAATTCTTGATTACTCAACTCTTTTTCCGATATAACGGATCATATTATGAACTCCGACCGCACTGTCTTTATAAGATTCTCCCAGATTATCAACCAAAATTGTTTCAAAGTCATTAGCGATTTGCTTGACCGTATCAATGTTGAAAAACCGCATTTTGATTTTTTTTTCCATGGCAAAAAAATCTTTTTCAATTTGAATGCCAGTCTGATATTCGGGATCGCTGGTTGAATTTACCATAAACGCTACGATCCCGCCGATTTTCAACACTCTTTTTATTTCTCTAAAGATTTCTTCAGTAGTTTTTGCGTCGAAATAGTGCAAGGCTAAATGAGAATAGACCACATCAAATTCCTGATTAAAAAAAGGTAGTTTCTCGGAGATATCAACTTCCTCCACTTTGATTCTTTTTTTCAAGTGGGAGGGGATATTTGTTTCGTTTAAACCCAACGCGAAATCTTCGAAATCAGTTGAGATCACCTCAAATCCTTGTTCAGCAAAAAAACGGCTGTCTTGTCCTTGCCCAGCGCCCAAATCCAGAACCCTGCCCGTGCCGGGGAAATACTGAACGGCAAATTCGGCAAAAATGGATGGTTTGTTGATCCAATCCTGTCTTGAATACCGCGCGTGAGTTTTTGTCCAATACTGATTACTCATATTTGTTGTGGCTTATCAGTTGATTCTATCTTATCCCTTTTCAGAAAAAATATAAATAGCCAGATTACACCGGTAAAAAAAATAATCCTTTGCAGGATACCCATCGGCGCGTTGAGATAACCGTCACGGATCAATATTACAAACAGGGAACTGATGAAGATTGTCATTAAAAATGCCCCATGGAAAAGCCTTTCTTTTACCGTTTTGGATATCAGAATGCAGGAGAGTACGCTTAAGTTTAGGAACATTCCGGTTGAAACCGCGAATGCGTAATGTAGTCCGGATTCCACTTCTGAATAGGGGATGCCTTCGGTAAATGGTCTGGAAGAAAATATCCCACAGAGCAAAACAGATAGGCCGTAAAAAAGTATAAGCATGTCGGCAATCTGTACCTTCCTGCTGTTACATATCTTTAATACAATACCTGTCGTAAATAATATGCCGAAACTAAAAAATCCCATTTGCATGATCCAACCCAGGGAATAATTTTGCGCCGCCAGTTGGCTCAGTGAATGATTTTGCCAGTTATATCGTGCGGATGAAAAAATGTGTGCAAAGAAAGTACATATGGTAAAAATTATAATACTCGAATATATCAACCGGGCATCCAGTTTTAGGGTATTGATTTTCATTGAACATTTTATATTATTCCGCGTTTCTTACTAAAAAATCTACAATTGGCTGTATCGCTTCCTTATTTACATTTTCCGGTTGATTGTTGTGTTTCTTCGCTAACGATTTTTGCAGAAGATTTAGTTTTTTCGGGTCTATCATCCCGGGCAGTTTCGAATAACCCGCCAGGGCATTGCGGACATCTTCTGGTATCATTTCAAACGACTGCTTACTTTCTTTTCGATCTGGATGGATCATACCGACCGAGAACAAATACACGGTTTTATCTTTCAGTACGTTCCAATTCCCAACCATAAATCGGCCGATCTGGATTCTGCCCATGTATGTTCTGCCGCCGATTACGATCGTTTCGTAATTAACCAGGTTTTTTGGGTCAAAATCATCAATGTTTGCAATATCCGATTCCGGATATGCTTCATGAATCCATTCAGCATAGAGCTTGGTAGTGCCCCATCTTGATTTGTATAAGATTAGAGTATTCATATTTATGCAGGTGTTATTATACACCTTGTTTGGGATGTTGGATATTATGCCTTAATTACTGATAGTAACTTCAATATATGATCCGATATCCGGTTTCCCGTTGGCATCTAAAACAACGCTGATCGGCTCTCCGACAATCTGTCTCCGGTTACTGTCGGTATAACCGCGCACGCCGACCTGCACTGCACCGGCATTTTTTAATTCTTCATAACTGAAGCCGGTACGGTAATCACATCCTGAACGGGCTAGGCGCATTGTAGATCCGATCGAACTGTAATAGAAACCTGCTTCGTATGAAGTGTCTTTTACCACGCCGTCGGCAAAATTTATTTTGATAATGATGTCTGATTCATCGATCCAGTCGCAGAGCTTATTTTCAGTTTTTGTGATATTGGTATTAACGTTTTGGTTCTGCGCGGACACAGTGTTGGTATTAGTATTTTGATTTTGCGGTTGCTCCGTCTTTTTTGTACAACCGAATGCAAAAAACGCTATTAGAATGATGTTTGCGATGGAAAAATATTTTTTTATCATATATTTTTCGTTAATAAATTATTATATTATGTTAAGCGTTATTACCTGCGACCCAGCCGGTTGTCCAGCAAAGTTGTAATGAAAACCCACCGGATGGCCGTGTGATATGCAAAAGGTCACCCGTGATATACAGGTTGCTGTGTTTTCGTGATCGCATTGTTCTGGCATCAACCTCCTCAATAGCCAGACCGCCGTCAGCTACAACCGCGCGTTCATATCCCATTAAACCGGTAATTGTAAGTGTCAGGTTTTTTAGCAAATTGACAATTTGTTTTCGTTCTTGCTTGCTGATACTGTGTATTTTCTTCTCGGGATCAATTTGCGGTAATAATGACAATATGGTCAGGCTTGTTCCTGATGGAACAAAAAATTTGATCACACTTCTAAAATTTCTGTTTTTATTGCCGTCAAAAATTTCTGTAATATATTTATCCAATTTGCCAAGGTCCATTTGGGGGAATAGGTCTATAGTGGCGGTAGTCTTGCCTTTATGCAGAAGGTCAGCGACTTTTCCCGATGAGTTAAGGACGGTTGGCCCGGAGATGCCAAAGTGAGTACAGAGAACCCTTCCTTTTACTGCGAAACTTCTTTTCCCGTCTCCAAAAAATGTAATTTTTACGTCATCCAGTGCAATACCGGCCAGTTTTTTTATCCATCCATTCTCCACAGCCAGTGGAACAATTGTTGGAGTAGGTTCAGCAACCTGATGTCCCAGTTCAGTAAGCCAATGAAACCCGTCGCCGGTTGATCCGGTTTCAGGATGAGATTTGCCACCGGTTGCTATGATATATGATTCAGCGGAAACTGTTTTGGTATTTATTTTTATTCCGGTAATATGTTTGTTTTTGACAATTATGTTTTTGACTTCGGCGTTTGTTTGCACGGTCACCTGATATTTCTTCATATATTCTTCCAAAACGCGGATGACATCTTCCGCATTTTCTGTTTTAGGAAAAGCGCGCTGATTTGCCTCAATTTTTAATGGTAAACCATGTGATGCAAAAAATTTGAATGTATCGTCTACACCAAACTGTGAAAAAGGGGAATAAAGGAATTTTTCCGCTTTTCCGTAATTTTTCAAAAGCAATCTTTTATTTTCCTCGGCATTGCAAATATTGCAGCGACCGCCGCCGGTCAGTGCCAGCTTTTCACCCAGCTGATTATTCTTTTCCAACAACAAGACCCGCCGTCCGCGTTCTGCGGCGTGGCCGGCAGCCATCATTCCTGAGGCGCCTCCCCCGATAACAATAACATCAAATTTTGAGTTCATACTGAATTGGCTAAGCGGGGTAATTATATTTTAGATAATCGAAACTCTGGTCCCGCCATTATCTACGCCCAGTACTTCTGGTGATGTAATAATCGCATCCCGTCCGGTATGTTTCACAAAATGGATAGCGGCACGAATTTTCGGCGCCATGGATCCCTCAGCAAAATGGCCTTCTTCAAGGTACTGCTTGGCCTGTTTCACACTCATCCGGTCAATAGCTTTTTCCTCGGGGGTATTATAATTAATGCATACTTTTGGCACATCCGTGAGGATAAACAATTTATCGGCGTTAATATTTCCAGCCAAAAGTGCCGATGCCAGATCTTTATCAATTACCGCGTCAATACCTTCCAGCTTGTCTTCAGCAACATAGTGTGTTGGTATTCCGCCCCCGCCGACCGCAATCACAATTTGGCCGTCCCGCGCGAGATTGGCGATCGAACGCTGATTGCTGATGACGAGCGGTTTGGGAGAGGCTACCACTTTACGAAAGCCGCGTCCGCGCGGATCTTCTTTATATATGGCACCGGTTTCGGCCGCCAGTTTCTCAGCATCTGTCTTGGAATAGTATGGGCCGACCGGTTTAGTAGGATTTTGGAATGCGGCATCATCTTTATCAACTAGGACTTGAGTGACGATTGTAATAATATCGCGATCCAGTTCGTGGGCACGGAGCACATTGCGTAGCTGTTGCTCCAAAACATAACCAATGAATCCTTGGGAATAAGCTACACAAATATCCAGTGGCATTTCCGGGAGCCCGTGCACCTGTTTTCCCGCGGAGTTTGCCAGAAGAATATTTCCGACCTGCGGACCGTTGCCGTGAGTCAGTACTACATTATATCCGTGGTTGATTAATAGTAATAAGCGTTCACAGGTATCAAGCGCGTTTTTTTCCTGCTCTTCAATAGTTCCCGCCTGGTCGCTTCTTAAAAGGGCATTCCCGCCAAATGCCACCACTGCTAGTTTCTTCATACGTGATGATAGTTAATTATTGATTTAAGCTTAGTATTATTTGAAATCTTTGATTTTTTGTCCTAGTTTTTGTGCAAGTAGTAGTACGTCGTCTTCACTCAGTGCTTTAGCAGAGCTACGATTTATGCTGATAAATTTATTGGGATTCAGGACTAAGTATACTTCATTTATCAGACCATTTTCCTGTTTTATTACATAATTGTCAATCGGAATAGAGGAGTCAGGTGAGGCTACGCGATCCATCAACTCATGCCCTTTGACCTGGTCATCAATAGAAAGATAAGAGAGGCCCAGAAGTATGTTTGTTGTCATGCCGTATGAGTCCGGAGTACTTAGATCATATTGGCAGTTTGTGGCTTCTGAACTTGTTGGTGCAGCTTTTATAATAGCTTTCCCGAGTAATTTTTCCATAAAACTTTTTGTGAACTGTTCGCATATTTCACTGGTAATATAATATGCATCATCGCCACGGCTGGGTTCACCCGGCATTCGGACAAAACCATCAGAATCCTGGTCATCAGAGGTATTGCCATCTTGTGTTGCTGTTTGATTGGTGGTTTGAGTATTTGTGTTTGCCTTTTGGTTTGTATCCTGGTCGGACGTGTTCCCACAGCCAGATAAAAATAGAATGATAAATAATACGCTAGCTATACCAACCAATTGTCGCTTCATTTTTTTGGATGTTAATAATAAAACAGACTCGTTGTTTACATATTAATTACAACTACTTTCACACTCAAACAATCTGGTGCTACTGTCAGTTGTATATTTATCGATGCAATCCTGAACACATGTTGCACATTGCGTGAATTGAGAATTTTTAATCGACTGGCATTGACCGTTTAGGACCCCACACTGCGCGTATTGTAGGCACTTATCACCAATCTGGTACATCATTGTGCAGACATCAGGAGAGTTATTGCCACATTCGATCTCGAGACCATGACAAGTTTCTAGCGCACAATTTTCTTTGTCTTCCTCAATCCCTTCATCATCAATTAACATACATTCCTTTGCCGAAAATTGACCGTATATGGAATCCCGCTTAGTATAATCGATACTGGTTATAGTCTTATCATTTTTCATCAAAAAACACTGCGCGTCAATTACCGGCACACCCGATCCCTGCAAAATGAATGCAATGTACCAACCATTATTGGTTTTTTCCGTCAATATCGATTTTGGCGGGAGATTATCACTAGGGTATGATTTTAGTTCAGGGAAGCGGTTTTTTAATGTATTAATAGCTTCGGTTTCAGAGATCGCTTCTATAACAGAATCTTCCGATTTACTGAAGTACCAATTCCCAACCACTAAACAAAAAAGAGCAATTACAATTGCACCCAATATTAGCGCTAGTTTCTTCATAGAATTACGCTCATTAGTATAATGTTCGCTTATGTTAATTGTATTATTTGATTAACATAACGTCAAATACAATAAAAATGAGTTTACGACTCTCGGTTGAAGATTTTAAGAATCTTTTCGCAATTTTTTTCAGCTTCTTTAATACAGTCACTCAAAGTTAATAGGCTCTTTTTTTGTTCCATTTTGATTATTACCTTGCTGACTGCTTCTTCATAGGGAATTTGCCGCCGCCCCAATTCATGCAGCAAAATTAAAGCTCCATCAACAGTTACAAACTTGAAGCACTCGGCATTTTTTACGATTTCTGCTATTTTCGATTTTGTATGCACCTTATTATGATGCGCTTTGATTGAATTCAATATAATTTCCTGTTCATTCCCGTCGACACCCCATTTGTCTAAATATTTTTTTGCAAATTTAGCACTTAGCTCCGGATGATTTTTTTGAATAGTACCATTCCAAACGGGGCTGAAAACAGTGTGGGCAAGATATAACGATGCCGACACTAGTTCTTCGTCGACATGATATTTTTTTGAAAGAGCCCCACCTTTTTTAATTGCAATTTCCGTTAACAGCCAGGCGGGTGCCTTGTTATTCTTGGTCTGTTTATAGGCTAACTTTTTTGAAAGTTTTATGATATCCATAAATATTTCATCTGAAGATTTATTTTAAAATCTGTAGACTGTTTTTTAACTTGGAGATCTGCTCGATCAGTAGAGTATTAGCGGTCAGGATGATAATGAAAATTAAAATGAGTGAATTGCTGCCCAAAAATATGCCACCCATGATTGCTACAATCGCTGCGCCTAAAGTTGTTACAATATTATCCATAGCCACGCCGACGATGGCATCACCAATACGACCCTTGGGATTGACGGAAAAATTATGGACAACTAGCATCTCACCAAAACAGCCAATCAGGCCCGCCATAATACCGGTGATGACGAATGGGATATGGGTTAATTGTGAAAAAACTTCCATGGCTTTAATCATGCTTTCTGCCGCAAAAAGAATAGCAATACCCGATAATATTAAGTCAAAGATAATTCTGACCGTGCGCTGATGATCATAGTATCTTTTTTCCTCAATGATAATTTTATCGGGAGAATCAGGAAGATGGCTTTTGCGAAAATGGTAAAGAACTGCGGCGCAAAATATAAATAAGGCTATGCCAACAGGCAGAACAAGCTGGTAAAGATCCCCTGAAATCTGTTCCGCCCCGTTTTTAACCTGCCCGAACAAAACCATGCTGACTGCGACAAAAGCGGTCAGCATAGTCAAAGCTGTCAGAACGCGAATCGCCCCATCCATCTCATTTATTGATGGCTTTATATTGTGTTCACTAAGCGGTCTTACTAATCCCCCTGCTTTTATGCGCGGGAACATGAATACTGCTTTTTGTCTCAGGTTCGCTAAATTCTGGCGGTAAACACACCAGGTTGCATGCAATATATTGTAAATATTAGAACCAAATGTGGTGGAGGCGGCAATAATTGCTAAATTGATCGCCCGTACATAATCAGTATCTCGAATTTGCAGGGAAATAAATGCTGCAACTACTCCGATTACCATATCTGGAAAAGCGGTGCCGAATGCCTGTAGGAATCCGCCGGCCAATTTGGTTCTGTCTTTCAAAACTTCGGTGGTCTCTTCAATCACCTTTGCCGTTCCACGGAAGACATAACCAATCCCAATCCCGAAGATAATTATTATCGCTATAGCTTGTATCCACCACGCTTCGCTAGCCTCTAAAACCTGATTTACAATTATAAAACGCAATATTAAAGCGGCTCCAATAAAGAATATAATTCGGAAAAATTTATTTTTGCTTGGCATGGAAAAATTACAATTATTAACAATTAAAGAAACACAGAGGATGCTGATCCTTTTCAAAAACTCATTATAACAAATTTAAAAAATTAAAAGAACAGTAAAAATGATAAATAATTGATTAAATGAAATTAAAACTTAATAAAAAGCTAATAATGGGCCTAATTATATTGAAAATTAGCTATATATCGTTAAAGAGAGTACGCTTAGATTAAGCCCCTAATTTAAAGGGGCGCACTGCTCAATCGGTGCCAACCTAACCAAAAAAGAATATGGACCCAAATTTAAGCACATCGCGCAGTGAGGAGGAATTAACAAAGGTTTCAGATGCCAATTCCGAACAAACAATAAGAAAGAGTAGTTCTGTCGGACCAACTCAAGCTGCTCAAACAGTTTCGACGTCAACATCAACGCCGACAAGTGAGTCAATAAAGACAGAGCAAACCGTTGGTGTTACACCTGGAGCGGCTAAAGAATATAAGCAAAAGAAAACATTATTTCACGCCTATCAAGTTGTTTGGTATCTCTTAGGATTTATAGAGATTGTTTTAGCTTTCCGTTTTGTAATGAGGATACTTGGAGCAAATCCCGATGCAGGATTTACCAAGCTGGTTTACGGTATAAGTTCACCATTTGCTGGTCCATTCCTGAACGTCTTTGGTGCTTCTACAGCAGAAGGGGTTGAAACAACCTCTTACTTTGAATGGTCAACCTTAGTGGCTGCCTTTGTTTATCTGCTGATCAGTTGGGGTATAATTAAAATCTTCAAATTAGGCAAGCCAACTGACGCAACGGAAGTTAATGATTCTGTTGACAGTCAATAATTTGAGAATGTAATATTTTCTCATCAAAAAATAAAAAATACTTGCTTTCTGGCAGGTATTTTTTTAGATTTTTTATCTTAGACAAAAATCATTTCACTTCGGGAGTTTTTTCTTTCTTTTTATTATAAATACAATACCTGTAACAACTACAAGAAAACCAATCAGCTGTGCACCGGGACTGTCATCATGTCCGCCATAAATAAAAAAAGCTACTCCGAGTATTATTAAGATGACGAAAGATATTATTTTAATCATATCTATTTAAAAGTATTGGCGGAGAGGGAGGTCCCGCACCGCTAAAGGGTGCGGGATAAAGATTCAAACTATTAAAATTATTGGCGGAGGCGGAAGGATTTGAACCCTCGAAGCCATTTCTGGCTTATCAGTTTTCGAAACTGACCCATTCAACCACTCTGGCACGCCTCCATGATAATTAACAAATATTCCATTCGATTATCCGAATTGAATAAGTTACTATATTATATCACATTCGTCAAATGTCTAAGGTGATATTGTTCTGACAGATGACCGCCGGCCGCCGATGGTTGTTACGGTGTAAATTGAATCATTACCAACAGCAACATCATAACCGCCGCGCCACCAACGTTCATAAGCGGTAAGATAGGAGCGCAAGTTGCCGTGCATGTCATAGATACGGAAATCAGGACCGCCACGACTGGCTGGCACTGTTACAATCTCCGGACCGGGTAATCCAGAGTTCAATTCTCCGGCATCAATACGTATGCCGCCCCGGAATTGTTCATCATAAACAAAGAACTGGCCAAGAACTTCCCCCCATGGTTTGAAGATCCGCACCTGCGGTCCGCCACCCGGACCTGGGCCGGTAATAATCATGGACCTGTTTTCAGAAGTAGCGGCTACGGCCGCAACATCTACTCCGCCTCGGAAGCCTTCGGCATAAGCAAAAAATTGATATAATAACTTGCCGTTAGATTTAAATATTCTTACCTGCGGTCCACCCCCTATTAATGTGCCGGTTACAATTTCTGCCTTTCCGTCACCGTTCAGATCAGCGGCACTTACGTTGCCCCCAATTCTTACAAAGTCCGGGTAGGCCGAAAATTCATTGATTAATTCACCGTCCGGTTTAAACACACGGACATTTGCCGGCATGCCCGCGCCTGGGATGGTGATAATTTCATCAATACCATCGCCATCAACATCACCGGTAGTAACATCTAGACCGCCATGGAAATCTTCCGGGTAGGCAAAAAATTGACTGAGTAAATTTTCATTCTCGGAGAAAACGCGCAACTGCGGACCGCCACCAGGACCGGCGCCCGTGACTAATTCATCGCCTGAAGATGAATTATCCAAATTACCGGTAGCAACGGATGCCCCGCCTTTAAATTGAGCATACGGCAGTAATTCATTGTAAAGGGTGGGCCCGGCAACCGGTGAAAATATTTTGGTTGATGCCAGTAAAGTTTCGTAAGGATTAATAACATTATCATCCGGCCGATGAATTTCAAAATGTAGGTGGTCAACCGTATATTCGGCATTACCGCTGTCACCCATATAGCCGATCAGCTGTCCTTGCTTAACCGGCAGACGGGGCGCAATGTCGGGGGCATAAATATCCGGTCCGCTAGCGTGGCCGTCGTCCGTACCAGGCGTATCATTATTCATATGAAGATACCAATATTCATAACCGTCAACACCTTCCAGAATAACAGCATAACCCCAGTATGGCTCAGGGTAATTTACTAGTCTGATCGTTCCATCCATTACAGCGACTAATGCCTGGTGCTTACTGCCGATTATATCATTTCCAGCGTGAGTTCTACCGTCACTACGTGGTGCACCAAAATCATTTGAATAATGCGTCGGTCCTAAAACCGGAAATATGATTGACCGGATATCAGCTGCGTTTGCGGTTGTAATAAAAAAAGCGCTAATACCAACGATAATGATAGCGCTAAAAAATAATACCTTTATTTTATTAATATGCATAAACATGTTAATAATTTGTTACTGTGCTGAAACGTAATGTTATCATTTTTTCCTCGTATTGTCAACGCAGGATAGACATTTAATGAAAATATTTTATAAAAAAAACGTCACTTTCAGGGTGACGTGAAAAAGGAACCATCGGTGTTGAACTCGACAATGTCACGTGTCGTTTCAACCAGTCTCTCGACTTCTTCCCAGGTGGGGACGCTTGATCCACCGATCTTGGTGCAAGTCATGCGGGCATGAGCGGCACCGTACAGCGCGGCGGCCCGAACGGAGTTGTAACCCTTGAGGAATGCGATCAGCATCCCGGAGATCAGTGCGTCACCAGCTCCAGTTGTGTCGATGTTCGGGCGATCAAACGGAACTTCCGGAATGTGAAAGGCATCTTCCGGAGTTGCGACCCACAGGCCTTGCTTGCCATTGCTAACGCTAACCAGTTCCAGATTGTGCTTCCGGGAGAATTCCTGCAGTTGCCGCAGGTTCATTCCCTTGCCAAGCAGGGCCTGGCTTTCGATAGCTGACAGGAACAGATAGTTGGCGGCAGTAATGGTCTCCAGCGCTTTCCCAGAGCTGATCAAAGAAGCGTGAGGAGCAAAGACAAGGCGTCCCTGCCCGTATTCGACAAAGGGTCGGGTCAGTGGCAGCTCGTCTTCCATGATTCCGGTCAAGACCAGAAACTCGGGCTCCTGGTTACGCAGGTGCCCCCGGATCTTCTCGACGGCTTCAGGAATGCGCTCCTTGAGGATGGGCGGCTTGTAGGCAAGAATCCTGCCACCCAAACCGGTCGTCGGACAAAGAATGGTTGCTCGGGATGAATGCCGGTCCCGCAGCGGAAGCCGGATAGCACTCATGCCCGCGAGCATTTCATCCATCTGTCCCCGATTGAAGTCCAGCTTGCCTTCCGGACTGTAGCCGACCGGCACAAACAGCATGGACGCGATACCAGCACCGGCGACTGCCTTGTGGATGTTGAACGAACTTCCTCCACCGTGTACTTCGTAGAAAGCATGGTCTACTCGAGCTGTTACTCCTTCCGGAAGATTGCCCTCAAATACTACGTGCTCTTCCGGGTTCACGGAGAGCCCAATGGCAGCCCCTGCCATGATCTTCCCCTCTCTTTGTGACTGAGATTTACCCTTGTTGGCGGGTCGCCCAAGGACCGTTGTCGGTTTTATACTTTAACGGCTAATTTTGACGCTGTCAACCTTGAAAAAATTTCAAAAAAATTCTATGATGTATCTTGAGATGACTAGCAAAAAAAAGACTATTATCACTTTTACGGGCGGTGGATTAGCCGCCGCTTTAAATGCCACATTATATGGGGTCATTATTTCTGCGCAAAAAAAAGGTTACAAAGTACTAGGGGGGATTGAGGGATGGAAAAGTCTGTTGGAAGGAGGAAAAGTTATTGATCTGACCGGTATGGATTTGTCTGTACTGAAGAATCAAGGGGGCACATTTCTTCGTTCATCACGCACTAATCCGCTGAAGGAGGAGAATGGAATTGACCAAATAAAAAACAGAGTGAAGCAATTAGAGATTGATGCGATTGTCGCAATCGGTGGGGATGATACAATGAACGCTGCCTATGAAGTTTCAAAACAATTAGCGATACCAGTAATTGGATTGCCAAAGACGGTTGATAACGATTTGGCGGGGACATATTGGGCTCCGGGCTTCCCGACTGCCGCCAGCAAAATCATCGATATAACCAAGCAGGTAAGGGAAGATGCAGCTTATGCCCTGAAGCGTATTTTTTTGGTTGAGACGATCGGGATGAAAGCCGGATGGATTCCCGCCGCATCTTGTCTTGCTAATCCAGATTTGATCGTCGTTCCGGAAAGGGAGGTGTCACTGGATTCACTAATGCAAGCAATTGAAAAGAAATATAAATCGAACGGGGAGTATGCTACGGTAGTGATTGCTGAAGAAGTGCGCTTTGATCGGGCGGTTGCAGGCATTTCTGACAATCAGAAAGATAAATTTAGAAAAGAATCCCGGCAGAATTTCATTTCTATCGGCTTAAGGGAAAAGATTAAAGAAGAACTGGGCATCTATGCTCAATGCATTATCCCCAGAAATTTTTTACAGACTGGATCACCAATTGATATTGATCGGGGATATGCAATTAAGCTCGGCGAGTACGCGATAGAATTATTGGCAAAAGAGGAGTCAGGGAAAATGTGTTGTATAGTCAGACCGGATGATTCAAAAAAAGAATTCAAGATAAGCTCAATTTCTTTAGAAAAAATCATTGGAGCGGAGAACCATCATAAACTTGACGATTCGTTTTTTGATTTTGAATCTTTTCAGGTCAAAGAGAAAATGAGGGAATATATCAGATCGTTTATTGAAGCCAATGTCGAAGATCAGGAATACTCGAATTTGCAGAAAAAGATTTTAAAGCAATAAATTTAAGGTAATAAAAAAAGGACGGAAACACACGGGTGTTTCGCGTCCCGGTTAGGATGTGCGGATGGAGTGCTTGGCCAGAAATTCCTGGACCTCGAACAGCTTGGGGGTATTGGAGCCCCCGACCCTGCCGACCGTGATGGCCGCCGCGGCCGAAGCCGTTTCGAGCGCCAGGTGAACGGGCGCGTTCTGCACCAGCATGGCGATGAAGTAGCCGAGGAAACAGTCCCCGGCACCGACGGGATCAACCACTTCGACGTGGTTGAAAGCGTCTACCGGAATTTCTTCCGGATCGCCGTTGTACAGGATCGCCCCGTCAGCCGACCTGGTGACCAGGACCTTCATGGAACCATCGGCCCCGAGACTCTGCAGCTCGCGGATGCTCCCCAGATTCATGTTGGCAAGCAGGGCGTTGAGCTCTCTCTGGTTCACAACCAGGATGTTCGTCCGCTGCAGGAGGTTGCGCAAGGATTCCAGCCGACGGAAGTCGATTTCCGGATCGCTGTGCGCTTCCAGCAGGGAGATCCCCGGGTTGAGCACATTGGTGCTGCTGATGAAGTCGCCCTCATCATCTCGGATCGCTCCGAACATGGTGTGAATTACCGGCGCGTCCGCAATCTGGACTCCGGTTCCGACGCGGAACCTAGGCCTGATCTGACGGACTTGGCCTTCAATCACAGCATGCTCTTCGAGCTTGCCGGGCAAATAGTCCCCTTTGAAGCAGAGTAGCTGGGATTCATCTCCCCGAATCAGCGAGTAGCTGACGTTGGTCATGTTCCTCCAGGGCAGGAGGTAGGCATCCAACTCACGCTGGGCCATGGCCGAGGAAATTGTGGCCCGATTGTCGTCGTCACCAGTAGTGACCAGAAGTTTTACCGACGAAATGCCGGCATTCTGGAGGGCGACTCCTACGTTGACAGATGAACCTGCCACGCAGCAAATACGCTGATCCGGAGAAAGCACCATCTTGTCCTTCGTGGACTTCGGGTACTTCACGATGACTTCGACGTTGGCGGAAACGCCTAGGAGCACTGACATGATATTCACCCCCTTTATGGAGGTTAGAGTGAAAAGAGCGTGAAGGGAGAGACCCTTCTACTTCAGAAACACATCTTCCAGGATTGAAAGACGTGCCTCTAAATAGAAAGACTAGTTTTTAGGCCATTCTTTAATTACATTCTCGTAAATTTCCGGCGTAGCAACATCAAACCATGCTCCAGTAAATGGATAGCCGAACAGCTTGTCTTTTTTTGCGAGATCAGGAAAAATGTCCTGTTCTAAACTGACGTATCCTTTCGGTGGGATATATTTGAAAATATTTGATTCCAGAATATACATTCCGGCGTTGATCAAGTGGGACAGGCCGGGTTTTTTTTCCGGCTTTTCTTCAAACTTAACAATTTTCGATCCTTGCAGATTCACTACTCCATATTCGGTCGGATGATCCTGGGAGGTGAGTGCCATGCTGGCAATCTGGTTATGTGATTTGTGGAAATCAATAAATTCCAAATAGTTTATTTCTGAAAGCACGTCACCATAAATCAGAATAAAAGCGTCATTTATTTTATTTTTCAATTCACGCAGAGAACCGCCGGTCCCGTACTGGTGTTTTTCTTTTACGTAATCAATATTCACACCGAATTTTGATCCATCCTTGAAATAGTCCTGAACCATTTCACCCAAGTGTCCAATTAAAACAGTTATGTCCTTAATTCTTTGATCGCGCAGTGATTCAATAATATGCTGCAGGATCGGTTTGCCGTGTACCGGAATCATAGTTTTTGGCATCTCGTAAGTTAAAGGACGCATTTGGATTCCTTTCCCACCGGCTAATATTACGGCTTTCCCTATTTTTGGTCCCTGTAAATATTTACCTAAAATATATTCGATGGCGTGTGACCGGTTTCGAATTTTTGTTCCATCAATCGTCTGATCCAGGAAGGGGAGTAGATCCTGCCTTAATGTAATTGTAAGTCTAGAGCGTCCTTTATTAGTCATTATATTATTATGTATTAGCGAATATCATACATTATCATACAAATGATTATAATTGATTGATTGGTAGTCCGTCAAGCTTGTCCAGTGCAATATATGAATCTATTTTGCTAATTTCAGCGGAAAGATTATCCACACCTGTTTATTATTTGCTAGTATTAGCCAAAAAAAATAGGACATTGATGAATTGTCCTATAGTGATTGATTCCGGTTGAATATCTCTGCCGGAACGTGCAAGCCGAATGTCGGGGGAATCTCCAATCGCACGATGATCAAATCAGAATGGTCACGGTCCGGATAGACCGAAACCACGTCGGGATGCCGCACAGAAAGCATGATTAATGCTTCATTTTTCCGGCTGAGCGGGTCAAATGCGATAGTCACGGCGCGACCAGCCATTTTCTCAATCCGGTGTCCAACCAGATTACAGGCTTCCGCAAACTGATAGAGCTCTACGGACCCTTCGATGTTGACGGGTGATACCCCACCCAGGATTTCCGCCATCTGATATAGATCATCAAGCGTAAATCTATATAGGGCGCTCCGAATGAGGTAGATGAGCTTGTGTAGGAGTTCAGGTTGGTGCGGAACAGTTGTGCTACGAGTCCGAAATTGTCCTGCGATGTGCAGAAAGTCGCCGCGATGGAGTTGGTTGGTTTGTTTGCCAAAGAGCCTAGGGGCGGGGTCGGGAATATTTTTCCCTTTCCACCTTGTCATTTTGTCCCTCCCTGGGTGTTTTGGTGTGTTATCGTGTGGCCAAAGCTTAACATATTATTCTGCATGGTCAAGTAGCCTCCAAATATTTGCCAAACAGAACTTTTATTTTTTCATATTAAATTTTGACAAATAGAAAACCCCTGCTTTAAGCAAGGGTTTATCTATAAAACTGGCAATGACCTACTTTCCCCAATAAAGAGTATCATCGGCGCTAGAGAGCTTAACTACTGTGTTCGAGATGGGAACAGGTGTTGCCTCTCCGCTAGAATCACCAGAGGAAGTTAATAAGC
>JBAYGC010000009.1:0-58042 GCA_041666845.1 Patescibacteria group bacterium | reverse complement strand
TCAATTTGCCCCATGTAAATGTTAGTACAAAGGCCTACCATGCATTCATAAAATCATTTCCATCAGAAATACAAGCAATGAGATCTGCGATGCGTATATTTAAAAAACTGGATTTTATGATTGATACATATGACTATAAGCAAGGTGTTAAGAATGTAATTACTGTTGCCAAGGAATTGAAAAAGCAGAAAAATGGTCGTGTTATCGGAAATGTTTGTATAGACAGCGGTAAAGATGCTTATGATTTTTTGAGACAATCAAAATATGTAAGAAGTGAATTGGATAAGTCCGGTTTTAAAAAGATAGGAATAACCGTTGCTGGTAATTTTGAGGAGAAGAAAATAGCAATATTAGCAAAAAATAACGCACCGATCTCAAGCGTTCTGGCTTGCACAGAATTGGTTACATCGGCGGATGCTCCGAAACTTGAAGCAGTACTGAAACTGGCAGAAAGACGTGATGGTAAAAAGATAACATACAGCGCAAAATTGGCTCCGGGAAAAGAAAGTTATCCGGCGAGGAAGCAGGTTTTTAGAAAATTCAAAAATGGTAGAATGGTAAAGGATACGATTGCTTGTGAAAATGAGAAACTTGGCACTCCACTGCTTAGGAAAGTAATGAGTAAAGGAAAATTAATATATAAACTCCCGAACCTTGATAACATCAAACGGTACGTCGGCAAACAAATGAAATCATTGCCGGAAAGATTAAAAGATGTAAACAAAAAACACGAATATCCGGTATCAATCAGCCCGAAGTTGGAAAAAATTATGAGTATACTTAGAAAAAAGTATAGGAATAAATAATTAACTTTAAACTTATGTTACAAGAATTCAAGAAATTTGCCCTAAAGGGTAATGTCATGGATATGGCGGTCGGTGTGATTATCGGAGCCGCGTTCGGTAAAATTGTCAGTTCATTTGTTTCGGACGTCATCATGCCACCGATCGGAGTTTTGACGGGCGGGGTTAATTTTGACGGATTATTCATCACATTAAAAAAAGCTACGGATACTACTGCTGCGGTGAATCTGAATTATGGAATGTTTATAAATTCCGTTATTGATTTCTTAATCATTGCTTTTGTAATATTTCTTGCTGTTAAGCAGATCAATAAACTGAGGAAAAAAGAAGAGGAGAAACCGATGGCTCCATCAGAAGAAATTTTACTACTGCGGGAAATAAGAGATTCATTAAAAAAGTAAATGGCTAGTGTTAGCCCCGACTTGCCAAAATTAGAAAAAAAATGTATACTATAGTTACTAAAATAACAAATATGCTATTTTGGCCTAAAACAAAAACAGAGAATAAAAACCTGCAAATGATCGGATTGGCGTTGTTTGTCGCCAGTTTTTTATTTATACCGAAAATTGCGCATCTGGATGACAGTCAGACGATAACTGAGGAGGAAAAACAGAAAATAATTACTGAGACAAACCAGCAGATAGATGAGAAGCAGACACAGATAGATGAACTGCAAAAGAAAATTGACCAGTACAAGGAAAGTATCGCGATAAAACAAAGAGAACAGGCTACTATTCAGAGTGAAGTATCTCTGATCAGTGATCGGATTGCCAAAAAAGAAGCTGAAGTCGCTTCAAAACAGACGATAATTGAAAAACTGGAATTAGAAATTTCCGACCTGCAGTACAAAATAGGGGAGAAGTCGAATGAAATAGGTAGTGAAAAGCAGGATCTCGGTGAAATTATCCGGGAGATGTATGAGTTTGATCAAAAAACATACCTGGAAGTGGTGGTGGCAAACAAGAATTTCTCAGATTATTTTCTACAACTGCAATACATTGAAGAACTTGGTAATAAGACAAAAGATGCACTTGATACATTACAAAATCTTAAGGACAGCTTGATTCAGCAGAATGTCAGTTTGGATGAGAAAAAAGCTGATGTTGAATTGGAAAGAAACAAGCTGGTGGCTGATCAGCAGGATTTGGAAGGGGAGAAGTCGTATCAGGATAATCTGCTTTTCCAAACACAGATGGACGAAAATAAGTTTCAACAATTGGTTGATGAGGTTAAAGCTGAGCAGAACAAAGCTAATTCTACGATTACTGATCTAGAAAGAGAAATGCGTAACCGACTGGAGGGTGAGGCTTATGACGGCGGTGGAGCAGAAATAATTGCGGGCACAGCTACACTATCCTGGCCGGTTGATCCGTCATTGGGAATTTCCTGTGGATTTCATTGCGGTGATTATCCGTTTGCAAGATGGTTTCAGCACAATGCCATTGATATCAGAACATCACAAGGAACAGCGTTAAGAGCGGCTGCCTCCGGTTATGTAGCAATTGCTAAAGACGCTGGACTTGGTTACAGTTATATATTAATCGTGCATGGAGACGGCTTGGCAACTGTTTATGGTCATGTCAGCAGGATTGATGTTGTACCAGACCAGTTTGTTCGCAGGGGAGATGTAATAGGTGCAACGGGTGGAATGCCAGGTATGCCGGGAACCGGAAGCTTCAGTACAGGAGCGCATTTACATTTCGAAGTCCGAATTGACGGAATTCCCGATGACCCAATGAAATATCTACCGTAAAAATATTTCGTAAGATTACTTTTTAGATACGAAAATATAAAAGGGGACCTAAATGGTCCTATATATTTTGATATGAGTGGCGTCGTTTAATAAATCTTATAAGACGCCAAAAATAGGCTTATTTCAAATATGGGTCTGATAATGCCTTGTATTTAGATATCTCCTTAACAAATGTATTAAAAGAAACTAATTTTATATTTATGTTCTGACTAACTCTTAATGTCTTGGCTCTTTCCTCGATTGTAGATTCAGATATTTCTTTATTCGAAACAACCAAATATATTTTGTAAGGAAAGTTTTTATACGTTCTGATCTTGTGAATTAGGTTGTTGGTAAAATGACTTATTTCGGAATCTGGAAAAAATACATCAACAGCATACTTGCCACTCTTATGATAAACAATAAAATCAGCTTTTAATGTATTATCACCTACTACAACTCGAGCTTGATTATGGACAAACGGTTCATGGTAATATTCTTTAAGAATAGCATATACATCTTGTTCCGCCTTAAATCCTCTGTCCCATAATACCTTTGACTTTTTACTTCTAGTTACTCCTTTCGTATAATTCGTTTCAACTAACCCAAGCTCTTTTCTAATGTTCGTAATTCCACCAAATTTTCTATTCAGTGTTTTAACATTTGGCAGATATTTGTATGTATTCATATCTGACGCGACCGGCCATCTATCGTTCTCTTTATAAAATTGTCTAAAACCGGATAGAACATTATCCATTGACCATGATATATGAAATTTATCATATCCGCTTGGTATATCTATTAATCCATTTTCTTGTTTGTAGTACTTTGGATGCATATGTATTATTCCATTACATAAACCTTTTCCCCGAATCTGAGATCAATATAATCAATATTCTCTCTTGACGCTTGATCCGGAGTTTTTTTCTGCAAGTATATTTTTAATCTCTCCAGCTGGGTAGCAATGTCATCATTAACGGTAAAATATGCCTTCCAGCCTTCAGTGGTTAAAACTGCTATATCCTGGACTGCTTGAACCAGATTGCATTCAACTGAGCCATTAACGTTGCTATTGCCGGTATCGGACCTGTTTACGTTCTGATTTGAGCGATTAGTGTTTGCGGTAGCCCTGTTTATATTGTTATTGGATGAATTGATATTGCCATTTAGGTCATCGTCATCATCTTTACTGTCCAATGTCCCGCAAGTTGTTTCCGGTATTAAGAAGCGGTCAATATCAACATTTGTTTTATTCTTAAAACTATCCCTGATGATAATTACAGCATTAACCAGTTCTTCTGATATGATCTGATCCTTTAATTTGATCGTTCTTTTATTCAGATCCTCAATTTTTGGAAAATACTGTTTAATCTCCGCTTCCGGCACGAAATGTGTTACTACTCCCTGCAGATCCATATAATAAAACGCCTTTTCTGTGATCAGTGTCAGATTAGGAATCTTTTCTTTGAGCCGGACGATTAATTTATTGGGAAATCTTTTTGTGATAGTTATTTCATCCAGTACAAATGCATCCCACAGTTTCTGCTTTGCCTCATCAATATCGTACATAAATAAGTTACTTTGCTTGAATATTAAAAAGCGCCGTTCAATAAAAGACTTATTAACTTCAAATCTGACTGTGTCGTAAGTCAGCTCCTGATTACCGGTAACGTCAATAACCCTGATTGTAAAATAAGCTGAATAGAAAAAGAAATAGATTAATCCCCCAACAACAAGTGACAGTGCTATTACCTTAGGCCTGGCTATGAGTCGTAAAACACTACTCTGTTGTTTCTTTTTTTTAAAATATGGGTTTTCGTAAACCGGTTTATTTACGACTTTAATCTCCCTTTTGCGGAAACCTCTGGATCTTTTTAGTTTCAGTTTATTGCGGAACATTATTATTTGTTTTCTTTATACCAATCTTTTTTTGGTTTATAGGAAGTTAACGATTGTCGGGAATCCTTGAACCTTTCCATCGCCAGTTGAATCAGTTTATCGATCAGTTTCTGATACGAAATACCAGATGCCGCCCACAATTTGGGATACATGCTAATTGAAGTAAATCCGGGAATTGTATTCACTTCGTTCAAATAGATTTTTCCGGTTTTTTTATCAATCAGGAAATCAACCCTAGCCATGCCGGAACAGTCTAAGGTCCGATAGGCCATAATCGCCATTTTTTTAATACTATCAATTGTCTTTTTGGAAAGTTTTGCCGGGATAATAGATCGGGATTTATCATCAACATACTTGGCATCGTAATCGTAAAATTCATTGCTGGGAATTATTTCACCCGGAACCGATGCCTCGGGGGCATTATTCCCTAACACGCTGACTTCTATTTCTCTCGGTTTTTTAAGACCCTGCTCAACCAGTATCTTTCTATCATACCGTGAGGCCTCCAAAATTGACGATACAAGGCCTTTTTGGTCGTTTGCGAGCCCTATTCCCACAGAAGAGCCCAGATTTGCAGGTTTTACAAATATCGGGTATTTAAGTGATTTACGGATTGCTGAAATAAACTTGTTGCGGCTTAATGCCCATTCCGTTCTGAGGAAACTGACATACGGTAGAACTGGCAGTCCGGCCTGCATAAATAACTGTTTGGATACTACCTTATCCATCGCTACAGCTGAAGCTAAAACGCCGGCACCGACATACGGGATATTTGCCAATTCTAATAATCCTTGCAGAGTTCCGTCCTCGCCGAACGGCCCGTGAATTATTGGGATGATTACATCCAGACCTAATACATTTTCCCTAGCGCCTGAATTGGATACCTGCACTAAACCCTGTTTGGTGGAATCCGGGGTAACCATTTTTTCAAATTTTGGAAGTATTTTTTTTGTTCCTGTTTTCAGTGTTTCAAACACCGTGCCGCCGGCAATCCATTTTCCGGTTTTAGTTATCCCAATCGGGATTATTTCATATTTATTTCGGTCGAGGGCTCTAACAATACTTTCAGCGGATACGATTGATACTTCATGTTCTCCGGATCTGCCACCGAAGATCACCCCTACTCTAATTTTTCTCTGACTCATTTTAAGCGTCGTAAAATATTAAATGACTATTCTAGGAAGTTGAGGATTTATTCTGGTAACCACCTCATAATTAATTGATTTGGTATCAATCGCGATCTGATCGGCGGTAATTTCTTGCTTACCTTGTCTGCCGATAATTGTCACTTCATCCCCTGCTGCGACCGAATCAACATTTGACACATCAATGATAGTGAGGTTCATACAAACTTTACCGATGACCGGACATTTTTTTCCACCGACAAGCACTGTGCCTTTATTGGAAAGTTGCCGGCTGTAACCCTCGTTATAACCGATCGGCAGGATCGCAATCATCGAATCTTTCTTTAATTTGTATGAGCAACCGTAACCGATCAACGATCCTTTCGGCAGGTGTTTAATCTGTATGATTCTGGTTTTCCAGGACAAAACCGGCTGTAGCTCAAAGTCTGGAAATTTTTTGCGTACTGTAATTTTATTATTTTCCGAAGGCCATAAACCATAAGTAGCTATGCCCACGCGAACCATGTTGAAATGAGTATTGGCGGAGACAAGGGTTGCCGCACTGCACGCGGCATGCGGGATAGGTATTTTTATACCCATTCTTTGAAGCGAAAACAGCAGATTGCGGAATTTTTCAATCTGGGAATTTGTGAAATCCCAATCATTGTTTTCTGAATCCGCAAAATGGGTAAAGACGCCGATGATTTCAACCATACTCAGTTTTGAACACTTTTCGACAAAATCAGCCGCCTCTTCAGCCAGTATTCCGAGTCGGGACGTTCCTGTATCAACTTTAATGTGAATCTTCGCAATAATATTTAATGTGCTCGCAATTTTGGAGATTTCCTCTGCCGTATCAAAGTCATAAACAACTAAATCAATATTCCGTTCAATCAATTCTTTAATCTGTCTTTTTTCAAAATAACTCAAAACAAGAATCGGATTATTCAACGCCTTATTCCTGAGCAATAATGCTTCAGTACCATTCACAACCCCCAAATAATCAACTCCGCTATCAGATAGGATATTTGCAACTTCAACAATTCCATGTCCGTAAGCGTTACTTTTAATAATCGGCATCAGTAGAACTTCCGGTCCGGTCAGCTCTCTGAATTTAGCAAGATTATATTTAAGCGCTCGTGAATCAATTTCGACCCAGGAAAGGTTTTCTGACATAATCTATTTTTGTTTTATTAGTTTCATACCGCCCAGATATGGCTGCAGTTTATCAGGTACTGCTACACTGCCGTCCGGTTGCTGATTTTGTTCCAGAATTGCCGGGAATATTCTACTGGTTGCCAATCCCGACGCATTCAGCGTATGTACAAATGTACTTTTAGCTTCCTTGTTTTTAAACCGGATATTTCCGCGTCGCGCCTGGTAATCTAAAGCATTGGAAATACTGGATACTTCTTTATACGTATTCATGCTGGGGATCCAAACTTCCAGGTCAATTGTCTTGGCCATCGCCGCTGAAGTATCGCCTGCAGCCAGTTGCACGGTGTTGTAATGCAGGTCTAAGCCCTCAACCAGCTCCTGGGCGTGCTTAACCAGTTCAGCAAATGCCTGCCAGGAGTCTTCCGGTTTCGTGAGGTGAAACATTTCTATTTTATTGAACTGATGTCCGCGCACCATTCCTCTTTCTTCCGTACGGTAAGCACCGGCTTCTTTTCGGAAACAGGTGGAAAGGGCGAAATATTTAATTGGCAGATCATTAATATTCAAAACTTCGCCGGCGTGGTAATTGCCAAGCATCATTTCACTGGTTGCGTTCAGACATAGTTTATTATCATCGGTCCAATAAAGATTATCTTTGAATTTCGGCAGATGACCGGAAATGTATGCTGAATTTTGATTCAAAAGGTATGGCGGAATCATGAATTGATAATCAGGATGCGCTCTGTGATAGTCGATAAAGTAGTTTAATAGTGCCCATTCCAGTAATGCGCCGTCTCCGGTATAAGCCCAAAAACCCGATCCGGACATTTTAGCTGACCGCTTATAGTCAATTAATCCGAGATTAGTAGCCAGTTCCACATGATCCTTCGGTTTAAAATCGAATTTGGGTTTTTCACCAAAAGTGCCGACAATTTTATTATTTTCTTTTCCGCCCGCTACCACATCTTCCGCAGGAATGTTCGGCAGCGCACCGATTAAAGATTTAAAATCATCTTCTACTTGTTCAAGTTTAAGATCCAACTTTTTGATTTCTGAGCCGGCTGTTTTCATCAATTCCACTGTCTTTTGGTCCGGCTTTGTTTTGGATGCTTTGTTTCTTTTGGCCTGAAGTTCTTCTTTTTTGGTCAGAATCGTCCTACGCTCAGTATCCAGATTTATTATTTTTTCCAAATCAAATTCTTTTTTCCCCATGCGCTTGAGCAAAGACTTTTCAACTTCTTTTTTATTTTCAGCTATATATTTGATGTCCAGCATATATTTAGAGATATTTGATTATTTCTTCAATATTTTTCCTACGACTATCAATTGTTTTATATTCTTCTTCAGTAAGATCTTGCAGATACTTCTTGTAGGTTTTTTCAATAAAAAGCGCTCGATATGGAAAGCCCGGACGGAAATATTTATGTACTTTTTCAGTTAGCTCGCCATGGATGGCGTGATGGACTGTATATATCTCATCTACCGATTTTACCAAACAAGTCACAGCGGTAAAATGAGCCGATCGCTTTTTTGGCGGAATGTCCTGAATCTTTTCTTTCAACAGCCTAAGCGCTTCTTCGTCTGACATAACGTATCCCAACCAGCGCCTGGATTTTACACCCGGTTCGCCGTTGAGGTAGTCAATTTCCAATCCCGAGTCTTCCGCGATAGTGGGGATTTTGGCGATTTGGTAATAATAAATAGCTTTGCCCTGGGCGTTCTCGGTAAATGTCTGTCCCATCTCCTCAAAAGATTCTTTAATATTCAAACTGGACAATGTTTCAACATCAATATTAAATCCCGACAGCAGTTCAGTATATGCTTGTATTTTGGCCGGATTGCCCGTTGCTATTAAAACTTTCATAATTATAATCCTAAATTATTACTTATCTGTTTCATTGCCTCGAGTGATAATGCGACAAACTCATTTAATGTCAGGTCAATTTCCCGGCACGCGCTAATTGTTTCACGGTTTGCTCCCCTAGCGAATGATTTTTCTTTGAAACGGTTCAGTATATTGTCGACAGTTAAAGCTTCCAGTTTTTTTTCCGGGATAACTAATGCGGATGCGACTATTAATCCGGTTATTGGATCGGTGCAAAATAATGATTTCGCCATCAGGGTTGCTCTCGGTATGCCATGTGCTTCATTGTGGGTGATTACTGCATCTATGATATCCTGATCCAACCCTATTTCCTTCAGCATTTTTCCGCCGACTATTGAATGCTGTTCTTCATCATCCCTTGTTGATTCATAATCAATATCGTGCAGTAAACCGGCGAGCGCCCATTTTTCCTCATCCTCTCCGAAATGCTGTGCTAATTTTTTCATTACAGCTTCAACAGCCAGGGAGTGTTTGATCAGATTTTTGCTTTGGATATTTTGCTCTAAATAAACTATTGCGTCTTGCCTGTTCATTTATTCCGGTTTTAAGGTTGGGAACAGAATTACTTCTTTTATGCTGTGCGTGTTGGTTATTACGTTTACCAACCGGTCGATTCCCATACCAAATCCCGCGGTTGGTGGCATTCCATATTTCAACGCCTCCACGAATTCTTCATCCTTTTTCATTGCCTCCTCATCCCCTTTTTTTGTCAGTTGCGATTGATGCATAAATCTTTTTTCCTGCTCAATCGGATCGTTTAGTTCGCTGTAAGCGTTACATAATTCAATTGCACCACCAACCACGATCTGAAAACGTTCAACGTATTTTGGTCTGTTGGGGATTTGTTTGGCTAGCGGAGACAGCTCAATCGGATGATTGATAATGAATGTCGGGTTGATAAATGTTGGCCGGACAAATTTTTTAAACAATTCGTCAGCAATTTTTCCCTTTCCCCATTCTTTTTCCACTCTTAATCCTTTTTTCTTTGCAATGTCAGCAATACTATTTTCGTCATATTCGTCCAAATCTACACCGCACGCATTTATCAGCGCTTCGCGGTAGTCAATTTTTTTGTATGGCGGAGTAAAATCTAATTCACTATTATTATAGTTGAGCTTTGTTGATCCTGTGACGTCTTTAACCAGATTGAATAATAACTGTTCCGTGAATTTCATCAGTTCTTTATAATCTTTGTAGGCCCAGTAAAATTCTATTTGGGTGAATTCCGGATTATGAGAATAATCGATGCCTTCATTTCTGAAACATCGCGCAATTTCAAATACTTTTTCAAAACCGCCGACAATCAATTCCTTTAAATATATTTCAGGAGCAATTCTCAAAAACAGATCCGTGTTCAGTGCGTTGTGGTGTGTTTTAAATGGCTTGGCAATCGCTCCGGATGCCACTTGTTGTAGAATCGGTGTATCAACTTCAATAAATCCTTCATCAGTGAAATAGTTTCTGATAAATTGAACAACTTTACTTCTGGTAATAAATATCTTTTTTACCTCATCATTGGAAAGCAAGTCCAAATATCTTTTCCGATATCTGGTTTCAATGTCCTTTAAGCCGTGCCACTTTTCCGGCAAAGGCATCAGCGCTTTTGAAATCAATAGAAATCCAGAAACCAGAATTGTATTTTCTCCTTTTTTGGTGACAAAAGATGTTCCGGTTACTTCAATAAAATCACCGACATCAACGTTATCTCCGAAAAATGCGTAGACATCCTCGCCGACAATATCTTTTTTAAAGTATATTTGAATTTTTCCTGATTCATCCTCAAGGTGAGCAAAAGTTGAACCGCCGTGTTTACGGATGCTTCTTAATCTGCCGACAATTTTAATTTCAAGCTTTGACTCTTCAAAGTTCTTAAAATCATCAAATACTTCTTTAACGGTATGTGATCTGTGAACTGCTGACGGGTATGGTGAGTCAATTACTGACCGGATATTATCAAGCTTTTGTTTTCTGGTTGTCTCCTCGTCCAGATAATCAATATTCTCCATTTAAGTATCGTAATTAGTTAGATTTATTGTCCAAATTATTATAACATTGTCCGGGCGTTTTTTCAAATAAAAAACCCCACATTTGTGGGGTTTTTAGCGTATGTTTAATTAGTCGACTTTAACTATCTCGAATTGCTTGAATCCCTGTGGAATTTTAACTTCCACACTGTCGCCGACTTTTTTATTTAAAAATGCCTTACCCATCGGCGATTCATTAGATATCCTTCCGTTTGCCGGATCCGCCTCGTTAGAGCCGACAATAGTGTATACCGATTCTATTCCATCAGAAGAAATCTTTATTTTTGATCCGACGACCACTGAATCAGAAAGCTTACCCGATTCAATCACCTGGCAATTTTTAATTACGTGCTCAAGTTCAATAATTTTTCCTTCGGCAAATGCCTGCTCTTCCTTAGCTTCCGTGTATTCAGCGTTCTCCGATAGATCACCCAATTCTTTTGCTTCACGAATTCGCTCCGCAATTTGCTTGCGTTTGATTGTCTTCAAAGTTTGAAGCTCAAGCTTTAATCGCTCCAAACCTTCCTTGGTAATAAATGTATTATTGTCTTCCATTTTGTTGCTAAAACCGATTAAATTATCTAATTTTTTTAAAGGTAGTGTTAAAGATACGCAATATAATTAACTTTGTCAAGTAGTATATTTTCTATTTAGAAAAGTACCAGCTTAATGCGTCGCGAGCCACTGGAAGAGCAACGGAGCTACCTTCGCCACCCTCCTCAATTAACACCGCGATAACAATTTCCGGAGTATCATAAGGCGCGAAGCCGACAAACCAGGCATGCGTTTTCCCGCTCGGTCCAAATTCAGCCGTTCCCGTTTTTCCGGCAGCGGCAACCGGTAAACTTTGCAGACCTGCCGCACTCCCGCTGGTTACGGCCTGCCGCAAACCTTCCCGGACAATTTTCAAATATGCAGAATCAATGAAATCTTTCCTTATAACGGTCGGCTGAATCTTCGATGATACGTTGGAATCACTGCTATTAACGTATTGAACTAAAAATGGTTTGTATAACGTACCGCCGTTTGCAATGGTAGCGATATAATTTGCAACCTGTAGCGGAGTGACTAAAATATCACCCTGGCCGATTGCCAGGTGATAAGTATCGCCAAGGTACCAACGTTCACCTTTAGTTTCTAACTTCCACTGTTCGGTAGGGAGAAATCCTGCCGACTCGCCGGGTAGATCGATATTACTTTTTTCACCGACACCAAATAGGCCAGCGTATTTTACAATCCGCTCAAGTCCCAGTCCTTCCATTTCCCCATCGCCCCCTCCGACCAGGTAAAAAAATGTATTAACTGATTCAGCAAGTGCTTTTCTAACATCTGTAATTCCATGACCACCCGCTTTCCAATCCGGGAAAAACTGTGGTCCTGCTTTAATTCCACCGGTGCTGACTACTGTGGTGCTACCAGTGATAATACCCTCCTGCAGGGCAGCAGCGGCAATTACCGGCTTGATTGTGGAACCGGACGGATATTGCCCGGTAATACTCCTCATAAATAATGGTCGCGAAGGGTCATTTAATAAATCGCTGAATTGTCCCGGCTGCAAACCTTTGGCAAATGCATTGGCATCAAAACTCGGTACATTCACCAGTGCCAATACTTCACCGGTACGTGGGTCAAGCGCCACCGCAGATCCACCGGGAGCCCCGATGCGTTCTAATACACTGTTTATACTGTCATAAAGCACCTTCTGCAGGCCAATATCGATGGTTAGCGTAAGATTAGAGCCTGATTCGGGTTCTTGACTGGCAACCACCTTTTTTTCCTTGCCGAGCGAATCTACTTCAATTCTTTTTTTTCCGTCACTGCCTTTCAGTAATTTTTCGTAATACAATTCTAGGCCGGTTTTTCCAACATAATCGTTCATTAAATATTCACCGTCTGTGGAGTTTGCGTACTCTGCTTCTGAAATTTTTCCGGTATATCCGACAGTGTGTGCGGCAATTACCGGATTCGTATACTCCCTGCTGTCTCGTATAGAAATCACAACGCCAGCCATTGATTTGCTTTCAATTTGCAATAACAGTGCTTTGTCATAATCAATGTGTTCTTGGATCACTACTGGCTCATACGAAAGCTTGGGTGATTCGGCAACAAGCACCTTAATATCAACGGCAGGTATTTCCAGAATTCTGGCAATCAAGTCGTATATTCTTTGCTGTTCTGCTTCATTATCAGGAAAGTCAGCCGGAATAATGTTCAAGGAAAAATTAGCCACATTTCTCACTAATAATTCGCCATTACGGTCGTACATGACTCCCCTTCTGGCTTTTATGGTTTCAATCCGAATTCTGTTTCCGTCCGAAACATCACGATAGTAAGCTCCCCTGAACATTTGGAACCAGATGCTTCTGAATAATAGAATCGCTATGCCAAGCAGTAAAACTAAAAAGAAAACTCGAAGTTTTGATAATTCGACGGATACTTTTAATGCGGTTGAACTATACCTAGAATCCGGCAGATCATTTCCTAAAGTAAAGTTACGACTGTAGTTTCCGACACGTCCGTCTTTAATATTCTCAGAACTGCCGTAGATATCAAATGGATTGAAACGTTTCATAATTATTTTCTAACTAAAAACTGATTTTGAAAACGTTTGGTCAGTGAACGTAAAAGTAAAAATAAGATCAATGCTGACATCCCGTTTACTCCTGCCTGAATTAATATTCCTGACCAGAGGTGCGGAATCTGATAGGTTGTAATCGTCAGGCTGTTTGTGTAATAGAATAATACTGATGCGGCGAGGAACAGTAAATTGTAAATAATGCTTCCCGCGATTGCCATTAAAACAAACGGAAACAGCGATTTGTTTGTCAGTAAATTCTTCAGCAAATAATACAATACAATGGTAGTAAGTATGGTAATAATCGTAAATGTTCCAAACGGCATTATGGAGTATATCTCATGCAAGGCGCCGGTTAAAAACGACCACCACAAAAGCGGAATCAGCTCCAATCGAAATACCAGTAAAGTCAAAAATAGCACCACGATGCTAATCGGCGCAATTCCAACCACAAACGGCTCGATAAAACTTATTTGAATTATCAGTACGGCAAAAATTACGATTGCAATTAAAATATTTTTTGACATTTCTACCGGATTATTATCGAAACTATTTGTAAGCGGTCCAACGTGACTGGCGGTTGGATTGATGCTGTTTGAAATAATTCCTCAGTTTGGTTTGATATGGAACTTACCTGTCCGATCACCAGGCCCTCGGGGATATTTTCCTCAATTCCGGAGCTGACTACTATTTGATCGGTTAAAATTTCCTCAGATTGCGGAATTAATTGCATCTCCAGCGAAAGCCCCAACTTACCGACAACAACACCGGGGCTGTTGGTAGCGTTTTGTACATAGGCACCGATTGAGCTGTTTGAATCAGTGATTAGTATCATATTGGAATCGTTATCCCCAACTTCAACAATTTTTCCGACTAGTATGCCATCCTTGTAAACTACAGGCATTCCAACTGCGATTCCGTCATTTGTGCCGCGATCAAGAATATATAACTGAGTACCGGGATGTGGCGACTTACCGATTATTTGCGCTGCCTGAAACTCATAGTTATTACTTTTCAAGTATTCCACTTCCTGCTGCAAAACTTCGCTTTTGGTCATTAATGAATGTAATCTGGCGTTTTCGATTAATGCATTACTGAGCTGATTCTGAAGGTCCTGATTATTTCTGCCCAGCTCAACGGCAGACTTTATATTCTCAGAGGCGAAAAATCTCAAGCCGGCATTATAGGTTATCTTTTCAATCGGACGCAGTACATAAAAAACCGCATTTTCAACGGGGCGTAAAAACCCGACGGAATGCAAAAAAACTAGTAGCACGATGGCTACCAAAATCAGAAATAATACATTAATTCTTAAATTAAATATTTTCTGCCGCATATATTAGTCGGTGTTTACTTTAAATATGTGTCTTCCTGTGTTGAAAGAACAAACAGGTCCTTGACCGAATCAATATCTTCCAATATCAAGCCGGTTCCCCGAACCACTGCAGTTAGTGGGTCATCAATGATGTGTACAGGAATTCTTACCTCTTCTTGAATCGCCTTATCCAAGCCCCTTAGTAATGCGCCGCCACCGGATAAAACAATTCCTCTCTCATAAATATCCGCGACTAATTCCGGCGGGGTTGCTTCGATCGTATTCTTGATATTTTCGATAAATAATCTTACAGTTCTAGCCAGTGCTTCCTGCAGTTGTGCGGAATTAATGATAACTTCCTTCGGCAAGCCGGTAATCAAATCTCTGCCCCGCATTTTTGTTTCTCTTATCTCTTTTTCTGGATACGCGGACCCGATTTCAATCTTAATCTGTTCAGCAGTCCTTTCACCAAGCAGTAAGTTGAATTTATCGCGTGCATACTGGATAATATTGCTGTCCAACTCATTACCGGCAACACGCAATGATTTCCAGGTTACGATACCGCCCAACGAAATAACGGCAATTTCGGTAGTCCCGCCGCCGATATCAACAATAAAATTTCCGGTGGAAGTCTGAATCGGCAATCTTGCACCTACAGCGGCGGCCATTGGCTCTTCGATTAGAAAAACCTGTCTGGCTCCGGCGTTCAATGCCGCATCTTCAACCGCTTTGCGCTCCACCTCAGTAACGCTCATCGGAATCCCGATTACCACTCTCGGTCTTGGCAGGATTGAAAATGATTCACGATGAACCTTCTCTATAAAATGTTTGAGCATTTTTTCGGTTACCTCAAAATCAGAAATTACACCGTCTGCCAATGGTCTGGTAGCAACAATATGAGCGGGCGTTTTACCGATCATATTTTTCGCGTCATTGCCAACTGCCAAAATCTGGTCGGTTCGGACATTAATAGCGACAATTGAAGGTTCGTTAATTACAATTCCTTTGTCTTTGACATACACCAAAGTATTGGCCGTTCCAAGGTCAATACCAATATCCTGTGAGAATCTTCCGAATAGTGAATTAAACATTTGTTCCTTTTATTGTTTCAATTGCTTCGTTCAATTTGCAGATCTTTGTTTCCCCCGTTTTTCTGATTTTAACTTCCACATTTTCACCGGTTTTTTTACTTACCACTACTCTTACCGGAATCCCAATTAAATCAGCATCTTTTAGCTTAGAACCAGCTGTTTCTTTACGGTCATCATATAATACTTCAAGTCCATTTTTCTGTAAAGAAGCATAGATGGCGTCTCCTTGCTCATCATTATTAATACTGATCAGGTGGACATCAAACGGAGCGATTTCCTTCGGCCAGATTATGCCGTTGGCATCATTATTAATCTCCACAACTGTTCCCAGTGCTCTGCCGAGACCGATGCCATAACAGCCCATGACAATCTCTTTTCTTACACCTTTTTCGTCTGTATACATCAAGTCAAAAGCTTTAGAGAATTTTGTCTTTAAAGGAAAAATGTTGCCGACTTCAATTGATTTTTTTTCCACCAAATTCTTAGCATTGCATTCAGGACAGGAATTTTGCTCGCCGATAATTTCTTTGTTAACCGCGACTTCGCATTTTAGACAAAGATATATTATATCTTCACCGGAAGGAGTAACTGTTTGAAACTCATGGGAGTATTTGGAAAAAGTTCCTCCGGAAGCAAAGGTCAGATACGTAAGCTCACCTATTCCGATCCGGTTAAAAATATTCCTGTATGCCACTTTCGATTTTTCATAATAATCCTGAAAATCTTCTTCGCTTTTATGGAATGAGTAGAGATCCTTCATCATAAATTCTCGTCCGCGCAGGATGCCTGATTTTGCACGAAGTTCATTTCGAAATTTTGTTTGGATCTGGTAAAGATATATCGGCAGATCTTTGTATGAATTAATGTATTGCTTTACCAAGGGTACTACAATTTCTTCATGGCTTTGCCCGAGTACGTATTTTTTACCGGTTGCCGATTCTAAATGAAACAAAATGTCGATTTTTTCACGGCCGGTGGTCACGTAATTTTCATGCGGATGCAGCGCGGGCATATATATTTCCTGACCGCCAATCGCGTTTATTTCTTCCCTGATGATATTCTCAATTTTTTTAAGTACGCGCAGGCCAAGTGGTAAATATGTGTATACCCCTGCCATCAGTTTATTAATAAATCCGGCACGTACTAAAAGTTGCGCATTGGTACTTATCTCATCTTTTGGCGCATTTTTATTTGTTTTGGGGAATAGAGCTGATTGTTTCATATTTTATCCGGTTAAATTTTTCATGAATCCGAAGATGCTGTCTTTGAATCGGGATACATCCCTGACGCTTACCAATACAACCAACCCGATTAAAATGAAAAAACCAATCGTGTGGATCATTGATTCAATCTTTTGTGAGACCGGCTTACGTCGGATTTTTTCAATTAAGAGAAATAATACTCTTCCTCCATCCAAAGCCGGAAAAGGCAAAAAGTTTAGAATCATTAGGTTAATGGAGAGTAGCGCGGTAAACTGTAGTAAATATATGAAGCCCAGTTTTGCCACCCTCGAAGTCATTACGGCGATACCAATCGGGCCGGAAATATCCGCCGGTACAGTCTGCTCTACAATTAAGTTTTTCAGTAGCTCATAAAACGCTACTAGTATCTGCCAAGCAACGGAAAAAGATGCCTTAACGCCTTCCAAAATCGCCTCGTACCACGGATATGAAACGATTGCTGTTTCCACAAGACCCGTGCCCATTTTACCTACACCGGACTGATCGATATCTTTTAGGATGATTTCGGATGTGATAATTTCATTGCCACGGGAAAGTTCAACACTGATCGTTTGATCCAGTCTCGGCGAGGTATAGGCAATTAACTCATCAACACTGTTAAATTCATTGCCATCAATTGACAGTATATTATCACCCACTTCTAGCCCCGCATTAGAGGCGGGTGATTCTTCCAAGACAGATAATACCTGAATTTTTTCATCGCGAATGCGATCCATTGGCAGATTATCATTCACAACTGAAGGTAAGCCGATGAAAAAACCGATGCTTAACAAAACAACTGCTAAAACAAAGTTCATAAAAACTCCGCTGGACAGAATTACTGCTCTTTTCCAGATTTTCAGGTGGGCAAAACTGTCCTCATCCTCCTGGTGATCGCCCGACTCGCCTTTAATTTTTACAAAGCCGCCGAATGGAATCCAGTTGATTGAATAGATTGTCCCTTTGCGCTTAATACCAAAAATTCTCGGCGGGAACCCAAAACCAAATTCTTCGACAGCCGCCCCAAGTTTTTTTGCCGCAAAGTAATGTCCGGCTTCGTGGACAAATATTATCAGACCCAGTACTACGACTAAAATTAGAATGGTAGTTATCATAATTTATACGGTCATTATTTCTTTTTCTTTTTTTTCCGCGATTTCCCTAATCTTTTCTATAGATGAGTCTGTTTCCTGCTGCAGAGTTTTTTGTGTTGCAAACATTTCATCCTCAGATATTGCCTTGTCTTTTTCTAAAGCCCTCAATTCCTTAATTACTGATTCACGGACACCACGCACGGCAATTCGGGCATCCTCAACCTTGGCATTAATTAATTTTACCAGCTCCAGTCTCTTCTCCTCGGTAAGCGTTGGTATGCTGATACGGATCTGCTGACCCTCGTTTACCGGTGATAATCCGATTTCTGATGCATATATTGCATTTTCAATGGCTTTCAAGACTGATTTGTCCCAAGGCTGAATAAGTAGCGACCCCTGATCCGGCGCAGTAATTGTCGCTAACTGAAGTAAGGGCTGTTTAGTCCCATAACATTCTACTGTGACATTTTCAATCAGATTTGGCGTAGCCCTGCCGGATCTGATTTTAGAAAGTTCGAACTTAAGATGATCAATTGCTTTTTCTGAATCAGTTTTAAAATTATTGATTTGGTCCATGCTAAGGTAGTTAATAATTATTTCTTTTTTGGGGCAAATGTACCGGCATAGATGATTTCCGGCGCTGCGGGATCCATTAATATCGTGGTTATCTTTCTTCCGGAAGGAAATGTCTCAATTGTCTTCCAGGTCGTACTTGCATCAGTAGTTTTGTGGATAACTTTTCCGATTGTAAAATACATTTCGTCTGTATTATCCGGATTTACATCGACAGTTGATATTGGCACAGAACCAAACGGAAATAGTGTGGTAATCGGTTGCCAGGTTAATCCAGAATCAGGGCTTTTAATGATTCCGTAATTTGTAGCGATATACAGGATCTCAGGATCTTTTTCCGTGAACGTAAACCAGTTTATGGTATTAGCACCCGGCCAGTCTATGAAAGCTTCCTTTGTCATTAATGTCCAGTTACTACCCTTATCCGTTGATTTGTAGATCCCTTGATCCAACGATACGGCATAAATAATCCGCGTATCACTCGTATTTACATATAGCCGTTTGATCGTTGTTTTCAACGGAGAATCCGAGTTTAGGGTTGTCCAGGTTTCGCCGGAATCAATACTTTCGATTATTTGCCCGTCTTGGGTTGCAGCAATAATTCTTGACGGGTCATAGTAGTCGACGTTCACGGATACTATTAACTGACTCCGTGGCTCAAGATAAATAGTTTCCCAATTTGCTCCGTCATCCTCTGTTTTAATTATGCTTGAACCGGTTGCCGTATAAACTGTCTCGGGGGTTAGTGGGTCAATGCTAATGGTGGAATAGTTACCAGAGCTAACTCCAAATGCTGTCCAGGTTTCGCCACGGTCCATAGTGCGCCATATGCCATTACTATCCGTACCGATGTAGATTATATCCTTATTTTCTGGATGAAAGACCATAACGGTAGGATTTACATTATTGAGAGTAATTGTTTTCTTTTTATCCACGCGAACAAACACTTTTTGCATCCATGATTCAGCACTGTCATCTGAACGAAAGACCCCGCCATCAACCGATTTTGTGGAAGAAATGCTAACGCACCCAGCTCCTGTAACGCCAAATGAAAGTAACAATAGAATAACGAGATATAATGATTTACGCATTGGATTTCATTGTTAAAAAATAATTTTCAAGCGCTAATTGTGGATTAATGCTATTAGCAAATTTTTCTCTGATTAGATACAGTTTTTTTTGCTGGCTCACTAATTCTGCAAATGAATATTTAGCTGACAGTTTTATTAATGCCGGTAGCGCAGTAATATTTACGACCTGTTTTTCCAAATAATTCTTAATTAGTATACAGTCGTGCACAATCAAACTGAAGTAATTTATTAAATCGGTTGTGTTATCAATACGTTCCTGGTACTTTTTTGATCCCAAATACTGCTGGACATATGCAAATTTTTCCGGAATACTGCTGCCATATAATGATAATAATTCCTGAATATCGTTCAAGTATCTTTCGTATTTTGTTTGATCCTCATAGTACTCGATTGCTAAGCCGGGCTTTCCCATTGCCAGTGAAGCAATTGTATCAGCCTTCAATTTATCACAGCCACTATTTTGCAGAAGATCCCTGATTTTTGATTTGGTGACTAAAGAAAATTGAATAATCTGACAGCGTGATACAACCGTCGACGGGAGTGATTCTACATTTTCGGCAATAAGGATAATAATCGATTTCCCGGGAGGTTCTTCCAGTGTTTTTAACAAAGCGTTTGCTCCTTCAATATTCAGCTCACTAGCGGAGTTGATAATTCCAACGTTTCTTTTGCTTAAAAGGGTTGTTTTATAGAAGTTATTTTGAAAAACTCGTATTTCACCAACTGAGATAGTTTTTTTCTCTGCTTCCTTCTGTAATAAATGGAAATCCGAATGAACATTTTTATCAAACTGCTGACACGAATCGCAAACTCCGCAAGCATTAATATCTTTAAGTGTATTCCCCTTCTGGCATAATGCCGCCTTAGCAAAGGCGCTTGCCAGCTTGAATTTACCTAATTTTCCGGGACCAACAAACAAATACGCATGGGCAAACAGCTGATCGCTGATAGTGCGATCCAGAAATTCAACCACCTTTTGATTACCAATAAACTCTCGCGACTTCATTCTTAGCTTATTAACTGTCCTTTATTATAAAATAGCCTCATAATTCGAGGATAATGTAATCATATCATATTTTAAAGCACCATTCAAGCTGTATTTTGTCAACTATGAACCGATGTTTTTATGTTTGAGAGGGTTTCTGATGCAGTCTTTCCCCAGCTGAACTGTTTAACTCTTATATAGCCGTTCTTTATCAGATTATCCCTAATATAATCCTCATTATTAATGACGGATGACACTGATTTTGCAATTGCAGCGGGGCTATTTGGGTCGACAAGCAACGCGGCGTCGCCTACTACTTCCGGTATCGACGCTGAATTTGAAGCTACCACCGGCGTGCCGACTGACATTGCTTCCAGTGGCGGTATACCAAATCCTTCGTAAAAACTCGGGAAAACGAAAACTTCAGCTGATTTCAGCAATATGATCCGCTCCTCTTCTGTAATCCATCCAGGCTGTATGACATAGTTTTCCAGTCCGTATTCAGTGATTTTTTCCTGGGCAGACTCAAAGCGGTATCCTGGTTTTCCAATCAGCACTAGTTGGCCTTCGTAGTTATATTTCTTTTTTAAAATATTGAAGGCTTCGATTAAACCGGAAATGTTTTTCTTTTCCTCAAGCCTGCCGATATACAGGATAAATGATTTTTGAATATGATACTTTTTAAGAATCTGATCAATCTCCTGTGATGAAAATTCAGTCTGTAATCGTGAATTGTCATATGCAAGCAATGTCACGGCAATTTTGTCACTGTATTTTCGACCGAACAGCTCCAGTATTTCTGACTTGGTGAAATTTGACACGGTCAATATTGTCTTCGCGTGCTTGAGCGCAAATCTTGCCGAGAACCGGTGATAGTCGTATTCATTACTGCCGTATCTGCCTAATGTAAAAGTTCTTACCAGAATATTTATCACCCATTTACTGAACGATGTTTTGTACCCGATCGAATTTTTGGAATACAGTCTGTGAAATCTTTCAAATCCAACATCATGCAATGTTGTAACAGTATTTTTCGGATGAAGAAATGGTATAGTGTGAGCGGGAACAAAAAGAACATCGGGTTTTCGATAAAACATTTCCCAGGAAAGTCTTAACTGAGTCCATAAAAATTTTGGGGGCCAGTTTAAAACTTTGCTGATAAAATTTGCTGGCAGTTCGGCTAATTCGCCTCTTAGCGGTTCTTTGGAATATAAAATAAACTGATCATTTGGATCAGCGATTTTCTTGAATTCCTGGATTAGATAATAGGCATACCATTCCGTTCCGGTTTTTCTTAGTTCATTTGCACGGGAAGCGTCAATGCCAATTATCATAAAATACAGTTATGAATTTATTTCGTCTCTAAAATGCTACGTTTGTAGGAATCTAAATTTTCCAGAGCAATACCCGTGCCTCTTACAACCGAAAGTAAAGGTTCGTCTGCTACGTATGACGGCACGCCGGTTGTTCTTGTGAGTAGCTTGTCAATATTTCTTAATAATCCCCCTCCGCCACTAATCACAATCCCGCGGTCAATTATGTCTGCTGCAAGTTCGGGAGGCGTATCCTGGAGCACGTCTTTAACGGCCAAAACAATACCTCTTAATTCTTCTTCTATGGCGTCGGTAACGTCATCGCTGGTTGCGGTAATTGTACGTGGCAAGCCGGTTACGATGTCCCGTCCCCTGATGTCACTTGTCAGCTTCTCTGTCATTGGTAATGCAGAGCCAATATTAATTTTTAACAGCTCAGCGGTTTTCTCACCGATTGCCAGGTTATATTTTTTTCTGATGAATTCTGCAATCGCGTTATCAAATTTATTACCGCCGATTCTTACTGAAGTATTGGTGACCATGCCACCCAGCGAAATTACAGCCACCTCTGATGTTCCTCCGCCGATGTCAATAATCATATGGCCAGATGCCGAACCAATCGGGATGTTTGAACCGATTGCCGCTGCGATTGGCTCTTTAATAATATAAGCGGCTTTCGCACCAGCTTGTAGCGTCGCATCAATCACTGCACGACGTTCGGTGGAGGTAATTCCGGCAGGAACGGCAATCATTACTTCCGGACGAAACAGACGAACGCCCCCTAATGCTTTGTTAACAAAATACCTCAGCATACTTTCGGTAGTCTTATAATCCGCAATCACACCATCCTTTAACGGGCGTGAGGCGACGATCGTATCAGGCGTTCTGCCTAGCATTTCATTCGCCTCATTTCCTACCGCCAGCACTCTTTTATCAGAAATCGAAATAGCAACTACTGATGGCTCGTTAATTACAATACCGCGCTTCGGTACATAAACCAGCGTATTTGCTGTTCCTAAATCAATTCCAATTTTTCTAGACATTACTTAAATTTTACACTAAATTCACGATCTTGCCCAAGATCAGTTGGGAAAGTCACTATATTTTGCCCATCTTGTGTGCCTTTGTCAATAGGATAGTATGATTCTATCTTTTTCCCAAGATCAAGACTTATGTTTAACGCATAGACGGCTGTTCCGGATTGTTTCTGCACGAATAGTGAATACTGATCATCAGCAATTTTTTTAGAAATTGCGGGCGGAAGTTTATAGCTAAACATTAATTCACCTTGTTCCTGTGGTTCAATCGAAATAAATCCTCCGAATACAGTCTTGCCAAATTCTGTAGTAATTTCTACATCTCCCGGTTTTCCTCCGTGTAGTTTATCATTTTCCATAACTCCTCCTGAATTCAAAAGTTCACTTCCTTCGGGAACATAAACCCTGGTATATGTTCTGTACCGCGTTGATTTCCAATTAAATGTTCCCTGGTTGTCATAATTAATTTTTACGGTTGCAATATAATCGTCGTCAGAGTTTTTTTCAACATTGTAATTTATTGTTCTGATTACCCCGGGATCCGATTTAAGACTAGCCATATTTGAATCAACAATGTGCAAATAGTCGCCGTCGACTGAGCGGATATTACCACCCCACCCCTGATCTATTATTGATTGTTGTATTCCCCTGTCTTTCAAATATATAAGGATATGCTTTGCATTAGTGTCCTTCTGGAATGTATTCCATAAATCTGGCCAACGATCAGACGGAAGTTCAAGCACTTTATCCAGAAGCTTGGATGATAATACGCCGATTATCTCCTTACGTTCCGTTTCTGAAATACCTTGCCGGTAAAATCCCTGCTCAACCTGGTATTGCAGGGTTTCAATAAAATTCTCCGAAGTAAATGTAATTCCATTAACATCAATCGGCCCGGTTAAGGCAATAAGTGATTCGATAAATGTCGGGGTTACGGCAATCACGCCATCAATTTTATTTTCAGTCCCGCCTTCCTGATGGTAAAACCATTCAGCCTTTTCCGCGGTTGTTGGAAAATCGGGAGACCAGTTGGAATCGCGCATAAACCATTTGTCAGCACTCAAATATTTTTGCAGCTGCCATGGCGGTTCAGCGATTAATGTCCCGTGGTAAGGCGTATCCAGATTATAAATATTATCAGTATTAAAATAATCTATCGCGCCATTGCTCAATTTCAGAATTCCATACGTTCCAATGAATCCACCCGTTGGCCTAAGTTCCGTATTATTTTGGAGTAAAAATAAGTAAGTTTTTTTAGAAGGATAGCCGGCAATTTGTGGAATAGATTCCGCCGCCGGAATTGCTAATCTTAACCCGTCCTGTATTGCCGGTAACTGCTCCTTTAGTGGCGTGACAATTTTTTTAATTGAACCAATCAGGCCTTTTTCAGGAATATTATCAATCGCGTCAACCGCTAAATCAATATCCGCCTTAACTCCTTGGAGTAGTGGAGGAGCTTCATAAATTGTCTTAAGAATTCTTTTTGTTTGTTCCGGAGAAATTGTTGATAGACTTACCGCCGCGCCGTCTTTTTTTAAAGGAGAAAAAACAGAATCGCCCAGATCAGTTATATCCTGTAAACCATTTCCTAGTTGAATCGTAGCAATTAATATGTTATCAATGGCATTAATCTGGCGGCCGAGAATCGGAATAAATTGCAAAAATTTCAATTTTTGGACTTCTGATTTAGAATTTTGCAGTTTTTCATCCGCGGTAATCAATGCTTTTTTTGCGCCACTGAAATCCTGGGCTCCAATTGCGCCTTGGGCTTTTACAAAGTCCTCCCTACCGGCTAACGCAAAATCGTATGCGGATTTAACAGTGGGATAATAGATAATAATGGGAATAATAAGTAAGACAACAAGACCCGCAACATAATAGAGCCATTTTTTAGAATGCTTCACTTTTTTGCCGGAACGGTGTTTTTTTTCAGCGAAGTTCAGTCTGTTATTTTTTTTCATTTATTTTTTATTGGTAATGGTTTCCCTTTAAATTTTTTTGCATAATGTAAAAAATCTCTTACGTGAACCCGTGTTACATAATTAAAGATACCGGTTAAACCCGGATTTGCCGCGGATTCCCTGTGATGGTAATGGATCATTGCCGAATCAGCTACGTAGTACACTTTATGGCCTTTTTCCCAAAACACTCTACACCAATCTGTGTCACCAATGTATAGAAAATATTTCTCGTCCAGCAGCCCGACTTCTTCAATTGCGGATTTTCTTGCCAGGATAAAAGCGCCAAATAACCAATCAACAGGTCGGTTACTATTATGGTCAAAATCATGCATCAAATAATTTTTCAGGTATTTTTGCGCGGATTTTGTTTTACCCAAGGGACTTCTTCGATATAGAGGCATGATTCCGGTTGGAAAACGCAGGCATGAACTCTGGATTGACCCGTCGGGATTGAGCAATTTCGGACCGCAACATCCCACATCTGGATTGTTATCCATGAATGATACTAGTTTTTCTACTGAGCCGGAAGAAATAACAATATCAGGATTAACTATTGCAATATATTTACCGGAAGCTGCTCTGATGCCGACGTTATTACCGGCACTGAATCCTTTATTATGCGCCAGTTCAATAAAACGAACTGAAGGAAATTCATTTTTTAAATTTTTTACGCCACCGGTCGGCGAAGCATTATCAACCACTATAATTTCGTAATCAATTGAAATATTTGATTTCAAAATATTTTTCAGGCAATAACGAACAAGCCCCTCGGATTTATAGTTTAAAATAATTAGAGATAGAATCATTGGAACCACTTTTGAAGTTTATTTTTAGAAACTTTAAGTTTTGAATTAATTACAGCTCTTTTTTTTAGCATCTGAGGAAAATTGCGGTAAAAACTTATGATGGCGCACAGCGATGACGGTTCTCGTAGAAGTAAATAGATAAATTTCTTAATTTCATACCAGACAAGAAAAGGATTAAAAAATATATTAATCCAGCGTTCATTTTTGATCAACAAGGACCAATGGTTACGATATGACAGATAGTTTACCTTATTAGATTTAGTTTGCCGGTTCTTAATCGTACCTCGATCAGACAAATCAGTCACCATTGCCGCACCTCTGGCGTGAATCGCAACAGCTGATGCTACATAAGAAGAAGTATAACCTACTAATTGAAGGCGCCATGCCAGATCAACATCTTCCTTATATGAAAAAAAACTCTCATCAAAATATTGGTCATTGTAGGCAGCAGCATTTAGCGCTGCTTTCTGGTACATAACGAGGGCTCCCGATATGCCAAATACTTCCCCGGAATTACTGAACTTAACCGAATTCCTTTCATTTTCTCCCCGATCGACCGCCCTTCTGCTACGATAAATCGCAATTCCGGTAGAATCAATGATATCAGAATCAGAGGGGTTATTCAAGTCGGCAGTTGATTTTAACAGCTTGCCGCCGACAGAACCAATAGTCGGGTCTGACTTAATTTTATGATAAAGTTGTTCAATAAAATTTCCGGACATTACAATGTCGGTATTGCAGAGCATTACATATGGAGATTTCGAAAGTCTTATTCCTTGATTGTTCGCCTGCGCAAAACCAAGGTTGCTATGATTCCTGATTATCGTTACGTTCGGATGATTTTGTTCAATCCAAAATACTGAGTTATCTGATGATCCGTTATCAATAACAATCACTTCGAAATTTCGTAGTGACTGAATATCAATGGAATTAAAAAGCGATGGAAGATATTTTATACTATTCCAGGTAACGATAATAATTGAAATATCAGGCATGTTATTCACGATCTTCATTATTCAAAACATTATCCGTAGGAACATTATTAGTTAGCGATACAAAAACAGCGGTAGTTAGTAATAAATAGCCGATACCTAAAGGATGATTTAAGTATGGAGTGGTCGCATTAATTGCGCAAAGTACCACTAGGCCGATCAGAAGCCCTATTATCAGTGAACCTTCCAGCGGACGCTGGATATATAGCGCGTAGGCTTTTAAGCCGTATCGGAAGAGTGATACTAAAAGCAACAAATATGCCAGTAAACCAAATATGCCCATTTCGATCCAGGTATCCAGATAGCCCCATTCAAAGGAGAATGTTTTATACATGCCATCTGGGTTTGCTGCCAATGCCCTTGGATCTGAAGTTTCGTATGTAACAGACGTGCCGAAGCCGGAACCGAGGATCGGATTTTCGCGGATTTTATCCATCAAGGGATCTAATAATTTAAATCGGCTGGCGGATGCCGCCTCCTCTGTCACATCCTTGGTTCTTTCCTCAATCAATCCCCCGCTGAAGGATGACGGATTCGGCCAGGGAAATCTAATTATACCCAATACGGAAATGTAGACGACTAAAAAAACAGCAAACATGGATATTCCGACCTGAAAAGTTTTTTTCATCGGCAGTTTCATAATAAAAAGAATGACATACATAAGAAAGATAATTCCAATTATTCCACCCAGCCAAAAACTCCGTGAATAACTGACAAAAGTTACCAAAGCAGAAAAGAAACCAATGATTAGATAGATCAAATAGTCACGTTTTTTGAAATTATTTCTAGTGACATTGATGAGAATAACTGAAATAACAAAAAAACTGAATATTGCGTAGATATGGCTTTGGAAAAATATTCTGTAAAAATCATTATCCATTTTAGTAATTTCTCCCACACCGGTGTCGCGCACCCATTTATACAAGCTGGGCAGGATAAACTGTACCTGATGAGAAAAGATGAACAAAAGCGCGACGGTTTTTATGAGCATGGCTAATACAGCTGCTGCAGCGACCTGGAATACTTTTTGAATTTGCTTTGCATTTGATACGGCGGTGATAAATACCGGCAATAGGGCAAAAAACAACCAGCCGTTCACATCGTAAAAAATATCTTTGATTGGATTATTGTTTAGATACCCTACCAGAATCCCCATTACAACAAATACTAAAACAATACCGTACCATTTGATCAGACCGAAGTTTTTAAACCTGAATTTTCGAACAAATATTTCCCTGACCGCCCAAACGGCAAAAATTGACAAAAATAAACCGAGACGGATCGAAATAGATGTTCCGGATATTTCGTAGGAAAATAAATATCCTTTTGAGCCTATTACTAATTCCGCTAAAATAAAATAAATGCCATATTCCATTTTCCAGATCGCGAGGCCGACGGCAATTATTATCAGGGCAAAGAAGCCGCCTGTTTTTAGTATTGGATAGAATGATGCGGTATACGAAGTAAATTCAATTAGAGTAATAAACAGGAACGTATAGACAAAAGTTCTACCTAAAAGTCTTATTGATTTCATTGAACGCTTATTTTATTATTTTTATTTTCGAATACACCGACAATTGCTGATAATACAATACTAATCGGAACAAACATCATCAGTATACCGTAAACAAACCGACCATGATGCTTTTTCATGTAATACAGGAGACTCCTATTAAAAAGCTTTTGTTCCTTTACCGCCCAAAGTCGGGCAAAGCTCTGGCTCTGATTGTGGATTATTGAGAATTCCGGTGAATACATAACTTCCCAATCAGCTGATTTAGCGCGCTTGCAATAATCCACATCTTCAAACCAAATCCAGAAACCTTCATCCAAAACGCCGATTTGTTCAACACAGGAGTGGCGTAGGAACATATACGCCCCCATCACCTGATCAACCTTCTGTTCTTTCGTATAATCAAAATCCAGGGCAAAATATTCTTTAATCGGTTTTAAATTTGGGAAAAAATTATGCAATTTGCACAGAACCAAAATCTGCGAAAGTAAAGCCGGGAATTTTCTGACCGAATATTGCATAGTACCGTCTGGATTATGAATCGCACAACCCAAGATGCCGACTTTTTTATGGTTCTGCATATAATCAATTGAACCAATAAGAGTATTTTCTTTTAATCTGGTGTCGGGATTTAATAATAATACATACTCTCCGCGGGATTGCTTGATTGCTTGATTGTTTGCTTTAGCAAATCCGTTGTTAACCGTATTCTGTACCAAATTTATGCCAGTATGGGAATCAGTAATAACTTTAATAGTATTATCTTTGGAATTATTATCAACAACAAAAACCTCGATATTAAGGTTTTGTTTCGCATTTTCTATGGATGTTAAACAGTCCGATATGTCCTTTTCAGAATTCCAGGTGACAATCACAATTGATAGGTCAACTTCATTACTCATAGTCCATATTTTACGATATTTGGGGGTATCTGGCAATTACTACCAAAACAGCAAAAACACTCCACAGCGGTCGGTATTTTGCTGATATCGAGGCGATATTGATATGCGCTACTGCATTATTAGTTAACTGCTACCAGCTTCCGCCACCACCGCCACCAAAACCACCGCCAGAAAATCCACCTGAAAAACCACTCCCTCCACCAGATGCAGATGAAGAAGGTCGGGAAATAAGAGTTGAATTGGCACTTGCTTGAAAACTATTTAAACTGCTTACTAAATACAGCGTACTGAAGTTTACACCTGCTGGTCCTTCATACCAGGATGGTTGCTGTTTGTATATTTCTGAGAACTGGCCCGCCCATTCTTTTTCAACTCCGAGTACCATTGCGTATGGAAGTAAATGGTCAAAATGTTCCGGCTTCTTTTCTGGAGCATTGTGAAATTTTATCCGATCTTTTTCAGCAACAGATAAATATGTTTTTAATCCAAGAATATGTTCGCGGGCACCCACACCTTTAATTGTCTTTGAAGGCATAAACAGGCTAAAAATTAGAATAATTATACCGGACAAGATAAATGCGAGTGTGTAGAATGCTCCCAGAATTCCGACGAAAAATCCGGCTATAAAAACAGCAACACCAATTCCGTTATATGCTAGCCGGACATTTTTAGGGTTTTTAGCAAAGTATTTTTTATTTACAGTCTCTTTATATAGTTTATCTGAGATTTGGGGATAATCCTTATAGAATTTATTTTTTAGTTCTGAAAGTCTTATTGATTTGCTATTGCCAAAAATTCCTGAAAAAAGTGTTTTTTCAAAATCAGTCTGCAATACATCTTCATTTGTAAGTTTAACAAAGCTATACTCTGTTTTCCCTTCGCCTTTTACAATCTTCAAATTACCATTAACAGCAAATTGGATTATCTGAGCGGAGATATCTTTGGTTTGCACCCGTTCGTCAATAATTGTGCCTACTTCCGCGGCAGTGATATTATCCGGCGCATCATATTGAGCGATTATTGTACCTTTTCCTTTGGGATCCCTACCTTTCACTCGCCAAAGATAAATCATTAAAGAAAGCACCAGAATCGGCATAAATAGTATGCCATTATCTCTCAGATATTCAAGAAACTTATCATAAGTTGTCGGTTCGATTACTAAGCCCTTGGGAAACCCGACCACAACAGTTAATCCGTCATAAATACTCAAATTATCAGAGCTGAATACTGTTTCGGATACACTTCCAGTTGAATCCAAATTAGTTAATATAGATTCACAATTATTATCTGTACCATACACTCCCGCAAAGCATTTTGTTTGTAGTTTGTCTGCCGGTATCTTATCGGGTAATGAAACAGAAGTACTGACCTTGGTAATGGGTACGTCCCACTCGTTGCCTGTTACGTTCCAGTACAGCTCATCCCACTCTGAGAAATAGTTCAAAGCTTTTTTTATCGTATAAGTAATAATATAAGTATGCTGGCCGGTGACAAATATATCAGCGTCACCGATTTTTAATTCCATGTTTTTGCCAGGATACGAGGTTACGTAATTATACGATTCCCCGAATTCATCTGTAACGGAGATATTAGAGATACGAAGATTATAATTCCCGCCGCGTGCTTTGTAGCTGATCGGAATAAAGCGGTAAATTCCGTGCCTTTGCTGGTCGGAAAAATCATACAGTATGGTTTCTTTTACAGTAACGCTAGAATCATTATTAATTGTAATTTGCGCATTAAAATCAGCAATATTCTCAAAATCTGCCGCCCGAACAATGTTCGGCATTGTTAAACAGAAAGTTGCAATTACGTATAGCACCGCAACCTTCAGAAGTTTTATATGCATAGTGGTTTTGATTATGATTTACTTTTCCAATGACGTTTTTGAATATATACAATTCTCCACCCCCAAAACCCCATTAGCAGACCGCTTGCCACGCCAAGAATCAACAATACCAACTGTAGCCATAATGGCAGGGCGCAGCTGCCAGATCCAAAGCTATTGTGCCAATGAATTTTACTGGCTTCAGTTAAGGAAATGTACGAATATTCAATTATCGCGTGAATAATAAAACTAAGTATTATTCCCAAAACCGTAAATGAGAAAATATAAAATATTTTTTTCATTGTTTAGTACAGTTCCTGCTCACCTGGTAGCATCTGAATTGATCCAGGTACTGTTCCTTTCAAATACGAATATCCATTATGATATTCTAGTTTATCCATAGAAAAACTTTCTAGTTTTGCAAAACGATTATTAAGAATATCCTCAGCTGCCTTTTCAATTCTGTCATAATACTTTTCCGGAACCGGTAAAATGCCGACTTTAATTTTTTGGACATTAATATCTACGGATTTTTTTGAAGTTTTTGTAACTTCAACTTTTGCATAAACAGGGGCATTTAAATATGTTTTAACAAAAGTTGAAATCTCCATCCCCCCTTCAACGTATTTAACCTGAGTATTTTTGATGTGCGGTGCGTTCTGTAAGAAATGATCAAGGATAGAAGTAATCTCCTCCGATGTATACTGGGCATCTACGTTGATTTTTCCCTTTACTTCTTTATTTCCTATACCTGAAAAAGTATTCGGGTCGCCCTTAAATTCAACTGGGAATTTTTCCATAATTGACTGAAACGCTTTCTCGGATGGTTGAACGCCAAGATTAACCGGTTTACTGGCGCCGAAAACATCGGAAATAACCGGTATATGAAATATCCCAGATGCGCCTAGTAGAAGGGCTGGAAAACCCAGAACTATCAGTAACACAATAATCCAGATCACATGCTTCACTTTTATCTTTTTTGACGGTTTTTTTTCCTTCTGCTTGGACTGCTGGCTTTCAGCAGGAGCACTGGTTTCGATTCTCATATTTTATATTGATAATAAATTAGATTGCAATATCCCGATGTTTGAAATAATAAGCGGCAACAATTGTGAATATCAGTGAAACAAGTGAAAAAACCGCGACATTGAGCCAGTCAATTGAATTGTTAACGATGGCTGATTCATAATCATAGTAGTAAAAGAATGAAAAGTATTTTGTATCAGCCCATTTTTCACTAAATCCTGATACAATTTGTATGACATACATTGATATATATATTCCTCCCAGTATCATATATACTTTGCTTTTTTCGGAAAAAATTGCTGATAATAGCATTGCTAAACTGAAAGTGGCCCACCCAAACAGCATGGTTATACTGAAAATGGCCACGTAATTTGCAAATACGTAATCAATATTGTAGATCGCTGCGATTGGAGGGAGTAATATTGTTGCTGAAAGAGTAAATAGTGCGAGTCCGAAAATCCCGGCGAAGTATCTGCCAAAAAATATTCCAATCCTGGAAACTGGCCTAGCGAGAACAATTTCTGCAGTTCCTTTTTCAATTTCACCGGCTATGCTTAATCCGGCGATTGAAGATATTAGGAAGATCAGCATAATTGGCACCATAAAACTGTAATTCTCCATTGCTAGGAAATTTTCAATATTAACAAAGCTTGCTTCGCTGATTGGAAACATGGATAAAAATGCGTCCGGATAACCAGCTAATAGCTTCATGAAATCTTCCGACATGCCTTTCATTGATGGGAATAAGGCAATATACATCCATGCCACTACTAAAGCTGAAACACAGTAGATCAGCAGCGTTATTTTTTTATCTTTAATGCTCCTTAAAAAAATCGTAATCATGCTATTTATAGAATTCGATAAATATTTCTTCTAATGATGCGTGTTCAATATGTAGATCCTTCAAATTATACTGACTCAATTCCCTTACCAGCGCATTTAAATCACCCCTAACACCTAAAATTAGTCCGCCTGCAATTTTCTTTTTGATACTTACACCCTTCAATTCAAATTTATTTATTTCGAAATCATCCGTAAAATAGGCAGTTACATTGTAAAGACGTTTGTCCTTCAAATTGCGGATACTTTCCGTTGCAACCATCTTCCCGTGCTTAATTATTCCAACTTTATGACATATTCGGTCAACCTCGGAAAGATTATGCGAGGACATGAATATGGTTGTGCCATTTTTTGTAAGCTCATCAATCAAATCATACATCGTATTTTGTAATAACGGATCAAGCGCATTAGTTGGCTCATCCATGATCAACAGCTCAGGTTTTGTCATAAAAGCCATTATAATGCCCAGCTTTTGCTTGTTGCCTGAAGAAAGTGCTTTGACTTTTTGGGTCGGATCAAAGTTGAATTTGCCAGATATTTCTTTTGCAATATCCATGCCGCCATTTAATTTGCTGACAAAATCAATATGATCCTGTCCGGTCCATTTATCATACAAACGTAAATTTCCGGAAAGATAGCCGATTTTTTTCTTTAGCTTTACAGAATCTTTTTGCGCATTCAATCCAAGGATATTTATATTACCACTGGTTGGCCTGATAAAATCCATCATGCAACGGATAGTGGTTGTTTTCCCAGCGCCATTTGGTCCTAAAAAACCAAAAATTTCCCCCTTCTCCACAGAGAAAGATATATTATCTACCGCCTTGTTCTTCCCAAAGTATTTGGATAGTTGATTAACTTCAATAACATTCATACAATGTTATTTTAGTTGTTGAAATCGTCGTCCTTATTTTTTTTGAATTGCTTTATTACATTATCATACATGCCAAGCATGTTGTTAAACAGTTTTTCAAACATTATTTCTGTCTTACTTCCAGCTAGTGGCAGACGATAATCTAGTTCACCGTGTGTGACTCGTTGCATTCCCTGTGCCAATATTTGATATGGCCTGTTTAACTTTCTGGCCATAAAAAATGCTAGGATAAAGAAAATAGGAAGTAATATTATATCCATGTACAACAAGGATATAAGCATGGTTTCCCGCTCCGACACAACATTGCTGGCTGATTCATCAACACCTAACACCGCGACAGTTTCCCCTTTATCATTTAAAATTGGAGCGTAACCCGAAATCCATTGACCCCATTTATCAGTCGCGATTTTGTTATCTGTTGAAGGCTTGATTAAACCTTCTTTCAAGTCTGCCTGAGCAGAGACGTCGTATCGTTCACCGATATCCGGACGCATTTCTGATTCATCAATATAGTTGTCTCCGTTTGCATCCTGCGTTTCTCTTGCAGCAACGACAAAGGTCATAATATCAGGGTTTGTAGTCGGCCTTAGCGTATAAATATCAAAAATTAACGGATTACCATCCATTACATTGGTGAAGTAATTTTCAATTGCTTTGTAATCATCTGATTCCTGCTGGTCGCTTGATATGATATTTTCGTGCGTTTGGTAGGAAACATTATCCGCCAAATTTTCCGCAATAATCTTCAGTGATTCACTGGTATTGTTCATCATAGCAGTAACTCCAAAATAATATACAAAAACATTAGTGATCAACATTATTGATATGAACGCGGTAATTGCATAACAAAATACTTCTCTTTTAAGCAGATTTGAACGCTTATTTATTTGTTGCATAAAATTTGTTTAGGTAATTATTACGTATATTATACTAAATAATCGTTTATATGTCCAATAGAGCCGTGATTGCTTTTACTAGAATAGCGTACCGTTCATGGGCTTTTCTTTTCTTTTTGTCGATCTTTTATGTTTAACTGGCTTAATTTGTTTTGGTCTCGGTGTAACCGTAATCACAGCTTCTCGATATCGGCAATAATCACAGTCAATATTTGCCTCCGGTAATACTCTGGTTGAAAGACATTGGTGGGCTTCCATAATTGCTGTTTCTACCCAGGAATCATTACCCGTGTAAGGCAATAGAAATACATCAAATTCCAGCTTTTGATCAAAAGCTGCACGATCTGTCTTACCATTGCAATAAACAAAATAACCGGTCGTTGATACATTAAAACCGTTTTTTCTGAGCAACCATTGATACACCTCCATCTGCCTTTTATAACTCTCCTGCCATTCTGCATCAATAGAAATTTCCCCGTCCTTAGCTGTCGCTTTATAATCGACCACGATTAACTCATCTTTAGAATTGATCCATAGATCGTCAATTGCTCCCTTTACCATAAAATTGGTCGGTTCATGCAAATATGCCACTCCTCCACGTAATGCGTTACGCCAATGGTCAATATCCTGGTGGGCAAACGGTATAGCATCTATACCATAGCTTTTCATTAGAGGATGCTGTGTGCCTTTAGCGCGGTGTAAGTCAAATTCCTTCTTAAGCAGTGTATCAACTGCAGAATTCAGATTAAACGGAAATCCAGGTGGTCTACCGACACCCAATCGCCTGTCCAGATAAAAACAGCGCGGACAATCAATAAATAAATCAATTTTGGAACGACTTAAATTAAACGGTACTTTTGATTGCGGATCAAATAAATTCTTTGTTCGAATTGCGTTATAATATTGTGACACTTTATTCTTCTTCTAATAGTTTGTTAATTACGCCACCCAATTCATCAATTTTTGAGCCATAAGTTGTCCAATCACCGGCTTTCTGCGCATCAATCGCCGCATTGTATAGTTCAGACGCCTGATTAAGCAGCTGATTATTTGGCACTACAACAGGGGCTTCATTATTCGTTTCATTTTCCTGGTCTATTGTTTGCTCGGTATCAGCAAATATTTTATTCAAGGCCTGTTCAAGAGTCTCCTCCATTGAAATGCGGTTTTCATGAGCGACAATTACACGCTTTAACTCCGGAATTTTTCCCCCCTCCGCCCTTAAATATATCGGCTGTACGTAAATCAGCGACTCTTCAATTGGTATTACCAGTAAATTACCCGAAATTACCTCTGACCCGCGTTGGTCCCAAAGTGAAATTTGTCTCGAAATTTCCGGATCCTGATTTATTCTGTTAATTATTTGATTCGGCCCATAAACCAGCTTCTGCTTCGGGAACCGATAAACCACAATTTTCCCGTAGTTTTCATTATCATTCCGTGCAACCATCCAGGCTGCCAGATTATCCTTGTCCTTTGGGGTAAAGGGAAGCATAAGTATGTACTCCTCCTTATTTTCACCCGGCAACTTCATAATCATGTGGCGCATCATCGGATCTGATTCCTCATTCTGCGGTTGTGTTGGTATTTGCCACTCATCTTCCTTATTGTAAAAGTTCTGCGGTTCCTCCATATGATATACCGAGTAGATATTGGTCTGAAAAGCAAATAAATCTTCCGGATAGCGGACGTGGGTACGCAAATCTGCCGGCATTTCATCCATTGATTTAAATACTCCTTTGAAAACCTTCTGATAAGTCTGGATAATAGGATCATTTGCGTCACTGACGTAAATATTTGTTTCGCCGGTGTATGCGTTTATAGTGATTTTCACAGAATTTCTTATATAGTTCAAATTTGATGCGATAAACGAAGTTTCTGACGCAAAATCATTTAACCGTGAATCAGATACTTTTTCCGCATACGGATAGCGGTCGCTGACTGTATAGGCGTCATAGATCCATTCCATGGCACCACTTTCTGTAATTACTAAGTACGGATCTAAATCAAACTTTAAAAACGGTGCGAGCTTTCTCACACGATCGTCAATATCGCGATACATTAATAGCCGGGAATTACTGGTAATGTCATTGGAAAGGAAAAGTTTTGAGGATTTAAATTTAAGCGCAAATAGTAGTTTATCCATCCATGATGAAATTTGAATCCCGCCATTACCGCTGTAGGTAGAGTAAATATTGTTTTCGCCGGATGGATAATTGAATTCCTTCGCCGAAGAATTCACAATCACATAATTATTTGGCATTTCCCCGTAGTATATTTCCGGATTATTTATTTTTATTTCAGCAAGTGATGATTCTGGAGGCAGATCTTTAACAAATAAAACAGGGAGACCCTCTTTTGTCACTTCGTTAACCGGACTAAGCGTTAAACCGTAGCCGTGCGTGAAAGTCAAATGCTCATTAATAAAATTCAGCTGAGGGAGATTAGCTGTATTTAGTTCCCTAGCCGAGAGTAATACCTGCCGTAGGTTGCCACCAATTGTATACCTGTCATTATCCACGGATAAGAATTCATAATAGGTCCGGATTTCCTGCAACTGACTAAATGTGTCCAAAAGCGGTCCGCGATCCCAAAGACGGATATTTTGGATCGTCAACTGGTTATTCTCAATATCCTGATTTGTTAGTAATGTTTCACCAGTCAGATCCCTTTTTTCAATCTGGTCAATTCCATAAGCTTTTTGCGTTGCACTGATATTATTTTGGATATATGGTGTTTCTTTGGCAAATTCATTTGGCAAGACAATTAACCGTTGTACAATTTCGGGCAATACCCAACCGCCTATGATACCTACTAGCAAGTACATTGTGATACTTGCAACTACAAATCTGGTAGAATTTTTAAACGCATTGATTAATAGAATTAAGCCGACAACCAGTGCTACCGCGGCCGAAACCTGCAAAACAGGAAGTGCTATATGCACATCCGTATAGCTGGCGCCGATGAATGAGCCGGTTTTACTGTAAACAAGCGACGGAATGTCAACAAAGTATGTTTTAGCAGAAATGATGATAAATACAGAGGCCAATAAGATAGAAAGCATTCTTTTCGCGGAATGAATGATTCCAGGGCCGGTTGTTTTAAACAGATTTACTAATCCACCCCTTAATTGGATAACTCCCAATAATAAATAAATAAGAATTGACCCGATAAACCCAATAATGACTATTGTTTCAAGCAATTTAATAATCAGGTCAATAAATGGAAGCGTAAAAATGTAATAAGAAATATCTCTTTGGAACAGCGGATCTACTGAATTAAAGGGTGTCTTGTTTATGTAGAGCAGGATAACTTCCCAGTTTGCCGCTGCCGTAAATCCGACAATTATTGATACTAAAACAACAATTGGCAGGGTTATTTTGCGTATGACCGGTCCGGCGTCAATCAATTTTACCTTGGGACCTTGTGGGGTATTCATTCTAAGATTAAACGATTTGGATGAAGGAGAAAATTTACGTGCCAGTTTAAAAATCAGTGACAAGACTAGGAATGAGCAGATTGCCGCACCTAAGCCTAATAGTAGTTTCGCAATTAGCGGGGCGGTAAATAGCTGCCGATAGCCTACTTCGTTAAACCAAAACCAATCGGTGATCACATTAGCACTGCTAATAAGAATGACGATCAAGATTGTCATTACGCCTATGGCTGATATAGCTAATTTACGTACTTTCTTCATATTTCACGGAATATATATACAAATTATATAGCTATTATACACTTAAATCATCAATATGTTTAGCTTGCATTTTTACACTGGGATTTGACAATCAGTCAGCTTGATGATAGCCTGTATGCTCGTCGCAGTTTGTGATCAAATCTGTAATGTGGGATGCACTTGTTGCTTTGAGATGGAGTATGACCAGCATGTTCTAGCAACTAGAAGACTGTCAAATTCCCTCGGGTAAATAGGTGCATCCCCTCTTTTTCTATATTCCCCATTACTTGATATAATAGACGAATGGCAAATAGTATACAACAAAAGAATTTTTGGAAAAGCTTAAAAAAGCCTTTTTTTGTTATGGCACCCATGGACGACATAACCGACTTTCCTTACCGGCAGATTGTCAGATCCTGCGGTGGGCCGGATGTAACCTTTACTGAGTTTGTTTCAACAGACGGATTGTGTTCAGCCGGTAAAAACAGGTTATTACATGATTTGAAGTACCTAAAGAACGAGAAGCCGATTGTTGCACAGGTTTTCGGCAGTAAGCCGGAAAATTTTACTAAAACTGCAATATTGATCAATAAGCTTGGTTTTGATGGAATTGATATTAATATGGGTTGCCCGTTTAAAACGATCGAAAAACTGGGTGCCGGAGCGGCGCTCATTAAAACGCCAGTTCTAGCCCAGCAGATAATTGCAGCAACTAAAAAGGGTGCCGGTACAATGCCGGTATCGGTTAAAACAAGAATCGGCTATGGTAAAGACAGTTCTAAAACTTGGATACCGCAGTTATTAGCAATGACACCTGCCGCGCTGACGGTCCACGCAAGAACCCAAAGGGAAAAATCCAAAGTACCTGCACACTGGGATATTATTAAAGAAATTAGTATTATGATTAAGTCCCATAAAAGCGGGACGGTGCTTATCGGCAATGGGGATATAAAAAGTATTGAGGACGGTTTATTGAAAGCAAGACTGTATGGCGCAGACGGAATAATGGTCGGCAGGAGTGCAATGAATAACCCCTGGTTTTTTTCTGGAAAAGACGAGCTGGAAATTACGACCAAAGAACGTCTTAGATTATTATTGAAACATGCAAAACTGTACGAAAAAACTTTTAATGGTATAAAACGATTCTATAATTTAAGAAAGTTTTACACTGCTTATATATCAAATTTTGCGGATTCAAAAAAACTACGCATTGAATTGATGAAAGCGCAGAATTCAGCACAATTGGAAGAAGCCATTAACAAATACTTATTAGGCAAGTAAGTGCTTGGCTTTGATTACCCTTTCTGCCTCTTGATAGGTTTCAAGTCTCTTAATTCTGATGCCAAATTTTTTCCACGGTATTTTATAGACAATCGACGGCAGCCATCCGGACATGCCACTCTTTCTTGGTTTTACTGAGAATAATATTTTTGGAATATAAATTCCAGTATGTCCAGATTTCAACATAGTTAACCAGAGATCCCAGTCCTGGAATCTGTTGATTGTTTCATCAAAGCCCGGGAAACAATCCCGCCTCATGAGTGAAGAAGTATGGATATAATTTTTTCTGCGTAGCTCCTGCTTATCAAAAGGATACAATCTAAAAACCTTTGCCCCCCACATAAAATCAGAATACGCATATGCCACCTGTCGGTTTTTATCCAGAGCGTTTTTCATTTCTTCAAGCATATTATGAGTCGCGACAATGTCCGCATCGCAAAACAGTAAATAGTCCCCTTTTGCGATTTTTGCGCCATTATTCCTGGCGACATTTGCGCCGGAATTTTTTTGACTAATAACGGTTATTTTCTGCGGATAATTATTTAAAATATTCACTGTATTATCAGTGGAACCGTCGTTAACAACAATTACTTCAAAATCTTTGTAGGTTTGAGTATATAATGAGTCTAAACAACGTTTTAACGCATCACCGTGCTGATATGTTGGAATTATTATACTAATCATAATATATTGTTTATGTATCTATCATAAAGCGAATTGAAATTTTTGCATAGGGTCAACAATAAAAACAATTGCTATTTTCAATATAGTGAAATTGTTAGCAATTACAAGATATCTCTAAATGCCTGCGCTTTCGCATTCCAACCAAATTGTTCTTTTACTCTTTTCTTGCCCTGCTCACCAAGTTGCTTCGCATAAGCAGTATCTCCAAGCAGATTTATTACGCATTTTGCTATTTCTGACGGTTTTTTTGGTTCTACTAGTAAACCGGTTTTTTTGTGCAGAACCGCGTCACTTACCCCGCCTGAATTGTACGCTATGACTGGTATGCCGAATGCGTTTGCTTCAAGATACACAATACCAAATCCTTCCACATCATTATTGGCGAGAACGCGTGTCGGCATGACAAATAATTCAGACAGTTGATACAGACTCGGCAGCTCATCCCTACTGATCGTTCCAATAAATGTCACGTGATTTTCCAGATTGTTCTTTAATATATAGTCTTCAAGTACTGCTTTGTACGGTCCCTCGGATGTAATTACATAATTCACATTTGGCACGAGCTTAATAATATCCGGAAGTGCCTTTAACACGTCCATATGACCCTTTCGCTCAATAATGCGCCCGACGGTCAGTAGTATCCTTTTATTATGCAAATGGTATTTATCTGATAATTCTTTCCTTTGGTCATTAGTACTATGTTCCAGTATGTCGGTCGCCGGTGAAATAATAATTATTTTATTTTCAACAATGCCAAGATCAGTTATTTTACTTTTGGTGTAATGGCTGACAGTGATAATCTGCGTACTACGATTTAGTATTTTCTTTGCTAACCATGTTTTCCTTGGTGATGATTCCAATATTGTTATATCCATGGCATGAGTTGAAACTATGTATGGAATTTTAAACAAATAGTTAATAATCAAAGCCACAGTTCCAACCGGCAAAATTTGTCCCACGAGGATTTGCCTGAAATTATTACTTTTCACTAATCTACATGCGTTACGCAACAGTAAAATCCATTTAGGCCAGACAAAATAGCTGGTACTGAATAATTTTTTTCGTATTATCCGATAGTTTTGTTTTGCATCAAAAATATCCGAATTATCTTCAGCAGTGGTCAGTACCGTAATATTTTCTCTAGGCAAACGAGAACAAATTTGTGAAAGATATTCAGATACTCCCCCGATTTTCGGCGGAAAATCAGTTGTTATCAGCAGTGTTTTCAGCATTTTCTTTTTTAAATACTGCTCGGAATACGGATTTCATATCGTTAAGCGAAACAGCCCGAACAGCAAAAATTAAAAATAGATAAATTACAACCCCGATAGGCATTAACAATAAAATTGAAATTTCGTTTCTAAATAGATAAAGTAGAACCCCCATTGCCGTACTTGCAAATGCCAGCTTAATAAATTTCGATAATAATAATCTCTTGTTATATGGTGCGATTTTACCGATCCATGGCATACCCAACAAAATTAATGTTACCGCACTGGCAACAGCTGCGATACTAGCACCGATATACGTATATTTCGGTATCAGCACAACGTTTAGGATAATATTGACAGCCGTGGCAATACCCATATTCACGGTATTGAGCTTCTGTCGATTGCACGCGTTGAGAAAATTGCCGATCGGATAGTTTAAAAACACAAATACAAGGCCGGAAATAATGATTTGGAAAGCAACAATGGAAGCCTCGAAAGCGGGACCGTAAAGTTTTAATATTATTCTTTCCGCTAGCACGAATGAGCCGGCTGCAATTGGCAAACTGACCGCCATAAGATAGATCATCGCTTTTTCAAATGTGTGTGCTAACTCGCTTTTCGAAGTGACAAAATATCGGCTCATTGCGGGGAAAAAGCTTGTGGCAAATGCTCCAGGGATAAATGTTAATGACATATTGAACTTAGATGCAATAGAATACCAGCCTACGTATTTATCACCGGCTAGTATACCAAGTAGTACTTTATCGATTTCATTATTAACTTTGTAGAATATCCCCGCTATGGCAAAGGGAATGGCAATTCTTAGTAAAAGTGTAACTATTTTTTTATTTAGCTTAATTCTAGGATGAAGTTTTGCTTTAAATACTACCAATGACAGTGAATAAGTAAAGTTGAAGATACTACCAAGTAACACGGCAACTACCACACCAATCACAGAAAATCCGAAAATAATTCCCGCAATGCCAAAACCGACAATGATTACCTGGTAAATTGTCAGGCCGATTGCTTCAAAATGCAGTTTTTGATAGGCCCTAAATATTGAATAAAAGGAAAATGTAAAAGAATCAAGTACGATAATTGCCACAGCAAAGAAAATAATTTGCATTGAAAGTGAACCTCTCCCCATCGCCATCGCTGACAATATAAGAGCAACGACAGTGATTGCAGAGAATATAAGCTTAATGCCAAGCACTGATGACAAATATTCTTTTGCCTTGCTGTAATCTCTGGATACTTCTCTGGTTAATACAGGTCCCAGGCCGAACTCAATAAAAAGCGCGAATATTCCGGCAAAGGAAAGCGCCCATACGTATTTGCCGATACTTTCACTGCCCAGTTGGCGGGAAATATATGCAAAGTAAAAAAAAGACAGAACCTTTTGAAAAATAAAGGCTCCTGTCAACAATGTGGTATTTCTGGCTATCTTGCCATTTGAAGACTTCTCCATTGAAAATAGATTATCTTTTTGCCCATTGTGGGGCTCTTCTTGCTTTCTTTAAACCGTATTTCTTTCTTTCTTTCACTCTTGGATCACGTTTCAGAAATCCGGCTTTTTTCAATTGCGACCTAAGCTCAGGATTAAATTTTTCTAAAACTCTGGCAATACCCAGTCTTACGCTTTCCGCTTGTCCGTGTTTACCACCACCGGAGACTTTCACAGTAATCTGACCCGGGTCAAGACTTACTAATTCTAGAGGCATTTTTACAATTTTCTGTAAGTTTGCAGTTGGGAAGTAAACCTCCATTGCTTTCTCATTTATCTCCATCAAGCCCTGCTTTTTCTGGTACAACCTGACTCTGGCAATGGACTCTTTTCTTCTGCCGACAGCAAATAGATAATCATGCTTAATAACCTTCTTTTTTACAGTAAGCTCAGCTTTGTGCTCAATAGCTTTCTTTTTTGGTCTGCCGCGTTTCTTCGCTGCAGGTGTTTTAGCTGTTGTCTTTTTTGTTGGAGTCATACAGGTCTATTTTTTAAACTGAATTTTCTTAAGCATTTTCGTGCGAAGTTTATTTTTGGGCAGCATATTTCTCACAACTTTCAGCATAAACATTTCCGGATCTTTGGTAAATAGCTCATCCATATTTTTGGTTGTAATACCGCCCGGGTAGCCACTATATTTATGATACAGCTTGTCATCTTTTTTATTACCGGTTACAGCAATTTTGTCCGCGTTTGAAACAACTACGACAACATGGGCAAGCTTTTCCGGGGAATAATCAACTAGTCGTTTTCCCTGGACTGAGAAAGCAATGTCCGATGCAACTCTGCCAAAAGACTTACCTTCAGCATCGATTCGATATACATGTGGCTTTGGAACCACGTTATTATTTTTCGTTTTCATTTTGCGGTACTAATTCAATTCTTACTGTTGGGGCATTATCGCCTTTTCGATTTCCAATTTTTGATATCCTAGTATAACCACCCGGTCTTGATTTAAATCTTTTACCAATGACAAACAGCTTTTTTACGGCTTCTTCGGTATCCAATGACTTCATGGCTTTTCTACGGGTTGTTACGGTTTCAGTCTTTGCAAGTGTGATCATTTTTTCAACATATGATCTGAGAATTTTTGCTTTTGTTGCGGTAATTGTCAGCTTTTCGTGTAGAATTAAACTTTGCACCAAGCCGTTAATTAGTGCTTTGCGCGGAGCTTTCTTCCTATCTAGGATTCCTTTTGCTTTTTTATGTCTCATAAATCACCTACTTCTTTACCTCTGCTTTTTCTTTTTTTAGCTCTTCGTCCGGTTCTTCAGCATCTTTCTTTTCTTTTTCTTCCTTCTTTGATTCTTTTTTCTTATCATATGATTTCAAAAAATCAAAGTGATTTACCAGAATTTCCGATGCGCTCTTAAATACTTCAATTGGGGTCAATGTGCCGTCTGTGACTATTTCAAGCGTTAGCTTGTCATAATTGGTCATTTTACCAACACGGACATTCTCAATATCAAACCTTGCTTTGAGCACCGGTGTAAATATGGCATCAACGGCAATTACTCCGATTTCGTATTTTTCTTTACCGCGCGCTTCAACTGGGGAATAACCAAGTCCATTTTCAACGGTTAACTCCATATCCAGCTCAGCTGTTTTATCCGTTAAAGTAGCTATTACCAAGTCTTTGTTTGAAATTTTAACTTCTGCAGTCTCTTTAATGTCGGCCGCAGTAACTACTTTTTCACCTTTAACTTTGAGTGTGACTGTGCCAATATCGCCGGTTACTAGTTTTAGACGTAATTGTTTGATGTTTAGAATTATATCAACAACGTCTTCCTTAACATGTTCAATTGTGGAAAATTCATGATCCACCCCTTTAATTTTTATGCCGGTGACTGCGGATCCGGAAAGGGATGATATAAGCACTCTGCGCAGAGCGTTGCCTACGGTTAGACCATAACCAGGATAAAGTGGTTCAACCACAATTATCCCTGTTTTATCATCTTTTTCTGTATATTTAATTTGTTGTGGAAGTTGGATCTCTGTCATGTTTCTAGAAATTTAAGTTATCAATTATTTATCGTGAATAAAATTCTATAATCAATGGGATGTTTAGATTTTGCTTCACTTGATCATAAACAGGCATGCCCAACACCTTTCCTTTTAATTCTTTCAAATCACAGTCTAGCCATGGCGGTGTCTCACTCTTTTGCGTGCTTTTATCCAGTTTATCAAACATTTTTTTACTGGTTGTTTTAACTGCGACAGTATCACCGACACTAACACTATAGGACGCGATATTCACTTTTTTACCGTTAACCAAAATATGATTATGTGAAACTAACTGTCGCGCGATACCTCTCGATTGTGCAAATCCCATGCGGTAAACAATATTATCAAGCCTCGTTTCTAAGATAGTCATCAGATTTTCTCCGCTATCACCGGTATTTCTCATGGCTTTATGCACATAATTTCTGAACTGCTTTTCCAGAATCGCATAAATTGTTTTCACTTTTTGCTTTTCCCTAAGCTGTATTCCGTATTGGCTTTTTCGGGATTTTTGCTGTTTCGGTCCATGCATGCCAGGAGGATAATTACGTTTTACCATGGCACACTTAGGCGAAAAACATTTTTCACCTTTTAAAAAGAGTTTTTCACCTTCTCTTCTGCATCTTTTGCATTTTGGATCAAGATTTCTTGCCATATTTATACTCTCCTTGGTTTACGTGAACGCGGTCCATTATGTGGAATCGGAGTTACGTCTTTAATAGACAAAATACTAATACCCTGCGCGCTTAATGCTCGGATCGCTGCTTCCCGACCGTTACCGACACCCTTAACATAGACATCAACTTCCCTCAACCCGCAGTCAGCGACTTTTTCAAGCAAACTCCTGACAATAACGCCAGCTGCATATGGAGTAGCTTTTTTAGGACCCTTAAATCCGGAAAGACCGGATGACGCCCAGGCAATAACAGCGCCATTTGGATCTGTTAAAGTTATTATTGTATTATTATAAGTTGCCTGAATATGTACTTTACCAGTGGTTAGTACTCTGTTTTTCTTCTTTTTTTTGATAGGTTTTGCAGTTGCCATATTTATTCGTTATTTATGTTTTTTGATCAGCAACTTTTCTTCCGCTGCCAACTGTTTTACGTACATTGCCCCTAACTGTTCTGGTATTAGTCTTAGTTCTTTGTCCACGGGCCGGTAGTCCTTTTGAATGGCGCGAACCCCTATAGCTGCCAGTTTCTTTCAGACGCTTGATGTTTGTCAAAACCTCGCGTTTTAGATCGCCCTCAACTCTATAATTTTTTTCGATAATTTCTCTTAATGTATTAGCCTGATCGTCAGTAAGCTCCGACGTTCTCATTCCAGGTGCAATGTTCGCCTGCTTCAGAATTTTTCTGGAAAGCACTCTGCCGATACCAAAAATATACGTTAATGCGATTTCAATTACCTTTTCTTTTGGAAGGGTTACCCCTGCAATTCTTGCCATAATTTTATCCTTGACGCTGTTTATGTTTAGGATTTTCACACTTAACAACAACTCTTCCTTTTCGGCGAGTTACCTTACATTTCATGCACATTTTTTTTACCGAAGCTCTTACTTTCATTTAAATTTATATTATTTCCGATAAGTTATCCTACCTTTTGTTAAATCATAAGGTGTTAATTCAACAGTCACTTCATCTCCCGGCAATATTCTTATGCGATGCATTCTCATTTTTCCAGATAAATGAGCCAATATTTCATGGCCATTTTCGAGTTTAACCTTAAAAGTTGTACTTGGTAATAATTCTTCAACAACTCCTGCCACTTCAATAAAACCTTTTTTATTTACTGAAGCATTCAACTTACTTCCTTCTGTGGCTGAATTATTGTTCTGAATATTTTCAGGCATATTGTGTTTTGGCTCTAAAATAAAATTCTTTGTCCCTGCATGTAGGACAAGAATTAATACAAAAGTATTGAATTTGCCTTGTTCTGCAGTAACTCATCTATATGCATAAGCAGGTTTCATTATAACATGAGTTATAATACTGTCAAGAAACCCAAATATTTAGCTAATATTAGCTAACAAATGACTAAATTACTTTTGCCTTGATTCTCCTGATTCCGGCAGATACTGCCTGCTCTTTCATAATCTTAAATTTACCCAGTTCCTTTGTGTTGTTTACGTGCGGACCACCGCATATTTCCATACTAAAATCACCTATTTCGTAGACTTTAACCCTTTCCCCGTACTTCGATTCAAAAAGTCCGATCGCATTTTTCTTTTTGGCTTCTTCCAGAGTAATCTCACTGAACTTTACCGGCAATGCTCTCTGGATTTGTTCATTAACGAGTTTCTCAACGGTATCAATTTCCTCAGCCGTCAGCTTTTGCGAATGGGTAAAATCAAATCTCAAGCGTTCCGGGGTGATATTACTGCCTTTTTGGGCAACATGATCGCCCAAAACCATCCGAAGTGCCTTGTGTAATAAGTGCGTTGCTGTATGTAATTTTACTGTTTCCGCTGAATGATCTATCAATCCGCCGGTGAATTTCCTTTCCGCTCCTTTTCTGGAAAGTTGTTGATGTTTTTTATATTCGGTATCAAACTGCCCCTGGTCAATTTCGATGTTATGTTCTTTAAGTTCCTCTTCAATCATTTCAACCGGGAAACCATATGTTTGGTATAAGTAAAACGCGGTTTTTCCGGAAAATATTTTTTTCTTTTGATCTGAAATACTAAAAATACCCAACTCCTTCTCAAAGATCTTTAAACCATTCTGTAATGTGTCAGCAAACTTATCTTCTTCTTTTTGTAGCTCATTACGTATAAATTCCGCATTCGTGATAATTTCGGGATATGTTTCTTTATGTGATTCAATGACCGTTTCTGCTATTTCTTTTGTAAAACCGGTTTCAATGCCTAGTTTCCTGGCTTGTCTGATTGCTCTTCGAATTAACCGGCGCAAAACATAGCCCTGGTCAATGTTGGATGGCACAATGCCTTCATGCAGGATAAAGCAGGCAGATCTAATATGATCAACTATGATTCGCTTCGCTCTAGTATTTGAATTAGTTGATAATTGGCGTAATTTTTCGAATACAGGCGCGAAAATGGCTATATCAAATACAGAGTGCAAGCCGTTATAAATTGCTACCATTCGTTCCATTCCCATCCCAGTATCAACATTTTTCTGCAACATGGGCTCGTATTCACCGTTGATATTTTTGTTATATTCCATGAAAACATCATTCCAAATTTCCGCATACTTCCCACAACTGCAACTCGGCTGGCAGTTTTCGCTACATGCCTTCCGATCAGTGATATAGAACATTTCAGAATCCGGTCCGCACGGTCCGGAAGTACCAGCAGGTCCCCACCAATTTTCACTTTTGCCATATGTATATATATTTTTTTCAGCAATTCCGCATTTTTTCCATAATTCATAGCTGTCTTTATCAAATGGGGCATCGTCATCACCCTTAAAAACCGTAACCGCTAGTTTTTCAACTGGAATATTCAAGTCCTTTGTTAGAAAATCAAAGCTCCATTTTATCGCATCATCCTTAAAATAATCACCCAAAGACCAGTTGCCAAGCATTTCAAAAAAGGTCAGATGCCAATCATCTCCGACTTCATCAATATCACCAGTGCGAATACACTTTTGAAAGTCCGTCAGCCGTTTACCTTCAGGGTGTGACTCACCCAATAGGTAGGGCACCAATGGGTGCATACCAGCAGTAGTGAATAAAACCGACGGGTCATTTTCCGGAATCAAAGAAGCTGGCCTGATAATGGCGTGATTTTTCTTCCTATAATATTCCAGAAATTTATTTCGTAATTGCAGTTCCTTCATATGATGATTGTACAGTATGCTATTACTAGTATCAAGTAATTACCGCGCTTCCAATAAGCACACTAGCTCTATAAAAGACAATCGATTGACCGGGGGTAATCGCTCTTTGTGGTTCCTTGAACACCGCTGATAATACATTGGGACTGATTTTAGTTACAGTTACCCGCTGGTCTTTCTGTCGGTACCTGATCTTTGCAGTACAATTCAGCGGAAATTTCGGCTCTACATCAAGCCAATGAATGTGATCAGCGGTAAGTGTTTTACAAAATAGCTTAGGATCATGACTGCCTTTAGCAACAATCAGTTCGTTTGCTTTAATATCTTTTGCGACAACATAATAAGGTATGCCCCCGCCGATATTAATACCCCTTCTCTGACCAATAGTATAAAATGGCAGTCCTATATGATTGCCGATTATCTCACCATCCGTCGTTTTAATTTTTCCTGGATCTTCCTTTAAACGTATCTTTAAGAATTCTTTAAGATCAACCTCACCGATAAAGCAAATCCCCTGACTGTCTTTTTTATCGTGAGTGGATAAATTAATTTTTTTAGCCATTGATCTTACAGCAGTCTTTGTGTAAATACCAATCGGGAATAGTGTCTTGGAAAGCTGGTATTGATTGAGTGTGCAAAGAAAATATGATTGGTCTTTATTAGCATCTTTACCTTTTAACAACTGGTATTTGTTTCTTTTAACTTCGCGAATTTGAGCATAATGCCCGGTTGCAATGAAATCAGCACCCAACGAAAGACATTTGTTCAGGAATAACTTGAACTTGATTTCTTTATTACACATAATATCAGGATTGGGTGTAATCCCCTTCTTGTAGCTTTTATAAAAGTACTCAATTACTTTTTCTTTGTACTCCTTTTCAAAATCAAAAGTATAAAACGGAATCTTGAGTTTAATACAGACATTTCTCATATCTTCCTGATCTGTAACCCACGGACATAGATCGACTGAGTTATGTAATGATTTGCCGTCGTTTACCATTGTCTCCGTCCAATTCTTCATAAAAACACCTACAACGTCATACCCCTGTTTTTTGAGCAAATAAGCGGCCACTGAGGAATCAACCCCGCCACTCATTCCGACAAATACTTTAAGTTTTTTTCTTACTGCTTTTTTCACTTTTTTCCGTAATAGTGCAAGATTAGATATACCAAAAACCCGCCTGTATGGCAAGCGGGTCGGTAGTGTTAAGCTTACTGATCAAATTTTATGCTCTGACCGGGCTTTATCACATGCTCGGAAACAGGATGCTGTGGAGTATTGTCTTCCGGGCTTTTTAATTCAATTTTCGGCTGGGGTTTATTGGTAACTGGTTGATTCGCATAGTTATTCTTTTTTTTCTTTTTCCTTCTCTTGCCGCCATCATAATGCGGACTTTGACTTGGTGATGTATTTCTTTTTGTCACTTCACTAAAAGATATCGGGCCTTTCTGCAGGGCATCATTTAACCGTATTTCCTGTGGCGATTCATCAACCACCTCTACCTGTTGCTTAATTTCTCTCGGCATTTCTGACGGCTGAGCTGAAGTATCTACAAGCTTCAAAACAGATTTTATCTTTGGTGCTTCATTTTTAGTTGTGTTCATAATTTTGGGCACTGCATTTTGTTTTGGTCCAGCGTTATCACTCTCATCCTCAGCAATGCTTTTATACATCTCCTCTACGCCACTCCACCTCAGTATTTTCTCCTCAACAACATTTACCGGTCTGGCATATCTTTCACGTGAAGATTTGATAATCTTATCTAAATTGCCCGTCTCTCCTTGAATCGGGGGTAAAATTGTGGCACTGAAAGGCGCTGAGGCAACCCCGTCAATCATTAACTTTAAGTAAACATTGTATTTTGGCAGATTTACCAGATCATTTAGCATAAAATACGGCTCAAATTCCTTTTCCAGAAATTCAGCATCTTCGGCGCCGACCCGGAAACAAATAATCGTCCCAACGTTGCCGAATACAGCCGCCTTAACGACGTCACCGAGTTGTTCAATGTATTGGTGGGCAATAGTTAGGTTCAATCGGTATTTTCTAGCTTCAGACAATATGTTCGCAAAACTTTCCGTTGAGAAATTCTGGAACTCGTCGACATACAGATAAAAATCCTCTCTCGTTTCTTCTGGAATGTCCACGCGGCTCATCGCCGCCAATTGCAACTTTGTAATCATCATTGCTCCAAGCAGAGCCGAATTTTCTTCTCCAATTCTTCCTTTCGCCAGGTTCATTAGCAAAATTTTCTTTGTATCCATGATCACCCTCATATCAATGGTGCTTTTGGGTTGACCGACAATATTTCTAATAATTGAACTCGATAAAAACTGACCAACTTTATTTTGAATTGGAGAGATTGCTTCTGTTCTGAACCGCTCATTGTAATTTGCATATTCGTCGACCCAAAACGCTTTTACAATCGGATCAGTTAAATTGGAGACAATCTTTTTCCGGTAATTTTTATCAACTAAGAGTCTTGTGATACCGAGTAAAGTGCTGCCCGGATTCTCCAGCAATGCCAGGATTGTATTCATTAGAATATATTCAAGTCTGGGTCCCCATGAATCCGCCCATATTTTTTTAAAGACACCCACTAAACCGGATGCAATTAAATTTTTATACGCCGGATTGACTTCCTCGAGAATATTAAATGCGATGGGATGCTCAGTATCGGATGGGTTGAAATATACAACATCATTTATTCTGCTGGATGGTATAAACTTAATAACCTTCTCCACTGATTCCCCGTGCGGATCCACGAGGGCGACGCCACGTCCTCTGTGAATATCCGAAATAACCATATTCTCTATGCAATTTGATTTACCAACACCCGTCTTTCCGATCAAATAAACATGTCTTCTTCGGTCATCCTCTTTAATACCAAACCGAACCCTCTTATTTCGAAAGTTTGTTTCGGCAAATACTGTTATATCATTGTTATCCGGCATTTGTTATATCATCATCATTAATTATTTCAATAGGAAGACTTTCCGGAATCCCAGTTCTCGGAACAGCTGGTGCACCTGAAACAGATCCACCTGACCGCTGTGCCGACATTCCAAAAGGTGAGAACGACTCCCTTGGCAAAGTTGCCGGCGCACCACCTTTGCGAACATCGGTTCTTTGCACCGGTGGAACTGTGATTGTTGCTATCGGGAAGTGATAAATACTGGCTAATTCTTCAATATTTAAAATAAAGCCTAAACCCATTCCTAAATGATTTGCACGCTGTTTATAAGCTCTCAAGATTTTCCTCTGTTTGAACGCTAAACGTTTCTCAACTCTTATATAATCTGCCTTTGTCCTAGTTCTTTTGTGAGGTTTAAATGCATTCAGATTCTGAGTATTATATTGCATCAATCCGCCAATTACAGGACTAACTCCTCGCTTCTTATCAAATATTTCTTTTTTCCCCACATAAATAATCCTTATTTTTGTCCGAAATGCAATCTTAGCCATTTTTTCCTGTATCGCCTCCACAGCAGCTCTTGCACCTGGAGTTAGAAACTGCATCTGACTTTTTGGTTGTTTGTCAGGTTCACTTTTTGTTGTGGTTGAAGCCCCTCCCATAATTTGATTTGACGCTTCACTACCAAAACCTTTTAGTGTATCTGTAATAGGGCCAAAAGCACTTTTTTTTGGTGCGACCTTCTCCCCAACCAGTTTTTTTACTACGTGATCGGCACTTTCTGTCCATTCAGGACCTACGGGTGTGATAATAATTTGAATCCAGGTCTGTTCACCCGGCAGTAAACGTGACAACCCCTCAAGTATCGATGCCATAGGATCAGCAAATGTCTGACTTAAAGTATGTTCAAAATTTTTATAAGTACGTATTGGATACGCTTCTTTCTTTGCAAGTGTGAATTCAGCACCCCATAAGTCGTATTCATTGTTAGGAAATACAGTCGGAACCGAGTCTGTGTAATCACCAACCTCCGTTATTTCAGCATCAGGATATTGTGCATATATAGCTGATTCGATGAGATCCCGATTATCTCTGTTCGATCTGATCAGATATTGGATATAACCATCTATACTGACTAATTCAAGTGAAAAGCTATCCTGAACCTTCCCTTGCCAATAGCGTTCATACTTATTACCTTTTGCCAGACTTGCGTAGAGCTGAGCAAAAATTTGCTCTACAGCTACTAATGTTTGTTCATGCATGCGGGGTATATCCAGCGCAAGTAGGATATGATCCGATGAGTTTCTGTATCTAAACCTTGCCCGTTCAAGCCGAGCAATATATAAACCAATTATCAATAGGATCAACAGGGCGAACCAACCGCCATTCAGAAAAATCCACCATGCAGCTGCAAGCGGATTCTGTACACCCGTAGATGTAAAATCTAAAGATATTTCCATTTTAAGCTACTGATTAGGGGTTGTTTCAGGTACTTCCTGTTTAAGCGCATTGTGATTTAAAGTATAGCGTTTATCCGGAAGTTTGGTAAATTTAGTTTTATCCGTCAGCGCCAAATGGATGGTATTTTTTCTGACAACTCTTTGGTCAAGCACTCTTCGTACTAGTTCATCCCTTGTCAGAGGCTCATTAGCCTTTTCCAAAATCTTAATCAACACGTCGGAAACCACACCCGGCTTATATCCCCACTCTTCCAAAGCATAAATTCCCCTACCAACCAAAACAAAATCATTGTTTAATATCAGTTCATTGTGTACAGTCGGAGGATATGCCTTGCGTCGGTCAAATTTAACTTTATTGATCAACTCAGTTATATCGTTGAAATGCAAAGGCTTGCCCTCTTTTTTCAAAACAAGATAAATCTTATCTTTCATCCGTTTTGGATTGATTGATCCCCATTTTGCCAAGCCATATTCATCAAAAGGATTACTGTCTATTTTTTTACTTAATGTAATGTAGGAGTGAACGCCCTCATCTGTCAGTAATTCTTTTTTATTGGCATAGTATTCGGTATGATGAAATTTATATAATAGCTCATCCAGCTTCATCGGCTTGCTTTCCTTCTCTAGAATCGTTACAAGCTGATCGATTGTCTCAAATACAAAATCCAATGATACGTGCGGGAGCCCCCAGGATTTTGATACAGAAAGTGAGGCCGGAATACGAACAATCTTCATTGAAATCAGTTCTTCAAGAATAAATACCGCGCAGTTGTTATTTAGCGGATTATCGGACGCAAAATTAAGCAACTCATGCAATAGCGATTGTTCATCCATAATCCCACCGTTATGCCCCAGAACATTAGAAATCGTATGTTCCAATTCTGAAGACATCTTGCTAAATTCCTTCAAAGCTTTTATTTTTTTGATTGCTGAATTTTCAATCTGCCGAATTCTCTCACGGGTTACGTTATAAGCCTTGCCAATTGCTTCTAAAGTTTCTTTAGCCTGCCCACTTAATCCAAAACGACGTCTAAGGACGTCTTCCTCTTTGTTTGTCAGATATTTAAGTAAGGAAGAAACGGTATCGCTTGGACTAAATCCCTCTATTTCCGCCTCTTGTTTTGAGCTAATTACCTTGTCTAATATTGAATTTTGATCTGTCATAAATGTTATATATTTATTCCAATATCTTCAGTATAGCATAAGCTTGAATAAGTGTCAAGAAAGTGGTCATAACAAAAAACTGTATGGAACAGTAAGTATGATAGAATCACAAATTAATTTCTCGTAAATTTGTTATGCCAAAGCAATAATAACGGACTGGCGATAAAAATTGATGAATACGTACCGACGATAATTCCAATAATTAATGCCAGGACAAAATATTTAAGTGATTCACCACCAAAAAGATACAAGGCAACTAAAACCAACAGGGTCGTAAACGATGTGTTAATTGATCTAACCATAGTTTCATTGATTGATTTGTTGATCGTTCTCTCAAAGTCAGAACTTGAACCTTTAATAACACCTTCCCTAATACGGTCATAAACTACTATTGTATCGTGAACGGAAAAACCAAGAATTGTCAGCAATGCTGTAACAAATAAAGCATCCAGCTGTACACCGAAAAAGTATCCCAATGCGGCGAATACCCCCGTTACAATCAAAATATCATGTGCAAGTGCGATTATCGCGCATATGCCAAAAACATAGGCTGGTACGGGACCTCCCGAGATCTTTCGGAATGCGTATGACAAATATGCAATGATTGCCGCCATTACAAAAAGTACACCGATGATTGTCTTCTGTTTTAATTCATTACCAACGGTAGGACCAACTGATTCAAAACTCATCTCATTTACTGTTCCGTAGTTCTCATTTAATTTAGTAAGAATCTGTACCCTAGCGTCGTTTTCAATAGTTTTCATTCTAATCAAAATATCCTTATCTTTTACGGGCTGAACTACAATATCGCCAAGGCTGAATTCTTCAAGACTCGTTTGTATTTCCTGAGCACTTGGTCTAGATCCGTCAAATTGTACCTGCAATAGCGACCCACCACTAAAATCAATGCCAAGCTTTAATCCGCCCATTGCAATAAATACAATACTCGTCGCAACTAACACTGTTGAGATTGAATACCATATTTTTCTTGTGCCCAGAATATTGTACATATTGATACTATTTATTTTTTACACCAAACAGCCAAAGTCCATGCCATTTTTTGATTGCGGATATCCTTAAAAAGTTTCTGGTAATTGTTATTGCAGAAAACATACTGATCAATATTCCCATCGCTAGTGTTATGGCAAAACCCTTAACCAGACTTGTTCCGAACCAGGTAAGAATCAGACAGGTAATCAGCGACGAAACATTTGAATCACGAATAGAAGGCCAGGCCCGTTTGAAACCATCCTCAATTGCGCTTAATAGTGGTTTTCCTGATCGTAATTCTTCCTTCATCCTTTCAAATATAAGAACATTGGCGTCAACTGCCATACCAATTGATAAAATAAATCCAGCAATACCCGCTAACGTAAGTGTTACCGGCCATAATTTGAACAACGCCAACGCAAGTAAGGAATAAATTAATAAGGCAAAAACTGACAATAATCCGGGCAATCTGTAGTAAATTATCATAAATAGTGCAACCAGAATCAAACCAACAATTCCAGCGAACAGACTTCTTTCTATTGATTCCTGGCCGAGCGTCGCTCCGATATTTTGCTGATTGAGTAGCGATATTGGAATAGGTAACGCGCCGGAATTAAGTCTTCTGGTTAAAATTTTTGCTTCCTCCAAAGTAAAACTTCCGGTAATAGACGCCTCCCCTGTTGTTATTTCCGACTGGACAACCGGGATGCTGATTGGCGCATGATCAAGATATATAGCGACTGGCTTCCCTAGATTACGTTTTGTTACTTCTGCAAACAGTTTTGTTCCCTCATCGTTAAATTTCAAACTAATCTCAGGCTGTCCGGTCGACTGGTCAAACTGTACCTGGGCGCTTTGCAAGTGCTTGCCGGATAAGCCAGTATTTACATAATTTGTCGAATCAGCAGCCTCTTTTGATTGAGTCTGAATCAATATTTGACGTGCACTTGCTTTTTCCTCCTCCACACCCTGGTCATTTGTGGTTGTTGTCCTGCTCTCTAATTTAATAATATGATAGCCATATTGTGTTTTAACTAATTCAGGATACACTTTTCCAACCTCAGCTTTGTCAAATACGACTGTATCAAATTCAGGCACCATTGCGTCTCTCCCGAATTCACCTAAATCGCCACCATTTTTGGTTGAAGATCCCTCGCTCTTTTCGTCAGCCAGTGTTGCAAAATCAGTATTAGGATCAAGCGCCGTCAGTAAAACCTCATCAGCTCTGATTTTGGCATCAGCATTATATGCATCCATCGCTTGAATCTCTTCAGCAGTAAGCTCTACTGGTGCCTGTTCTCTGAACTCCAGTAATGGTGTCTCACCGATCATTTGAATAGCCTGAGTAATATCCGATACACCGGGAAGCTCAACAATCACACGATAGTCATCACCCGATTTGTTGGTTTGTACAATCGGCTCAGAAACACCGAATGAATTAACCCTTCTTTCTATGACATCACGGACACCTTCAATGGCATCCGGTTTTTCCGCGGCAGCAACACCACTGGTATCAGCCTGGTAAACTAAATGAGTTCCACCCTGTAGATCCAGGCCTAAATGGACTTTAATTTCTCTAAAATAACTGCCGATTCGTATATTCGGACCTTTTGGCCAATCAACCAATCCCGCCAGGACAACTAACACCAAGATCAAAGCGGAACTGAGCCAGAGTCTTTTGCGTATTGTCATATACTACTTTAACCTTGAACAAACAAAAATTAGATAAATACTGTAAAGATTATACACAATATAGAAATTCTTATCAAATCTAGTTGTGAATTATGACCGGAATTCCCAAATTTGCCCACTGATAAACCCAGGCGGAATCAGCTCTAGACATATTAACACATCCATGACTCATACGATGCCCGAAGTTATTATGCCAATATGTGCCATGAATCGTATATGCGCCATAAAAAGACAATACATATGGAACATCTTTAAGATCATAATTGTCCGGATTATCCGGTCCATAAAACCAACTCATATCGGTTGATTCACGTTTCCAATAAACTTTATATTCTCCAATTGGCGTATCATGTGTACCTTTGATGCCTGAAGAAATCAGGAATGACTTAACCAATTTATCATTTTCATAGGCATATAATTTCTGTTCAGTAAGGTTTACCTCAATATATTTGTAATGATCCGGCCTGCTATCTTCTTGCCATGCGCTTGGTCCGGTAATAATATCGTCTTTACCGTCCCCGGTCACATCACCCACTGTAATATTCAAACCGCCCCTGAAATCCTGTTCATAAGCAAAAAATGAATTTGCAACAAGATCCCCATTGGCTTCAAACATCCTGACGTGCGAACCCCCGGCTCTTGTCGGTGCTGTTACCACTTCATCAAAACCGTCATTATCAACATCACCGGTAGTAACCCGGATGCCACCCTGAAAATAATCCGGGTAGGCATAAAACTCTCCTAGAATTGTTTTCTTCGAATCAAACTTATACACTTTTGTCCATGCTTTTCCGAATTTTTCCACTGCCATGACGATTTCATCTTCAGCGCCACCGTCAAAATTTCCAACTGCCAGTGACACACCACCACGATCGGATGAACGAAAAGGGAAAAAGTCAATTCCCTGAAAGTCGCCTCGATAATTAAACACCCGCACATGCGCCCCACCGGATGAACCTGGGGCTGCTACAATTTCATCTTTTCCGTCACCATTAACATCCCCAACCGCAACGTTTACTCCGCCACGCATGTTTTCCGCAAACGCAAAAAAGCCGGGGGTAAATTTCAAATTACCATATATATCAAATATTCTAATATGCGGACCGC
>JBAYGC010000008.1:0-62879 GCA_041666845.1 Patescibacteria group bacterium | reverse complement strand
CTACCCCGCGTCGAGTGATCGCGAACTGCGACCTACATTTGTCCGGAACTGATGTTCCGAACAAATTCCGATCTCCGTTCGCGTCCCTCTCTCCTCGCAAAGGCGTGCTCGTCGAGCATACGCTCTCCTGCGCTACTCCTTTGCTCGGGTTTTATTATTTATATCTTGTGCCTTGTGCGCTCCAGCAACACTCGGTGATTTTTGTTTTAATATGCTACCGCAGTTTAGCCTAAATATATTAATTTGGCAAGTATATGCCCGAAACATTTGATGACTTGTGGTACCGGGAGAGAGACTTGAACTCTCATGATGTTGCCATCACTGGATTTTGAGTCCAGCGCGTCTGCCAGTTCCGCCATCCCGGCTTAATCTATTTTATGTTCGATAATGTGTTTCTGAGCAATGCTCTTAATGACTTCTTTCCTTTACTGGTTTTAAAGTAGCGTTCTCTTTTTTCAGCATCTTCCTTATTATTAAACATTTCATAGAAAATAATTTTAACAGGTAATCAATTTTTGGTAAATGTGCTCTTACCCTGTCTATGTTCTTTTAAACGTCTTTCAAGGTTATTAGTAATCCCTGCGTAAAGTTGCTTGTTGGATAAAAGCAAAATATAAACAGAAAACATATTGATATTGTGTTATGGATTATTAAATAACAATGATTATTAGTACATTATGATGTCCGCCATCTCGTACCACTAAAGGGTACGTGATAGCCATGAACCCTTTAGTGGTTCATGGCAGTTCCGCCATCCCGGCTTGTTCCGAAATATTTCTTATGAATATCTTTATCTCATACACAGTCTAAATGGAATACAGCTTTTCTGTCAACCCCGTTAGAGAGAAACTCTCTAAAGGGGTCAACTACTATAAATGGGAGTGGTAAAATTTGTAAAAATTGGTATAATATAAAGGTTATATTAAACAAAAATATTACTGGTAATGGCCCGAATTATTTCACTGGTAAATCAGAAAGGCGGAGTAGGAAAGACAACAACCGCTGTTAACCTTGGTGCATATTTGGCGCAAATGGGGCGGTTTGTTTTATTAGTGGATATTGATCCGCAAGGTAATGCCTCATCAGGAATGGGAGTAGATGTGAAAATGGTCCAGCAGGGAGTTTATGAAGCAATAATTAATAAAGCAACATTTCGGGATATTACTCAACATACTCAGATAGACGGATATAAAGTTGCGCCAGCAACTATGTCCCTAGCCGGCGCCAACATTGAACTTGTTCCGGTGGATCAAAGAGAATACCGGCTACACAACAGTCTAATGGAAGTAAAACATGACTTTGATTATATTATCATTGATTGCCCGCCGAGTTTGGGGTTATTAACTATTAACGGCTTGGTTGCAGCGGATGAAATATTGATTCCGGTTCAAAGTGAATACTACGCGCTGGAAGGATTGGGTCAGTTGCTTAATACTGTAAATTTGATCAAAGAAAATCTTAAGCCCGATTTAAAAATCTTAGGCGCGGTATTAACCATGTTTGACCGGAGATACCAGCTTTCTCAGGAAGTAATGAATGAATTGTACAAATTTTTTCCAAATAAAATTTTTCGTTCAGTAATACCACGGAATGTCCGGTTGGCAGAAGCTCCTTCTTTTGGTGAGTCAATCCTAACCTATGATCCAAAATCCAAAGGTGCAAAAGCATATGAAAGATTAGCGCGGGAAATAATTGATACAGAAAATTAATCACTTATATAATGAAACACAATCATAGTCTGGGCAAAGGATTAGCCGCACTGATCCCAATCAAGCAAGTGGCAAGTGTGACTACAGCGCAGTTGGCCGGTGCAAAAGAAGAGGCAGTACACGAATTGGCAATCGGGGAAATCCAGGTCAATCCCATGCAACCCCGCACCTATTTTGACAGCCATGCCGAACAGGAGCTGGTTGATTCCATAAGAGAACACGGCATTATTCAACCGCTGGTGGTTTCCAAAGAAGGTGAAAGATACCAGTTGATTGCCGGTGAAAGAAGACTGCGAGCTGCAAAAATTGTAGGATTACAAACTGTGCCGACTGTTCTGCGCAACGTTTCTCAGCAACAAAAATTAGAGGTTTCATTAATTGAAAATATTCAGCGGCAGGATTTAAACCCGGTTGAAGAAGCGCTGGCATATCTGCGGCTGATGCATGAATTCAGCTTGACGCAGGAACAGATGGCAAAGCGGGTGGGGAAAAATCGCGCGACGGTTGCTAATCTGTTGAGAATTCTTGAACTTCCGGCGGAAGTACAACAGGCATTAATCGAGCGAAAAATAACACTCGGGCACGCGAAGGTCATCTTATCTTTGGATTCTGAAAAAGATCAGCTGAATACATTCAAAAAAATATTAAGAGGCGGACTGAACGTTCAGGAGGCGACTCGGGTTGTTCATGCTATAAAGCCTCCAAAGAAGAATGCAACAATTGATTATAACCTCCAGGAAAAAGAAGAAAAATTGCGCGTTGCGCTTTCAACCAAGGTCAGAATCGAACAGCGTGGAAAGGGCGGAAAGGTAATTATTGAATATTATTCTTCCGATGAATTAGATTCTTTAATTAATAAAATAGTTTAAATAGCAAAAAACATGTGGTTAAAAATCGCAAAAAATCCGATTACAAAAAAGAAAAATATTGCTGACAAAGTAATTCATTATTGCTTGTATTTAGTAGTATTTTTGTTGCCATTAATATTTTTTCCCAATACCGATACAATTCTGGAATTTCCGAAGCTGTTTATTTTCGGCGTGTTGGTTATTGTGGCCGCTGCCGCCTGGCTTGTTGGGGTGATAATTGAAAAGAAAGTGGTTTATAGGCATAGTTTGCTGAATATGCTGGTGTTAGCGTTCGGGTTTTTATACTTATTGGCAACTCTTTTTTCTGTGGATCGGTTTACTAGCTTCCTGGGCAACGGCCTGTCGCATGGAAGTTTGACCAGTGTCTTATTGGGCGTTGTTTTTTATTTTCTGATTGTTAATTCTGTTCGAGACACCAATGAAGTATGGACGCTGGTAAGAGGCTTTTTATTCTCCGGGCTTCTGGTATTAATATTCAATTTAGCTCAACTGTTCGGTGTTCATATTTTTTCCTATGAATTTTCCCAAAATAACGCGTTTAATTTGATTGCCAACTCGGTGTCCATATTTTCCGTTTATCTTGTTATCTTATCTGTATTTGCTTTTGGATTTTTGGTAAAAAGTGAAAAAAGAATTGATCGGATATTAAGCGAAGTGGTAATGGTCTTAGCTTTTGCCACATTGTTCTTTTTGGACAGCAGTTTGGGCTGGTATTTGTTTATTGCAGGAATGTTCCTTTGGTTAGTGTTCTTATCTATGCAGTCAAAGAAGCTGAAAACAATCTGGATTATTATCCCGACAGTACTTTTGGTTATAGCAATCGGATTTTTGTTTTTTAATACAGCTTCAATTTCCGCAGTTGTACCACCTAAGGATGTGAAGTTGGATTTACAAACCGCATGGAATATCACAAAGACGGGCGGGATGCAGATGTTTCTGTTCGGTTCCGGCCCGGAAACCTTTTTGTATGATTTTACCAAATACCGGCCGGTAGAGTTCAATAATTCTTTACTGTGGCAACTTCGTTTTGACCGTTCTTATAATGAATTGTTTCAACTTTTTGCCACGGTCGGTTTTTTTGCAACTGTCTTGTTTGCGGGATTATTCCTTTGGTCAATTGTAAAAATTGGCAAGCGGGTACTTTCCGCCAAACAACCCGATGATTCCTGGATTTACCTAGCGACGGTAACAGTGGCGTTTCTGGTCTTATTCCTTTCAGTCTTTCTGCATCATTTCAGTAGTATTACTTATCTGCTTTTCTGGATATTACTGGGCTTGTGTGGCAATATTGTGTCAACAAAAACAAAAAAAATTGATTTTCAGAAATCATCACTGAGTAATTTTGCGTTTTCTATTTTATTCGCATTACTTATGGTGGGTTCCGTCTCATTTATATATTTTGGAACCAGATTGCTAGTCAGTGAACACAACTTTGCCAAAGCAGAAACAATAGCTAATGATACTTCTAAATCCGGGATAGTCAGTCAATATTTGGAAAAGTCAGTTGAACAGGCTCCATGGAATGCTCAATACCGCCTCTCGCTTGCCGAACAGTATGTCGTTGCCAGCAGCTTGGATGAGAATAGTACAAAGGTAGCCCAATTTTTAGCAGATGCAAAATCGGCGGTTGATTATGCCGTAAAAAAGTCTCCAAAAAATGTAATTATTATTGAACGGTCGGCGGAAATATACAGAGTAATAAATAATCTCAATGGCCCTGTATCGGTTGCCGATGTCTTTGATACTTACACTGATGCAATTACACTGGATTCTAATAATGCATATCTAATATATAATGTTGCTAATGTTTATTATGCCAGTGCACAGACTTTGGGGCAGTCAGACACGATAACTCCTGAAATTGAAGAGGAGATTAATAACTTATTGGCTTCAGCCGAGCAAGATGCCCGGAAGGCAATGGACTTGAAGGAAAATTATTGGGAAGCAAAGTTGATTTTTGCTAAGATATTAAAAATGCAGGAAAAAACTCAGGAGGCGGTTGATGTTCTCACCGGTTCAGTGAGTTTAAATCCATATAATCTGGCATTGCGTGAAGAGCTGGGTAAAGATCTGATTGATTTAAATGAGCTTGATCAAGCAAAAGAACAATTCCAGATTATTATCTCTCTGCAGCCTGATCATGCCAATGCGCATTTCTGGCTGGCGGTGGTATATGAAACTAAGGGTGAAAAAGAAAGCGCCATCTCTGAATTAGAGAAGGTGCTGGAGACAAATCCTGATAATGAAATGATTCTAAATAAAATTTCTACTCTAAAAGGGGAGTAGTCGATTTACTACTTTTGTCGGCTGTAATACCGGATTTTTTCCCGCGCAATATTTGTCTTTACAAAGCTGAGCCAGTCGGTGCTCGGCTTTTTTCTGTTTTTATCGATAATGATATCCACCATGTCTCCGCTTTTTAATCTTGTATCAAGGCTGGAGATTTTTTCATTTACTCTTGCGCCGATGCATCTAATGCCGACATCCGTATGAATGCTGAAAGCAAAATCAACCGGTGTGGAATCCTCCGGTAAATCAATTACGTCTCCTTTCGGTGTGAAAACAAAGATCCTATTTTGGAAAATATCGACTTTAATGGCTTCCAGATAGTGTGTTTTGTCTTTAGCCTCTTTCTGAATGGTTACCAGGTCTTTAATCCAGGCGGGTGAATCAACGGTAATACCGTGACTATCTTTTGTTTTTCCTGTTTCGGAATAATGCCAATGGGCGGCGATTCCGTATTCTGCAAATTCATGCATTTCGGGGGTGCGGATCTGAAATTCAACCAAATTTCCGTCCAAGCAGAATACTGTTGTGTGCAGTGATTGGTATCCGTTTGGTTTAGGGGTGGCGATATAGTCTTTTATTCTGCCCTTCAGCGGTTTCCAGTATTTGTGGATGATGCCTAGGGTGGCATAACAGTCGCTGATCGTGGGCACGATTATCCGCAAAGCGACTAGGTCATAGATCTTGCTGAAATCCTTGTCTTTGACGAGAAGTTTTTTATACAAACTATAAAGATATTTAGTACGTCCATGAATCGAGATTGTTTCGATTCCTTCTTTCCTGAGAACTTTTTTAATTTCTTTTTTTACCTCTTCCAGAAATTTTTCCTGTCTGGTAATTCTCCCTTTGGTTTCTTTCATCAACCAGGCATATTCCTCCGGCAGGACGTGAGGGAAGGACAGATCTTCCAGAATGCCTTTGATTTCTCCCATCCCAAGCCGGTTCGCAATCGGTGAATAGATTTCCAGCGTTTCCAGCGCGATTCTTCTGCGTTTTTCTTCCGGTAATGCATCCAGTGTTTGCAGGTTGTGCATCCGGTCGGCAAATTTAATCAGAATGATTCTGACGTCTTTAGCCATTGCCAGAAACATCTTCCGGAGATTTTCAACATATCTTTGCATGCCCCGGTATTTGATTTTGCCCAGTTTGGTTATACCGGCAACGAGTGTGGCGATATCTTTACCGAATTCTTTTCTGATGTCTTCAATCGTTAAATCGGTATCTTCCGGAATGTCGTGCAGCAGACCGGCGATAATGATTTTCTCGTCTAGGCCCATGTCAACCAAATTACTGGCTGTATGTAGGGGGTGTTGGATATAATCCTCGCCGGAACGCCTTTTTTGCCCTTTATGAGCCTCTTTGGCATAATCATAAGCCAGGCGGATCATGTCTAAATCCATTTTGGGGTTTTTCTTCGCGATTTTATTCAGTAGTTGTTGTATAGTCATTGGGGGGTCGAAATAGTATTTCCAGTTTAGAATACAATCACCCAACAATCAAGCGAAAATCAAAAGAAGGGCTTTTTGCCCTTCCTGGTCAGTTAAATTTATTTGATCTTTTTAGCCTTCTTTTCCAGCATAGCTATAGCATCTTCTAAAGTGACAGATTCAGATGTGACAGTTTTAGGAACGGAAACATTTATTTTGCCGTTTGTAATATACGGTCCGAATTTCCCTTCTTTGATTATTATATCATTATGCTCTTCATCAGTGCCCAGATTAATCACCGGCGATGTTCCACCTGGTCGTAACTTATCACCCTTCAATAAATCTCTCGCTTCATCCAGAGTAATCTTTAGTGGCGACAAATTTGAGGGGAGACTGCGGGTCTCTTTTCCTGCTTTAATATAAGGTCCGAATTTTCCATTGGATACCGTAATTATTTCCCCCTCATCAGTTGTACCCAGTGTTTTCGGTAAGGTTAAAAGTTGCAGTGCCGTTTCAAGATTTAAAGTCTTTGCATTCATTCCTCGAAGCAAAGAAGCGGTCTTCGGTTTTCTGCCTTTTTCCAGATCTCCCAGTTGAATATATGTTCCATAGCGTCCTTCCTTCAGGTACACCGGTTTGTTTGTTTCCGGGTCATTACCGAGCAGTCGGTCTTCATGCATTTCCTGCTTCACCCCTTCCCGGACTACATTGATGGTATTCTTACAGTCAGGATACCCCGTACATGCCAGGAACTCCCCGTATCTGCCGGATCTTAAAGTCATTGGTTTTCCGCATCTGTCACAAGTTTCTTCAAGTTGGACGCTTGTGTTATTATCACTCATATTTTTATTTTGTTAATTTGTGCGGATTATGATTGGGGCAGGTTTTATCACTGCATCTTTCGGGGATTGTTTTTGTTCCTTCCATCATTAATGCGCCACATACTCCCGTTTCTCTTACATATTCACAAAATCTACCGGTCGGTTTAGCTTTGATGGCGTGTTTGCATTTTGGATAGTTGGAACAACTGTAAAACTTTCCGAACCGCCCTCTTTTTTCCACCATTTCGCCGTCTTTACATTCCGTACATTTAACGCCCGTGGAATTCTGTCCGTTTTCGCTATTTTTGATGTATTTGCATTTTGGATAATTGGAACAGGAGATAAATAACCCATACTTTCCTTCGCGTTCCACTAGCTTGCCGTCCTTGCATTCCGGACACGGATCACCAGTTTCTTTCGGACCCTGCATTTCCTTGCCATCAATTGTCCGACTGCCACTGCAATCGGGGAATTTGGCGCAACTTAAGAATTTTCCGGAACGGCCAAGTTTAATTATCATTTCAGACTGGCATTTCGGGCATTTAATATCCTTATCCGCGTCGCCGAGATTGGTAATCTTATCAATTTTTTCCTTTGACTTAACGTCTTTAGAAAAAGGCTCATAAAAATCTTTTAGCGTTTTGACATATTCTCTTTTCCCCTGCGCAATTTCATCTAATTCATCTTCCATCTCTGCGGTAAAAGAGTCGCTGATGTATTTGGCAAAATTATCTTCCAAAAATTTGCTGACTACCTCGCCGGTATCGGTCGGTACCAGTGAACGTCCTTCCTTCACCACATAGCCTCGGGCGATAATCGTATTGATAATGGATGCATATGTGCTTGGACGGCCGATTCCTCTTTTTTCCAGCTCTTTCACTAGGCCGGCTTCTGTATATCTGGGCGGTGGTAAGGTTTGTTTTTCCAACGAGTTGATCTGATCCAGTGTTAACGGATCTGAAATTTTCAGTTTCGGCAGATCGATTTCTTCATTGCGTGCTGTCGGGTCTGCTAAAAGCCATCCCGGATTGGTAATGTGTGTGCCATTAACAACAAAGTTCGGGATTGTTCCATTGGTAATATTGGCAGTTATTTTCGTTCTTAACAGTACGGCGTCAATCATTTGACTGGCAACAGTTCTTTGCCAGATCAGCTGGTATAACTTTTTTTGATCTTCGGTAGCACCGGCAATTTTTCTGGAAAAATCTGACGGTCTGATTGCTTCATGGGCTTCCTGGGCGTTTTTACTCTTGGTTTTGTAAACTCTGACACGGACTGACTCCTCACCGTATTCTTTTGTAATTGTCCTGGTAATATTACCTATGGATTCTGTGCTGAGATTAGTGCTGTCAGTACGCATATAAGTGATATAGCCGGCTTCGTACAGTCGTTGTGCGGTGCTCATAGTGCGTGATGGCGTATAACCAAAACGTGAGCTAGCGGTTTGTTGTAGCGTTGAAGTGGTAAACGGCGCGCGCGGACTTCTAACGGCGTTACTTTCCTTCATGTCAATAACTTGCCACTTGCCCTTTTTACCCTGCTCGATGATACTCTCAACCTCTTTGATTTCTTTCGGTTCAACTGAACAACTAAACTGGATCTTATTATTTTCGGTTACAAGATCAGCTGTGATTTGCCAGAAAGTCTCCGGTAAAAATTTCTGAATTATTCTTTCCCGTTCAACCAGAATTCGCAGTGCCGGGGACTGAACCCTGCCTGCCGATAAACCGTATCTAACTTTTTTCCAGATCAAACCGCTCAGATCATATCCCACCAGCCTGTCTAGTACTCTGCGTGCCTCCTGTGCAATACGCAGATTCTGATCGATTTCTCTAGGATTAGCGATTGCTTCGTCAATTGCCGCCTGGGTGATTTCGTGGAATACAATTCTCTTGGTTTTTTTGCTGTTGCCGTCACCATTCAGGATTTCCGCGATATGCCAGGCGATTGCTTCTCCTTCCCGGTCCGGGTCAGTTGCTAAGAGAATTTCGTCGGATATTTTGGCGTATTTTCGAAGTTCCGCTACAATGTGTTTTTTATCGGCCGAGATTTCATATTGCGGAACAAAGCCCGCTTCAATATCAATAGCCTTCTTGTTGCTTTTCGGTATATCACGAATATGACCGACACTGGCTTTTACTGTGTATTCCGAGTTGTCTCCCAAAAGCTTGGTTACAGTTTTCGCTTTGGTGGGCGACTCAACAATGACTAATTTTTTTGACATAAATAATATAGAATTTTTACAATACTTCTATATATAACCGCAAATGGAATTACTGTCAAATTTATGCGGACAGTTACGGCGCAAATTACACTGAAATTATTTTGAAAGAATATAATTCATTCCGCCGATATTCCTTACTTTTCCTTTCATTTCCATCATGGTCAGCGTGGAATTCGTGACGGTAGCAGATAGTCCGCTATTTTCAACTATTTCGTCGATATGGGTCGGCTCCATGGATATTACTTCAATAATCTTAGCCTCTTCCGGGTTGTCAGCTTCAATTATAGGCTCTTCTTTTTCGGCAACCTTTGTCGATATATTGAGTGTATCCAGTATGTCGTTTACGCCTGTAACAACCCGCGCCCCCATTTTTATCAGATTATTCGGCCCCAAGGAATTTTTTTGATATATGGTACCGGGTACTGCAAAAACTTCCCTGTTCTGTTCTAGGGCGAATCGGGCGGTGATCAGCGCTCCACTTTTTTGGCCCGCCTCTACTACTACGCATCCTGTGCTTAAGCCGGAAATTATCCTGTTTCTGATCGGGAAATTATATTTGAGCGGGGCGGTGCCCAGTGGAAATTCGGAAAGAATTATCCCGCCGCTTTCAATTATTTCCTTTGCCAGTCTTTCGTGCGTACGCGGATGTAGGGTGTCTATACCAGAACCAAGCACGGCTACGGTTTTGCCGTTATTTTCAAGCGCGGATTTATGAACAACTCCGTCGATTCCAAGCGCCATTCCAGAAACAATGCAAATATTTTCTTTTGCCAATTCACCGGCTAAATCTCTTGCCACCTGTATTCCGTAAATTGTCGGGTTACGAGTGCCTACGATTGCTATTGTGGGGTGTGAAAGCGCTTCCCAATTGCCCATCCAATATAAAACAGCTGGTGGACTGGAAATTTCACTCAACAGAAATGGATACTGTTCACTGGTTATTGTAATCATTTTGGCTCCTAATTGATCCAGCTTCTCCCACTCCTTTTCCGGATTGATCGCATTTCTTTTTTCTATAATTGCTTTGGCAGTATTAGGACTTATACCGCAAGCGACCAATTCCTGATAAGATGTATTCCAAGCGTCTGCCATATTCGCAAAACCTTCATGCAGTTTTTTGAAAGTTCGAGGTCCAACTTGTGGAATGCAGTTGAAACTGTTCCAATATATTTGTTCAATCATGTTTGACAGGTTAATATGTAAATGCTAAGTTTTTTCCGTAATCGGGTGGTTCGATTACCGGTGAAAGGAGGGTAAATGACACTGTTCATTGATTCTTCACTCTGACGGGGGCGAGACCTTCGTGTCGAAAGAGGGGAAACGATGCCACACCATTGTCATTCAGGAGATCAGCCGGAGCTTTTCCCGGCAGTTGCCCAACCTCCGGAAAAGGAAATCTTCCGGTGGGAGATCAGGGTCCGTAGCGGAGAAACGTTTATGGTGAACGGCGCTACGCTACGTGAAGCAATCGCTGATGTTGGACGCGCACAAGGGCTGACTGGTCAGCCCGAAACCGTTTACCGCAACGCACTCCGGCTTTATAAGCCGGAATTTGTCTCCAAAACCGCAGTGCGGTTTCTGGAATAAAAACAACAGGGCCAATAATGCTTGGACGCCCTGTTTTTTCTTTCTTATAAAATACTAACACACTTCTTTATATCTTTCAACCAGTCTTTTGCCAGGGCATCCAGATCTATTTTTACGGTATATTCGGAAAGGAACCATTGGTCACTAATCGCGAATAATTGCTCTATTTGTTTCGGTACGAGACTCTTGGCAAATTTAAATACAATTCTTTTTCTAGCTATTCCTTCCGGATCAGTAACATAAGTTGTATCAATGCTAATAACACTGCTTTTTTGGGCAAGCACTTTAATCTCCAATAATGCAATCAAATTTCTGTATTCTTCCGGCGCTTTGTCCATCAGGGAAAATTGATTAGCCAGTTTCTTCAGCTCCTTAATATCGTGCGCCGCGGATAGTTTTTGATACCAGTGCAGGCGTTTTTCTTCCCGCGGTTCCATGGAGGTCGGAATCAGGGCGGGAAGTGGCAGGTCAATTGTAACATCTCTAATCGGTTCAGAAATCTTTCCGGTTTTAATCTCCTCAGCGGATTGTTGTAGTAAATTAAGATACAAATTAAGACCAATGGCATTAATCCTGCCGTGCTGCTGTTTCCCGAGCAAATTGCCGGTACCGCGGATTTCTAAATCGCGGAGCGCCAGTTGAAACCCGCTACCTAATTCTTTGGCTTCAAGCAGAGCAATCAGTCTTTTTTTGGCATCCGGTGTCAGTTGTTTGCTCTTATATAAGAAATAAGCAAAAGCCTGCCGGTCAGCACGGCCGATCCTGCCTCTTAATTGGTAAAGTTGGGATAAACCGAAATTTGTGGCATCTTCTACGATCAGTGTATTGGCATTCGGCAGATCCAAGCCGTTTTCAATAATTGTGGTGGAGACCAGCACATCTATTTCGCGGTTATCAAAGTTTTCCATCACTGCCATCATGGCGTGTTCTTCTAGCTGACCGTGAATAATTCCTACCTTAGCTTTCGGAACCAGTTGTCTTATCTGTTTGGCTTTTGCTTCAATCGTTTCAACTTGATTATGCAGGAAATATACCTGGCCGTTACGCTTTAATTCGGATTGTATAGCACTGATAATCAGTTCATCCTGTGACGGCCGAATAATTGTTTCAATCGGCAACCGGCCGGGAGGGGGAGTCTCAATTGTACTGATATCCTTCAAGCCGGATAATGCAAAATTAAGCGTGCGGGGGATGGGGGTCGCGGTTAAAGTCAAAATGTGTACATTCTTTTTCAGTCTTTTTAGTTTTTCTTTATGCTCAACTCCAAACCGCTGCTCTTCATCCACTATGATCAGTCCGAGATTCTTGAAGTTGATATCTTTAGAAAGCAGGCGATGGGTACCAATTACAATGTCAATTTGGTTATTGGATAATTGTTCGATTATCTGTTTTTGTTCTTTTGGTGTTTTCAACCTGCTCAGTAAGGCAATGTTGATACCAAAACTTTCCAGTCTTTCCTTGAAAGTATCGTAGTGTTGTTGGGTCAAAATGGTTGTTGGAGAAAGCAGGGCGACCTGCATGCCATTCATAACCGTTTTAAATGCCGCCCTGATTGCTACTTCCGTCTTTCCAAATCCTACGTCACCGCAGACTAGGCGATCCATCGGAACGTTTCGAGCTAAATCATGGTTGATTTCTTCAATAGAACGCTGTTGATCATCCGTAATCTCAAATTCAAAACTGTTTGCTAGTTTCTTTTCTTCTTTTGTTTCCATGGCCAGGGGTATGGTTTCCGATTGTGTCCTAATGGTGGATGTTTCCAAAAGCTCTCTTGCCAGTTTTAGAGAATCTTTTTTTATCTTTGTACACATCTCTTTCCAATTGCCACTGCCTAACCGGTGCAGGGGAGGGTTCTGCTTTCCGATATATTTGTTAAGTTTTTCCGCCTGGTAGATCGGTACAAATAACTTATCGCCGTAATCATATTCTAGATAAAAAAATTCTCTAAGCATACTTTCAATTTCTTTTTTTACCATTCCGCGGAACCGGGCGATTCCATGGTCAACGTGGACAATAATGTCTCCCGCCTTCATTTCCAAAAGAAACTTATGATCAATTGCAGCCGACTTTGCCTGTTTCTCATCTGGCGTGTAACCGAATACTTCCTGATCGGTAATGTAGGCAATTCTGGCGGAAGGAAGAATATATCCTTCTAGTGCAGGCGGAGCCGCGGGCATAAAGGTAATATTTTTTTTCGTAAGCCCACTTTTTTTTATTACATTTTCAAACTCCACTGCTTTCGCCGTTGCAATAAAGATGGAAAATTTTTGACTTGTTAGACTCTTTATCTCATCGACAAACTTATTCCAATTATGGTGAAAGAGGGGTGCACTTTTTATATCCATACTCATATCTTCATCGCCTCTGGGGAATGATTCAAAGATTACTCTTGGAAATAAGTTCAGCCTTCTCTGGATTTTTTTCCAGTCATAAGAAAAATCTTCCAGTTCATCGGGATCTGACCAGACGACATTCATTGCGCCGTGTTCCGGCAAATATTCTAAAATGGAATGCTCAAAACGGGACACTGGATAGTTTCCCAGAATTACCACTGATTCAGTTTCTGCGGTGTTTTTTTTGTTTTTTAAATCATAGAAACATATTTTTTCAACCGTTTCTCCGGAAAAGTCCAACCTGATCGGTAGGTCATACTGAGGAGAATAAATATTGAATACCCCTCCCTTCTGGCTGAACATCAATGGGGTAGAAGCAAAATTTTCTTTTACATATCCCAGGCTGACCAGTCTTTTCGCCAGATTGGTCATGGCGATTGAACTATTCTTTTCTATATTGATCAGATGGTTTTGAAAATCTTTCGGCTCTGCCACTATTTCTTCAAGACCTGATATGGAACAGAGGACTATGATGGGTTGATGTGAGAGAATTGCCCAGAGGATCTTAGTTTTTTCCGTTTCATTCTGATTATCCCAAATAAAAACTGTGTGAGTATTATTATCGAATGCCTTAGTCCAGTAGTTCAATATGTGAAAGATCGTTTCTGATTGGCCGGCATCCTTGGTTAACCAAAAAATCGCCTTGTGATTAAAGGAGGGGGTGGTAAGAATATTACTAATAATGAGTGATTGTAGAGTTCCGTTACTCAGTACTGAAAAAGTATTTTCAGCCAGTTCATTTCCGTATTTTGGCAATACGCCTCTGATGAGTTCATGGAATCCGGGATTGATATTTTTCACTGTTGTTAAATTTCGTGGCTAAAGTTAGCCAAATATTTTACTATCAACCTTCCTGCATCTTGACAGAAAAGCAAATTGTGCTAACATTATACTTCCTATTTAGGGAAAACACCAGACCGCTATAGTAAGTCTGTAGTTACTGTTTACCAAGCTGCTTGCAAGTGGCGAACATTTAGACAACCCCTCCTTAGTCTATATTAGTAGCCAAAAGATAGGGTATATTCCTTTTGGAATAATTCTATCGCTTGTAAGTGGCCTAGTGAACAGTAAGGTAGGGTAGTGCCCAGAGTGCTATTTATAAGTCGGTTAAGAGTATTGTATCCTCCTTAACAATACCCTTTGCCAATAGACTTATAAATAGTACCCTGGGTATTATGACTCATGGGTTCGTCGGCATCTTCGATGCCAAACTGATGAAGCGATGGGGTTTACCGCAAGGTAGCCTGTTTCCGAAAGGAATCCCCTGGCGAGCATCGACTAATCAGTTTTTCGCTCACGCGAAGACGGACCCACCTTGCCTTCGGGTGTGTAGCTCAGTTGGAGTAGAGCGTTCCGCTTTGCGGAAAGGTATCGGGTTCGAGTCCCGACACACCCCAAAGTTTCTGGGTGCCCCGTTAGCTCAACTGGCAGAGAGCGACTGACTCTTAATCAGTAGGTTCGAGGTTCGAATCCTCGACGGGGCACCATTTTGCACATTGTACGGTTGGCGCGTAGCTCAACAAAACTACTTCGCTGGCACCAAAAAACACCCACGTAGCTCGACGTAGAGCATCACACCAGGAGTGTGAAGGTTACTAGTTCAAATCTAGTCGTGGGCTCTTTTTTATTTCAGGAAATTTTGTATTCTGGATACGAATTCGGGTAGTTGGGACTTTAACTGTTTCTTTTCCTGTAGCGTGAATTTCTGCAAAACAAAACTGGCCGGATCTGTGTTCGCAAGTAGATCATTTTTAATTCCTACTTTAATTTGAATAAAACCTTTGCTGCCGATATATTGAATAATCGAATTGATTCCGTTGTGTCCTCCTGACCCGCTGTCCTGTTTTTCGCGGTACTTGCCGAATTCCAGATCCAAATCATCGCGCACAATTATAATATCTTCCAAATCCACCTTGTAAAAGTTCTTTAAAAGTGATACAGCTTTTCCTGAATTATTCATGAAAGTCAGTGGTTTTGCCAGGATTACTTTTTCTTCGTTAAATTTACCCTGTGTCAGGTCGCATTGAAATTTTTTCACAGTCTTGAAAGAGGAAATAGCCAAAGCTTTTATCAGCTCGTCCAGCATTAACCAGCCGATATTATGCCTGGTGTTTTTGTATTTTCTCCCGGGGTTTCCTAACCCTACTATTAGCTTCATGTTTTTTAAGTTTAATTTTCACAATAATCGGCGTGCCCCAAATTTCAAAGCGTTCCCTGATCGCTTTTTTCAAAGTATTGGTAACCGCCTGGGGTAGTGGTGTTTTCGAATTGACTCGGAGGAGAAACGTCGGTGGATTGATATCTTCCTGTTCCAGAGAAGTAATCTTGAATGGCTTAGTGTCTTTTCTCTGTTGGCTGTTTACTTCAATTGTGAATTCACTTATAAATTTCAATAGTTGATCAGGTTTAATTACTTTTTCCCTGTTTTCTTTCATTTTTAATGCAAAATCAATCGGGTTCTTCAGACGGATTTTTTCCTTTGCTGAAATAAAGACATATGGTGCCCAGAGCAAAAAGGGAAAATAACTATGTACATACCGCAGATAATCTTTTATGGTCTTTTCATTTTTATTTTGGATCATGTCCCACTTGTTGAGTACAACTACAATGCCGGATCTGGCATTAACCACTTCACTGGCAATATGCTTATCCTGAAAGGATATTTCTTCCGTGATGTCCAGCATCAATAGGACAACGTCCGCGTGTTTGATTGCCAGGATGGATTTTCTGGCGCTTTCTGCTTCAATAGCTCTTATCCCGGATTCACCCTTTTTAATTTTATTTCTTCTTAAACCAGCTGTGTCAACCAGGACAATTCTTTTTTTATTGTACTGGATTTCAATATCCTGCGGATCACGTGTAGTGTGCGGTTTGGAACTGACAATAACTCGGTTCTCTCCGAGTAAGGCGTTGACGTAAGACGACTTGCCGACATTTGTTTTTCCAACGATAGCCAATCTCAAATCTGGTTCCTTCACCTCCGTGGCTTTATCCGGCACTTTAGCCATGATGGCATCCAATAAGTCTCCGGTTCCGCTACCGTTGATTGATGAAACATAAAAAGTATCTTTAATGCCTAACCGATAAAAATCACTGCCGGTCTCTGCTTTTCGCTTTGGATTATCGATCTTATTTACCGCCAGAATAATCGGCATTTTGGATTTTTTCAGCCAGTGAACAATTTCTTTATCCTGCTTAACCAGGCCTTGTTGGCCGTCTACGACAAAGATAATACAGTCCGCTTCCTTCACCGCGAGCTCTGCCTGCTGTTTTATGCTTTCTTCAATCTCCTCACCTTTAATAATATCCACGCCGCCGCTGTCGACTAGTGTAATTTTCCTTCCCTGCCATTTACAAACGCCAAAATTGCGATCACGGGTGGTCGCAGGTATGGAAGAGGTAATAGCTTTTCTTCTCTCCAGTAGTGTATTAAAAAGCGTTGACTTCCCTACATTAGTTCGGCCGATTAACGCCACTTGAGGCAGCTTTTTTGACATAATATATTATTGGGTTCCTGTGTTGGTAATCGAAGTATTAGTTTGAGTGACGCCATCCGTCCCGAGCAGAATCAGAAAATCAACTTCTCCGCTTTGGGAAACAATGTCTGAATTAAGCGGTGCACTTAAACCCTGATAGGTGACTTCATTCTTATCGGGAGTATACAGGTAGGCGGGGACGGTAGTGGCTATTTCTGATCCGATTTCCATTTTTAATGCCGCCAGAGTCTGTGGTTTGGTCCCGCCGGTTAAATCATATATAGTGGTTGTTTCGTTAGTTTGTTCCGCTGCGTTACCAACTGCCACGATATTGTATCCAGCATTACGCAAGGTTTCCGCAGTTTTCGCGGCCAGGCCAGCGATTTTAGTTCCGTTATGGATTTCTATGGTTGCGTTTTCTCGGGTCACTGTCTTTGTTTCTTCAACCTGGAAAATATTTTGAGCAATGTCTTGTATTTCAGAAAAGTCATCCGGTCCGGCATTCGGTCTTAAGATATATGCTCCGTCAATTGTCGTTTCGGAATGCAGGGGTCCGTCCGGACTGTTATCAATTACTTCGTCGATAATTTGTTCCGCGGAGACATCCTTGATCATATTGTAAAGCTTGATCATTTCCCACGGTTCCATATTAACACGGACATGATCGGCAAGGTCATTAACAATATTCAAAATCAAGCTGGGATTTAGCAGGGTGGAGGAAGAGAGTAGTTTTTCCTTTGCTGCCAGCAGGATCTTCTGCTGTCGTTGCGATCGGGCGAAGTCCGAACCCTCGTTATTATTGCCATGGCGGGAACGGGCAAACTGTAATGCTTTTTCGCCGTTGAAATGATTATTGCCTTGTTGAAATGACACGGGTTGATAGCCGTAGTTATAATCAGGGTATAGCGGGTCATAGAATGTCCTATCGACATAAACATCCACTCCACCGATATCATCAATCACTTTTCGGAATCCTTCAAAATCGACACGGCCATAATAGTGAATAGTCAGTCCGGTTATTTCTTCAATTACTTTAATCATTAATTCTTCTCCGCCGCTCTTGGGATCCTCTGTGTATCCGAATGCATAGGCGTTGTTGATTTTCCTCCAGCCGTTGTCCGGTATTGGTACGTAAAGATCTCTTGGTATAGAAATAAAAGCGACTTCTTTAGTCGATGGTTTAACACTGGCAATCATGATTGTGTCGGCCAGGTATCCGCCACTGTGTCCTGCGCCACCCATGCCTAACAATAAAACATTTATCCGATCATCCTTTTCCCCATCAATCAGATCTTCCGGCTGTACTACCAGATATTTTAATTGGCTGATTAGAGAGGGGACGTCAGAAGAGGCAATGACGCTGTTGGCGGAAAGAATGACTTTATAGGAAAAGGTGAGGCCGACCAGAACTATTACCACAAAGAGGTATATAAAAAACTTCCCGAGGTAGGACCACAAACCGTGTGGCTTTTTTTTCTTCTCGAGAGTTTGCTTATTATCAACTTTCTCTAAAAGGTTGAATTCTTTTCCTGGCTGAATGCTTTTCATCGTGAAAATTAATACATCAATGCTAATTACATATCTCCCATATTATATAATATTTCAATCAAAAAATCTACTACATTGTTTAATACGTTTTCTCATAATTTATTATTACATTAGCGGGGCTTGAAATACTACTTTATTTATGTTACAATAGGACTACTTTGCGTGCTATTGCCCGTATTTACAGGGGTTTGTAGCTCTCGCCTGTTTATGTCTAAAGCGCAAGCGATGGCGAGTGGACAGGCAGGGGGCACTATCCACAAATCTGTCCGCCACGCTCGTGTAGCTCAGTTGGTTAGAGCGTTCGATTCACATTCGAAAGGTCTCTGGTTCAAATCCAGACACGAGCACCAGTACCTTAGTAGGCAGGCGAGTCCAGTTGAGCCTGCCACTCGACTCATCACGCTTTGCGTGATTCGCTCGTGGTCTGCGATCACTCAATTCAAAGAGAGGTATAATAATTAGTAAGATTAAATTTCGCAAATTAAATTAAAATAAATGCCAAAAAAGACTGAGGAAAAGGAAATTAATGATGCTTTGAATGAACTGAATAAAAAGAGCATCACACCGGATCCGTTTTGGAAAGCAACGGGACTTTTTGTTTTAGAGGTTGCGAAAATAATTATCATTTCACTCGCGATCATTATTCCGATACGGTATTATCTGATCCAGCCGTTTTATGTTAAAGGCGCTTCCATGGAGCCGACTTTTCATGATTATGAATATTTGATAATTAATGAGATTACTTATCGTCTAAATACTCCGGACCGGGGTGATATCATTGTTCTGAAAGATCCCAGAAACACTTCCCAATTTTTTATCAAAAGAATAATCGGGCTGCCAGGGGAAACTATAAAAATAAAAAACGGAACAGTCATGATTACTAATTCGGCAAATCCGGAAGGTGCGATCTTGGATGAAAGTAGTTATCTAGATGAATCTGTTTATACTAGCGGTAATATTGATATAACGCTTGCTGCCGATAAATTTTACGTGATGGGTGATAATCGGGGATCCAGTCTTGATTCCAGGATTATTGGCCCCATAGGAAAGGAATATATTGTGGGCAAGGCGTGGGTCAGAGCGTGGCCTTTTAACAAGCTGACACATTTTAATTTACCTGATTACAACATTTAACCAAAATTTATAATGCCAAAAAGTAAAGTTACAAAGCCGTCTGTGAAAATAGAGGAAAAAGCCGCTGAGCCGAAGAAAAGAAGTTCCAAACACCCGCAACTCTTGAGAGGTATGAAGGATATTTTGCCGGAGTCTCAAAAATATTGGAGTTATGTCCGGAAGCTGGTGGAACAACTGGCTGAAGATTATACCTATGAAATGATTGATACCCCGATTTTAGAGGAAACCAGTCTGTTTACCCGCTCAGTAGGGGAAAATACGGATATTGTAGAAAAAGAAATGTTTTCGTTTGAAGATAAAAGCGGTATGAACGTATCGATGCGACCGGAAAATACCGCCGGAATCGTCCGGGCATATATTGAACACGGTATGTTGGATAGGCCGCAGCCGGTCAGGCTTTTTTACTGGGGACCGTTTTTCCGATACGACCGCCCGCAAGCCGGCAGATACCGCCAATTCCACCAGTTCGGATTTGAAGCGATCGGAGACAACAACCCGATCATTGATGCGCAGTTAATAGTGATGTGTCAAAGTATTTACAATACTATCGGTATTCCGGTAGTGACTCAGATCAACAGTGTGGGCTGTAAAAAATGCAGAAAAGATTACGAACAGCTGTTTACTGATTATTTATCATCCAGAAAAAAGTTTCTCTGTGAAGACTGTAAAAGAAGGTTGATAAAAAATCCATTACGTGTCCTGGATTGTAAAGTGAAAGAATGCAAAGAGATATTGGCGGATGCACCGCATATCGTGGATCACCTGGATGAAGAATGTAAGGAGCACTTTGTAAAAGTCTTGGAATATCTGGATGAAGCGGACATTGCCTACCAGTTAAACCCATTTCTTGTTAGGGGTCTGGATTATTACACCCGGACGACTTTTGAAATTTGGCCGGAAAAAGATGACGGATCACAGTCCGCGATGGGTGGCGGTGGCCGTTATGATGATCTTACAGAAATGCTCGGTGGCCGGCCGACGCCTGCCTGCGGTTTTGCCGGTGGAGTTGAACGTCTGGTAATCAGTATGCGTGAGAAAGAAATAGTTATCCCGGCACCGGAACCGCCGGATGTTTTTGTCGCTCAGCTGGGAGAAAGTGCCAAAAAGAAAGCCCTCCGTTTAGTAGAAGATTTAAGAGCAAAGGGTATCCGAGCGGCCAGCAATTTTTCCAAAGAAGGATTGAAGTACCAGCTCTCAGTGGCTGCAAGACTCAGAGTTAAGTTTTCACTGATCCTGGGGCAAAAAGAAATGCTGGATAAAACCATCCTGCTAAGAGATATGGAAGGCGGATCGCAGGAAGTGATTGATTACAACAAAGTATATGTTGAATTGAAAAACCGCCTGGAAAAGACCAAGGCAATCATTCAAAATAGAAATAACCACACTGAGGAGTAAATATGGACTGCGTATTCTGTTCAATCATCAAAAAAGAAGGATCGGCGGATGTTGTATTTGAAGATGATGAAATAATTGCCTTCCGAGATATTGCTCCGCAGGCACCGGTACATATTTTAGTCGTCCCAAAGAAACACGTGGAAAAAATTTCTGATTTAACAGAAGACGATGCTCTGTTAATGGGTAATCTGGTTAATCGGGCTAGGGTTCTGGCAAAAAAGTACGATATTTCGAATTCCGGCTACCGGTTGGTATTCAATTGTGGTGATGAAGGAGGTCAGATAATTGACCATATCCATCTGCATTTGATCGGCGGTAAGAAACTGGGTACCATCGGATAAACATTATTAAACAAAAAATAATTAGCTCCAAAGCACCGTCTAGGAGCTTTTTATTTTATTTGACGATATTAAACAAGAGTGTTATATTAAAAAAGAACTAATTATTAAAAATTACACCTAGGGAGGTGAATTAATTTGGTAGAAGTAAAGAAGAAGGACAGCGAAACATCAGAAAGTCTGATCAGAAGGTTTTCTAAGAAAGTTCAACAGAGCGGGGTCTTGATTAGGGCTAAGAAAAGCCGTTTTCACGAACCGGCAAAGAACAAAAGAAAGACTAAAGATGACGCTCTAAGGCGCAAAGACATCAAGTCAAAGAAGGAATACTTGAGGAAAATTGGAAAACTGGAAGAGTATGACCGGTCTAAAAAAAGAGGTGGAAGAAAGTAATTTTCCGGGACAGTAACCTTTTTTAGTTTGTTATTTAGTTTAATTTCCAAATTTTTATGGGTCTGAAAGAAAAGTTAGAACAAGATGTCATTATTGCCCTTAAGGCAAGAGAGTCGGAGAAGGTAAGCACTCTGAGAATGGTTATTTCAGCTATTAAAAATGAAGCTATCGCAAAAAGAAAGGAACTGACCGAAGAAGAGACCCTGTCTGTTGTGGCAAGAGAAATCAAAAAACGAAAAGAATCAGCGGAAGCATATGAAAAAGGGGGGAGAAAAGATTTGTCTGAAGCGGAATCAGCGGAAGCCGGTTTACTCCAGCAATATCTCCCCGAACCGCTTTCTGAAGCTGAGTTGGAAAAAATAATCAAAGAAGTTATGCAGGAAACAGGTGCAGAATCGGTCAAAGACATGGGTAGGGTGATGAGCCAGGTCATGGCAAAAGCTCAGGGGAAAGCAGAGGGCAAGGTTGTCAGTGAAAAAGTCCGCCAGCTTCTTGCGTAAATTCGTAAAAAAGTAATCAAAAATAAATAACCACCTTTCAACTATGTTGATCCAAGGGAGGCAAAACTCAAAACAAAAAGGTTTTTTTGGACTAGGGATGCTGACTAGCGCTTTACTGGGAATTTTAGTAACGAGCGTAGTCAGTTTTTTTGCGCCTGCGATTGCCCGTGCTATTTCCATTGACTCCGGACTTGGTGCCACACTTGGTTTGGGAACTGCCGACCTTCTATCCGTTGTGATTAACATTGTTCAGTGGGCACTCGGCCTTTTGGGGCTCGCGGCGGTTGTTATAATAATGTACGGTGGGTTTATCTGGATGACTGCTAATGGTAACCAGGAAAAAATTGCCAAAGCAAAGAAAATTTTAATCAACGGGCTGATCGGTCTGGCGATTGTCTTATTATCTTGGGCAATTGTATTTTTTGTCATGAGAACGATTGATGATGCGACGGGCGGATCTGGCGGCACGAGTTGCGGTACGATTGATTGTGCCGCCGGTCAAACATGTTGTGCGCCGAATATGTGCGCAATCAGTTGCGGAGCAAGTCTGCCCACCAATCTGACACTGCAAGATTTCGAAGTATCCAGGGATGCTAGCGATGAGGTATACCAATGTTCTAGGGTAAAAGCGCGTTTTAATGCCAACATTGATCCGGCGACTGTCGATGCGGCGGAAATTCCCGACAATTTAAGAACACAAGATATAGTAGCCGGCAATCCGTTTGCCAGTACGGATGATTTTGTTACGGCGGGAAATACGGTCACTTACCGGCATGATACTTTATTCCCGACTAATACCGATTATCAGGAATGGTATCCGACAGTCGGTACGCCGGTTCAGGATTATGATCCGCGTATCATTTCACTTTGTACCGCCATCGGATGCACAGGACCAGATCCGTGGGTTTGGGATTTTCACGTAGGACTGGAAAACGACGAAGTAGCTCCGGAGATTATCAGCAGTTATCCGATTAACACCGCGGATGCCGGTTATCCGGACCGGAATGTTTCCCGGGCACCGGTAATTAATCTGACATTTAATGAGCCGATTGATGACAGTACGATTATCGGAGCGGGAGCGCGACCAAACGGAAATTTTGAATTATGGGAGTGTACTGACAATACCTGTTCCAGTTTTGTCGGCCAATACAGCAACAGTAATTTGCTGACGCAATCAATTCCAAACGGTATAAATGTTTACATTGAACAGCCGTTCCTGAATCCTTTGAATGCATTTACCTGGTATCAGGTAAGGGTGCACGATGTTGAAGATCTTTGTGGCAATCCGATGGCGGTGCCGGAGGTTTGGAATTTTCAGACTAACGACAGCGTCCCAGGGATCCAGAGCTGGTATCCAACCGGCACCAATGAATGTCCCGATACGGATATCTATGTTACTTTCGGCACATCCATGTATTATGAGATGGTAATGCTTGAAATTAATAATGGTACTGACATTAGAAATATTATTCTGTCTCCTTCAGGAGTATGGCCAGCCCCAGTTGAGGAAGTCGTAGCTGGAGTTGGAACCTTTAAAGTAATGGATGCTGCCCTGCCGATTTCGAATAATTTCAAAGTATTTAAATTTGAACCCGATCCGTCACTGGATGCGAATTCCCATTATAATGTTGATATCACAACCACAATGGTGATTAATACGGACGGTAGTCCGCTGATCCATCATTGGGAATTTGACGTAAGTGATCCTGCTAATTGTACATGTTCTCCGTACGTATCAAGTCTGAGTCCTTCACAGGGTCCGCGCGAATCGTGTCTGACGGTACAGGGGTCGTGTTTTACCGGCACACTGGCAAATCCGGCGACACCAACTAATCTGGTATTCAATGACGGAACTGATATTGCAAACGGAGTAATCGGCGGATACGACGCAAATTACATTACCACAACTTTGCCGGCGGTTTATGATGACGGCGACCGACCACGTGCTCAAGCAGAAATAACCTATACCAATCCTTCTTATGGAGTGCTTTCATCTGCAGCTTATCCAGGTGGACCTGAATTTTTCGTAAATAGTTCATCGGTATCTGACGGGCCATGTTTGTGGTCAATTAATCCCAACTCCGGTTATGAGAGTTCCAATATGAGCGCTAGTGGAATCAGGTTCGGAGCGACGCAAGGTGCTGGGCATATTGCCTATAATGGTCTATCTAGTCCCGCTACCAGCTGGAATGATACAAATATTAACACCAGTGTTCCGACCGGTGCGCTAGACGGCAATGTTACGGTTACGAACAACGGGGGACAGGAGAGTAATGGTATTTATTTTGATGTTTTACATGTTCCACCCGGCACACCCTATGTGATTACAAATAACTTCTGCGATGCTTCCACCCTGTCTTCACCTTCGCCTTGGCCGGAATACCAGGAGGTCTGCCTTAATGCAAATTTTTCAGCGCGGTTTAATGAACCAATGAGTGTCGGTACAATTACGAATTCAGCAAATGTATATTTTGAACAGTGCAATGATTCAACCTGTTCCACCGTAGTTCCTGGACACGTAAGCGGAGCCTTAACCGCACCAAGTAGTGATACATTTATTTTCAATCCCACGGTTTATCTGACAGTTAATACTTGGTATCGCGGGACGATAACGACCGGCGTTCAGAATGCCTCAGGAGTAAATATGGTCAATCCTTTTGTATGGAAATTCAAAACACAGGTTGATAATACAGTATGTCAAATTGAATCATATAATTTGACAGCAGATAGGTATTTAATTACGAATGCAAATCCTGCTGCTCGTTTCACAAATCTTCCAATTGGACCAAATTGCCAGATACTGGCTTATACTGACTATAATTGGTATGCAGGTTGGTCAAACCCCCCTCTTCCTGCTGGGATAGCTCGAATTGGTTCAACCGGTCCTCAAACAAATCAGGCAAATTACACATATTTAGCTACTGGTGTCGATGGAACTGTCACAGTTAATAGTTCTGCTGCTGGCACTTCAATTCCACCGGCAGCACGTCAGCTTACTGTTGATCGTACCTTTTGTCAGGACGATGCAGATTGTTCAAGCTGCCCGGGTAGTGTTTGTATGCTTAGCCCGACACCACATTGTTCGCCAGTTATTCAGAGTATCAATCCTATTAGTGCTCCGGTAGGTAATTTTGTGACAATTGCGGGATGTATGTTTGGCACTTATACTGGTTCGGCAAATGTTGAATTTACCGGGACACCGTGGGTTAATGCTATCTTCCCGGCAATTTGCGGACCAGCCGGATCAACTTGGACAGATGATTCTGTAGTAGTGGAAGTACCGAATGAAGATACAGCTGACACGAGTGATGACGCTATTAGCGGACCAATTCGTCTTACAAACCAGTATGGCAATACGACTACCCTTAGCGGTTTTACCATAGGTGGTCCCTCGACTCCAAATCTTTGTTATCTTGACCCGTCTGACGGAAAACAGGGGGAAACAGATGCGACCGCGGCAGTGGGGGAAGGATTTGGTACTTCCGGCAACGTTAGTTTTTTAAATGATGCAGGTGGTCGGTCAACTTGGTCTGGAATATTAACTGATTGGAGTGATACTTTGGTTGAGGGCATAGATATTCCTTCAAATGCTGTCTCTAGCATCGGCTCAAATGGCGTAACGGTCAATGGTAGTAATCCGGTAAATTTTTATGTCACTTGTGCCGATAATACCGAATGTTCAACCGGATGTTGTTATGCCGGACAATGTTCGGACTCCGCTATGTGCAGTGGTGGCTTACCGGGCGACCTGTGCCAAATATCTTCTCATCCTAATTGTTCACTTGGTCCGATATACCCACCATCCGGTTATGAGTGCATCAGTAATACCGGTGAATTACCGATGGATGCAATAGCAGGTGACGATTGCCGTTTTTGCTGCCGGCCAGGAGATACATATAACGGTCTAACCTGTATGGTAAATCAGGGAGATTGCTTGGGCGGTGCGAATGATCGGGGTCTCTATTGTGGTTGTACTACAGATGCTCAGTGTGGCGACCCTGCCAATATCGGTTGTGGTGATATGGGTGGGGGAACAATGTGCTGTTCCAGCAGACCAAATGTGGTTAGTATAAACCCGTACGACGGCGAAACTGATGTCTGTATGAATCGGGGTATCGTGGTTGAGTTTGATCAGATTATGGACGAAGGTTCTGTTACTGATTTAGGGGTATTTACAGTTACTGACGACTCCACTTCTTTATTAATTGATGGGACATTAACCAGCTATTTTAGCGATGATCACACCATCTTTCAATTCTCACCGGATTTACCGTGGCCAGCCAGCCATTCATTTACAATAACAATTAATGCTCGGGCAGCTAATCAATATTTTATTGGCATGTCTAGTGACTATGTATCTCATTTTACAGCCGGAGATACGTTATGTAATATTGATCACGTTAAAGTTGATATTCAGTATATGCCTGGACCAACTACGACATACAATGCATCTCAGGATATGTATACTTGTAAAAGAAATGATTGTGCTGACGATATGACGAGTGTAATTAACGGCAATCAGCACCGATATATTGCATCTGCTGTGGATGCGTCAGGAAATTATTTACTTACAGGTGCTACATATGACTGGAGCGGTTCAAGCACAAATGGTGTGTTAAATGTGGAATCTCCAAATAATCGGTTTACTCACGTGGGCACATTGGGTCTGGATGGCACTGAGCAAATCAGAGCAGATGTGGACTTAGGTGCTGCGGGTTCTGGATCGGCGATTGTGAACGCCAGAGTGGAGTCATGTGATAATCCATGGCCCAATAATCCGAACTATATGTATCCGGCCGGGGTATCGGTTATTGAGCCGCAAAATTTTACTACATACTATTGTCGTGACGGAGGACTACCTGGCATGGCTAATCCAATAATCAATGTCAATCATACGCCGACCATTAATGGTGTTGATGAATTATTGAGGGAAGTTTTCTTCTCAACATGTGATTCAGACGTTGCTTCCTGCACTAGCGCAAATACATCTGGTGATGTAATAGGAATCAGGGTAATGGAAAATCAAAGCTTCCTCTCGCCTTCAGCATGGTTCAATCAGATGTTTCCCGAGGATACCGGTTCGTGTGTTCCAATTAATGCAGTGGATGGCTATCAGGCCTGTCGGGCGGGCAGGACTATTTATGTAGCCGCGACTAATCTCGCGGGTACTACGCTTTGGCCGAATATTTATCTGGTTTCTTATAATGACAGTGCGAACGGACAAACAGTAAATATTTACAATCAAATGGTTGAAAATTGGTTTTTCAACTCTGCTCCCGCAAGCCTCATGAATGTATGTGCTCTTGCGCCTGGCGATACAAACAAGGAGTGTATAGTCCGGGATACGAAACGGGTAACCGATTTAGGTGAAATCGGATATCTCCTGTTGAATTACCAATTTAACAATGGTGATTTTCCGGAGCTTGCCGCGGGCACTTTCCTGCCGGGGTTAACTTCCAGCAAATGGCCGTCATGGATGGCGGAATTCGGTAACGCAATCGGAATGAATCCGCCACTTGATCCAATTAATGAATTCAATAATCCTACTGTCAATTGTGCGGTTCCGCCTTATGATCCGGCAGGCACTTGCTGGAACGATACCGCGCATACGTTTAATTGTCCGACCGGTTCTCACACATACGCATATCTTAAGGAATCAACAAACGCGTATTTGTTCACGAATTTGGAATATGTCGGAACTGGAGGATTTAACACTTCAGCATGGCCTGGCCGGTTCTTTGGCTTGGATGCCTGTATGGGGTACACCGGCTCAAACTGCCCTTGTTTCAACTATTCAGCTGAAGCCACGGATAACTTTTGGATTACTAATTGGTCACCACCAAGTTAATAATTATTATTAGGAAAATTTATGCCAGATTCAACAACACCATTATCAAATTTCCCCATGGGTGATCCCGCGGAGGACATCTTTGAGGAAACTGACGCGACAACGGAAACACCGTCACTTATGACCAGTATGCCGCCGGTTGGTGGAGGAGTTGTGCCTCCTTTAGCGCCTCGTCCGACAGCGAATCCGACGATGGTTCCACCACCCAATCCGCTCGCGGAAATTCCCGGCGCTGAAGTGCCGAAGCCAAAAAACAGTAGAAAAATGATCATGATACTGGTTCTAGTATTATTAATAGTTGTGGTTGGCGGTGGCTTGGCGTATTACTTTTTCATGGGCAATAAAGACAATGCTAATAACAACGTTAACAATACAAATACCACTAATACAAATCTGAATACCAACGTTAATACTAATACTAATCAGGCGGTAAATATTAATAACTCGAACGCCAATACCAATTCAAGTCAAAGTGGAGATACGGACGGTGACGGACTTTTAGATTCCGAGGAGAAACAGCTGGGTACCAGCATCCAAAGGCCGGATACGGACAGTGATGAACTTTTTGATTATGAAGAAGTCAAAGTATACAATACCGATCCGCTTGATTCCGATACGGACAGCGACACTTATCTGGATGGTAAGGAGGTAAAAGCCGGATTTGATCCGAACGGACCAGGAAAGCTCTTAAATATTGAAGATGAGATAAATAATATAAATCAATCAAACTAAAGTATAAATATGGACAATGACCAAAATCCTTTGACTGGTAATTCAGGAGAGGAAAAATTTCAAAATAAGAATGAAAAGAAAAGTATGGGCGAAATCCATACTATCCCGGCCAGGTTTCACAGCGGAGTAGCAAAAACCAAGGGTAAATCGAAAAAAAATCTCCCATTAATTATTATTGGAGCGGTTGCGTTAATGCTGGTATTGGGTGTACTGGCCGCCTTCATGTTTCAGAAAATAATGGGTGATAAAAACACAAACATTGCGGATGAAAATCAAAATCAAGCGGTGTTAAATCAAAATACCAATATCGCCAATCAGAATGGCAACACTAATGCAAACTTGAATGAAAATACCAACAGTCAGAATTCAAATTCCAACCTGAATATCAACAGTAATCAGAATCAGAATAGTAATCTGAATACCAATTCAGGAACTACCTTGAATACTAACACAACGATTGTTAATAGCAGGGATACGGATCGTGATGATCTTACTGATGCGGAAGAAGAAGCTTTCGGCACTGAACCAAACAAGCCGGATACGGATAGCGACAGGTACTCTGACGGGATTGAAGTAGGTAGTGGCTATAATCCGGATGGTGTCGGCAAGATTAGCGAGATGACTACTATTGGGGAGTATATTAATAAAACATTCAATTATAAGATATTATATCCACTGAGTTGGATAGCACAGGCGACTGATCAGACAAATAAAGAAGTACTATTTACATCCAGCTTGGCCGAGTTTGTGGAAGTTTTGGTGGCAAACAATCCTTCTTCCCAGACTGCAAAAGAGTGGTATTTGGCCCAGTATCCGGAACTAGACAGTCAGACTGTTACTTCATTTGAAACTTGGAAGGGTAAGGAGGGGGTAATTGGTATTGATGGGAAAACAGTATATCTGGCCACTGATGATAATATTTATATTATTACGTACAATTACGGCACACGAACCGAAGCCAGTTTCCGAAAAACCTTTGAGATGATGTATGAAAGTTTCGAAATAACGCAGCCCAGTAGCACTAATAGTAATACAAATATCAGCAATACCAATATTAGTAATGTAAATACAAGTAATACAAACACTGGTAATGTGAATAGTTGATGCAATTATTAAATACGTATGCAAGTAGAACTATATAAGGAAGTCAATAGTCCGGTGGAAGAAGGTCAGGTAGTTCAACTTGTTAAAACTGCTTTGCGTGCTTTAAGAAAGAGTAATTCAATCAGCATTTCTGTTGCGATTGTCAGCGCAAAAACAGGAAGGGCGTTGAATAAGTCTTGTCGGGGTGTTGAAAGCGTTCCAAGCGTGTTGTCCTTCGAGGAGACGGTTTCCAAAAATCGCAGAAATTCATTCATATCGCCGGTACAAAAAGAAAAATATATCGGTGAGATTGTAATAACGGATCCGGTAGTGAAAAAGCGTGCCAAAGAAAACAGCAGTTCGTATTCAAAAGAATTTGGTTTTTTGTTTGTTCATGGATTTCTGCATCTGATGGGTTATACACACAAGCAGAATATCAGGGCAAATTTAATGGAGAGGCAGGAGGACAGGATTATGAATTTATTGAACAACAGATAAGATTATGCCATTTATGAATTTTAGAACATTGGTAAAAAGCTTCCGATTTGCAATGAAAGGAGTAAGGTACGCATTTCAGAACGAACAGAACTTCCGGTTTCAGATTATCGCAGGAATTGTTGTAATTATTTTGATGATGGTATTTCCCTTGCAAAATTGGGAGAGGATTCTACTGTCACTGGTCATTTTTATGGTTCTGATTCTGGAGCTAATCAATACCGCCTTTGAAAAGATTGTGGATGTGCTTAAGCCGAGGGTTCATTTCTATGTTGAAATAGTAAAAGATATTATGGCGGCGGTGGTGCTATTGGCATCACTGGGCGCGATAATGATCGGTATCTACATCTTTCTTCCTCAATTTTTCAAATAATTTGCAGAAAATTCGAATACTCGGTATAATATTAATCAAAGAGAACACAATTTTCAGTGTTGAGCACAAGAATTGCTCAGATAATAAATAGAGTAAAATCACATGTCACAACAAGAAATAATAACAGGCCTTGATGTAGGGTCCAATATGGTTCGAGTAGTAGTCGGACAAAAACATGAAAACGACAGCAAAGTTCATATACTTGGCATTGCCGAGGCGCCATCGGAAGGAATCAGTAAAGGTGTGATTAATAGCATTGAAGATGCCGTTTCCAGTATTTCTTCCTGTTTAGAAAAGGCGGAAAGGATGACCGGCATGCCGATTGAGCATTCATATGTGGCGATCAGCGGGTCGCATATTATTTCGCTGGACAGTCATGGTATTGTTGCCGTGGCAAAGGCGGACGGTGAAATAAGGGAAGATGATGTGGAGAGGGCGATTGAGGCCGCTCAGACAGTTTCTACTCCGCCAAATTATGAAATTTTACATGTTATCCCGAGAAGTTTTACCGTAGACAATCAAAAAGGGATAAAAGACCCGACAGGTATGACCGGTATTCGCTTAGAAGTTGATGCGGAGATTATTCTCGGTCAATCATCCCAAATTAAGAACCTGACAAAATGTATTTATCGGACAAGTGTTGATATCGATGACTTGGTATTGGGAGTTTTGGCTTCCGCTGAATCAATCCTGACCAAAAGGCAGAAGGATCTGGGCGTAGCCGTTTTAAATATCGGCGGGGCGACTACCAGTTTGTTGGTAATGGAAGAGGGTGACGTAATTCACACGGCAGTTTTGCCGATCGGTTCCGGGCACATTACAAATGATATTGCAATCGGACTGAGAACATCCATTGATGTTGCGGAAAAAGTAAAACTGGAATACGGATCATCACTGCCGAATGAAATCAATAAACGTGAAGAAATTGATTTGAGTGAATTTTCACCGCAAGAAAGCGAACGCGTGTCGCAGAAACACGTCGCTGAAATAATTGAAGCGAGACTGGAAGAAATATTTGATATGGTTGAAAAGGAATTGAAGAACATCGGCAGAAGCGGATTACTGCCGGCCGGAATAGTGTTGACCGGCGGTGGCGCAAAACTGCCGGGGATTGTAGAAACAGCCAAATCAATATTCAAACTGCCGTGTCATATTGGTTATCCATTGGAAGTAGTAACGGCAATTGATAAAATAAATGACCCGACATTCACTACTGCGATCGGCTTGGTACTGTGGGGCTCAGAATTAACAACCAAATCAACCCGTGCATTTAAAGGCGGCTTTTCTTCAGTAAAGGAAGTAACCGGAAAAATGAATAAGTGGTTTAAATCTTTGATGCCCTAAAAAGAAATAGGGGTGTCCAAATTTTGTGTTCACTTAGTGTATAAAAAGGCTTGCATTTTTCTTTGCAACCTTTTATTATTAAAGAGTAAAAATTACATAATCATTTTATGAAAAAAGGTATGGAAATCAAGCCTGACATCGAAACTTTTGCCAAGATAAAAGTACTGGGTGTGGGTGGTAGCGGAGGTTCGGCTATTAACAGGATGATCTCATCAAAGATCAAGGGTATTGATTTTGTTGCAATCAATACAGATGCTCAAGCTCTGCATCATTCGCAGGCGTCACAGAAAATACATATCGGTAAAAGTACAACCCGGGGTTTAGGTGCAGGTATGGATCCGGATCTGGGTCAGAAAGCAGCCGAGGAGAATCGGGAAGAACTGAAGGAGACACTGAAGGGTGCGGACATGGTTTTCATCACCTGCGGGCTCGGTGGTGGTACCGGCACGGGTGCTGCTCCGGTGATTGCGGATATTGCCAAAGAACTGGGAGCTTTGACGGTAGCAGTAGTAACTAAACCATTCGACTTCGAAGGTGCGCAGCGAAAGTCCATTGCTGACTCCGGTTTCAGGGACTTGAGCGACAAAGTTGATGCTATTATTACAATTCCTAACGACAGAATTTTACAGATAGTTGATAAGAAGACTTCCTTGCTTGACGCGTTTGGAATTGTCGATGATGTTCTAAGACAAGGTGTCCAAGGAATCTCCGATTTAATTACTGTCCCGGGATTGATCAACGTTGACTTTGCAGATGTCAAAGCGATTATGGAAAATACCGGATCTGCGCTCATGGGTATCGGCAGTGCCAGTGGCGAAAACAGAGCAATCGAAGCCGCGAAAGCAGCAATCGACAGTCCTCTATTAGAACTAGATATCGAAGGTGCTAAAGGAGTTCTATTTACGATTACCGGCAGTTCCGATTTGGGTATGTATGAAGTAAATGAAGCGGCGAAGATCATTACAGAGTCCGCTGATCCGAATGCGAAAGTTATCTTCGGTTCTGTGGTTGATGATACTTTGGAAGATGAAGTAAAGGTTACTGTCATTGCCACCGGGTTCGGTGAGGGTTCCAAGCCGAAGGCATTCAAACATAGTCCTTCCAGTACTCAAGAAGTAAATTACTTTGGCAGGTCAAATGATGTTGTCACGCCTTCTGCACCAGCTACACCGGTAAGTACAGTGCCTCCGGTCAGGGAAATGCCGAAAGAAGATAAGAAAGCCAGTAAATTAAAGAAAGAAGAAGAGGATCTGGAAATACCGGCGTTTATTCGAAAGAAAATGATGTAATAATTACAATATAGTTTGCGTATTACAAAACAGGAGCATAATAGCTCCTGTTTGTACTATTTGATTATTCGTAAAATCAACGTATAATAAAGAAACGCATAAGGATTAATAAAGATAAAAATGGACAATAAAGCATCTTCAAATATCAATCGAAATACAATTATTATTGCTGTTGTTCTCAGTTTTTTTGTTGGCGGTTCCGCCGGAATACTGTTCGGTATGCTTGGTGGCAGTATTGTAAGTAATAACGACTCGTTATTAAATTTAACCGGATCACCTGAAACAAAAAACTTCGTTGTTGAAGAAAGTTCATCAACAGTGGATGTCGTGGAAAAAGTAAGTCCGGCGGTAGTCAGTATTGTTGCTACGCAAGATTTGAGTGAAATTTATAATCAAACTGGAAATCCATTTAATTTTTTCAATACGACACCGCCAAGTGGAAAACAAGAGGTCAGTAGTGGTTCTGGATTTATAATTTCTTCTGATGGAATGATCGTAACGAACAAACATGTAGTTTCACTTACCAACGCAGATTATACAGTTTTTACAAATGATGGAAAAAGTTATAATGCAACTGTGGTATCTACAGATCCGTTAAATGATATTGCAATATTGGATATTGACGCAACAGATTTGACGGCAGTTGAACTGGGTGATTCTGATTCACTCAAAATTGGTCAGACGGTAATTGCAATCGGTAACTCACTCGGGGAATACAGTAACACAGTTACCCGGGGCGTGGTCAGTGGCATTGACCGCACGATTACCGCGAGTGGTCAGAGCGGTACGGAAACTCTGGAGGGCGTAATCCAGACCGATGCATCAATCAACCCGGGGAATTCTGGTGGCCCGCTATTGAACTTAGAAGGACAGGTGATCGGCATGAATACTGCCATCGACAGTCAGGGTGAGTCAATCGGGTTTGCCATTCCGGTTAATGAAGCTAAAACGGTTGTTTCTAGTGTGCAACAATATGGAAAAATAGTACGCCCGGTTTTGGGTATCCGCTATGTGCCGGTTACGGCCGCTCTGAAGGAAAAAAACAGTTTGGATGTGGATTATGGCGCTCTGATTGTTAAAGGCAGTACAGCGGAGGATTTGGCAGTGATCGCGGGTAGTCCGGCCGATAAGGCGGGTGTGAAGGAAAATGATATCATTCTGGAAATTAACGGCGAGCGAATCGACGAAACGAACAGTCTGGCAAGAATCATCAGAAAGTATCAGCCTGGTGACACGGTAAAATTGAAAATACTGCGTGATAAAAAAGAAATAACTCTGGACGCGGTTTTAGAAGAATATTCAAAAGAATAATATGCGTGAACTGATCGAGAAAATTGAAGAGCTGAGGAAAAAAATTTCCGGCATTTGGGGGTTTCTTTGACCTAGAACAATTAAAGACGGAAATAAAAATTCTGGAACAGGAAATGAGCCAGTCCGGTTTTTGGGATGATCCGGATAACGCAAAAGAAGTAAGCAGGAGAGCCGATGAACTTCAAAAAGAAGTGCGAAGGTGGGAGAATCTGAGCAAGGAAGTAAATGATTTGTTGGAGATTGCAAAAATTGATGAAGCGGATCAGGATGTAAATCTGCGTGAAGAGGTAGAAAAGAAATACCAGACGCTGATTAAACAATATGAGGATTATGAATTCTTTACTCTGATGAGCGGGGAATACGACCGCAAAGATGCCATTCTTTCGTTGCATTCCGGCTCGGGCGGGACAGATGCGCAGGATTGGTCGGAAATGCTGCTCAGAATGTATTTGCGTTTTTCTGAAAGAAAGGGATTCTCTGCAAAGATAATTCAGGAAAGTAAGGGCCAGGAGGGGGGTCTGAAAAGCGCCACAATTATGATTAAAGGATTGTGGGCTTATGGTTATTTGAAAGCGGAAGCGGGTGTCCATCGCCTGGTCAGGATTTCCCCATTTGATGCGGAGAAAATGCGCCATACTTCATTTGCGCTGGTTGAAGTTATTCCGGATCTGGGCGATATTAGTGATATAGAAATAAAAGATGATGAATTACGGATCGATACTTACCGATCATCAGGCAACGGCGGTCAGAGCGTGAATACCACCGATTCCGCCGTCCGCGTTACCCACATCCCAACGGGTTTGACAGTCGCTTGTCAGAATGAGCGTTCCCAGATGCAGAACAGGGAGTTTGCCTTAAAAATATTGAAAAATAAACTGTTTCAGCTCAGATTGAAAGAGCGGAAAGAAAAATCCGATGAACTGAAGGGTGAGTCGTTATCCGCGGAATGGGGCAATCAGATCCGATCATATGTATTACATCCGTATAAAATGGTCAAAGACCATCGGACAAAATATGAAACGGTGGAGCCGGAAAAAGTACTGAATGGTGAGTTGGAGGGTTTTATCGAAGCGTTCTTAAGAAAGGAAACGGGCGGTAAGAATTAACATTCACTTAATCAATAACCGGAGAATAAAAATATGTGCGGAATTGTAGGTTATATTGGAAGTAAATCAGCAAAACCAATTTTATTGGACGGGCTGAAAAAATTGGAATACCGTGGTTATGATTCGGCCGGAATTGCCATATTTGAAAATGACGGTATTCAATTGGAAAAGAAAAAAGGCAAGATCGCTGTATTGGAAGAGGCGCTGAAAGGCAAGGATTGGAAAGGCACGGTTGGTATTTCACATACCAGATGGGCAACACACGGAAAACCTTCTTCGATTAATGCCCATCCGCATACCGACTGCAAAGAAAAAATTGCCATTGTACACAACGGTATTATTGAGAACTACCTGCAAATAAAAAACCGGTTGATTGAAAAGGGACACAATTTTATTACTGAAACCGATTCGGAAGTTTTAGCGCATCTGATTGAGGAGGAGTATCATGGTGATTTAAGTGAAGCGGTAAGAAGCGCATTAACCAAGGTTGAAGGAACGTATGGAATTGTGGTTATGCATTCTGATCATCCTAATTTGATTATTACAGCCAGAAAAGGCAGTCCGGTGGTAATCGGAATCGGGGAAGGGGAAAATTTTGTAGCATCGGATGTCACACCACTAATCAGTCATACTAAAAATGTGGTATACCTGGATGATGAGGAAATAGCAGAGATATCCGCTGATAAATACCGGATTTTTACCATCGGAAAAGAAGAGAGAAATCATGAGGTCAGTAAAATAGACTGGGGGATCGAAGATGCTGAAAAAAAGCATTACGATCATTTTATGCAGAAGGAGATTTTTGAAGAGGGCGATGCTGTCTATAACGCAATGCGCGGCAGAGTAATCCCTGAAGAGGGAATAGCGCATCTGGGCGGTCTGAACATGACGGATGATGAAATGCGGGCGGTAAAAAGAATCGTGATCATCGCCTGTGGTACAGCGCACTATGCCGGCCGTGTCGGTGAATACATGATTGAACGCTATGCTAATATTCCGGTTGAGGTAGAGTACGCTTCCGAGTTCCGATATCGTGATCCGGTAATTGATGAAGGGACAATTGTATTTGCAATCAGCCAGTCCGGTGAAACCGCCGACACTCTAGCGGCGATGCAGGAAGCCAAAAGAAGAGGAGCAAAAACTTTGGGTATAGTAAACTCGGTTGGTTCGACAATCGCCAGGGAGTCCGACGGCGGAACGTACATCCATGCGGGACCGGAGATCGGTGTGGCATCAACCAAGGCATTTTCCGGGCAGCTGACTGCCTTAGCTATCTTAGCTCTGCAATTCGGCCGCCTGCGCGATATGTCTGTTTCCACCGGCAGAAAGTTAGTGAAAGAGCTTATCGATATCCCAGAAAAAATTGAAAATATTCTTACTCAAAATGATTTTATCAGGAAACTTTCTGAGAAGTATTCAATCTATGAAGATTTCTTTTTCTTGGGCAGAGGGATTAATTATCCGATCGCATTGGAAGGGGCTCTGAAACTTAAAGAAATTTCCTATATCCATGCCGAAGCCTATCCGATGGCGGAATTAAAACATGGTCCGATTGCGCTGATTGATGACAAATTTCCGTGCGTGGTGGTGGTGCCGAAAGATGACTATTATGAAAAAAACATCAGCAACATTCAGGAAATCAAAGCCCGGGACGGGAGGATTATTGCAATCGCGACGGAAGGTGATAAAGAAATCAGCAAAATAGTTGACGATGTAATTTATATTCCGCCGACGATGGATCTATTATTACCGTTACTCACAATTGTCCCTTTACACCTGTTTGCCTATCATATGGCTGTTAAACTGGGGCGGGATGTGGATAAGCCGAGAAATCTGGCTAAATCAGTAACTGTTGAATAACCGTTGACACAATTTTAAATTTTCTTCATACTGAAACCGGGAGTCCTCTTGGTAGGGTCAGGGCATTTACTATGTAAATGCAGCTGGCACCGCTTGAACGGGGACTTTTTTGATGGGAAAATCAAAAATATTTCTATATTTTCTAATCAGCTTTATCTGCGGTATTGGTATCGCATCATTTGGAATAAATTTTGATCCATTTTTTGTCTATGCTTTATTTATCGGTCTGACCGTATTTTTGATTTTCTTATGGCAGAAAAAGTTATGGCGGTTATTACTGCTTTGTTTGCTTGCGATTGTACTTGGAATTTGGCGCTATGATTTATCGCAACCGATAATTAGTGAAAAGCACATCGCGTTTTATAACGGATCGGAAAAGGAATTCCGGGGAATAGTTATTGAAGAACCCGATGTCCGCAAAGAACAGGCAAAACTGACAGTCAGGCCGGAAGATTTTTCCGGCAAGGTTTTGCTCAACACGGAATTATTTCCGGAATATCAGTACGGGGATCGCTTAGAAATAAAATGCAATCTGGAAGCGCCGGAAAAAATAGAAGATTTTGCCTATGATAAATATTTATCGCGCTTCGGCATATATTCAATTTGTTACCGTCCTTATCTTAAAGTAATTTCTAAAAATAATGGCTCAGTAATTTTATCGCGTATGTACGGGATAAAAAACAAATTTACCCAGACTATCAATCAACAGCTTCCAGAGCCTCAAACCTCATTTCTCGGCGGGTTGCTCCTGGGTGCGAAAAGAGGAATTCCTGATGATCTGATGGAGGATTTCAGCCGGACTGGCACGACCCACATTGTGGCAATCTCGGGTTACAACATAACAATCATCGCTGTACTCCTGTTAGCGCTGTGTAAAAACATAGCAATTCCCAGAAAACAAGCTTTTTGGATAATTATTGTTACTTTACTGTTTTTCATGCTAATAACCGGTGCGCAGTCCTCGGTCGTGCGTGCGGTGACTATGGGAGTTATTATATTGATTGCCAAACAGCTAGGGCGTCTTTCGCGTATTACCAATGTCTTAGTCCTTGCCGCGGTGATTATGCTTTTGGTTAATCCTAAAATACTGATATTTGATGCCGGATTTCAGCTTTCATTTTTAGCCACAATGGGTTTAATCTACCTGTCACCGCTGCTGGAAAGAACATTTGCTTGGTTGCCAAACATATTTCAAATCAGGGAGTCATTCATCGCAACCACTTCGGCCACTATTTTTACATTACCACTGATTCTTTATCAGTTCGGCAGGCTGTCGGTTGTCGCCATTCTGGTCAACATCCTGATTCTGCCGGTGATACCGTTTGCGATGGGCGTCGGTTTTTTGACCGGATTGCTGTCATTGATCTATCCGCCACTGGGTACGGTGTTTTCATCGATTGTCTGGCTACTGCTCACTTATATCATTCAGGTTGTAAAATTATTTTCCAATTTACCATTTGCTTCAATCAATATTTCTGAATTTTCCCAGGCACTGTTGGTCGTCGGTTATTTATTGATTGTTGTTCTTATGATTTTTTTTACAAAAAGAAAAAAGCGATTGGACACACTACAGATGCTATAAAATATTAATTGACTTTTTAAGTAAATATTATATGCTTGATGTAGAAAAGTGCTAAGTATTAAGCAATTCTGTGTTGATTCAATAAATAAATAAGTATATGAAAAATATCGGTATTATAACCGGCGGTGGAGATGGAGGAGGATTAAATGCGGTTATCAAAGGTGCGGCGCAAATGGCCGGCCGCAAGGGTGTTAAAACTTTTGCGATACCTAACGGATATGCCGGTCTATATAATTTAGTTGATATGGATAAGTTGGTTGAGCTGACTCCCTCTCGTCTGGATATTTTCAGTATTAATCTGGCCGGATCAGAAGCCGGTCATTCGCGGGTAAAAATTGCCAAAATTGAAGATGAGAAAAAATATGAACGCATTAAAGCCGGATTGAATAAATTTGAAATTGAGGGCTTAGTAATCAGCGGTGGTGATGATACGGGCAGTGTGATATTGGATCTGGATAAGCATGGTATTAAATGCGTGCATGCTCCCAAGACCATGGATTTGGATTTGATGTCCTACTCAGTGGGTGGGGACTCAGCTATCGAGCGTTTAGCCGGATTTATCCGCGACATTGAAACAACCGGTCGTACACATAATCGGATTATGGTTTTAGAAACTTTCGGCCGTTATGCCGGGCACAATGCTTTCCGTGGCGGTGTGGCCGGTGAATGTGATGCAATCCTGATTCCGGAAATACCTGTGGATTTTGACGAACTCTACCGTCACATGAAAAAGGTGTTTACCAAACGGATTATTGAAAGTGATATCAATGCTGGAACCTATATTATTGTGGTAGCAGAAGGTTTTAAGGATGCTTCCGGTGAAGATATTCACGATGCAACTGTAAATTTAGATTCGTTTGGACATAAAAAACTCACTGGCGCCGGTAAATACGTGGCTAAGGAATTGGAGCGAAGGTTGGAAGGTGATCCGGAGATCAAGCAATTTATGAAAGAGCAGGGGATGTATGTTGAGGGTATTTATGAAACACCAGAAGTCAGAGCGATTGTCCCGAGTCATCTGGTACGGAGCGGATTTACATCCGCCTATGACGCCAATTTTGGCGTAGAGGTGGGTGCCGGAGCGGCGTACCTGCTTTTAGAGGGGATGCATAGTGTTACGGTTACTGGGTTTAAAGACGGAGTATTTCATTATATGGATATCGCCGAGGCGATTCAGCGCCGTTCGGTTGATCTGGAACAAGTGGCATTGTACGAGCAAGTGGGTTTTTGCTTCGGGCGGGTTAGGAGAGATTTCACAGCCAAATACAAAAAGGTGACGGGTAAAATAGACCGGATTTATTAGATTTATAATATAAAGAATTTATATATGAGCAATTCATTGCAGACAGAAAATCGGAAGTTTGATATAGATATTTTGGTCAAGGATTTGGTGATGACCGACAGCATCGATGAGAAACAGAAAATCACTTCCGATATTTTTAAGATCGCAAAGTCAAAGGGAATTTACCTAAGTTCAATCAATGATTTATACAGAGCATACGGAGAGGGAAAATGTTCTGGGTTCACTGTTCCGGCAATAAATTTAAGAAGCCTGACATATTATCTGGCGAAATCGGTTTTTCGAGTGGCAAAAAAAAATAATACCGGATCATTTATTTTTGAACTGGCAAAATCTGAAATGGGATATTCTCACCAAACTCCTGTTGAATATGTCGGAGTAATTCTGGCAGCCGCAATCAAAGAAGAACATTCCGGACCGGTATTCATCCAGGGGGATCACTATCAGGCAAAACTCGAAAATTTTGTCGCCGACAAGGATAACGAAATACAGTCTTTGAAAAGTATAATTGATGATTCGGTTGCTGCCGGTTTTCTAAATATTGATATTGATACCTCAACGCTGGTCAATCTTGATAAAGAAAGCGTAGTTGAACAGCAGCGCGATAATTTTGAGGTTTGTGCAATATTAACAAAATATATCAGGGATATTCAACCGGAAGGGATTAATATATCGATTGGCGGAGAGATCGGCGAGGTGGGTAAAAAAAACAGTACCGCGGAAGAACTGAAAGTGTTTATGGATGGATATCAAGAAGCACTGGGGTCTGGCATAGAAGGAATCAGTAAAATCAGTATTCAAACGGGTACCTCGCACGGCGGAATCGTGTTGCCGGACGGCTCGATTGCTCAAGTTAAGGTAGATTTTCCTACGCATAAAGATTTGTCAGTCTTTGCACGCGAAAAATATAATTTAGGTGGTACCGTACAGCATGGTGCTTCCACCCTGCCTGATTCAGCGTTTCATAATTTACCGGAGAATGAATGTTTGGAGGTTCATTTGGCCACGAATTTTCAGAATATGATATATGACAGTACAATTTTCCCGAGTGAGCTGAGGGACAAAATGTATAAATGGATTTGGGATAATATGTCCGATGAAAAGAAGGATGATCAAACGGATGATCAGTTCATTTACAAATCCAGAAAGAAGCCACTGGGAATATTCAAAAAAGAAATCATGAACTTACCCGAAGAGGTGAAAGAGGGTATCGCCAGAGAGATTGAAGAAAAGTTTGATTTTCTGTTCAAACAATTGAAAGTAAATGATACAAAAGATATTGTAAGCAAATTTATCAAACCGAACAATTTTGAATTCAATTTTAAGCCTTCCAAATCAAAATTAGACGGCGAGGGTGCCGATTAATTCCAAATATATATATATCTATAATAATTAAATAATTATTGGGCGTCCGCATATTGAGGATGCAATGATTAAAAAAATCAGTTTAATAACACTATCCATCGGGGTAGTGTTATTTTTGGCAATATATACTACTGCTAAAAATGATTCAGCGCTGAAGATTCATTTCCTTGATGTCGGTCAGGGAGATGCAATATTAATCCGCACTCCAGAGCATCAGGATATTCTAATTGACGGCGGGCCGGGCAATCTGGTTGTGGATGAAATCGGCAAGTATTTACTGTTTTACGACCGTGATATTGAGATAATGATTTTGACGCACGCACACTCCGATCATGTATCAGGGCTGGTAGAGGTTCTTAAGCGCTATGAAGTGGATCAAGTGCTTTTTTCCGGAAACGTTGATCATGATGCACCGGACTATTTAGCATGGTTGGGTATTATTGAACAAAAATCAATTCCGCTGATAGTGGCAACTTGTTGCAAGACGTATCAATTAGGCAATCAGGTCGAATTACAAATTCTTTATCCGTTTGAAGATTATTCCGGTAAAGAGTTGGAGGATCTCAATGAAAGCTCTCTCGTATCTCGACTAGTGTATAAAGACAGGAAATTTCTGTTTACCGGAGATGCGCCGCTTGAAGTGGAGGAAAAAATAATTGAGAAGGATCTACCTATTGAATCGGATGTATTAAAAGTCGGGCATCACGGCAGTAAATATTCATCCGGTGAGCTGTTTTTGGATGCTGTGAATCCTGATTATGCGGTAATTCAATCCGGTGAGGGGAATAGTTTCGGTCATCCGCATTTCAAAACGGTAAACAATCTGCAAAAACGCAATGTCGAAATGATGCGAACCGATCAATGTGGGACAATTATTATGGAGACCAATGGGAATGATTTAAAATTAAGTAGCGAAAGATGTGATTTATGAAGCGCTATAATATTCCCGGGCAAGTGCATTTTGTTACGACGAGGACTATTAACAGTGTCCCGTATTTTAGTGATGATACTTGCTGTAGGATTTTTCTGGATGTTATCGATCGATTGAGATATGAATTAAAGTTTCATTTGATTGGGTATATATTTATTCCAAATCATGTACATTTATTGTTAAAACTTTGGGTAGGTTCGAATTTATTCGAACCGGAAGCGAATGAATTCGCCTCTACCCGTGGTAATATATCTTATGTTGTTCAACGTATAAAAGGGGTAAGCGCCAGAGAAATAGACAGGTATCTTAAAAGAAGAGGGAATGTTTGGCAAAAAAGCTTTTATGACTTCAACATCTATTCTGAAAAAAAATTGGTTGAAAAACTAAACTATATTCATAACAACCCGGTCAAACATGGGTATGTGAAAAATCCGGAGGACTGGAAATACTCCTCATGGCGTAATTACTACGAGGATGGTAATTCAATAATGATGATTGATAAAATCGATTGATTGTGATTACTGGTTATCTCAAGTGATGTCATTCGAGATAACCTGAGTACGACTCAACAATTACAATTGATGAGATTGATTGATGCAGAAAATTTATTATCATTCGGTGAATTCGAATTAAGCAAGTCTGGATAATTATTTTGGGGTAGGTTCGAATTTATTCGAACCAAAAGCGAATAAATTCGCTTTACTTGAGGAATATTTTTGTTTCAATAAATAAAAAATACCCGTCCCATGTCAGTCTGGGACGGGCCACGAAAGGAAGGTGTAACCCTTCAACGTGTCCGACGAAGGGTCGGATCTACACGCGGATCACGCCGTCGCTCGTGTTCGTCGTCTTGACGATCTTCTTCTCGGCCACCTGGGCCATCTTCTTCGCGTTGTAGCGAGCGATGCCGTCACTGGTGACGGCGGTGAAATGAATGCCAACGGAATCACGCATCCCCGTAGGTGAAGAGGACTGGTCGGTTCCGCCGATCATCGCCATTGTCGAAATGCTGGCGCCGCGCTGGTTTAGCGTGGTCGTCGGCATAGCCGCGTGGCTCCACCACAGAATCGCGGTCGCGCCGTTGTCGATGTAGGCGTCGTCCGCGTTCTCCACGTCGACAGCCGTCGTCTCGGTGTTGACGATCGTACCGTCGCTCTGCGCGTAGGCCCTGTAGATGACCGAAGCGCTGTTCAGCTCGTCGATGGGGCGCGGGGCCGTGGCGCTCGCAATGCCGTTGGCCGCCGCCGTCATGATCGCGAAGGTCGCGATGACCATCAGGAAGACCGCGAACCGCGGCCAGTGTAGTCGTCTCATGTCGTTGCCTCCGTACGTGTTCGAGCCCTGACGTCGCAGGCTGAAGTTGATACACGAGGTGTGCGACACGTGAATGGACACGTAAAACGAAAGACCTCCCTTTTTGGTCAAGATGTTGTAACAAACTTCCCTTTCCGAAGCTTGTTTGGTAGGTGCAAATGCCCGAGATTTGGGCACTTCCTTTATATCACTTGGCTAATATTAGGTCAAATAAAAGAAATCATTGTGATGATGTCGAAATCACGAATCTTTGGTAGAATATAGAAATGAAAGGTTCAACACACGCTGTTATCGGTGCAAACACTGTTTGGGTATTAGCATTATTTTCCGGTTTTTCTTGGAACCCGTTTTTAATTTTAGTCGGAGTTTTGGGTGGTTTACTGCCTGATTTAGATGCGTCAGATTCCAAAATCAAACACTTGGAGGTCGGCTACGGTCGAGGAAGAAATCGGATTGCGCTCAAACCCTTTTATTTACTCAGCTGGATTGTGTCATCTGTTTTTAAGCATAGAGGGGCTTTCCATTCCATACTGGCTGTAATTTTGGTGGGGTGGGGAAGTTTTTTTCTGTTTTTGTTTTTGGGTCAATGGGTAGAAATTGTTGGCCACGAGTTTTGGTTAGTATTAACGCTGGGTTATGCCAGTCACATAATTGCTGATGGTATGACTCATCATGGTGTTCCGTTGCTCTGGCCCTGGAAACAGAATTTTCACTTATTGCCGAAACCATTCAGGATAAAAACGGGCGGCATAACCGAAAGAATCTTGTACCTGATACTATTGCTAACATTAGCACTGTTTGTCTTGGATAGTTATTCATTAATGCAAATATGATATAATAATAATATCTGATAAATAACATCAAAACCTTGGAAGAACTGAATCCAAATCCGATCATACCGATGCCTGCTGTTAAAAAAAAGCGCTGGTACAAAAAATGGTGGGGAATCACCATTCTGGTGTTTATGTTGCTGACAATTGTTCTGGCCGCAATATTGGCTTATCAAATTATAACATTGCTGAAAAATTCAGAAGGCGAGATTACCAATAATAAAGTATGTGATGTCAGCGTTGATAATGATCCTTCTATCGGAGTGCCTAATTCTAAAGTAACAATTATTGGTTTCGAAGATTTTGAATGCCCGTATTGTGCGGAAGCGGATCCGATAATCAGAGAGCTTGTATCATTCTATGGTGATAAGGTGCAATTTGTCTTCCGTGATTTTCCGATATCTGATATCCATCCATCCGCGCAAAAAGCTCACGAAGCGGCTGAATGTGCAAATGAACAGGGAAAATTCTGGCAAATGCATGATAAGATTTACCTGAACCAGGATAAATTATCTGTCGATGACTTGAAGCAATATGCCGTGCAGCTGGGGCTTAATGAAAATATTTTTAATACCTGTCTGGATAGTGGACGGTATATAAAGGAAATAGAAAAAGACCGAACGGATGCAATGGTCATCCCGGTAAAAGGTGGGGCAGTTGATGATTATTATTGTCATGTTAACGGTACGCCGACTTGGTTTGTTAACGGAATTAAAGTCGAAGGAGTCATTCCTCTGGATTCATTCAAGGGATTAATTGATATATTATTGGCCGATTAATTTTTATTGGTCCTATGTTGTGAAATAGACATTAAAATATTCAAAGGGGGGATAGTTTTTTTATTTTCCCTTCCTTGTTGTATAGTCTTTCGTCCGTTTATATCAAATTGACCAATAACTGAATACTATGATTAATCTTAATGAGCGCTCGTTCAAGAAACTCATCATTGCACTGGCGGTATATCTTACCTCGCTATTTGCCGCAAACACCCTGGGACTGAAAATAATGCCCTTCATTTTTGGTTCACATCTTTCTGCAGCTGTTTTTTCTTTTCCGATTGTATTTTTAACCACGGATGTTATTGGAGAAGTGTATGGCAAACGCGTCGCTAAGTTCTTTGTGCTGGCGGGTTTTGTCAGCACGGCAATCTTTATCGCCTTTTCATTTTTATCGCTGGCCGTGCCCTGGTCTCCGGATGGTGAGTGGGCAAAGGCAGGCTACAATCAGATTTTCGGAATTTCAATCCGGATAGCCATCGCCTCGCTCGCTGCTTTCCTGATCGCGGAATATCAAGATGTGCTGTCGTTCTTTTTCTTCCGGGATAAGCTGAAGATTAAATATTTTTGGTTACGTTCGTTCTTGTCCAATTTATGGTCCCAACTGCTCGACTCGACTATTTTCATGGTGATAGCGTTTTTAGGCATATACCCAAATGGGACACTGATCAGCATTATTATTTCCTGGTGGCTTTATAAAGTAGCAATGGGCGCCTTTTATACGCCGCTTTCTTATATCGGACTCCATTTGTTGCGCGAACGCAGCAAAGACAGTAAGGTAGAGTAGCAATTAATAATTTATAATAATTATATAATCGCGATCAATCATGAAAAAAACAGTGGCAATCATTGGTGCTTCACAAGACAGATCTAAGTTTGGCAATAAAGCTGTCAGGGCATATCTTAAGCAAGGTTGGAAGGTGTTTCCTGTAAATCCGGCGGAAAAAAAGATTGAAGGCCTGAAGGTATATCGTTCAATTCTGGATATTAAGAAGAATATTGATCGGGTCAGTATTTATTTGCCGCCGATTATTGGTATTGGAATAATTGAAGATGTGGCTAAAAAAGAGCCCAAGCAAGTATTCTTTAACCCTGGTACAGAAAGTGAAGAGCTGATTATTATGGCTAAAAAACTGGGGATTGACCCAATATTGGCTTGCAGTATTATTGATATTCATGAGCACCCAGATTCGTTATAACCCCATATTTTACAACTTTATTCAATTCGTCTATAATGACAGGACTGAATTATTAAACTAGAAGGGAAAATAATTAAATGAGCGAGCAAGAAAAAAAAGGTTTTTTTGAAAACATGTCTTCGAAGGCCAGTTTTGTTTTTGGTCTGACCGTAGGCATCGCTGTTATCAGTATCGTCGGTTTTATCACGGTATTATCAATGTCCGGTGACGGAGATACAAATAATACAGCAAAAGCAAATACCAATGCCAATACGAACACGGCCCAAGCTAATACTAATACAGCGGCACCGGTGAATATCCAGCTGGCGGCGATTACCGACAGTGATCATATTCGCGGTGATAAAAATGCGAAAGTTACTCTTATTGAATTTTCTGATTTCGAATGCCCGTACTGTTCTAGACTGGCCCCGACACTAGATGCGCTTCTGGATAAATATGAGGGTGACATTCGCCTGGTTTACAAACATTTTCCGCTGACTTCAATTCATCCGCAGGCAATACCGGCCGCTGAAGCATCCGAATGCGCAAATGACCAGGGTAAGTTCTGGGAATACCACGACGCGCTCTATAATGATCAGTCAAAATTGGCTGAGGGATATTATTCCGAGCTGGCTAAAACTCTAGGATTGAATACTACCCAATTTGATGATTGTTTTAATTCTCGCAAGTATCAGGAAAAAGTCGCCAATCAGGCGGTGGAAGCTCAGGCAGCCGGCGGAAAAGGGACACCTTACACAGTAATGGTTGATGCTGCCGGAAATAAGACTCCGCTAAGCGGTGCGATCCCTCAGGCAAGCTTCGAGACTGCTATTGATCAGGCATTGGCTAATTAATCCTTTATCTGGAAACTGGCTGGTATGATCCCATATTTTCAGGTTACCAGTATAGAAATAGGACCAATCACTTTGCAAGCATGGGGAACCATGCTTGCTTTAGCATTTGCGGTTGGAATATATTTTTCGGCGCGTGAACTGAAAAAAAATGGAGGCGATCCCGAAGAAATTATTGATGCAAGCTTCTGGGTGATAATATCCGCAATGTTCGGTGCCAGATTTTTCTATGTTTTGGGCAATCTGGATTTGTTCCACGAGAACTGGCTGGGAGTATTTAAAATATGGGAAGGTGGAGCAACACTGGTCGGTGGAATAATCGGTGCAGTTGCGGCATTTATGATTTATGTCAAAAGAAAAAAAATCGATTTCTGGAAACTGACTGAACCTATATTATTTGTTCTTCCATTAAGTGTATTCATCGGCAGAATCGGGTGCTTCCTGATTCATGATCATATGGGAAAGATAACCTCAGTTCCTTGGGGTATGGAATATCTTGACGGAACAGTCAGGCATGAAACATCTTTGTATAACGGATTAAGCATGCTTATAATCTTTGTTATATTCCTTTTTCTGAAGCGTTATACATGGTCCAAAAGGCAGGGATTCTATACGACTATATTCTTGATTTGGTATGGGATCAGCAGATTTATAGCGGATTTTTTCCGTGCTGAAGATCTACCCATGGCTGATTCTCGTTGGTTCGGATTCACCCCTAATCAATATGCAGCTATTGCCATGATCTGCCTGGGGCTGTATCTTAATAATCGGTATAAAATAATAAATTTTAAAAAGGAGAATATATGAAAAAGGGAAACAAGATAATATTGAGTATTATTGGAATAGTGATTGTTGTCGGTGCTGTAATATTTTGGTTGATGCCTGATAATAAAGTTACTTACAATAATGTTAATTCGGCCAGACCGTACAGGGGGAATGCTGACGCGAGCGTAGTGGTAAAGGTATATTCGGATTTTCAATGCCCTGCCTGTAAAACCGGAGCGAAATATATGGACACTGTGTTAAGTAAATTCAGCAATCAGATAAGATACGAATATCATCATTTTCCGTTAACAGTAATTCATGAAAACGCATTTAACGCGGCACTTGCTTCGGAGTGTGCTAATGACCAGGGCAAGTTTTGGGAATTGCATGATAAAATGTTTGACAATCAGGAGAATCTAAAGAAGGATGATCTGAAATTATACGCCAGCCAGATTGAAGGAATCGATACCACTTCATTTAATGCTTGTCTTGATACCCGTGCCAAGAAAGATGTTGTAAATGCCGATATTAGTGAAGGGGAAAATCTCCGTATCCAGGGTACACCCACCTTCTATATCAATGGTCGGGAATTAAATGATTACACCACGCTTGAACAGGAGATTCAGAAAGCGGTTTTGTAATTGAATTTACGCTATAAAAGCGGGCAAGATGTCCGCTTTTTTTGTTTGTGGTAAAATAAACGTATATAGTTAATTAATAACAATAAAACATATGTATCAGTACCAAAAACGCTATTTATTGACTATGTTTGCGGTAGTATTCGCTATGTCTTTATTTTCTGCAAATATTGCAAAAGCGACTTACGGAGATACAGAGACTTTTGTCGGCAAAATATATGGCGGTGACGGAAGTGATGCCATGCACGCCTATTTTGATTTTCCGGAAGACATAACCGTTGACAGTTCAGGTAATTTTTACATTGCTGATACTTATAATAATGTGATCCGAAAAATAAATACATCCGAAATTGTGTCAACAGTCGCGGGCACCGGTTCATACGGAGATATAACAGGCTCAAAATCTGTTGCAGAATTTGCCCTGCCGCGCGGGGTAGCGGTGGATGCATCGGGCAATGTTTACGTTGCGGATACCGGTAACAGTAAAATCAAAAAAATTTCTACCGCCGGAAATGTAACAACACTGGTTGGTTCAGGGCTCAGTAATCCGGAAGGAGTCGCAGTGTACGGCAGTACGCTTTATATCGCTGACACGGGGAATGATGCTTTAAAAAAGATTTCAACTTCCGGCGGGACGGTAACTACAATCACTGCCGGCTTAAGTAATCCCAAAAAGATAGCAATCAATTCCACCGGTTCCGTAGTTTATGTGGCAAACAGCGGTAATTATAAAGTGGTCAGTGTAAGCACGGCAAGCGGGACGGTAACAACGATCGCGGGATCAGGTACTGCGGGATATGCGGAAGGAACCGGATCTGTCGCAAAGTTTGAAAATATCTGGGGTGTAGCACTGGCTGACGACAATACTTTATTTGTATCCGACGGTGACGGTTATACGGATTTGATCAGGGAAATAGACCTGACGACAAAAACCACCTCGGCATATGCGGAGGATACGAATATGGCTTCGATCAATTATCCCTCCGGTCTGGTATCATACGGCGATTATATTTACGTCTCGAATATGGGGATCGGCACAATTGAAAAATTCAATAATATTGAAGGTGACGTGGAAAGAGGGGCAAGTGAGACATTCGCCGGCGCGGAACGCTTTGGTAATGTGAACGGATCATCTTCAGTCGCGCTTTTTGGCAGGCCTTATGATATGGTATTGTCTGCTGACCGGGAATATATCTATGTTGCTGAAAATAATAAAATCAGAAGAATAACATTGGCCACGAAGCAGACTGCCCACGTAATCGGCAGCAGTGTTGATAATTACCGCGAAGGTACCGATACAGATCCTGCTGTCCGTTTCAGTACGATTCAGGGAATTACCATTAATTCAGACGGAACGGCACTATATGTTGCTGATCGCTGGAACAATCGTATCAGAAAAGTCGACTTATCCGCTTCACCTGTCCGGTCGTCACTTATTTCCGGCGCCGGGTTGTTCAATACAACAGGGTCGGAAGAGAACGGATATCAGGACGGTAAGAAATGCACCGGTGAATATGATTTGGCGGTTGACGGGTGCTCATATTTCAATAATCCATCCGGGATTGTAATTTCGCCCGACAACGCGTATCTCTATGTCACGGATACCGGTAATAACAGAATTAGAAAAGTTCGTATTTCGGACGGGCAGACCAGCTTGGTTGCCGGATCCGGTGTGGAAGGATACGCGGACGGGGTAGGGTCGGAGGCTAAATTCAATAAACCGTTCGGGATTACAATTGATTCAGAAGGAGAGTTTCTATACATTGCTGATACAAATAACCAGCGCATCAGGAAAATTGCGATTGCAACAGGAGCGGTAACAACGTTAGCCGGTTCAGGAACCGCCGGTTATCGGGATGCAATTGGTACGGATGCCGTATTTTCTTATCCGGAATATGTAAAGTGGGCACCGGACGGTAATCTATACGTAACTGAAGTCGGATCACATAGAATTCGAGTTGTCAGCACTGCGACGGGTGTGACAAAACTAATTGCCGGTTCCGGAGAAAGGGGATTTAAAAACGGCGAAAAAAGCGTTGCTGAATTCAATAATCTGAAAGGCATGGCAGTGGATCTCATCGGCAAGCGGTTATACGTTGCTGATTCGTGGAATGACTTAATCCGTTCGGTTGATATTACCGGCGAAGCTCCATATACCGATCCTGCACCGCAGGTTACCGGGGTCTATCCTGATCAGCAGGAAATTGCGGGCAACACGACTGACACTAAAATGGTTCTTATTTCCGGCAGTAATTTCCGCCATGGAGCAACTGTTACTTTTGGTGAGCACGCCGTAAATGCCGCGTATATCCAGTCCAGCGGACAAATTGCGGTGGAATTGCCTTTCGGCCAGATGGCAGGCGGTTATTATGATGTAATCATTACAAACTCGGACGGTCAGTCGGGAATACTGGAACGTGGATTTGCCATTTCGGTCGGTGGGGAAGTACCCAAGACCGAACATACAGTTGACGGCCCGGTTCCATTTACCGGCGATCGTCCGGTAGTGGCGGGATCCGGATTTTTCACTCACGATGAAACATTTCGTGGCGGATTCTTTTCCGCATCTGATGATTTAACTGGTGACAGCAGAGCGGAAATTGTGGTCGGTACCGGTGAAGGGTTTGGACCACAGGTGAAGGTTTTTGACGCGGATGGAAATCTGATATCTTCATTTTTTGCCTATGCCGCCTATTTGCGTTCGGGGGTGAGAGTAGCTATCGGTGATGTTGATGGTAATGGCACAAAAGAGATTATTACATCTCCGGGACCGGGTGGCAGACCGCACATCAGGATATTTAATTATGACGGTACGCTGTTCCATCCAGGATTCTTTGCTTTAGACGGTGAGTTTAAGGGCGGTGCATTTATTGCAACAGGTGATGTTAACAAAGACGGAAAAGATGAAATTGTGGTAACGGCCGGTCCGGGCGGCGGTCCTCAGGTTACGGTTCATAATTCCACGGGCACAATCATAGCCAATTTCTTCGCTTACGATAAGAACACTTTCAAGTACGGGATAAAACCAATCACACTCGACTTTGACAATGACGGTCGGTTTGAAATTCTGACCGGACCGGCGACCGGCGCTCCCCATATTCAGATGTTCAGTATTCAGCCGGGGATGATTAAAAAACTGAATCCCGGTTTTTACGCGTTTGATCCGAATTACCGCGGGGGAGTTTCCCTGGCCGGCGGGGATATTGACGGGGACGGTAAGGATGAAATTATTGTAGGAGTTGGCCCCAATGCCACACCAATTGTGCGCGTATTCAACAAGACGGCAACGGAAATATTAAGGGAATATTTAGTGTACAGCGAGACTTTTCAGGGCGGGGTTGATATCAGCTCCGGTGATACGGATGCTGACGGGCGGGATGAACTGCTGGTTTTGCCCCGTGGTGACGGGGGTCCAAATTTGAGAATAATCGATGCGGATTAAAAAAAGCCCCCGATCCGGGGGCTTTTAATGTATAATATTATTTTGGAAAAACATAGCGCATCGCCCCGGGAATCGTTTTGATTTTCATGCGTTTCAGTTTGCTTTGTTCCGAATCAAATCTGTTGGCGGAATTTTTAGTAATAAGCAATAACGATTTTGTTTCATAAAACTGAGCGCCTTTAGGCGGCAGCTTGCCCTGGATGAATATTGATGTAAAAAGCTGGGTTATCTCTTTGGCACCGACCGCATCGACAACCAAGACATATAATTTTGCAGAAAAGAAATTCATACTAGTAAATGGCTCGCGTGGTATTTTCGGCATGCCATTAAACACAAAGACGGAACTGGCCTTACCTTTGATCATCTGATTATTATCCAGGGTGATCTGATATTCGTGTTGCTTAATCCTGGCTAAATCAATTGGTAACCTAAGATAGTATGCGACAGGCCCGATAAATTTCTTGCTCCAGCGGGGTGTTTTTTCCATAATTTGAGTATGCACTCCCGTAGTAACGCTTAACATAAAAAGATGTTTGTTGTTTACTATGCCCAGCGGGATTCTCTTTGGTTTGCCGTGCAATGCTGTTTTAATGGCTTTATTGATTGTAATGGGTATACCGACGGTCAAGGCAAAGATATTTCCCGATCCAGTTGGAATTACTGCGATTGGAGTATCAATTTTTTTGTTGTACAAATATTGAGTTACAAAATGCAACGTTCCGTCACCTCCCAATACGATTATTCTGTCGACGGGGCTTTTCAGCACTTTCCTGGGAACCTGCTCGATAGTTTCATATATTTGATAAAAAACAGACTCCTTTTTTAAACGGATCAGTAACTGCATCCTGGCCAGTAAAAACAATGCTTCTACACCGGCATTTGGGTTGGCGAGCACTAACACATTTTTCATAATTATATTGTAACACTTTGTTTTAAAAACAAAAACTGTTCATAATTTTGATCTAATATCAGCTTTTGTTATTATTGAAATAACTATTTAGCACTCTCTTAATAAATTTAGTACCCCACTTACTTTTTAAAATCTTTTCTCTTTGGATGGCATCATTTATATCCAAAAAAGCTTCATAATAAATCAGACGGTAGGGGATGTAGGGTTTTGTGGAGTAAGTCTTACCTTGGTTATGCTTCCATACCCTTTCAGGAATATCGCTTGTAAATCCTTTGTATAGTCTTTTGAATTTTATGCTTTCTATTACATAAACATAATACATAAAAAGCGTTCCTTTCCGAGGACGCCCATTTTAAGTTTTTTATTTAATTGGTACTGGCGGGCTCGACCGGATTCGAACCGGCGATCTTCTCCGTGACAGGGAGACGTGTTAGGCCATCTACACCACGAGCCCAAGTAACAAAAATTGCTAGTAGACTAGCGCCCCTAATACTACAACAACAAATAAAATTTGTAAACCTAGGGCGAATTTTGGGGAAATATCGCCTTTTTTGAAATATCTGGTCAGTAACGTGTGTAGCCAAATATGAAAGCGTTCAAACTTATTCAGCCATTTCCATCTGGTAAAATAATTGATGCTACTGATAATATCAAAGATAACCGCTCCAAATATTCCCCAGAACAATAGTACCAGATCCATTTTTTTTGAAAATATTAAAACAGCAAGTACAGAAAGCGAGCAAGTGGCATCGATAAAGGCATAAAGGAAGAATTCTCTTTTCTTATCAATTTTGGCATGAAGTGGTTCTTCCATATCATTGCCCATCAGAATATTGTCTCCATGCGGTAGGATATCTATTATGATGTGTGACAATAATGCCGTGCCAAACACCGCCTGGGCATTAGGGATTGCCTGACTTATTACAACGCCGGTAATTACATGAGTAGTAAACCACATACTGTGGGACTATAACACAAAAAAGAGTGTTAGTTAAGGCAAATGCACTTGCCAAAATCAAGATAATATGATATACTGAAAAAGTAAAACAAAAATAAACATAAGTTAAATATGAATCTATGATTCTATTTTTATTAAATAAGATAGAAATCTACGAGGGCCCTCTATTTTGAGTTGGGGCGTTTTTTTAAATAATTTTAAAAAATATGAACAATACAAATCAGCAAAAAGAGGGAAGTATCGAAGAAGAAGCGAGAGCATTAGGAAAAAAATTAGTATTGCTCTTGAGATCATCCGACCTGCCCGAAGAAGTGCAGATTTCGATTATTCAGCTGTTGCCGGAAATGACATTGGAGCAGATAGACGAACTGGTTGATGTCTTAACGGACAATGTAGCACGGGGCGGTGAAATGAATAAAGTGCTTGAAGAAAAGTTGGGTATGGTAAAGCAAAAATATGATACCAAAAAAGATGACCTGGCAAATTCGATAATGAGCGATTTAGATGATCTCGAGAAGGAAATTGATCAATAACTATTCATATAATGCCGACAAATCCCGATTCAAAATTACTAGTCCGTGCCGCGGAACTAATTAAGGGGGCACCGCTTGATCCTGATTTAAGATTGTTGCTGATTGAAATGATTGTTCGCATTGAAGACGATAAATTGGAAGAGATATTATTACAAATTGAGAAATTTACCAAAGGTAGTCAGGAAGATACCGAAAAACTAAAATCAGCTCTGATGGATTTGAAGCAAAGTTATGATGTAAAAAGAGCAGAATTGGAAGGTCAGACAGAAAAGGAGTTTGAAGCACTTGAGCATGAGATCATCGAAGAAGAAGGAGCGGAACAGATCAAACAAATTCAAAAAAAGATACAAGACATTTAATTTAAAAACAATGCCAGAATCACAATTTCGAAATAGAGATGACCATAGGCAATATGATAGACGTCGCCTGAGTATCTCAGATGCTCGCTCATTCGAAGAATTAGATGGTGCATTAGATGCAGATGAAAAAATCACAGACGTGAATCGCAAGCAGTATCATGATCGTCTTGCGCTTTTTAAGAAAGGTGAAATGCCCTCACAGCAATTGGATCAATTATCAGGTCTAGGTGTAAAAGCTGTTGATTTGCTTCGTAGAGATTGGCAAAGAATGGAAACTGCGCAACTCCAGAGAACACATACGGAATACAGACAGCTTTTAAGCAAGTACGATTTATTAATGCAGGAGGCGCCACGCAATCCTCGTATGAATGATCAAGCACTCCAAAAGATTATGCTTGCCAGGGATGCAACAGTTGAGCGAATTGGTATTCTGCACAATGAGATTAATGATAGATTTCCAAAACATACGGATCGGGAGCGCTATTTCGAATCCCCGGAATCGCCACGTCCAATTCCCGGCGCCGGCACGATGACTATGAGTGGAGAGCTTCCTCCGCCAGGCGGTGATGATCCAAAAAGAAGCAGATGGAGCAGATTATTGCGAAGAAAGAAAGATAACCCGGTACCAGCACCTGCAGATGCGGACTCTTCAGCTGGGGCTATTCCTACTCCTGATACAAATGTTGAGAATAATAATGTTAAATTAAGTGATACCGCAAGGGGTTTCCTGATGTATTCTGATTCTTTTCCTAAAAGTTCTGAGGAAATTTCTAGAATTTCTCCTGAAGAGGTAGCAATGTTAAATATGCATGCTGATGCTTTGGATTCTATGAAAGACGATCCAAATTTTGAACCGATTGTTACTCAAATCAGAGAAAAGTTTAATTCTGCAATGGAGCAGATGGGATTAACTGCCAGTCCGCTGGCAATGAGCGAGTCTTGGACATATGAGGAGTTAGCAGATGCAAAGCTTCTACATGACAATTCGGATGAAAGACGCAAGGCTGATAACCCATTGACGGATGTGACAATTCAGGATCAGATTGCCAGCAAACAGCTTGGTTCGGAGATGCGTATTGCTAATTCCAAAATTGTACAAGAAAATCCCGATGATGGTCCGGTTATGGTGTTCGCGGAACATGAATCTTTGAAAAATTTGGATACAGAAAACCCGAACTATCCCGAAATAATGGCATTATTGCAGAAGGGTTATGAACCGGAAGGCGGTGCTTTTTTCACTGAAGCCGACTCAACAAGACTCGGGGCATTAATCAGACAAAACTTAGGAGAAGAGAATGTGAGTGTTCCGGATTTGACACCGGATGTTACAGAAGAGGATGCGGATGATGCTGTTGGAGAATCAAAGGGAAAGTGGAGTTGGCTCAGGAGAAGGAAGAAGGGGGACACAGAGCCTCCTAAAGAACAGGAAGAAAGAAAATCTGTCTTAGGCAGAATGTGGCGAGGCGAGTATGTAAGTCAGGAAGAAAAAAGCAAAGCAAGAGTAATAGAGAAAGCTGTGCTAGGAACCGGTAAAACTGCGGAATTTGTTTCTTATCTCTTCGGCGCTAAGACAGCTTTACGTCTTGCGGACCGCTGGGCAAAAAGAAATGCCAGAATGGGCGAGGTGCGCAGGATTAGGGAAGATGTTACTGAAGAAAGTAATTTGCGTAAAAGACTGGAGAAAACCAAAGATACCGCGGAAAAAGCAAAAATCCAGACCAGATTGAATGAATTAAATTTGGGTGAAACAGAGACAGAAGACACCAGAATCCAGCAAAGAATCAATTCCATCAGAAGTAAGATAGCGGAATCTAAATACCTCTCTCCGGAAAAAAGAACAGCGTTGGAAAAGAAACTGGGATTGCTAGAGGAAAAATGGATTACCGGTGAGGCAGCAATCCAAAATGAGATGACGGGTGAGATTGATACGGAAATTGAGAACCATGATGTGAAAAGGACAAAAAAACTTGAAAGTCTCAGAAGAACAATCTTGGGGGAAATTACCGGTGAGCTTGACCAGAATGTCGGTGAAAAGGCCAAGAGGATGGATTATGCCAAAGAAACAGTTGGCGGAATCAGTGTGGTATCCGGCGCTTTTACGGTACGTATGGGTGCTCTAGGCGCTATTGCTCTGGGTGAAAGATATAAGAATTTGAAAGCGACGAAAACAGAAGGTGAAAGAGTAACTCCGAAAGAACTGATTATAGACGGCGTTAGGGATATGGCGCTGGAAATGTTCGGACAGGGGAAATTGAAAGAGCTAAAAGGAAAGCAAAAAGCGGCAGGTGTAGTTGGTGCCTGGGCCAAAGCCGCAATGCCGGCAATGATTGCCGCAGCCGGTTTTTCAGAAGTTGCAGAAAAAGGAGCGGGGACTTTCAGTAAATCAATCGAACATGCAGGTGATAGATTTCAGGAAATTCAGAAAGCGATTGAATCAATGGCGCATGGCGGTGATCCGGGCAGAGCACTTTTATTGATATTAAACTGGCACGAAACACTGCGTCGTACAACCATGGGGTTGTATAAAGGGCATAGCGGTTATTCCCCGTCCGGCGCTGTACCACATGAGGATTTAGCAAAAGGTATCGCAACAGCTGGTGCTGCCGAAGTGGGGCACGAGACGGTTGCGCATCATGTTAATACCGCAGGAACAGCTGGACCACAGGTTTCGCACGGAGTTACCGCTACTAGCGGGGAGGGTGTGCTCACTCCGGAAGATAAGGCATTTATCACTAAACCAGAAACAGAACATTCCGGCGTACTACAACCGAAAGATTATACTTCTACATTTGGCGCACATCCAGCCGAAACAATGACGACAGCTACTCCACCAGATGCGATAAAAGTTGGTCTGCCTGACGCGTCAAAGTTAGATGTGCATGGTAATAATACTGAAACTGGCATTCCCAAATATGGCGGAAATATTGAACCGAAAGTTACCACGCCGATTGGCACGGAACAACCTACTCCAGGACTGGCAACGGAACCAAGGGTGCCTAGTTTAGAATCAAGTCTCGGGATCAATTCGCAGGATGGTGTAAATCCGGAAGAAATGAAAAAAGTTGTTGCTGAACTTGCCGGAAGTAAAAGCGCCGATGCTGACAAGCTTTTGGCTGCCTGGGAAGATAAGGGATTAGTAAACCATGATGCCGTTCTGGCCGCGCGTTTTCCAGTGGAACATGCTTCACTGAATCACGCCGGGTTCCATGCTGAAACTGCGCATGACAAAGTCGGACTTACACTCGATTTAGGAAAAGAAGGCACACCAAAATATTTAGAGCAGGCATTCTACAGAGTAGCGATGGAAAATGCGAAGCTCGGTGACGAAATTACCAATGTGGAGGGTGCCAGAATTCTGAATGTCGGTGCCAATATGACTGCCCTTTCCGAAGGACACAATGTAGCGGGAGTCTCAGCGGAAGATTTTACCCGCCATGTTTCTGTGGTTGACGGTAAAATAACAATTTCTGATTACGAAGGGTTTCATCGGGATGTTTTGGATAAATTGACTGTGCATGCGGAAAAAATTATTACTCCGGAAAATGTCGGCAATACCGGCGCGGTGGCCTATTTGGACGATATTAAGAATGAAACATGGGCGGACATGGCTAAACCGGAAGGAGCCGAAGTTCACCTGGATCACACACAGATTGACCAGGCGGAAGGGCATTTATTCAAAGCGATGGTGCATGATTCGGGCGCGCATACCGGTCTGGGTGAGAATGTCACTGATATTCACATGACGGATCAGGATACCGGAACTTTCAATCTTGCCGGTGAAACGGTAACTATTGATCACGGCATGATTACCGGAATTGGTGATACACATTTTGATCCATTGCCGATGAACAGCGATGCCGCACACGCGAAACTAATGGAAGAAGCCAGCAAGATTGAAGCACACAGGTTGGAAGATGATTCCTTCGGTGATTCGGATGATGCCAAAAGTTCTGCTCAATCTTCTAGTGTCGGCGTAACCGGAGGTTCCGGTGATGTCGAAGGAGCTAATAAACCAGAAGTGGTAAGTAATCCAGCAACGCCGGAGCAAACAACTGAGGTAGATCCTGAAAAAGCTGTGGCGGAAGCGGCGAGGTTGCAAAGAGTGCAGGAGCTGACCAAGGCTGACCAGCTAAAAATGCTTGAGAAATTAGGATTCGGCAAAGGCGGGCAGGGTGAACAGGAATGGGAATTTTTAAAGAACAAATCAGTCGCAGATTTGTTGAATAAAGATATTGAAGGCCATTCCGGTAATACAATGGATTACCTGGAAGGACGTCATCGGGGTAAACTGCGAAAACTAATTGAGCTCGCAATCAGAAAAGGAGAAATTACTAATCCGTCCAGTGGTGGCCCGCAAAAAATCGGTGAAGCGGTCCGGCAGATTATCGAGGGCAGGGTTACAGAACAGGCGAATCTTGATCTGCACAATACAACCGCAATTTTGGCAACACCGAATCTGAATCCGACCGAACTGGCTGCTGCGGAGAATGAAATTCCAAAAATAGTTCCGGATAATGTGGAACCGATTCATGCCGTTGAAAGTCCCGATGGTTCAGCAATCCGTTTCGATTATGGAGCGGATGGAAAAATAATCGGTGTGCATCCGCATATTGAAGATATGAAGTCCCCGCTTACATCACTGAATGAGGGATACAGAGATATGCTTGCTCAGCAGTATGCAGAAGAAGGTACAAAACTTCCAATGGCATCATATGAGGTAGTATTTGAAAACAACGTGAGACAATTGGAAGCAATGCAACATTCATTAAGCACGATGGAAGCGGCAGGAAACGGGGATACTCCCGAAGCAGTGTATTTAAAGGATCATATCCATAGCACGACTGCTCAACTGGAAGCAAGATTTGGCGATGTGCTTAAAGACACTGTAAACGCGCCAGCGCCAGATGCCGGAACAGCTGTTAACAGTACTGAAGTGCCTCCGGTGACACCCGAAAATACTGTACCAAAGACTCAACCTATTGAAGCGTCACCAACTGAGCAAACACCGCAGCCAGCTGAGATTGTCGATGGACAATTTGCCGCCTCGGGTATGGATATTAAGGCGGCATTAGAAAACCTGTTTACCGGGATTCTGGCCAATATGGATAATATTACTCCCGATGTCCTGAAAAGTCTGGAAGGTGTCACTCTGCATGATATTGCCAGTTTGAATGACACAACACTTCTGGAAAATATGAAAGAAGGGGCACAGGGAGTTGTTATGGGAATTCAAAACAATCCACCGGCAGAGGCGCCACCTGAATATCTGGAGTCTGTTGCAAGAGGATATAAAGCGATTATTGAAGTGATTGATATACGGTTGGGACAATTGAAAGCATAATAAAAAGGTAGAGTCCAAAATAATGAGTAGGCGCGAATAAATATTCGCGTCTGCTGTTTTTTGGCAAAGAAAAAAGGCTCCGATCATCTGTAAGTTGCCAAGGCGTAATGCTTGGTACAGATGGGAACCTTTTGGGAACGAGGGGTGGTCGAGGGTATCCTCGACGAAAGAACGGTTCTGCGAATCGGATTCGCAGTTACTCGGTGTCGTTCGCGGGGAACGTCACCGGCGTGGTGGTGGCCTGGGCGTTGGCCACGAACTTCGCCGCCTGATCTGCGGCTTTCGGTTCGCGGTTGTACTTCGCGTACTCGAGAGCCTTCATGCAGGCCGCGATGTTCACGCGGCCGGCGTTGGCTTCGTTGAGCAGGATGCTCAGACGGGAGTCCACGGTGGGCTGCCACTCCTTCAGCTCAGCGACCTGAGCCTTCAACTCGGCGATTTCGTCGCCCTGCCTGCCGATGAACTCGGCCAGCCGGACGTCAGCGCGGGCGCCGGCGTCGATCTGCTTCTGCAGATTGTTCTGCAGGGAATTGACGGCGCCACTGACGCGGGCGTCGATCTCGGCACGGCGCTTGGCGGCGTCGCGGCGTTCGGTAACCTGCTGCTGCAGGTGCAGATACACCTCGTCCAGTGACGAGGTGGAATCCGGCTCGGTGAAGCCGAACCGGTTGACCCAACGATCGTTGAGCCACGAGATGCGCTCCACCCGAACACCCTTCGGGTCGTTGGCCCACTTGAGCGATTCCTCGAAGCTGAGCTTCGCGACCTCGTTGGCGAATCCGGCCTCGCGGTCGGTCTTCGCCTTGAGCGCGAGCTTCCTGAGCTCGGCCCGGGCAGCGGCCTGCTGCAGAGCGAGCGTGGCCTGGGCCGTGAAGACCGTCTTCATGCTGTCGGCCTGGGCGAGGTGCCCGGCGGCCTGCAGCTTGAGGACTTCCTCCTGCTGGGCCGTGGTCAGCGTGACCTCCGTCGCAGCGAACGCGATGTTGGCCATCAGGACGACGGCCATCAGGATGAACAGAGTGCGGAACTTCATCGTCTTTTCCTCCCGAGTGGGGCGGTTGTCAATGGCGATCCAGGAATAGGACCACCGCATTCTCTCACAATAAAGGCGCTTTCTCTTTTTTGCGATTGGAGTTGTAATTCCAAGAAAAAGGCCTTACGTCTGCATACTATAATTTGAGGTTGCAATATCCAAACGTAAGGCGATTTTTGCTAAAGCTCTCTCCCTCGGACTCCGAAGTGCCGCAAAGCGAGCGGTACGCAGGAGTCTCTACCTATTCAATTGTTAACCGCGTAGTATATACCTAAATCTGCATTTTGTCAATACCAAAGGTGAAATATTTGGCTATTATTAGCTAAAATGCTTGCATTATTATTTTGTTAACATATAATGAAATCATTATGTCAAAAACAAAAACATTTATTAACTATTATCTTCCGCCTCTAATGCTCGCGGGGGTGATTTTTTATCTCTCATCAATTCCTGATTTACAAAGCGGACTGCCCAGTACTTTTGATCTGGTTTTAAGAAAAATCGCTCACATGGGGGAATACGGATTGTTGGCAATTTTTTTATTGCGGATGTTTTTTAATAATGACGAGATTAAAAGAGACCTCAAAACCGGTACAGTCAAACATCAGAATATGTTATATCTTGAAATTATTACCGCCGGCGTACTAGTGTCTTTGCTGTATGCATTTTCTGATGAATTACATCAGTTATTTGTGCCGGGCAGAAGCGGTTCGCTGTGGGATGCCGGGATTGATTTTATCGGGATTATAATCGGAACTGTTATCTACGACCGCAAACGATGGTAATTTGAATAAAACAAAAACGTAGGCGCGAATCGCGATTCGCACCTACGTTTTTTTGATTTCTTAATTTATTTCTGTACCAGTTTGACGATTGCTTTGAAGACTTCCGGATTCTTTTGCGCCAGTTCCGAAAGAACTTTGCGGTCAATTTCCACTTTGGATTTTTTCAGCAGGTCCATGAATTTGGAATAGGTTAATCCTTCTTCCCTGACAGCGGCATTGATCCGGATCTGCCAGACACTGCGGGCGGTTCTTTTCTTTGCACGTCGGTCACGGAATGCATGAGCGCCGGCTTTCAAGACCGCGGTCTTAGCTTCCTTAATCTTTTTCTTGCGTCCCCATTTGTAACCCTTGGTGCGTGCTAAAAGGTTTTTTCTCCTTTTTACATGCGCGGTTCCTCTTTTTACTCTTGGCATTATTTTGTATCAGTTATATTTTATAAAGTTTATCGAT